>NZ_JAWLKE010000006.1:198063-512012 GCF_033042225.1 Rhodococcus cercidiphylli
ATGCGCGCATTCTCGTCAGCGGTCAGGGGCGATTCTGCGCGCGTCTGACGAATGCGAGCGCGTTTGCCCGGATCTGGTGGTGCCGCCTCGTCCCGCCGCTCACGAGAAGTTCGGCAGGTCTCCGCGTTCGAGGGCTTGGGCGAGGGTGGGTGCGGCTTTGACCTTGTCGGAGAGTGCGCAAACGCGCGCGCACTTGCCAAATGCGCGCATTCTCGTCAGCGGTCAGGGGCGATTCTGCGCGCGTCTGACGAATGCGAGCGCGTTTGCCCGGATCTGGCGTCGCCGCCGCTCACGAGAAGTTCGGCAGGTCTCCGTTTTCGAGGGCTTCGGCGAGGGTGGGGGCGGCTTTGTCCTTGTCGGAGAGTTCGTAGGTCAGGGGTGTGCCGTCGCGGGCGGTGGTGGGCCAGTCGATGCCCAGGGCGGGGTCGAGTGGGTTGATGTCGCGGTCCAAGGCCGGGGTGTACTCCAGGGAGCACAGGTACATGACGGTCGAGTTGTCTTCCAGGGACAAGATGGCGTGGCCGAGTCCTTCGGAGAGGAACACTGCTTTGCGGTCGACGTCGTCGATCAGCACGCTGTCCCACTGCCCGAATGTCGGTGATCCGACGCGCAGGTCGACGATGACATCGAGGAAGGCTCCGCGGGCGCAGGTGACGTATTTCGCCTGCCCGGGCGGATTGGTGGTGAAGTGGATCCCGCGCAGGACCCCGGCGGCGGAGACCGAGCAGTTCGCCTGCAGCAGCTCCAACGACCGCCCGGTGGTGGCCTCGAACGCCGACGCTTTGAACCATTCGAAGAACACTCCGCGGTCGTCGCCGAACTGACGTGGGGTGTACTCGTAGGCACCGGATATTTTCAGTTCACGAAAGGTCATCGGTTCCCTCGGTCGATCAATTCCAGCAGGTAGCGGCCGTACCCGGACTTGACGAGTGTCTCGGCGCGCACGCGCAGTTCGTCGTCGGTGATGAATCCTCGTCGCCAGGCCACTTCTTCGGGGGATCCGATCTTGAGGCCTTGGCGTTGTTCGATGGTGCGCACGTAGTTCGAGGCGTCGAGCAGGGAGTCGAACGTGCCGGTGTCGAGCCAAGCTGTCCCGCGAGGGAGAACTTCGACGTGGAGGCGGCCGGCCTCCAGATAGTGGCGGTTGACGTCGGTGATCTCGTATTCCCCGCGGGCGGACGGTTCGAGGTCGCGGGCGATGGCGATGACGTCGTTGTCGTAGAAGTACAGGCCGGGGACGGCGTAGTTCGATTTCGGGGCCGCCGGTTTCTCTTCGAGGGAGATGGCTTTACGGTTGTCGTCGAATTCGATGACGCCGTAGGCGGTGGGGTCGGAGACCTCGTAGGCGAACACGGCTCCGCCGTCGATGTGATCGAAACGCGACAGTTGGGTGCCCAGGCCGGGGCCGTAGAAGATGTTGTCGCCCAACACCAATGCCGCGGAGTCGGTGCCGATGTGCTCGGCACCCAATACGAACGCTTGGGCGAGACCGTTCGGCTCGTGTTGGACCTTGTAGGTCAAGTCGATGCCGAACTGGGAGCCGTCACCGAGGAGGCGCGTGAATTGGTCGGCGTCCTGCGGGGTGGTGATGATGAGGATCTCGCGGATCCCGGCCAGGATCAGTGTCGAGAGCGGGTAGTAGATCATCGGTTTGTCGTAGACCGGGACCAGCTGCTTGCTGACACCCATCGTGATCGGATGAAGACGCGAGCCCGTGCCGCCCGCCAGAATGATTCCCCGCATGACCGCGAAGTCTTCCAGACCCTCCGATCACCCGCTCGCTTGTGCCTGCCCCGTTTCTGCTGCGTGAGCTCCGAGGTGCACTTACGCTCGCCGCATACCCAGCTTCCGAGAGAACCGAGGACAAGCCACGTGACGACAACGAACCAGATCTCCACCGGTATCGATCAGGTCACCGCTCTGCTCTCCACAGTGACCGAAGCCGAACGCGCATCGGCCACGCCCTGCACCGAGTGGACCGTCGCCGAGCTGACGGACCACCTGGTGAACACCGCGGCCAACTTGGTGACCATGGCTCGGGGTGGCGAGATCGATTGGTCGGCGTCGCCCGAACCGTCGTCGGATCCGATTCCGCTGTGGACGGAGCGGACTCGCGAACTGCTGGCCGAGATCGATGCAGGTTCACCATTGCCGCTCGGCATGGTGGCTGCGGAACTCTCGGTGCACGCGTGGGATCTCGCGACCGCACTCGGGCGCGGCACGGACGATCTCGACCAGACGGTGGCGGAGGAGGGGATGGTGTTCATGTCGGCCAACATGACCGACGAACGACGAGGCGGTGCTTTCGATCCTGAGCAGCCTGCACCCGAAAGCGCAAACGCGTACGAGCGGTTGGCGGCCTTCGCCGGACGCACTGTCCGAGGGTCCTGACAGTTCCAGCGGCCGATCACTCCCACGGGATTCGGTACGGCGAAGTTCCGGTCTCGGTGATCGGAGTCGGCCATTCGGCCGGCCACACGATCTGCGGATCGGCTTTGAGCTCTTCGACTTCCGGTGGCACCGGAGTTGCGTCCACCTCGACACGTTCCCAACTGCATTCACCCGACGCGACGCGGGTCGCGTAGTGGATCAGGTCGGCCGATGCCCGGCGTGAGGACGCCAGGCGGGCCAGCAGTTCCGCTGTGACGTATCGGGTTCCCGCCGGAGCTTTCAGATCGGTGTTCAGGGCCCGCGTGCGCGCGGCCTCGAGCTCACCGCAGGATGTCATCAGACGGTCGTACGCGGCTCGGGCGTGTGGAGGCAGTGACTGGATCATGCGTCCCGCCAGGGTTCGTCGCCGGTGCCAACGGAGAAGTCCTCGTCCGGAGTGTCGAGGACCGGTCGGATATCCGCGGTCTTTCCCGCTTCGACGGACTGCTGGCCGTGGTCGAGGAAGTCGTTCAATGGGCGTAACGTGTCGTCGATCTTCTTGCCCACCTGGCTCTCGGGATCGCCGAGCGCGTCGAGGAACGCGCCGAAGTCGTCGACCACCTGCTCGATCTTCGCAATGAGTTCCTTGGTCAGATCCATTGCTGTCCAGCAGATTTCGATGATACTTTCGACCTGCCAGGCCGTGCCCACCATCGGTACCTTCTTGATCATGACCTTCAACGCACCGCGGGCGTTGTCGACGGCGACCTCCGATTCGAGAAGTTCGGCGATTTTCCGAACCACTGCCAGCGCAGCGTCACGGAGTTGTTCGGATATCACTGCACAGACCGCGGAAATCGTGCGGCCTGCGGGCCCCTCCCATCGCATTGCGGCCAGTTGTCGGTCGGCGTAATCGGTGAATGCCTGTGCGGCAGCGCCGTTCCAGTAGGCGTCTACGCGCCCCACACCTGCCGCGAACGACTCCGACGCAGCTTCCATGGCGTCGCCTGCGATCTGATATGCGTGGCCGATTCTCCTGATTTCGTTCCAGTTGCCGGTGATCGGCATTGTCGCCTCGTTCAAGGGGCTCCACCCGCAGAGTTCGAAAATCGTTGTGTCGATCTCTCCGAGCCAGCCCGCGGCATCGTCGAGTAACTCTCGGACTTCGTCGACGACGGGATTCGGCGCGGGATAGTCGATCCCGTGGGGCCGTCCGTAATCGGATGCCCCGTCGAATTCGTCCACGTGGCCGACGGCGGCACGATCCGAGCTGCCACGATCGATGCCCGGTAGTGGCGGCGCGCTTGTGTGAGCGTTCAGCAGGTCATAGTTTCGCTGATCCTGATCGGCATACAGCCATGCCGCTCTGTTGAGTTCTGCACCCATTTCCCCGCAGTTGGCGGACAGGTGAACCTGCCGAGTGCGTGTCATCTCCTGAAACCGTGCGAGGTACGGCTGAAGTCGTTTCAGAATCTGCCCAACCACGTTCTCGCTCAGGCCCGCCTGATCGAGCAGATAACGATGACTGGCCAGAGTGTCGCCGCCGATGCGATCGAGAAGATGTCCGAGGCCGGCGATTTCCGAGGATCTGGCGATCAGCGGTTCGGTCATTGCGTCGCGGTCCTTCTCAGTGACGAGATGAGGCCGTCGACATCCTCATCGGAGAGTGCGTTCTCGACATCACGGTCGGCAAGTACGACGAAGACCGCGACCTCTGCCGTGGCGAAACCGGTAGTGGTGACAACGTCGAATGTGGCGCCGGGAGGAGGGCAGTAAGGCGAATCCGGTATGTCTTCCACCAGGGCTGTGTAGCGGACAGCCGGGACTCCGTCGACCTGTAGATACTTGGGGTCGCTGATCTGAACAGTGGGTGCCAGTGAACCGTCTCGGTTGGTGAAGATCATCGACGCCTTCTGCGCTTCCTGATAGGCGAGGACAGTCAAGTCCCCGGCACGTCGACCGGTCATTCCGCTGATCGCCGAAGACTCGAACTCACCCCCCTCGCAATCGAATCGACCGTGGAGGCCCATTGCGCCGTACGTTGCGGTCGACCCGTCCTCGCCGACCCACTCCGCGAAACCGTCGTTCCAATTTTCCCAGTCCGCAGGAATATCGTAGGTCCAGCCGAATTTGGTGGCGATGGGCTGCGGTTGGCCGTCGGGCACCTCGATCTTCGGTGGCGGCCGGTTCATGGACGGAAACCCCGGCGGCATTGGTGGCGGGGCTGTCGTCGAGCCCCTGGGTTCCGGCGACACCGGCGGCAGAGTCTGTACCCCCTCGTACGGCTCGGGCACCTGCGGCGCCAGCTGCGGGATTGCCCACATGATTCCGAACAGCAGTGCCACCGATGCCGCGAGACGCAGCAGTATGTATCGAAGACGCATCGTCACTCCCCCCGAAGTCGAGGAGAAGCTAGCACGCGCGCCCGACAAAGCCGGCCGTCGCCGACCAGCACCGGTAAAGTGCCGGTACATGAGAATTCTCGTCACGGGTGGGGCCGGGTTCATCGGCGCGAACTTCGTACATCAGACCCTCGCGCAGCGCCCCGACTCCCAGGTCACCGTGCTCGACAAGCTCACCTACGCCGGCAACAAGGCCTCCCTCGAGCCGGTGGCGGATCGTATCGAGTTCGTGCACGGCGACATCGCCGACGCCGATCTCGTGGACCGCCTCGTCCGCGAGACCGATCTGGTCGTCCACTTCGCCGCCGAATCCCACAACGACAACTCGTTGACCGACCCGTGGCCGTTCGTGCACACCAACGTCATCGGCACCACCACGCTGCTCAACGCGGTCCGCGAACACGACGTCCGCTACCACCACATCTCCACCGACGAGGTCTACGGCGACCTCGAACTCGACGACCCGGCACGCTTCACCGAATCGACCCCGTACAACCCGTCGAGCCCGTACTCCTCAACCAAAGCCTCGAGCGACCTGCTGGTGCGCGCCTGGACCAGATCGTTCGGGGTCCGCTCCACCATCTCCAACTGCTCCAACAACTACGGCCCGTACCAGCACGTGGAGAAGTTCATCCCACGCCAGATCACCAACATCCTCAGCGGCTCACGCCCCAAGCTCTACGGGGCAGGGCAGAACGTGCGCGACTGGATCCACGTCGACGACCACAACAGCGCCGTCTGGGCGATCATCGACGGTGGCCGCATCGGCGAGACCTACCTCATCGGAGCCGACGGCGAAGCGAACAACCGCACCGTCCTCGAAGCGATCCTCGAAGAAACCGGCAACGCACCGGACGCGTTCGATTTCGTCACCGACCGCCCCGGCCACGATCTGCGCTACGCCATCGACTCGACCAAGCTGCGTACCGAATTGGGTTGGACACCAACGTATGTCGACTTCCGGGCGGGCTTGAAAGCGACCCTCGACTGGTACCGCGAGAACGAGCAGTGGTGGCGGCCGCAGAAAGACGCCACCGAGGCGGTGTACGCCTCCAAAGAGTCCGTACTGCCCTAGCGCGACATCCGATGGCGCAGCAGCAGATACACCGCGCGACGCATGAACGAGGTCATCAGGGCCTTGGCGTTGCCGATGCGAACATCGTTGTCGGACAGCAGTGTCGGGTCACTTGCTTGCAGGGATCGGTGGAAGTCCGCGGCCTGACGTGCCTGCTGTGTCGCCAGTTCCACGCTCCACTGTCCCGAGTTGATACGGAACGACGCCAGTGGCTGCGGAATGGCCACGATGTCGCCGCGTAGGGCTACTGCGATGAAGGTGGCCTGGTCGATCAGGTAGGGATGGCTGTTGTCCCACAGTCCGATCTCGCGGAGTTCCGACAGCTTCATCATGACGCCGCCGGGTTCGCCGAAGATGTTGGCACCGGCCCGAACTGCGGTTCGAGCGGCGACTCGGCCCGATACCGTTCCGTGCAGTCCACCGAGCCCGCGGGCGGCGATGACCGTCTTGCCGTAGGCGTCGATCAGCGTCCGCTGTGCGGCGACCAGAACGGCGGACGGGTTGTCGTCGAAAGCCCGCACCTGAGTGTCCAGCGCGGTGGGCGCGATGGTGTCGTCACCGCAGACGAGCTTGATCAGCTCGCCCGTGGCTTCCTCGGTGACGCGGTTCCAGTTGGCCTGCGCTCCGCCGCCGGCCGGGGTTGTCAGCAGGCGGATCCGTGGGTCGTCGAACTTCTGCGCGACGGCGAGGGTTCCGTCGGTCGACGAGTGATCGGCGATGACCAGTTCGAAGTCCGTGAACGTCTGGGCGAGAATCGAATCGATGGTCTCGGCCAGGTACTCGGCGTTGTTGTACGCCGGGACGACTACGGAAACACGGGGCGTCATGATGTGGGGGCCTGGCTCTTTCTGCGGAACGAGAAGTCGCGGTAGCCGAAGAAGCTGACGACTGCCATCACGGCTGTGACGACCAATTGTGAAGGGATGGGCGGGAAGTGGAAGACGGACACGGCGATCGTCATCAGGGAGATGTTGGCGACGAACGCGCCGAAGTTCACGACGAAGAACCGCAGCAGATCACGTAGGAAGTGACCCCGCACGCGGAACACCAGGTAGCGGTACATCGCGAACGCGCACAGCACGTTGCAGAGATAGCCGAGCACGATCGCGGCGTGGTATCCGTACTGCTCGCCGATCAGCAACTGCCACAGGATGAACCACGCGGTACCCAATGCGGTGTTGACGCCGCCGACGAGCAGGAACGCGATCTTCTGATTCTTGACGATGCGCATCAGCGGCCCCGGCGCGCCGTTCATGCCCGCCGGGGGAGCAGGAGTCTGTGGTTCGGTCATCGACCCACCGCCAGTGCCTGACGCGTCGCGAACAGGGTGGACGCGATGCCTGCGGGCAATGTTCGGTGCGTTCGGCGATCGATCTGCGGCCATACCGTCGACCGCAGCCGTAGATCGCGACCTTGGAACACCGCCAGTGGGGACGCTGCCAACACCACGTTCGGTCGACGGCGGAACACCGTCCGGCAGGCTCCGAGAATCGAGCCGATGGTCACGGCCTCACCGGAGGCGAAGATCTTGATCGTCGGCGATATTCGTCGCGTGGCCGACATGGCAAGGGTGTCGGCAACCATCTCGGCCGCGTCGGACACGTAGAGGTAGTCGCGCAACGTGTCCATCGGGACGTAGATGGATACGGGGGAGGCCATGAGGTATCCCCGGCACAGGTGCGAGATCAGGCCCTGCGGTTTCGCGAGGTTCTGACCCGGCCCGTAGAGGTTCGCGAACCGGCCGATGGCCACATTGATGCCGGTGCGTTCACCGAACTCGGTCGCGATGGCCTCGGACTGCAGCTTGGCGAAACCGTAGTCGCCCAACGGAACCGGGTTCGTTCCCTCGTGATGTGGGGCGCCCGTCGCGCCGGCGTAGACGCCTCCGGCGGACGAGGCGAGGAACACGGTTCCGGTGCCCGCGCGGTCGGCGGCGACAGCCTCGATGTGCGCCAGGACGGTGCGGATCAGGCCGTTCTCTTCGGCGAATTGTGCTGCACTGGTTCCGTTCACGCCCGCGCCCGCGGCCCAGATCACGTTCCAGGTACCGTCTGCGAAGGAGTCGAAGAACTCCGAACAGCGCTGCAGCAGAGCCTGTTCGGCGGACGCCGTGTCCGACCACGGGATGGTGCTGGTGTGCACTCGATGCCCGCGACGACCGGCCTCCCGGGTCACCGCAGCGCCGAGCAGCCCGCCGCTGCCGACGATCCACGTGTGCGTCGCGGTCACGCCGGCGGTGCAGGTTCGGTCGATGGCGCGGTGCGTCCGAGCGGGCCGTTTCCGGGATCGGTGACGATCAGGTACGGCGGTTTGCCCATGGCCGTCTTGACGTTCACGCCCACGTACTCGGCCACCACACCGAGAGAGAACAGTGTTGCTCCGAAGCCGAACAACAGGATCACCATCGTCGATGCCCAGCCTCGTACCTCGGCGCCCGAATCGAAGACGAAGTACGACACCAGTACGTACGCCACCAGAATGAGGCCGAGTACCGCGAAGGCGATGCCGATGAAGCTGACCAGTCGCAGGCCCTTCGTGCCGCTCGAGAGCACCATCCGCCAGAAGTGCGAGAGCAAGGTACGCAGTCGGTAGCCCGATCGACGGTCCACCTCTTCGCGCAACGCCACCGGGCTGGTCGTGACGTCGCCTGCGATCCAGCCGAGTGCGATGTCCAGGTACGCCTCGGAACCGGCGTAGGCGGCGACGGAGCGACCGACTTCACCGAGCACCAGGCGGTAGCTCTGGTAGTCGATGGTGTTGTCCCCGGCCAGCGCCTTGGCGATCAGCCACTTCGAACCCTTGGAGGCTGCGTTGCGCCACATCCCGTGCGGTGCGACGTTGGTGGGCTTGGCGTAGACGACGGTGGACTGCTGGTCGAGGGCAGTATCCAGCATGCCGCCGATCGCCGCCGGATCGTGCTGTCCGTCCTCGTCCATCGTGACGATCCACTCGCCGCCGCTCGAGGCCATGCCGGCGAGGGTGGCGGGATGCTGACCGAAATTTCGGCTCAGCCACACCCCGCGAACGAACGTGTGCGCGGCCGTGAGCTGGCGAATCACCGCGGCAGAGTTGTCGGGGCCGTGATCGAAGACGAGCAGAACTTCCTCGACGATCATCGGCCGCCCGAGGGGAGTATGTGTCACCTGCGTCAGCGGAAGGATCTCGTCCATCAACGCGCTGAGCGTCCGTTCGCCCTGGTAGACCGGTACCACGATGGAGATGCGGTGCGGATCAGCAGCAGAGTCGTCGGACATCACGAGGTCTGAGCCTAACCGCTTTCGGGCTCTCCACCGAACTCCGGCGCAGAGGAGATTCTGCGCCGTCGCACATCGAGCACCACCAGGCCGACCAGCAACAGCGTCCCGCCGGCCATCGCGGCCAGTCCGAGTCGTTCGCCGGGCGGTCGGAAGGTGATGTGCAGGTCCGCGTTCTCGGTGCCGGGCGGCAGGTCGACGTAGAGGAAGATGTCGGCCAGCCCCTTCGTCTGCAGCTCCTCACCGTTCAGTGTCGCGGTGTAGCCGGGCCAGGCCAGACGCGAGAACACGACGCTGCCACCGTTGGGTGCGCTGACGTCGACGTGCTCCGAGTCCGCGTCGGACGATCGGGGTTCGGCCGTGGCGTTCACGGTCGCGACGACGCGTCCCGACGACGCGGGAAGCAACCCGTCGACGCGTTCGAGGACGTAGATCTGGCGAGCGGACTCGGGCGTGGGCGCGGTCACCCACATCCAGCCTGCGGGTGCGGGCCGGGAGTTCGCGAGCGGATATTGATTCTTCTGCAGCGCGATTCGATCGAGTTGCATCAGGTCGGCGTACGTCTTGCCGGTGTACGGCTCGATCTCGAACACGCGCCGGAAGGCGTCCGTGCAGGTCGATCCCTCGTGCTCGAAGCACAGCAGGTTGGCGAAGTCGAGATAGCCGACGGGGGTGTACGCGTTGACGTAGTCCAGGCCCATGATCTTGGCGGAGTTGCCGTACACCTGGGAGTGCCAGGGCAGCCGGGGGTCGTCGGGTCCGTCGGCTGCGGTTTCGGTGAGCGCACGGCTACCGAGTTGCAGAGTCGCGCCCTGCCACTGTGGGAACTCGGCCTTGGCTTCGGATTGGGAGGTAGGCAGCCACCACTTGGCGAAGGGCGGTTCGTAGGTGGCCACCTGGTACATCGCGACCGGCGCGATCGTCACGAGGAGCAGCGCCGCAGTCGCCCGGGTGGAGAAGCGGTGGGCCAGCAGCAGAGCGAGCGCGCCGACGAGCAGGATCACCAGCGCAGCGAGGACGTGGCGACCGAAGAATTCCGGACCCGACGAGCCGGCGCGAAGCAGCAGTACCAGCGTCAGCAGGCCGGCCGCGAGCAGCCGCGGCCGCAGCTTGTCGAGGGTTCCGTACCGGCTGATCAGGGTGACCACGAGAATCAGTGCGACGAGGGCGACGAACGGCAGAATGCGGGCGGGCCAGCGGATCGGTCCGATGTCGCTGGGACCTGCGGTGAAGATCAAGGCGAACGCCAGCATGATCAGTGGTGCGGCCAGCTCGCGCAGAGCCGCGGGTACCCGACGCCACGCGATGAACGCCAGCGCGGGCACCACGAACCAGGCGATGTAGGTGACCGGCGATTCGGTGGTTTCGCCCGCCCAGGATTCGATGCTCGTCACGGCGGTCGGGATGCTCGCGGTGAGCGATTCCGACCACGGTGCGGTCAGGAAGTTGTCGTTGAACGTGCCTTCGTCGCCGCTACGCCAGGTGACCGCGGATGTGAGCACGCCGGGCAGGAAGGTGACGGCCCCGCACGCGGCGGCAGCGATACCTACCGCGCACACCTTCAGTGCCGGACGCCACAGCCGCTGGAACAGTCGTTCGCCGATGGCGACGGATCCGATCATCACTCCGGCCATCACCGCGGCGTGGACGTATCCCACGCTGATGGCGAGGTAGAGGAAGGCGAACGGCACGATCGGACCGCTGCGACCGCGGGCGTAGGACACCGAGCTCGCCCAGGCGTTCATGATCCACGCCGTGCCCATCAGCGCGGTCACCCACGAGGTGTTCTCGAAGAACAGCGTGAACCCGACGAACGGTGCGCTCGCGCCCGCTACCGCAGCCCAGTTGGCTCGCGCTCCGTAGGCCAGGGCGACTCGAAACACGCCCCAGGCCAACAGAATCGAGAAGCCCAGTTTGACGACCGTTGCCAGCAGTACCAGGTTGTCGATCGACGGCGAGATGTAGTTGATCGCCATCTGCACGGGATTCCACAGGCCGCCCTGGCCTTCGACCGGGTAGTTGCCGGCCATCCACTGATCGAGCACGAGGGACGGAAAGTGGCCGTCGCGCATGATGCGTCCGAGCTGAAGCCAGTTGGGAATGGCTCCGGATTCGGTGTCGTCGATGTAGAAGAAACGGGGATCGACGCTGAGCACCAGGAGATAGCCGAGGACCACCACTGCAGCGACCGCTGCTCCCCACGCGAGGCGCTCTCTCCTGCTGTCGGGCAGGGCGGCGCGCGCGATGTGGGTATCCGTGGGGGTCAAGGGTCAACTCCGTGAGTTCGGGCAAAGACACTCGACTGTATCTCTCGAGGTGTCCAGGAACCGAAACGTCGACGCGCGAAACACGCAGGTGATCGCGAGACGGCCGACTCGGTACGGCTATTGCGAGTGATCACTCTCTAAGTTAGAGTTTCGTCATCCTATGACGGAGGTCACATTGAGCTCGAACATTCCTTTCGACGTCGTCATCACCGGCGGCACCGTCTACGACGGGTCCGGCGGTCCAGGAGTGCGAGCCGATGTGGGCATCGTCGACGGTGTCGTACGGGCCGTGTCGTCCACTCCGCTCGAGGCGGGCCCGACGACCGAGGTGGTCGACGCCACCGGTAAGTGGGTCACCCCGGGCTTCGTGGACGTGCACACCCATTACGACGCGGAAGTGCTCGTCGGGCCCGGTCTAGAGGAGTCCGTTCGGCACGGGGTCACGACGGTTCTGCTGGGGAACTGTTCGTTGTCGACGCTCTACTCCACTCCGGTCGACATCGCTGATCTGTTCAGTCGGGTGGAGGCGCTGCCGCGCGATCATGTGCTCAAGGCCGTCGATACGCACAAGACGTGGACCAGTCCCGACGAGTACATCGCAGCGCTCGAGCGCCTGCCCCTCGGCCCCAATATCGCTGCGTTGGTGGGTCATTCGGATCTCCGTGCGCACGTCATGGGTCTGGACCGCTCGACCGATCGCAGTCAGAAGCCCACCCGCGAGGAGTGGCGCGCCATGTCCGAGGCGCTCGAGAAGGCGCTCGACGCCGGGCTGCTCGGAATGTCGACCATGACGAACCCGTGGGACAAGTTGGACGGCGATCGATACCGGTCTCGTTCCCTGCCGTCCTCGTACGCGCGCTGGAGCGAATTTCGTTCTCTGCACAAGATTCTGCGTCGACGCGGTCGGTTGTTGCAGAGCATTCCGAACCTGAACACCAAATACGACATGCTGTTCTTCCTCGCCTCCGCCACCGGAATCGGACGCACTCCGCTCAAGATCTCGCTGCTGGCCGCGGCCGATGCGAAGGCGTCGCCCTGGATCCATCGGATCTTCGGCCCGCTCGCTCGCATCGTCAACGGACCGGGCAAGGGTCAGTTCCGCTGGCAGCACCTGCCCACCACGTTCGACGTCTATTCCGACGGCATCGACCTGGTGGTGTTCGAGGAGTTCGGTTCGGGCCGCGCCGCGCTGCATCTACGAGAAGAGTTGGGCCGCAACGAGTTGCTTTCGGACGAGGCCTACCGCCGTTGGTTCCGTGCCGATTTCGAGAAGAAGTTCAGCTCGCGCGTGTGGCATCGAGACTTCGCCGACGCCGAGATCACCGAGTGCCCCGACGCGTCGGTCGTCGGCAAGAACGTCGCGGAGGTCGCGGCCGAGCGCGGTGTGCACGTGGTCGACGCATTCCTCGATCTGGTGGTCGAGCACGGCCGAAAGCTGCGCTGGCACACCACTGTTGCCAATCATCGCAAGCGGCAGATGGACAAGCTGATCAACCAGCCCGGGGTGACCGTCGGTTTCTCCGACGCCGGCGCTCATCTGCGCAACATGGCGTTCTACAACTTCGGCATCCGGTTGTTGCACCGCGTGCACGATGCGCAGCGCGATCGTAAGCCGTTCATGACGGTCGAGAAGGCCGTGCACAAGCTCAGCGGCGAGCTGGCCGACTTCTACGGTCTCGACGCCGGACACGTGCGGGTGGGGGATCGCGCCGACATCGTGGTGATCGATCCGGAGGGGCTGGACGAGGAGGTCCTGGCCTACCGGGAGGAGACCATGCCGGAGTTCGGTGGCCTGAGTCGAATGGTCAACCGCAACGACCGGGCCGTGGCCGCCACCCTGGTCGCAGGCCGAGTGGTGTTCTCCGGTGGCACCTTTGCTCCCTGGTTCGGTGTGTCGGAGCGGGCAGGTAGTTTCCTGCGGGCCGGCACCCCGACGGCTCCGCGTCGACGGGAGCGTGTGTGAGCCCGAGTCAACTGCAGCGTCGGACCGAGACGATCGGAAAGTTGCTCGACGCGACCATCGAGTCGTTGTGCGAGAAGGGCTATGCCGCAACCAGTGTCAGTGAGATCGTCAGCCGCGCAGGGGTGTCTTCCGGTGCCATGTTTCGGCATTTCGACACCAGGCTGGACCTGATAGTTGCCGCAGCAGACGAGGTTCGGCGACGTCAGTTCGTGGAGTTTCGCCGTGGCCTGTCCGGTTTCGGGAGCGCGTCGATCGAGCACTGCCTCGAACTGCTCAGGGCTGCGTGCCGCGCTCCGATCAACGGTGCCTGGTACGAGCTGTTGACCGCGGCCCGTAGTGACGAGGAGTTGCGAGAGAGGCTGCAGCCGTTCACCGTTCGGTACCACGAGCAGATCGCCGAACTCGCTCGCACGCTACCGGTCGCCGGCGTGATCGATCCACGCCATCTGGAGACGGTGGTCTTCAGCGTGGTGCATCTGCTCGACGGCGAGGCGTTGGCCGCGGTGGTGCATCCGCAACCCGAGCAGGAGGCCATGCGGCTGAGGATGATCGCCCACTTGCTACGCGGCGGCACTCTGTACGCACTGAGCGACGCGGGATGACCCACTGGACTGTGCGCACTCCGGGTGCCGAGCTTACCGTCTTCGAATACGGGGACCCGGCGGCGAAGTCCACAGTGCTGCTGGTGCACGGATACCCCGACAACCGTCACGTGTTCGATCCGCTGATCGCCGAGCTCGGCGACCAGGTTCGGGTGATCGCCTACGACACACGAGGAAGCGGAGCATCCACGCTCGAGCACGAGGCGGACGTGTCCATCGAGCAGCTGGCGCGCGACGCCTTCGCGGTGGTCGAGTCGATTCCTGACCTCACCGGGAAGGTGCACGTCTTCGCCCACGACTGGGGTTCGGTCCAGATGTGGGAGGCGATGGCCTCGCCTCGCGCATCGACCGTGTTCGCGTCGTACACATCGGTGTCCGGACCCAGTCTGGATCATCTGAGGCAGGTGGCACGGGCGCGGCTGGTGCGGCCGCATCGATGGCCGTCGTTGATCGGGCAGTTGGCCCGGTCCTGGTACGTCTTCGGGTTTCATGTGCCCGTTCTGGGCACACGGGTACCGGACTTGTTGGCACGGCTGAATGTCGAGGGTGAGCCGACCCCGACGGTGGCCGACCAGCAGCGCGGCATCGCCCTCTACCGGGCGAACGTGTTGCGGCGTGTGCTCCGCGGGCCTGCTCCACGGTGCGCGGTCCCGACCACCGTGGTCGTACCGTCACACGACCGCATGCTGTCGACCAACCTCACCGACGGTCTCGATCGATGGATCCCCGATCTGCGCGTCGATCGAGTCGATGCCGGCCATTGGTGGCCGTACACGCACCCCGCCGACGCCGCCCGCGTGCTGATGGCGAGGGTGCAGGAAGCGAAGTAGACGGCGAGCGTCGGACAGATCGGTCGGGGCCTGTGCAACCATGGTCAGTGGTCTTCTTCTCTCCACGACCGCACAGAGCCACTACTCGAACTGGATGGGGTACTTCTCGGTATGGACGGCACTGCTCTCGATCGTCTCGGCTCGCCATCGGATGTGTCGGCTGTTGCCGGCGGTGACGGCGAGCCCGAACTGACAGTTCAGAGACTGCTGTTCGACGGCCCGTCGCCCCTGGTCAGTGCCGATATGTACAGCTCTGTCGGTAAGGGAAATGCCGAGCGCACCCGTACGGGCGTCCGTATCGCCAAGCGCAGCGTGCTGCACACCAACAGCTACTTCGGACGGTTCCCGGCCAGCTACTGGCAGCGGTGGACCACCGTCACCGAGGTTGTGTTCCGTGCGACCGTCGCCGGTGCCGGGCGGATCGATCTGGTGGGCACGGACTACAAGGGCCACGAGCGCACGATGGCCAGTACAACGGTCGATTCCGCGAACTCGTCGACTCAGTTGGCCGTTCCCGTCGCCACGACGCAGTTCCTCGACGGCGGCGCGCTGTACGTCCGCTTCACCACCACATCGAGCGAGTTGTCGGTACAGGACGCGGAGTGGACCGTCGCCGCGCCGGAGAAGCTGCGTCCCACCTCGGTGGTGATCTGCACGTTCAACCGCGCGGACGACTGCGCCAACACCGTCGCTGCCATGGCCGACGATCCCATCGCCCTGCTCGGGGTCGACAACGTCTACGTCGTAGATCAGGGCACCGATCAGGTGCAGACGCGCGAGAAGTTCCAGCGCGTGGCGGCCGAGCTCGGCGACAAGCTCGTCTACATCACCCAGCCCAACCTCGGCGGTGCGGGCGGATTCACCCGCGGGCTGTACGAGGTGCAGGGCAAGGGCGGCGATCCGGCCAACGTCATCTTCATGGACGACGACGTGCTGTGCGAGCCCGAGGCGATAGTGCGGATGAACTCGTTCGCCAACATGACCGTCGAGCCGGCGATCATCGGCGCGCAGATGCTCTACCTCTTGCACCCCGATCGCGTGCATGTCGGTGCCGAGGTGGCGAACCTGCAGAAGCTCGAAGCCGGAGTGCACGTCAAGAACGCAATTTCGGACAAGAGCGCGTTCAAGCGCAAGCGCCAGCAGGACGTTCGCGTCGACGCCGGCTACAACGGCTGGTGGTCGTGCCTCATCCCGTCCGAGATCGTCGGCCAGGTCGGCTACCCGCTGCCGCTGTTCTTCCAGTGGGACGACATCGAGTACGGATACCGTTCTCGTGCAAATGGTTTCGCGACAGTCACGCTGCCCGGTGCAGCTGTATGGCATGCCGACTTCGCGTGGAAGGACTGGGACGAGTGGCACCGCTACTTCAACCTGCGCAACGGCATGATCACCGCCGCCCTGCACATCGAGCTCGACGGTAGGACGCTCGCCAAGCAGCTGTTCACCGATCTGCTGCGGTACCTGGTGTCGATGCAGTACGGCATGGCGTACACGCTGATCAAGGCCGTCGAGGACTTCCTGGCCGGTCCGGAAAATCTGCTCGACGGCGGCATGGACGCTGCCGGTTCCATCCGACGCGAACGTGCTGCGTACGGAGAAACCAAGCGGCACAACGCCAACGACGTTCCCGGGGTGCGTCCGGCGGATATGTTCATCACCCCCGCGGGACCGCACCCGAAGAAGAGCATGGAATTCGCCGTGTTGGCCAAGCGGATGCTCAATCAGTGGCGCGGCACGGTGAACCCCGGTCCGGTCGCCATCTCCGCCGACGACGCCCACTGGTGGCACGTCTCGCTGTTCTCCCACGCGATCGTCACCGATCGCTCGCAGGAGGGCGTCCGAGTTCGCCAGCGCAACAAGCAACATGCGGTCGAGCTGCTCAAGCGCGGCGTGACCGCACTCAAGCGTCTGCGCACCGAAACCCCGACGGTCGCTGCGTCTTACCGCGCAGCGGTGCCCGAGCTGACAAGCCGAGAGAACTGGGCTCGCCTCTACGGCCAGTAGCTATTTCGCGCGAACTGTCGGGGCCGTGCGAATGCGTACGACGACCTGTTCGTTGTCGGCGGTGTAGCCGAGGTAGTCGAACTCGGTACCGGTGCGTGCGACGAATTCCGTCCACGCCCGGTACTCGTGGTTGCGCCAGCCGGGGAAGTTGAAGTACTCGTCGAACACGATCACCGTGCCCACCGCGAGTCGATCGGCCACCAGATCCAGCACGGTGACCGTCGACGAGTACAGGTCGGCGTCCAGGTGCAGGAACGCCAGCTTCTCGTGATGGCCCTTCAGGAAGCCCGGCAGCGAGTCCTCGAACAACCCGGGGACGATCTGTGCGCCCGGCACTTCGGGGATGGTGTCCTGCTCGAAGAGACCCTTCGGGAAACCGGTGCGCCAGGTTTCGGGGAGGCCGGAGAACACGTCGAATCCGGCGACGACGGTGATGTCCTTGCGTGAGCTCAATTCCTCGGCGATGATCTCGAGCGTCGTTCCGCTGGCGACGCCGAATTCGAGTGCCATGCCGCGAATGGATACCTCGCCGAGGGCGAACCGCAGCGTCGCGTGCGGCCGCAGGAACGTGGGGGCCTGCGGCATCATCTCTTCGGCGAATTCCGCGCTCTGGGCGGCTGCTTCGACGTCGGAGGCGTACGGAATATCGCGACGCATCCGCATCTCGAGGCCGCGGATGAACGCGTGCAGATCGTCGATCTCACGCCGCTGGCGTTCGAGGACGTCGAGCAATTTCGCCTGCTGATCGCTGGTCTGTTCGGCCAGCTGAGCGGTCTGCTGAGCCAGAACCTCGCCGATCGCCCGTTGAAGCTTCTCCCGTGCCGACGACTTGATGCGATCAGCGAGCTTCCGAGGTTCCGTCATGGGCACACGGTAGCGGTATCACGCGGGTCCGCGCACCCCATGACGAGCGGTGCTAGGGCCTACGGAAGTGTTCCCGACGCCCCAGCCCGCGCAACCGGAACCATTCGGCCAGACCCTTCGGGTTACGGGTGGTGATCAGGAAGAACCAGGTGAACCGAATCCACTCCTGCGGCAACAGCTTTCGCATACCGGGCTGCGACATCAGGTAGCCGCGATTGCGGTACGTGAAGTAGCGCTTGGTCGCGTCCTCCGGGTACTGCGTGTGCATCCGGCCGCCGAGGATCGGCTTGAACTCCTCGGCCCCGTTGGGATGCACGTAGGCGGTCGTCAAGCACGTGCCGAACTTCAGGCCCGATCGCTGCAATCGGCGATGCACTTCCACCTCGTCGCCGCGCACGAACAGGCGTAGATCGGGCACGCCCACTGCGTCGATCGTCGACGCCTTGAACAGTGCTCCGTTGAACAGCGAGGCGATGCCTTCGAGAAGGTCGTCGTCCGGGTTCGCCGGGTCGATCAATTCGGACCGCAGCCGACGCCATTCGACGCCGCGGCGCAGCGGAAAGGCCAGCCGGTCCGGATCCTCGATGTCGCAGACGACGGGGGAGACCTCGTCGAGGCCGTGGGTGAGAGCGCAGTCGTAAAGGGTCTCGAGCACCTTCGGGCCCTCGGGGCGGCCGTCGTCGTCGGCGAGGAACACCCAATCCGCGCCGAGCGAGAGCGCATACAGAATCCCGAGTGCGAACCCGCCCGCACCACCCAGATTGTGCTGCGAGCCGAGATACGTCGTCGGCAGGTCGGTCGATTCGACCAGTTCGCGTACGGCGGTCTCGTCGGCATTGTCGACGACGACCAGATGATCGAGCGGACGCGTCTGCGCACCGATGACATCGAGGGAGAGAGCCAACAACTCACGCCGCTTGTGCGTGACGATGACCCCGACAATCTTGTCAGCCACCGGCTGCATCCTCCCGCTCGATCTCCTTCAAGATCTGCGCGACGTGGTCTCCCGCGTCGTCACCGTCGTATGCCCGCACCACGTCCTCGATGCCGCCCTGCTGCCGAATCTGGCCGTGATCGATCCACATCGCGGTATCGCACAGCTGAGCCAGGAATTCGTTGGAGTGGCTGGCGAACACCAGGATTCCCGAGCGCTTCACCAACTCCTGCAGGCGGTGACGCGCCTTCTTCATGAATTCCGCGTCCACGGCTCCGATGCCCTCGTCGAGCAGCAGGATCTCCGGGTCGATGCTGGTGACCACGCCCATCGCGACGCGCACGCGCATGCCCGTGGAGTAGGTCCGCAGCGGCATGTCGAGGTAGTCGCCGAGTTCGGTGAAGTCGGCGATCTCGTCCATCTTCGCGAGCATCTGCTTGCGCGTCTGCCCGAGGAACAGGCCACGGATGATGATGTTCTCGTAGCCGGAGATCTCGGGGTCCATACCGACGCCCAGATCGAACACCGGCGCGACGCGGCCGCGGATGGTGGCGCTGCCTCGCGTCGGCTCGTAGATGCCCGAGAGCAGCCGCAGCAGCGTCGACTTGCCCGCACCGTTGTGACCCACCAGTCCGACGCGATCGCCGTCCTTCAGGTTCATCGTGATGTTCTTGAGAGCTTCGACGACGACGACGTCGGACGAGTTGCGGTCGATCGCACCACCGGCCTTGCCGAGGAACGCCTTCTTCAGTGACCGCGTCTTGGCGTCGAAGATCGGGAAGTCGACGCACGCGTCGTGAGTGCTGATGCTGATGGACAACTCGAATACCCCTAAACCCAGTAGGGCACGCGGGCCCGGTACTTCTTGAGTGCGACGATGGCCAGCGCCCAGCCGACGACGGTGAACCCGAGCACGATGTACCAGTGGTACGCCTGCTGATCCTCGCCGATCAGTGGGGCCCGGATGATGTCGAGGTAGTGGAAGAGCGGGTTGATCTCGACGAGCTTGGCGCGGTTCGCGGCCTCGCCGCCCATGGACTGCAGGCCTGAGGTGGTCCACACGATCGGCGTCATGAAGAACATCAGCGTCACGAAGCTGCCGAGGATCGGGGCGATGTCGCGGTAGCGGGTGGCGACGATGCCGAACAGAATGGACACCCACACGGCATTGAGCAGAATCAGCACCAGCGCGGGGATCGCGAAGATCACGGTCCAGTGCAGCCCGCCCTCGGGCCAGAAGATCGCGATGATGATCACGTAGATCAGCATGTTGTGACCGAACAGCAGCAGCTGACGCCACACCAGGCGATAGACGTGCACGCTCAGCGCACTGGGCAGCTGTTTGATCAAGCCCTCGTTCGCGACGAAGACGTCTCCGCCTTCGAGGATCGCGGCGCTGATCAGTCCCCAGACGATCAGGCCGACGGTGACGTGTGGCAGGAACTCGCGCAGATCGATGTTGAGCAGGACCGAATACAGCAGACCCATCGCGATGGCCTGCACGCCGGTGGCGATGGTGATCCAGAACGGACCGATCACCGACCGGCGGTACCGCTGCTTGATGTCCTGCCAACCGAGATGCAGCCACAGCTCGCGCTGGTTGAAACCGGTTTTCAGGTCGCCGAAAGCGCGCCGATAAGTCTGTGAGTCCGAAACCGGAGCAGGCATCTGGTCTCCTGCCTCGCTCTCGGGATCCTTCGCTGGTGCCGACACGACGGTCGACACTACCTGCTCAGAGATACTGGCCGGTACCGCCGCCGCCGTGGTTCCCGCCGGCTCCGCTCCCGCCACCCGGGGCACCCATCACACCGGGAGGCAACGCGCCCTGCCGCATCTGTTCGAGTTGAGCCCGCGCGGCCATCTGCTGAGCGAACAGGGCCGTCTGGATGCCGTGGAACAGACCTTCGAGCCAGCCGACGAGCTGAGCCTGCGCGATGCGCAGTTCCGCGTCGGTGGGGACGACGTCGTCGCCGAAGGGCAGTACCAGGCGCTCGAGCTCGTCGCGCAGTTCCGGTGCGAGGCCCTGTTCGAGTTCGTGGATGGACGACTTGTGGATTTCCTTCAGCCGCGTCCGGCTCGCGTCGTCGAGCGGCGCGGCGCGCACCTCCTCGAGCAGCTGCTTGATCATCGTGCCGATGCGCATCACCTTCGCGGGCTGCTCGACCATCTCCGACAGGCCCGATCCATCGTCCGATCCTTCGTTCGCGGAGGATCCGGCGGCGCGGGCCGCAGCGGCCGTCGCTTCCTCGCGGCTCAGGGCGAGCGGTTCCCCGTTGGGGCCGATCACAACGACATGGTCATCGGGCGCGCTGTTCGGCTCGGATTGAGTCATATATCCATCATTACGCCTCGCTCGCCGTTGCGCGATCGTCAGGGGCGATTATCCTGGTTCGGTCGTCGGGAACAGTGGAGGCCGGGAGGATCGAGCGTGCGAGGTGTGCAACCGTTCCCTGGGGAAACAGGACGTGGAACACATGCTTCACCGGTCGGCGCTTAGAGTGTCCGGCATGGGTTACGACGTCGCGCGAGTGAGAGGTTCCATCCCCTCGCTCGGTGACGGGTGGATTCATCTCGACCCCCAGCTGGGGATGCTGATCCCGGACCGCGTGTCGACCGCTGTGTCCACCGCATTTCGGCACAGTGCCTCCAATCATTCGGCCGGCAACACCTCGGCCAAGCGCAGTGCAGCTCTGCTGGAATCCGCCCGCGTCGCGATCGCCGATCTTGTCGGTGCCTATCCGTCCGGTGTCGTCATCGGCCCGGACCGCGCGACGTTGCTGTCCTGGCTGGCGGATTCGATGAGCTCGCGGCTGGGCCTGGGAACCGGTCTGGTGCTCTCGCGTCTGGACGAGGAAGCGAACGTCGCACCGTGGCTGCGGGTGGCCAGCCGGTCGGGCGCGCATGTCCGATGGGCCGAGGTAGAGATCGATACGTGCGAGTTGCCCACCTGGCAGTTCGACGATCTGATCACCTCCACCACTCGGCTCGTCGCGGTCACTGCTGCGTCGCCGATCGTCGGTAGTGCGCCCGATGTTCGGGTCGCGGCGGATCTGGTGCACGAGGTCGGTGGGCTGATCGTGGTCGACGCGGCCGGAGCTGCCCCCTACGCCCACGTCGACATCAAGGAACTCGGGGCCGACATCGTCGCGATCGACACCGCCGCGTGGGGTGGGCCGTCGGTCGGTGCGTTGATCTTCCGCGATCCGACGCTGCTGGAACAGTTGCCGTCGATGTCGCTCAATCCGTCGGCCAAGGGGCCGGCGCGGCTCGAGGTCAGCAGTCACCAGTACGCGTTGTTGGCCGGCGTGGTCTCGTCCATCGACTACCTGGCCAATCTCGACGACGCAGCGACCGGGACGCGTCGCGAGCGCCTCGAGCTGTCGATCGGATCGCTGCAGCACTACCACGACGGTCTGTTCGATTACCTGATGAAGGCGCTCGGTTCGCTGGACCACGTGATGGTGCTCGGCAATGCACCGACGCGCATCCCCACTCTGAGCTTCACCGTCGAGGGCATGCCAGCGGTGAAGGTGTCCGAGCAACTCGCGCAGGCCAGAATCGGCAGTGTCAGCGGAGTCCACGGCGGTAGTCGGTTGCTCGACGCGTTGGGCGTCAACGACGAGGGTGGTGCCGTCACCATCGGTCTGGCTCCGTACACCACCCGCTACGAGATCGATCAACTCGTCAAAGCGCTCACCGCCCTCGCCCTCTGAGAGCGGCTGTGCCGCACGCGCACGAGGAGCCTCCGGGTCGTTCCGCAGGCTCCACTCCGGCCTCGTAGCCCACTACGAGGTTCCGCCACGACCGCTGAGCTGCGCTACTGGATTCGCAGAATCACTTTTCCGATGGTCTCGGCCTCGTCGAGCATTCGATGTCCTTGCGCCGCTTCGGTTATCGGGATCTCAGCGTGCACGACGGCGGTCACGCGGCCCTCGGAGATCATCGGCCACAGGTGTGCGGTCATGTCCGCGACGATGTTCGCTTTGCTCGACGGCCCGGTTTCGGGTCGGCCGCGCAATCCGGCTGCGTGTACCGAGCCGCGCTTGGCGAGGAGTTTGCCGAAGTTCAGCTCGCCCTTCACTCCGCCCTGCATTCCGATGGTGACGACGGTGCCGTCCATGGCCAATGCGTCGAGGTTGCGGTCGAGGTACTTCGCGCCCATGTTGTCCAGGATCAGGTCTGCTCCGTGATCCTCTGTCTGTGAACGGATCTCGGTGACGAAGTCCTGGTTCTTGTAGTCGATCAGGATGTCGGCTCCGAGGTCTGCGCACATGTCCAGCTTGTACTTGGATCCGGCGGTGACGGCGACGGTTACGCCCATCTGTTTGGCCAGTTGGATTGCGTGCGTGCCGATTCCACTGCCGCCGCCGTGGATGAGCAGTACCTGCCCCGAACGCATGTGTGCGTCCATCACCAGGTTGGACCACACCGTCGAGGCGACTTCCGGAAGTGCCGCTGCGACATGTAGATCGAGGCCCTGCGGAATGGGGAAGAGTTGGGTGGCGGGTACGGCGACCTGCTCGGCGTAGCCGCCGCCGGCCAGCAGTGCACAGACCCTGTCTCCGACGTTCCAGCCGCTGACGCCCTCACCGAGTTCGGAGATGATGCCCGAGCACTCGAGTCCGAGGATGTCGCTGGCACCCGGAGGCGGTGGGTAATTGCCCTGACGCTGCATCAGGTCGGCGCGGTTGACGGCGGTGGCCGAGACATCGATGATCACCTGTCCGCGGCCGGGGCGGGGGTCGGGGACCTCGGTCCATTCCATGACGTCGGGATCGCCGAATTCTTTCAGTGTGATGGCACGCATGTCTCCATAGTGCGCCTCCGGCGCAGTGGTGCGGTTAGGTGCCCTCTGGAGCACCCGGGAGTGGAGCCTGCGGAACGACCCGCAGGCAGAGCCGCACCACTGCCGCAGGCACCTTTACAGGTCCCAGAGATTGATTCCGAAGTCCTCGGCATGCGTGTCGATCTCGGCGAGTTCGGCGTCGGTGAAGTCCAGGTTCTTCAAAGCCGCCACGTTGTTCTCGAGCTGTTCGACGCTCGATGCGCCGATCAGTACCGAGGTCACGCGTGGGTCGCGCAGGGCCCAGCTCAGGGCGAGCTGCGCGAGGGATTGGCCACGGGTGGCGGCAATGTCGTTCAACGCCCGGAGATGCTCGATGTGGTCGTCGGTGAGCCAGTCCGGATTCAGCGATTTGCCCTGCGCCGCTCGCGAATTCGAGGGAACACCGTCGAGGTACTTGTCGGTGAGCATGCCCTGGGCCAGAGGCGAGAAGGCGATGACGCCCGCGCCCACCGCGTCGAGGGTAGCGAGCAGTTCGGGTTCGATCCACCGATTGACCATCGAGTAGCTGGGCTGATGGATCAGCAGGGGAACACCCGCATCGGCGAGCAGGTCCGCCATCTTCTGCGTGCCCTCGGGCTTGTACGAGCTGATGCCCGCGTACAGGGCTTTGCCCTGCTGCACAGCGCTGATCAGTGCGCCTGCTGTTTCTTCGATCGGGGTGTCGTGGTCGGGCCGATGGCTGTAGAAGATGTCGACGTGGTCGAGTCGCATTCGGGTCAACGATTGTTCGAGCGAGGACAGCAGGTATTTGCGAGAGCCACCGAAGCCGTAAGGGCCGGGCCACATGTCCCAGCCGGCCTTGCTCGAGATGATCAGCTCATCGCGATATCCGGCGAAATCCTCGGAGAAGATGCGGCCGAAGTTCTTCTCCGCGCTGCCGTACGGCGGGCCGTAATTGTTGGCCAGATCGAAATGCGTGATGCCGAGATCGAATGCGCGACGCAAGATCGCGCGCTGGTTCATCAGCGGTACGTCGTCGCCGAAGTTGTGCCACAGTCCCAACGACACCGCAGGAAGTCGGGGGCCCCGTGAGCCCACTCGGCGGAGCAGCATGGACTCGTAGCGATCGTCGGCGGCAACGTACGGCGGGTCGATGTAGGGATCGGTCATACCTCGACCATAGGGCGCTGCGCCGAACGGGGCCTCGAACCGCGTCAACCTACTCGTGGGTAGATTTCCCGCCTAAGATGACACGCGTGACGGCCGAATTAGCCATTGGTCCCGGGGGGGACCCGCAGTGGCTCGACACTGCGGAAATGAAAGCATGGCGCGCCTATATGGACGGCGGGCAACGATTGATGGGGGTATTGAACAAGGATCTGCAGGATCGCCACGATCTGTCGATGGCCGAGTACCGCATCCTGGTGATGTTGTCGGAATCGGTCGACGGCTCCATCCGAATGAGTGAGCTCGCCGACGGTGTCCTGTCCTCGAGAAGTCGCCTGACGCATCAGATCAGGCGAATGGAACTGCAGGACATGGTGTCTCGCAGTACCTGCGTCAACGACGGCAGAGGCGTGCTGGCGGTGATCACCGAGGAAGGGCGTCGGCGATTGTCGGAGGCGGCACCCACGCACGTCCGCGGCGTCCGGCAGCACCTCGTCGACATCCTCTCGCCCCACGAACTCGAGGTGCTGGGCGACATCTTCGAGAAGGTCGACGCCGCGATGGACGCGTCCGGCTCGACACCGCGACGGTGAGGGGCGATTGGGCCTCGGGCCGCTCGGCCGTTTAAGATCGCACACGGAAGCGTGGCAGAGCGGCCCAATGCACTCGCCTTGAAAGCGAGAGACGTGTAAAAGCGTCCGGGGGTTCAAATCCCTCCGCTTCCGCCACAAGTTCTACCCCGGTCCACCCGCGAGGGTGGGCCGGTTTTGTTTGCCCCGGGAGCCGCGGAGAGGCGTCGATACCGCCCCGGTCGACCGGTCCTACGTTCTGCGCTCACAATTGTCGCCATGAGGACGCGCCGCAGTCGACCGTTACTGCACTTGAAGACGCGCTTGTGGACGAATCCGCCGTTCGCGAACGTCACCTCGCTCGCCTCGGCGGTCGTGGCTGTCAGTGGCGTGCTCGATGCCGTCACCTCCGATCCGGGTGCTCTCGGTCGGTGGTGGACGTGGCTCTGGACGGCCGTTGCCGTCGTCGTGGTTCTGATCCCCGCGGCGATGGGTGCGAGGTTTCCGCGGAGCATCGCTTTGCTGGGCTGCTTGTTGTTCATCGGCGTCACCTCGGTCCAGATGGGCACATCCACCCAAGGGATCGTCGCGGTCAACAACCTTGTTTTCTATCCACTGCTCGCCTGCTATCTGGGATGGTTCTTCCGTCGTCTGGTCGCCAGGTCGGTTGCAGGCGTGGCGATTGCGGCGTCCGGCATCGGCGTTGCGCTCAGCCCCAGTGGATCGCTGACGGTCACCTGGCTCAATCTGATGCTCGCGTCGTTGTTCTGTCTGGAATCTGCGAGCTATCTCTACCGACGCTTGCAACGGCAGGTCGAGACGGATTCGTTGACCGGAGCAGTGAACCGAATCGGGTTCGAGCGCAACGGAAGTCAGTACCTGCGCTGGGCCGAGAAGTCCGGCGCACCTCTGGCATTGGTGATGATCGATCTGGACCGCTTCAAGCGAGTGAACGACGAGTACGGCCATCATGCCGGCGACCGGGTGCTGGCTCGATTCGTCACCGAGGTTCGGCGAGGTCTTCGTGCGTCCGATGTGGTCGCGCGTATCGGCGGCGACGAGTTCGCCCTCGTCCTGCCCGGAATCGACGAGCAGAGTGCCCACAGTCTGGTGGGGCGTCTTCAGCAGCTCACCACCAGTGCGTGGTCCTCGGGTTGCGCAGTGAGTTCGCGCGGCGACACCATGGACTCGCTTCTGGCCCGTGCGGATGCTCGACTGCTCGACGCCAAACGACTCACTCACTCGACAGAACGGGACAGATCAGATCGGGCCTGACGGTCGAGTACCCTCGGCCCAACGCTCCAGGCCCAATCCGGTCTCGAAGCGTCGCAACGATTTCGAGATCGGGTCCGTGAATTCGATTGCACTGGCGAGTAATTGGAGCGGGTCGGTGAAATCATCGACGGCTCGGCCGGTGGCTGTCGGGTAGAGATCGTCGCCGAGGATGGGCACGCCGAGTGCATTCATGTGCAATCGCAGTTGATGGGTGCGGCCGGTCACCGGTGTCAGTCGATAGCGACCGAGTCCGTCTCGATGCTCCAGTAGTTCGACGGTGGTGTGCGCGTTGGGTTCTCCGTCGACCTCGTGGGCGGTGAATTGCCCCTTCTCCGAGACGATTCGACTGCGAACGACGGTCGGCAGGGTGAGCGACGGGTCGTAGCGCGCGATTGCCTCGTACTCCTTGCGGACCTCGCGATCCTGGAAGAGCGTTTGATACGCGCCGCGCAGTGTCGGATCCACGACGAACAGGACCAGGCCAGCGGTCACACGATCGAGCCGGTGAGCGGGCACCAGTTGCGGCAGTTCGAGTTCGAGACGCAATCGTACGAGCGCGGTCTGCAGAATATGTCCGCCGCGGGGGATGGTCGACAGAAAGTGAGGCTTGTCGATCACGAGCAACGCGTCGTCCCGGTGCACGATCGAGATATCGAACGGCACAACGGTTTCCGACGGTAGGTCGCGGTGGAACCAGACCGCCTCGCCGGGAACGTATGGAGCGTCGAAGGAGATGGGGCCGGCCATGTCGACGATGTCACCGGCGGCGAGCATGGCGTCGATCCGGTGCGGGGGAATGCGTGACTCCGTAGCGGTGAGGAAGTCACGAACAGTGAGCCAGGGGCCGTCCTCGGGCATCCGAATTCGGGCGGGATCGAGACCGTACCGCTTCGCCAGGGGCGGTTGCTGGCGTCGTCTCACCGGATGAGCGTATCCGCCCGCCGAGACCGCACTTGTGCAGACAAATCAGTGCCATCTACCTGCACAAGTGCGAACTCGCTACTCGCAGCCGATGCCGTCGTTGTCGCGGTCGAGATGAGGTCCGTAGCCGTACTCGTCCCGATAGACCGGGTCGGCTCCGGCGTCGCGCGCCGCGTCGCAGTTCTCGTACTGGAATGTGCCGCCCTGACGGGGTGCGGGCGCGGGAGCTGCCAGTGGGGCCGGGGGTGGGGGCAGAAGCGCTGGGCAGAACTGGGCCGAACCGCTGCTGCAGAGGAAATCGGTGATCGGATCGGCCGAGGCGACGGCCGGGGCGGTGACCAGGGCGGCCGCCGCGATCGCGGCGCTGATGCCGATCTTGACCAGCAGGTTCTTCGTCTTCATGGAACTCCAATCGAGGGGATGTGATGTGGAGCATCCTCGGCGAATTGTTGAACTGTCAATCAAGTCATTCGAGTGACCTACGCCAGAGCGCACACGGGCAATCGTGTTTGGAACCCGTCGATTCGGCGTATCTACGAACGTATGAGCGAAAACGAGCAGGTCAACCAGAACCCCGAGAAGGATCCCGACGATTGGGTCACCGGCGACGAGCCGATGACCGGCCCGCAGAAGAGCTACCTGAGCACTCTTGCGCAGGAAGCGGGCGAGGAAGTTCCCGAGGGTCTCAACAAGGCGCAGGCGTCGGAAATGATCGACAAGCTGCAGGGCGAGACCGGCCGCGGCTGAGACTCCCAGAGGTCCACTCGATGTGACATCGACCCCCGAAAAGTCCACCAAATGTCACATCGAGTGCCTTCGCGGTAGCGGTGTCCGCGAGGACATCCGACCAGGTAGACCGTTATGTCTCGAGTACATGTAACAAAGGATCACGCGGACTTTTGTACCCGTGTATCCGCGGCTATTGTGAGCGAACCCACAGCTTTAGCGTGCGCGCATATCGGTGGGTACGTTGAGTGACGGATGTTGTTTGTGTTGCGCCCCGTGAGGGTGCGCCGGGGGAGGATGGGCAATCTGATGCACCGTCGAGTGTTGGCAGTAGCGGGAGCTGCTCTGGCAGTGTCGCTGCTGGGGTCGGGTCTCGCCGGGGCGCAGCCGCTCCCCGATACCGGCAGTTCCGATGGCGCCGGTGCGGCTCCTGGCATCGCAGCTCAGTCCCAGCCGTTGCCCTCGGCGCGCATCGATCGGGTGGACATGCTGACCAACCGCCGCGCTGCCGTGTGGGTGGAGTCGCCGGCCATGGGCCGCGCCATCCAGGTCCAGGTTCTTCTTCCGGCCGCGCAGGCGGTGTCTCGTCCGACGCTGTACATGCTCGACGGTGTGAGCGCGGGCAAAGAATCCGATTACAAGGAAAGCACCTGGACGCAGAAGACCGACATCGTCGACTTCTTCGCCGACAAGCAGGTCAACGTCGTGCTCCCGGTCGGTGGATCGAGCAGCTACTACACGGACTGGAACGTGCCGGACCCGGTGCTGGGCGTCAACAAGTGGGAGACGTTCCTGACGTCGGAGTTGCCGCCGCTGATCGATGCGCGCTTCTCCGGTAACGGCACCAACGCGATCTCGGGTGTCTCGATGGGTGCCCAGGCCGCGATGGACCTGATGACACGTCACCCCAGCCTCTACACCGGCGTCGCCGGCCTGAGCGGTTGCTACGACAATTCGCAGACCAACTTCAAGGACGCGGTGCGCGCCACCGTCGCCACCAACGGCGGCAACGCAACCAACATGTGGGGCGAGAACACCGATCCCAAGTGGGTCGAGCACGATCCGTCGCGTAATGCCGAGGCGCTCCGCGGCAAGGACGTCTACCTGTCCGTCGGCACCGGCCTACCCGGTCCGTACGAGCTAGGCCCCGGTGGCAGCGGAGTCGAGAGCGCCCTGATGGGTGGACCGCTCGAGGCTGCCGCGCTCTACTGCACAACGGTGTTCGATACTCGGCTCCGGTCGCTGGACATCCCCGCGACAGTCGTCTACCGCCCGTACGGCATCCATCAGTGGCCGTACTGGCAGGACGACCTGCGTGAATCCTGGCCGACGCTCGAGCGCGCGCTAGGCCTGTAGAGCGAACTTCAGAAACGCGTCGTTCTCGTGCGGGTCGCCGATGGTGACCCGCACTCCGTCGTTTCCGTAGGCGCGCAGCAGCACGCCCTGTTCGGCTGCAGCAGCAGCGAACTCACCCGAGCGTTCGGCCAGCGGCAGCCAGACGAAGTTGGACTGCGATGCGCCGACGTCGTAGCCGCCCGCAACGAGCGCGTCGCGCACACGATCCCGTTCCGCGATGAGGGCATCGGTGCGGGCCAGCAGCTCTGCCGACGCCTCCAGCGACGCCACCGCAGCCTGCTGGGCAACGGTGCTGACTGCGAAGGCGATCCGCACCTTGGACAGTGCCGTGATCACCTCGGGATCGGCCACCGCGTAGCCCACCCGCAAGCCGGCGAGTCCGTAGGCCTTCGAGAACGTCCGCAGCACGATCACATTGCGTCGTCCGCGTGCCAGCTCCACTCCGTCGGTGTGGTTGCCTGCGTCGGGGCGGGTGTACTCGAAGTAGGCCTCGTCGAGGACCACGAGAATGTTCGACGGCACCGCATCGAGAAACGCCTCGAGCTTGTCGCGCTGAACGACGGTTCCGGTCGGGTTGTTCGGGTTGCAGACGAAGATCAGCCGGGTGCGGTCGGTGATGGCGGCGAGCATCGCGTCGAGGTCGTACACGTGGTCGGCGGTCAACGGAACCAACACGGGTGTCGCGCCTGCGACGCTGGTGACGATGGGGTACGCCTCGAACGAGCGCCACGCGAACAGCACTTCGTCGCCGGGACCGCAGGTGATCTGTACGACCTCCTGGCACAGCGAAACCGAACCACTGCCGACGGCCACGTTCTCCGCGGCGACTCCGAGCTTCTTCGCCAATGACTCGACGAGCGCGGTCGCTCGATTGTCGGGGTAGCGGTTGACGCCACCGACGGCCTCAGCGATCGCGTCGCGCACGCTCGGCAGTGGCCCCTGCGTCGTTTCGTTGCTCGCCAGTTTGATCGCACCCGGAAAAGTGCGTCCGGGAACGTAGGCGGGGATGGCGTCGAGGTCGGGGCGGATGCGCGCGGTCACGGCTGCCATTATGCGCTCAGGTTCGGGGTTGACTTCTGCGCGTCCGTGATATTGCTGTGCACGACCGGACCGATCGTCCTATCTTCGATAAGTATGTCGGGAATATTGAGCGACGTCGCAGTTCTTCGGTCCGCCTCCGCGCCCACGGTCGGTGCGGACGACGTGGTGGACACGACCGCGCACGAATCACCCCCGCGTGAGAAAGTGCCGTTGACGGCTGTCGAACCCGATGGTCCACCTCGCGGCGGAATCGTCGTGCTTCACGAGGCACGTGAGGTGCCCGAGTCTCTACTCGACCTGCTGCGCGCACTCGCGCTTGAAGGCTGGCTCGCCGTCGCGCCGAACCTGTTCCACCGAGGCCACGGCGACGACAAGGAAGTGTTCGGCGACGACCTCTTCGCGGACTTCGATGCCACCTCCGACTGGCTCGTCCAGCGCGGTGTCTATCCCGATTGTGTCGGGGTGATCGGGTTCGACGACGCAGGCACAGCAGCGTTGATCGTGGCCACCAGCCGTCCGGTCGGGGCGGCGGTCAGTGTTGCTGCCGCCGGCATCGTCGAACCGCTCAACTCCGACGCTGTCGCGTTGGTCGAGGCCGCACCCAAGCTGCAGGCCCCCTGGCTCGGTCTCTACGGCGAGGACGACCCGCACACCCCACCGGAACACATCGAAGCCCTTCGCGACGCCGCCACGCGCGCCTCAGTGGCCACGAACGTCGTCAGCTATTCGGGGCTGAAGCATCGAGCCGACCATCCCCGCGAACAACCCGGCAGCTCCGATCACAGCGACCCCGCAGCGGCCGCGCTAGTGGACGCGCAGACCCGAATTTTCGACTGGTTCGACAGCTTCATGCGCTGAAGAGCAACAAGCATCTTTGACGCGAACGACGCGCGAACCATAGGCGTCGACCAGCCGTTTTGCCTTCTGGCCTCCGCTGTGGGTAATCTCTTTCCTCGGCGGTCCGAGAGGGCCGGCAGCCTAGGAGGCGTGCCAGAGCGGCCGAATGGGAGTCACTGCTAATGACTTGTCCTTTCACCGGGACCGGAGGTTCAAATCCTCTCGCCTCCGCCACGAACGGTAGATCGTTGCCGTTCAGCTGGACCAGTTGAATAACTGAACATGCGCCCGTAGCTCAACGGATAGAGCACTTGACTACGGATCAAGAGGTTAGGGGTTCGAATCCCTTCGGGCGCACGAAAAACAGGCCTTGATCTGCGAATACTCGCGGATCAGGGCCTGTTTTGATGAGCTGGATGTGTCAGGGACGCTGACGGGTAACTCGACGTCGAAGCGTACGAGTTGATTACCGCTTTCGGCCCGTCCGAACACGCCCGGCTCGGCTCCGTGCGGGCATGCCTCAGCCTTGTGGCAGCTGCGGTCAGCGAGGTCTCGGATTCAGTGGCGGTGTGCCGAGTACTTCGTGACCTGGATGCAGCGCGTGCTGTAGTTGTATCAATGTCGCGTCGGTCAAACTGTCCGGGCCCAAATCCAGTGCGCACGCCCAGTCGAACTTCTGTGTAGACCATGCTCGGATAGGTGTCGGGTAGTTCCTGCCCGTCCAATTCACGGGGAGGAGCCAGTCTTCGGTGGACCGTGCGCGCCTCCACAGCCGGCCGGCGCCCTTCTCGAAGCGGGCCTCGAAGTCGTCTGGGTGTGCGGGGTCTCGTCGCACCTCGGTCGGGGTGAAATCGACCGAGACATGTGCCTGAATGCGGTCCGCGCTGACGTGGTCGTGGAACCACTGCATGTTGCGTTTCGATTGTTCGGCCCACCTCGCACGGTCTTCGGCGAACACGTTTCGAGGCATTCTGACGGGGCCGGTCCACGCGAACGTCGAGTCCGGCAGTTCGTCCACCACAGCACAGTCGACAAACGCAGCACGGCCCCTCTCACAGTCCTGCTTCAACACGGTGCCGGTCTCGGTGTCGATCGTCAGCATCATCGCCGAGCCCCTGCTGCCGGTCGTCAACTCCACGTTCCAGCAGAGCCGTCCGATGAATTCGACCTCTTCGATGGCGCGTGTGGGTCGGGTGAGGCCCGGCCGCGCCCAGTGTTCGACCGGACGGGACACGATAAGATCGCGGCCGGGGTCATGTATCCGTGTGTTGAGCTCGTTCGTTTCGATCGGATCGTCATGACCGGCCTGAAACACCCAACACGTCTGGCCGTCGGCAATGAACAACGGTTTACCGTCGAGTGATTCCATGCGCGTCTTGCGACCGAAACGGAACAGGCGAACCTCGCCGAGCCCGAAACCCACATGCGACGGAACGACGCCGTAGTGCCCGTCGTAGACGACTCCGGGCCCGATGTCGGCGTGAACTGCGCCGGCGACACCGATGACCGGCCGCTGCGGCCCGTCGACGATCTTCAGCAGCACCTCGACCCAATGCGTCATACGTACAACACCCCTCCGACGGAGTGCGACCGATCAGGGTAGGCGCGAGTGTCTGCCTGCTCCATCAATTCTGTCGGGGCATAGCGAGTTATGTCGTCGAGACGCTGTCCCTGTTCGTCGTACAGGTTGAGTCGAGCCACCAAAGTAAGCCCCTCGTAGTAGTCGTGCGTGAAACTGATGTGCAGTCGACCGTGCGGCCAGTCTCCGATGAATTCGGCTCGCACGTCGTGCATTCGCTTCGAGAACCGCCGCCCGTCGAGTCGGCGAACGCAGTACCGAACGTACGACGCATGATCAGGCGGCTCGGGAGCGACGGGACGGCAGTAAGCCGTGATGTCGAGATCGTCTATAGCTGTTTCGCGTTCGCGCTCCGCTGTGTCGATCGACAGCCGAACAAGCTGGCGGCCAGGACTGCCTCTGTCTGCAGATCTGACCAGAAGCCATAGCCGCTGACCGCGTGCGGTGCCCTCGTAGACTTGGACGCCGGGCAGTGCGATCTCACGTACGGGCGTAGACGAGCCGTCGCGGAAGGCCTTCACGAGAAGAACGCCGCTGCGTTTGCTCGGCGTGCCCCAGTGCCATCGGATGCCGTCTCCGAGCGCGCGCTTGCGGCGGTGCTGCTCGTTGTAGGTAGTGTCTGCGTACTCGCTGGTGTGCCAGACGCCGTCAGCTCTCGACCGTGGGTAGTCGTCGAGTTCGATATGGGTTGTCTCTGCGTTCAGTGGTAGGTGAATCCACGACTTGGATTGTCGGAGAACGTATCCTGTCGGTGTCGGGTTGTCGCGATAGGTGCGCGACCAGGGGGCATGCTCGACGCCGAGATGGACCGAATATTCATCGAAGTCCGCTGTGACGAGAACCCCGGCGACACCGATCGGCGACGTGCCTCCGCCTGTGTGGGCCAGGATAAGAGGCGGACCAGGTTGCGGTCGGAGCAGCGGAGGCGCGGCCGCGGTACGGGCGACGTCGTCACGCATCCGGGTGGGTCGAAAACACCATGCGCCCGACGGTCCAGCCGTCAGCAGGTGCGTGCCCTCGAGGTACTCGGCGTGATGTACCCCATCCGCAGTGACACAGGCCAGAACATCCGTTCCGCTGTATTGGAGCCAGACATGATCTCCGTGGGATGCAACGGTGAGCGTGGGCGACGGTGATGGTATCTCCGGCCACGACACAATCCGGTCGATCTGTCCGGATCCCGGATCGAGAAGTACTGCAACAGGCTGGGTTTCATCGATCACCCACAGCCGGTCGGCAGCGGAAAGAATGTACCGTGGGCGCAAGAATCTGCGCTCGGACGACGGGGCGCTCATGCGCCTTTCTGCAGTGTCATGACGGCGACAGTACCCCACCTCGTTCGACTGAGTGGTCCGAATGCGCATGGCGCAACTCGGCCCGGCCTTCTGTGGCGTGGATTGCGAAGTAGAACCATGAGACGCTCGTATAATTCCAAAAGCGTTGCTTTGAAGCGTCTTTCGTGATCAGAGGATTCGACGACGAGCCTAGCGCTCATGACCCCGCCCCACGGCCACGCCGTGCCTCGGTTATCGCGTTCTGAACCAGATCTGCCATCGACGGCAACGCACTGTCTCAACGGCGTCGATCGAGGCGTAGCGCTTTCGTGTACCGAGTGGTGGAATCGTGCCGATCCTGTTGCGGGGTCAACATTCCTGCGCGACCGCGAGCCTGAGCAGGGCGTGGAGCCACGCGTCCAAGAGATCACCGATGTCCCCCGAGACGGAGTCCGCGACGCGAGTGAGTGCTGACGCCGTGGTGGTCATGCCTGAACCGGCGAGTTGTACAGCGGAACGTCGAAGGTACGTCGTGTCTGTTGCCGATGCGTGGCGTAAACCCTTGTGCGCAAGGTCGGCGAGCAGCTCCAGTGCAGTGTTCGGTGCACTCTGCAGCAGGTCGGTGCGGGTGGGAAGTGTGGAGGTTGCGGTGTCCGGCGCTTCGAGATCCGGTACGACCACGCCACCCACACCGGCGATGGCAAAGGGGCTTATCTGCAACAGGCCGTTTCGAATGCTCAGTCGCCCTGCGACGGCGGCCGGACCGGTCGACAGGCAGGAGTCGACGGCGTCCATTGCGCGCGGCGCGTACGACCGATAGTCGACGACTACCTCTGCCGCGGTTTGTCGTTCGTCACGTACTCGAATCGTCAGTTGCTGGCTTGCGGAGGAATATTCCTTGGAAAGAACGGATTCGACATGGACTACACCGACCCCTCTGGTCAGGATCCGCTCGCTCACGACCGACGGCGTGCGTCCGGCCAGCCGCGTGTACTCGGCACCGTAGTCGTTGATCACCGTCAGAGACTTGCTCCATGTGTCGGTGCTCAGGGGCATGATCGCTGTGCGGCCGATCCCTCTGCGACCGAGCCTTATTCGGTGGTTGGCCTGCCGCACAGCAGATTCGGTGACCACAGTGGACGATGCCAGTGCTTCGATGGTGGTTCCGGCGACACGTCGCTTCGAGAGTGCGTGGCCCGTCGGTATCTCTCCGCTCGGTTCGGTCCATTCGGTTTGCAAGAGATGGACGGTGTCCGAATCAGGTTCCGCGAAGTACAGATCCGCGCGTATGTTCGGTCCCGTTCCGGTCACGTGGGTGCCGAGTGCGATGAGTCGGGTTTTACGAAGTGGGGTTTCGCTCGGAGTATTTGTGCCCAAAGCTGTTGCTGCGATCGACGAATCCTGAGATCGTCCGGCACGTACTCGCGCATCGATTTCCGCGATGACGGTCGCGGCGCGGATGCGGCTGTGTCCGGCATGTCGGGAGCGGTAGGCCTCGACTTGATCGAGCAGTTCCGCGCACGCATCGGCCAGCCACACAGCAGTTCCCGCCTGTATCGAGCGCACCGTCCGCCGCAGAGCGACGTACTGTACTTCGGTCAGATGAGCGACACCGTCGACGAGAACTGTCCGTGCGAGCAACAACGCTGCGCCCGCGGTGGTGCTCTCCGGCATCACGCTTCCGCCCACGTGGACGGTGTCGTTGTGGCGTGCGTCGGCCTCGCGTACGGCCCAGACTGCGAGGGCGATGGACTCTGGGGTGGCCTCATCGGAAGCGGACGACCGTGCGAGAGTGAGCTCGTGGGGCACGAGGAACCGTACTGTGCTGTGCGGTAATTCGACCCGTACCGAAGGGTCGTCGCCTCGGGAACGGTGCACTGTTGCCGAATACCCTGTGCGGCGGATTTTCTCGGCTCGCCGGAGTGCCGACGCGCCGAGGTGTGCGATCAGTGCCCCGTCGTCGAATTCAGCTGGCGACCAGGTTGTGCTCGGAGCCGCTGGATGCAGAAGTCGATACGCCACGACCAGCCCTACGAGATGGCGGCAGATCCCGGTCGCTTCGCACGTACACGAGGCGTCGGTGAACGCACTCTCGGCGGCAAGGATGGTCTCGACGCCGTCGGCGTAGTGAGCGACGACGGCGTCTTCGGAAACCGACAGTGTGGGAGGTTCGGTCGACTGCATGCGAAGCGCTCTCTTGAGGAGCCCTCGGTTGGCGACTGCGGCGAGTGCGTCGTCGGTCAGTGCAGCCAGGTCGGGTCTTGCCGTCATCGGATGCATTCGGCTACGAACTCGGCGAGACCCGCCGGTGTCATCGCTCCGACGTGCACACCTGCGCGGCTCAGTCGGCGGCCGATTTCACGGTCGTAATTCGGTTCACCGGACTCGTCGAGTGCGGCAAGAGCCAGTACACGAACTCCGTCGTCGGTCAGCCGGGTGATGGACCGAACGAATCTGTCCGCGTTGCCTCCTTCGTAGAGGTCCGAGATCACGGCGACGATCGTGCGTCGGGGTGTGTCGATCAGCTGTGCCGCGTAGTCGACAGCGCGAGTGCCATCGGTCCCACCTCCGAGCTGTACGCCCATCAGGAGCTCCACCGGGTCCAGTACCTCCGACGTCAGGTCGACGACTTCGGTGTCGTAGGCAACCAGGTGTGTCCTCAGCCCCGGGATGTTCCAGAAACAAGCTGCTGTGACAGCGGAATGGATGACCGAGTCCACCATCGACCCGGACTGATCGACCAACAGGATCAACGTCCACACGTCCAGGTGCCGACGAGTTCGAGACGTGAACAGAGGTCTCTGGATCGTGATCCGTTCGGTTTCCGAGGACCAGTGTTTCAGATTGGCGCGCACCGTTGCGGCGAAGTCGAAATTGCTGGCCGTTCGGTGAACGGTTCGGCGGCGATTCCGGGTGCCGTGAAAGGACTGTCGCACATCGACGGAGAGCTTTTCGATGAGCTCCCGCACGACCTTGTCGACAGCGTTCTTCGCCAGCTCGAGTACATGTGGTTCCATGAGGTGCTTGGTCCGAAGCACCGCGCGAAGCAGGCTCGCGCTGGGCTCGATCCGCGCGAGCGCGACCGGGTCGGTGATCACCTCGGTGATTTCGTACCTCTCCACGGCGTCCCGTTCCAGACGTTGAACCGTCTCCTTGGGGAAGAGTCGGTGGATGTCATCGAGCCAGTCCACTGCCGTGACCGGGGAACTGCCCGTGCCTGTCTCGCGTCGCACCGTGACCTCGGGACGCGATCGAGGCGGTACCGCGGAGGACTGGCCTTCGCGAATACCGTGCGCGCGTCGCGACGGATCACGGTGATACAGCCACTCCAACGCAGCATTCTGTTCCGCGGCAGCGCCGTCGAGTTCCCCGAGCGCACCCGCGGATGCATCTCCGAGCACGAGCCGCCACCGTTCGCGGTTCACTGAAGGCCCACCCGCGACAGAGCAACATCCACGCGGGCGTCCAGACGTCGCCCGTCATCGACCGACAGTTCCGGCCCGCCGAGCTCGGACTCACCGGGAGCCGGGGCGGTGCCCACTCGGCGCGCAATGGATGCACGTTCGCGTGGTGGAAAGAACTCGAATGCTTGTCGAAGCGCCGGCAGCGCCAGCAGGAAATCGTGCTCGGTGGAGCTGCTCACGACATCGTCGACGACATCGAGGACGCGATCACTCGATTCGCTGTCCGAGAACTGCTCACGTGCCACCCCGAACAGCCCGGACAGCCAGTCTCCCAGTTGTTCCGGCCGGACGGATGAGACCACGGAAAGGGCATCCGACGACGTCGTGGTGTCCCAGATTGCACCGAGGGCAGCACCACGAACATCGACTGCACCACCCGGACCGCGCGCTGTGGCGGCCAGCTCTCGGCTCGGATCGGCTGACAGTACCTCGGGTGCGTGACGCATCGCATCGGACAGCGCAGCCACAGCTGCAATGCGCGAAAGGTCTGCCCCTGCAGGGGATGCGCGGAGACGCCCTGCCAGAACGGTGGTGCGCGCCGACGCCGAATCGACCACAGCGGCAAGCGCAGTCGATCCGCGGCTTCCGAACAAAGAATCGTGACGCCACAGATCGAGCGATGCTCGAAGCAGCAGGCCGACGTCACCGAGCTCGAATGCACTCTCGATCGCCGAGACAGCGGCGCGGCCAGTGCGCCGCGATTGAGTATCGAGCCCGCAGAGGATGGCGTCGAACAGTATTCGGGTGACCGCGGGAATGTCGGAACCGCAATTCGCCAACGCGGCGTCGAGTGCGACACCCGCGGCATTCGAGAGGGTGTGACCCTGGGCTGCAGCCTCGATGAGTGCCGGTATGCGGCCAGGGGAGTCGACCAGCGTCCACTGCTCGACCGAGACCGGATCGACCCCGCTCTCCGGCCCCGAATCGCGCTCGAAGCCCGGCACCGCCAGCACCCGAAGCTGATGCAGTATCCGGCTTCGGGTCCTGGCCGCCGGGTCGATGAGGTCGAGGACGATCGTCGTTCCGAATGCGAGTGATTCTGCGTCGAGGAGATTCACGACATGATGAACGAGTCCGGGAACCGGTGAAGCTGGGTGCAGAGAACCACGTCGAGTTCCCCGCAGGGTAGCGAGGCACAATTCGATCACTGGATGCTTTTGTCCCCGAGCGTAATCGGCATTCGTGGTCCACGGCAATCGAGTCGGTAGCGCTTCGTCGATCAGCGTCGAGGCTGCAGCGTCCAGCACGTCGGTTCGGGTGGGGACCGCATGTCCACGCAGACTCGCCAAACCGTACATCTGCTGTCTCAGACCGATGAAATCGACGGTCGACGCCGGGTGTCCGTGAGATCGAACGTTGCGGACGATGGCGGCGATCGCTGTGTCGGCGACCGTAACCGGATCGCGCCATGCGGACTCGCACCACCACGGATACACCGTCGACATTCGTTCGTAGGAGTACGGCACGAGGTAGCTGCCGACGTCGAGTTCGGGGTCAGGCGTCGGAACAGAAGGCCGGGTGAAGCTGTTGGACAACGAGGTTCGGACCAATTCCGCCATGATCGCAGGACGGTGCAATCCGCCGCACACGACAACGACGGCTCCCCGTGACGGACTGTCTCGGACCGTGCGTATCCACGAGGCCATGTACCGTTCGCGCTCGGACACCGTGAGGTCGTCGGCTCGGACTGCGTCGAAGTACTCGTTGAGCAGGTCGGTCATCGCATCTGTGGTCAGCTCGGTTGAGCGCGATTCGATCACGCTCTCCCACAGTGCATCTTCCGTGTCGACGGCCAGTCGCGCGAGCATCGACGACACAGCCGGCCCGTGCGGCGGAGAGGTGTCGTCGAATTCGGGGTGCCAGGTCGGTAGGTCGATGAAAGAGGGTCTTGCACCCATCTTCGACGCGCTGCGAAGTGCGACCCATTCCGGGGACCACTCGGTGAAGGGCGTCCAGGTCACACGTGACCGGTGTTCTCGCCTCACGTGCGAGAACAGGGCTATCGGCAGCGTGTGGTCGAGGAGCAGCTCGTCGAGCCGGCCGTTGAAATCGACCGGACCTTCGATCAGAACATGACTCGGCTCGAGCTGGGCGATGGTGTCGGCCACGACTCGTGCGCACACCGGGCTGTTGTGTCGTATACCGATGACCACCAGGGGTTTCTGAGCGCCCGAAGGGATGTTCACGGTCCGACCAGGCGCGCGTGCGCTCTGCGAAGTTCCTGCCACCCGCTCTCTGCTCTGTGTGAGGTCCGCTGCTCGATGTATCGGCGAAGGCGTGCTGCGTCCTCGCTGTTGTCCTTGGTCGCAGTTCCAGCGAGTGACTCCGCCAGATCATCGATCGTTCCGGTGTCGCCCCGGAGATACCACCCTCGTACGCCGGTCGCGTGTGCCAGGGACACTGCTTCCGCAGTGCTCATCACCGACGACAATCGCTCGACCGGAGCGCCTCCCTCGGTGAAGCCTGTTCTGAGCTCCCGGAACAACGTCACCAGAATGTCGGTCACCGCGGGATCTTGCTCGACTGTGACGCCCGAAGCCCGCAGCAGCGCCGACGATTCCGCGCGCACCAGCGCCCGCTCGGTCTCGAAATCAGCGATGGGGTGCACTGTCTCGAAGTTGAATCGGCGCCTGAGCGCTGCACTCATTTCGTTGACACCCCGGTCCCTGGTGTTCGCCGTCGCGATGACGTTGAACCCTTCCCGGGCGAAGACCATCGCGTCGGTGCCGCCGAGTTCGGGCACTGCGAGGACTCGCTCGGACAGGAGGGAGAGCAACGTGTCCTGAACTTCCAACGGACATCGGGTCAACTCCTCGAATCGAACGATTCGTCCCTCCGACATACCGCGCAGCATCGGAGCCGGCACCAACGATCGAGCCGACGGGCCCTCGGCGACGAGCAGTGCATAGTTCCACGAGTACCGAATCTGGTCTTCTGTTGTGGCTGCGCCACCCTGAATCGTCAGCGTCGAGTCTCCGCTCACGGCGGCGGCGATCAATTCGGACAGTAAAGATTTCGCTGTTCCGGGCTCACCGACGAGCATCAACCCGCGCGTGGTGGCGAGAGTGACCAGTGACCTCTCGACGAGAGAGGGGTTGCCGACGTATTTCGCGACCACATCGAGCGAGGCATCTCCCATCACGAATGCGCGTGCCGCGGTCATTGTCAGCCGCCATCCGGGAGGACGTGGTCCGGAATGGCTCTCGGCCAGACGTGCCAGTTCGTCGGCGTAGCGCTCCTCGGCGGGAGGGCGCTGCACGCGTGTGGTCACGAGGCGAATCCGGCCAGATCGGCGATGAGCTCCGATACCGTTGCGCGATCGACGTCGCCGAGCGTTCCGCCTCGGAGGTCGACGGACACGAGCTTCTGGTCGGGGTATCCGTTGTAGGGATCCCCGGTCCCCATACCTGGTTCGAGTCCCAGTAGTACGGAGACGTCGTCGCTCAATCGGTACAACAGGCCTTGCCCCCATGAAGCCGGGTTCTCCCACACCGGCTCCCAGCCGCGGTAGGTCAATCGCAGCGCCTGACTCGGGGTTGCGGTGACGCCGGTGAATCGAGCCAGGCCGCTACCGTCGACATCGCCGGGAAGCGGGTCGTGGACCGGACGCCCGAGTTGCGGAAATGGCTGCAGGATCTCGTAATCGGCGAACACGTCGGACCATGCTCCGACGGTGTCGGGAATGTGTGCCGGGTGGACGAGACCGATGGTGCCGTCGCCGAGGGTGACGGCGTTGTCGTCGACGTCAGCTGGACTGTTGTCTTCCGAGATCCGGAACACGGTCGTCGGGTGCGGGCCGGTGCCGAACTCCCCCCACAGCAGGCGGCGGGCGATGTGAATGAGCAGGGGATTGCCGAGCACGAACCGAGTGAACTCATCGTTCGTCCAGCGTCGTCCGGTCACCATCGATCTGTTGAAACGCTTTATCTGCTCTGCAGCAACACTTTTGACCTCACGCTTCAAGTTCGCGAACCGCTTTTTCGCGTCCTCGGCAGATATTGGGTCGTCTCGTGTTGTCGGCTTCGGAAGTCCGGCAGTCTTCTTGCCGTTTTCGTCGAGTACGAATGGAACCAAGGCCTCGGTGAATCCGACTGTGAACGAGCGTGGCCCGTAGCTCAGGGACATCGTTCCTTCAGGTGTCAGATCGAGATCCGGGACGATGCGGTCGGCCAACTGCTCGTGATCGAGTCCCAGACTCTCCGCGAGTTCGGCTACGCGTTCCTTGGCTCCGTTCTTGAGCGACTTGAACTTCATCTTGCGCGAGATGTGGTCGAGCTCGGTGAGCGCGCGCGTCGATCCGTGCGCGGCCAAGGCGTCGAGACCGAGTTGCGCACGAGCGGTTCCGTTTTCGCCGGGCCACTGGCGGATGAGGGGTGCCAGTCGTGTTACGGCGGTGTCGTCGCCCAGCCATCCCAATGCCAGGATCGACCAGTTCTCCTTGGACGGTGCGCCGTTGCCCCACCACCGCTCGAATACGGCCCATACGGCGGTGCCCAGAGACCTGCGGTCGCAGTGGGCCGCGGCGAGGTCGAGTCCCGCGTACGGGGCGTCCACGGTGCTGATTGCGCACATGGTCAGCATGTGGTTCATCGCCGAAACCGGAAGCTTCGCTGATCGATCTGCAGTCAACACCGTTGGAAGAGTGGGCGTGTCCACCCATTCGGGAATCTTGGGAATGCGTTTGGGGAGTACTTCCAGAGGATCGAGATCCACAATCGCGGCAATTGCGTCGACCTCGTCCTGTCCGTACTTCGTGGTTGCACCTAGGACGGTCTCGCGCGACGTCGCTCGTGCCAGGGCACGCAGGGCGGTCGTCGCGTGATCTCGCTGTTTACCTGGCTTGCCCAGAGCGTCGGGAACGAGCAGAGCGGCTGCGTCGTCAGCGTGTCGAACGAGCCACGCCAGAGAGGGTTTCCGAAGATTCTTCCGGGTCGCGAACGCGGTCGCCTGAAGGCGCGCAACGTCGATATCGACGTAGGGCATGAGGTACGGGGCAGCTGCGCCCGGGTGTGCGCGGGCGAAACGCAACATCATCGGCAGGGCGTCGAGTTCGAAGCGCGCCACAACCCGCAACGGTTCTTTGAGTGTTGTGCCGGGCCAGTCGGTCAGAAGCGGGCGGGCCACATCGTCGGGCGCGAGGACGAAGATGTACTGGGCAACGAAGTCGCGGACCGTCGCCGGGTTCGTGTCGGGGACGTAGCTTCTCTTGAATGTTTCCCAGGTGTAGTACTCGCGGCGGGAGTTCTGAAGTTCCTCGCGCTCGCCGGGGAGCCACTCGATCTTTCGAATGTCCGGTGTCGCGATGCCGGGAAACACGTTCGGAGGGTTTGCTTTGTGCTTGCGCGTCCACGGCGGGTTCACGAGTATCTCGGGCAGGTCGGTCGCCTCAGGGACTTCAGCTGTCAGTTCGGTGATTCGCCGCTGCTCTGTCTCCGGCAGCGTCGGTGCCATTTCGATAGCGAGCTCTGGATTCTGGCGGACATGACGATCGAACAGCGATGAATTCTGGCCGGCGAGAAGCCGCATTGCGCGACGCGGATAGTGCCGCATGGCGTGCACCACAGCAGGTAGTGCGCCCTTCATGCTGCTTCGTGCGGCGAGAGCCGAGAATGCGTCGTCGCTGGGGATCGCGGACAAGGCCTGGAGCAGTCGCATCGGAATCGCGTCGTCCTGAACGTACCGATACCGTTCGGGAGCGTCGAGCAACTCTGTGAGCATCGGTGTGAGTTCGGTACCGACTCCCTCGACGACGGCAGCAACCGTCGCGTCGTCGCGAATCCACGACTCTTGCCCGTAGGGCGCTGCGATCCGTTTCAGCTCCGCCGCGGAGTTCGACGAAGTGATCAACTGTGAGATCCAGTGGTAATGAGGCGCGTCGGCACCCGAAATGAGTTGTCGGGACCAGTCCTTTTCGGTCGGAAAGAGGTACGACGCTGTCAGTTGTCGGACAGTGTTGGTTCGGAGCGGTGCGACCGCATCGCGGGCCGCTGCATATTCCTGGTCGGAGGCGACCGCGAGGAGTCCTCGCATGCGATCGAGCACTTCTTCCCGAGCCGAGTATCGGATCTGCTCGTCGGTTGAATCCGACTGCGCGAGTCGTTCCTGCTGAACGTAGCGAGGTAGCTCGACGGGCACCGAATCGTCGGTGTGGCCGATTCGCGACACCATGATCATCGTGTCGGGCGGGAGCTCGGAGACCGGAACCGTGACGTAGACGAACTTCGTGTCGGAATACTCCATTAATGCTTCGGTGGCGAAGACAAGACCGTGACGAGCGACCCAGCCGTCGACGAACACCGTGTGCGGAACTTCGTGATGGTTCAAGAAGCGTCCGAGGAGAAATGCGAAGACGGCCGCACCGACCGGGGTGTGCGTCCCAGCTCGGTAGTCCCGAGCCGCCAGCGCAAGTGGCGACGGGTCCGGATCGGCGTCCAAATACCTTGTGGTCCAGCGAACGTACTCGTCGTTGGTTTCGACGGCCTCGCGAAGCACGGTACCGGCATCGGGCGATACGGGCTCGACGTGCGTCCTGAACCCGCCGTGGCGCGGATACTTCATCGGGAGCCAAGTCGCATGCGGAGCGAACGCTGATTCGTTTGTGCTCTCGTCCACGCAGCTCCTTGGTACTCGCAAATATGGCGCTCTGTTGTCTGGAGGATGATAGCGGTCCGAACTATCTGCGGCAGTCTGTTTCAGACTGCTGGGTCTGTCGCTGTCGTTCAACTCGTGGATGCCACGATCCGACTTCTCGCTCGTATTGCTTTCGCTGTTGCCATCCCGAAGCGCTCCTGGTCTCGAACATGCACGGTTTCTGCGCCGTGTAGTCGATGCAGCGCTTCTGGACAATCAGAACAAACCGGGCATAAGGTTTGATGACGTCTTAGAGGGAGTTCACGTGAACGATCAACCGGGCAGAATCTCGCGCGAACACGCTCGGCCGGATGCGCGGTTGTCCCTGCCTCTGTTGCTCATCGCGGCCTTGTTCATCGGCGCGCTGCCGTTCTACGTTCGGCAGCCGCTCGGTTCCGGGGAGTCGGTATCGAGTCCGATGTGGTTCGGCGGATCTGCCTATCTCGCATCACCGGTAGCGGGTCTCTACTGGCTGATCGCACTGCCGGTGTGTATCGGTGCAGTTGCTCTCTACTGCTCGTGGCGTGAACGTAGATCAGGTGCCGAACTGCACGTTCGTCTGTGGCTCGCGGTCAGTGTTGGATTGTGTGTTGCCACGGTCGTTGCCGTGCGGAGCGGACTGCTGTGCTTCCTGGGCAACCTGACCATTCGCGGACTGCTACCGCTGTTGTCTATGTCGGTTGCGGTGTTGATCTGGGGTGTTGCCCTGCGGTCGCGCGTAGTGATCGGGGTGGGAGTCGTGGCCGTCGCGGCGAGCCTGGTGTCGAACCTCTACAACGTGGAGAACCTTGTACCGCAACAGTTCACGTTCGACACTCGCTTCAGTCTCTGGTTGAACATCGTGCTAACGGCGTTCGTTTTCGTAGTCGGAGCGGCGATGGCCGTGTTCGCCAAAAGATCCAAGCGCTGAATTCCTGCAACTCGATCTGCCGCGTGACGCGGCGTCAGCCGTTGAGAGAGTTAACGCGATTGAGCACGGCCCACAGGAGTTCGTACGTTCCGCACAGGGCGGCACTCACCAGGGCCACCGACCAGAACCCGACGTCGTACACAAGTACGGCAGTGAACTGGCAGATCACCAGGCAAGCAAAGAATACGTGCCACGAACGCCGCTTGCGCTCCTCGAATTTCGAAGTCGACTGTTCTGCGTAGTCGACCGGGCGCATGGGTTCCATCCCTCCACGGTCTCATGCGTCGGTCGGTGGCGCGAGGGCATGGACGAGCCGACCGCAGAGAACTGATGCAGTGGCGGGCCCGCCCATCCCGGACATCAGCGTCCGGTTTTCAACTCATTGGTAATGCGGTGGTAGATCCCGCCGGACGTCAGTCCGCCGTCGACGACTATTTCCGTCCCTGTGATGTACCGCGATGAATCCGACAGCAGGAACGCAACGGATTCCGCGATCTCTTCGGCGTCGGCGACGCGTCCTGCAGGTACCGATTGCAAGCTTGTCTCCACGAAAGCCGTTGAGCCGGAGTGCAGTAGCGGTGTGTCGACCAGGCCGGGATGGATCGAATTGACTCGTACTCCGTATTCGGCGAATTCGAGCGCACCTACTTTCGACAGACCCCGCACTCCCCATTTGCTTGCGCCGTATCCTGCCGCGAAGTAGCCAAGCATTCCGGCGATGGATGACACGTTGACGATGGAACCACCACCCCGCTTGAGGAGTGGCGCACAAGCTTTCATTCCATAGAACACCGAGCTCAGATTGATGTTCATGACGCGATGCCAGTCGTCGACAGTCGTGTCCTCGATGCCCGCTCGGTGACTGACGCCGGCGTTGTTCACCAGTCCGTCGAGGTTACCGTCTGATGACTCGATGGACTTCGCCAGTGCCGTCCACGATTGCGGTGCGGTGACATCGAGTTGGAAGAACTCCGCCCGGCCACCGGCATCGAGGATGCTCTTCACGACGGCTTCACCTGTGGCCGTAGAGATGTCGGTGACCCAGACTTTTGCTCCCCGGCCTGCCAGCATCTCCGATTCGACTCGGCCCATGCCACTTCCTGCACCGGTGACGACGATGGTCTTGTTCTCGAAGTTCATGCGAGGGGGCCTCTCACTCTGTTTTCAGTTCGGTACCTTTCGTCTCGGTCACGAAGAAGACCGTGGCGAAGGTGATGACGGCGCAGAAGACGAAGTAGCCAGCGGGTGCGAGCGGATTTCCGGTGAGTGAGATCAGGTACGTCGCGATGAAAGGTGCTGTGCCACCGAGCAACATGTTGGTGGTGTTGTTGCCCAGGGCCAAGCCGGTGTACCGCACCGAGGTCTTGAGCATCTCCACGTATGTCACGTACGAGGCACCGTTGACGACGGACACCGCGATGAACAACACCGACTGCCCGACGACGGCCTGCCACAGGGTGCCGCCTGCCATCATCATGAACATCGGCACACCGAGAACAATGGCTGCGAAGCTGCCTGCGAACAGCACGGGCTTGCGCCCGTACCTGTCTGCCATGTAACCCGAGATGGGTAGGGTGATCACCCCGAGAACCAAGGCGAGCGAGGTCGACAGGAATGCTGCCTGCGAGGTCTGACCGCCCTCGGTCCTGAGGTAAGTGGCCGCGTAGACCGATGCGATGTAGTAGCCGCCCGTGATGAGCGCGCCGAGCAGGATGATCTTCACGACGCTGCCGCCGGAGGTGCTCAGCAGCTCCGAGATGGGGAGCTTCTTGGTCTCTCCCTTGTTCTCCAGCTCCTTGAACTCCGGGGTGTCGTCGAGACGGTTCCTGATCCAGATGCCGACGCCGCCGATCACGAGGCTGAGCAGGAACGGGATTCGCCACGCCCAGGAGAGGATCTGTTCGTCGGTGAACACGGAGTTCAGTGCCAGTGCGCACAGCGAGGCGAGCAACGATCCGATGTAGGTGCCGGTGTTGACCATCGACGTCTGGGTCGCACGCCACCGCGTCGGCGCGGACTCGGAGACGAACGCGTTCGCCCCTCCGAGCTCCCCACCGGCAGCGAATCCCTGTAGGCATCTGCACAGGACGAGAACCGAGGTGGCCCACACTCCCAGAGTGACGTATGTCGGGAGCAATCCGATTCCGGCGGTGGCGACCACCATCAGCAGGATGGTCCAGGACAGCGCGTTCTTGCGGCCGTACTTGTCGCCTATGTGTCCGAAGAAGATTCCGCCCGGAACGCGCAGGAAGAAGGCAACTGCGAACGCCGCGAACGTGCCGAGAAGGGCGGCCGTCGGATCGTCGGACACGAAGAACAGTGCGGCGATGGTGGTGGCCATGTAGCCGTAGATGCCGAAGTCGTAGTACTCGACGACGGTTCCGACGACAGCGGCGCGGATCACTGTCAGGGGAGATTGTTTCGGGTTCGTGCTCGGTGCTCGTGCGTCCGACTCGGGCTGCACGGCGCGATCGTTCGTAGTCATCGGTGTCCTCGAGGTCAGGGGTGGTCAGGCCGTCAGTGGCTGTGCATCGACGGTGTGAAGGGCGGCGTTTCGACCGGCAATCCGGCCCATGGTGAGTGCATTGGCGACAGCGTTACCGCCACCGACGTAGCGCTGTCCGAGAACTCCCGCTCCGGCCTCGCCTGCGGCGAACAGGCCGGGTACGCGGGTGCCGCGTGTTGTCAGTACGGCGGAATCGGAATCGATCTCCAAACCTGCATGTGTGCAGACCAATTCGGCGGGGAGGATACGTGCGGCATAGAAGGGGGCGGTCTCGATGGGTTCGGGATTCGACGTACTGCCTTTGTTGGCGAGTGTCCGATGGCGCAGAAAGTCGGGATCCTCCCCGTGGGGCAGATGCGCGTTCCATCGCTCGACCGTGGAGTCGAGGGTCGCGGCGGGCACCGTCATGAGTTCGGCCAGCTCCGCGAGGGAGGATGCGCGAAGTGTCCGGCCGGCGTCTGCCTCGTCCTCGATGTGATCGGGTGCCCAATCGGCATATCCCGCAGGCAGAGTCATTCGAGCGTTGTCGTCGAAGATCATCCAGGCAGCGCCACCCTGGGCATCGATGATTCCGGTCGAGACCGCATACGAGGCGTCCTCGTCCATGAATCGACGTCCCGCGGCGTTGACGTGAATACGTGATTTCGGGGGGAATCCCGACTGCCAGTGGTGGTAGCGCTGAAAGTAGACGGTGGGCAGCATGAGTCCCCACCCATGACCTGCTACGGACGCGTTCACCGACGGCGCGTACCGAAGGTGGTCACCGCGACTGCCCTCGGCGGCAACGACGAAAAGTGCCGAGCCGGCCCGGTTGGCAGCTGGAAAATGAATATCGACCAGCTCGGGATCCCGGGCGAAACCACCCGAGGCCACGACGACTGCCGCAGAACGGAGTTCGACGTCATCGGCAACGACGCCCACGACCCGGTCGTTCTCGGTGAGTAATGCTTGCACCCGTGTGTCGAGAACGACCTCGATTCCGTGCCTACGGCGTGCGGCGTCCAATACTTGGACGAGGCCGTATCCCTGGTCCTTCGGAACGTGCCCCCTCCAGACGTCCTCTACGCCCGCCTGGCTCAGTCCTGGTTGGTGCGCGTTGCCGGAAATCTGGGCGGGGATGTCCAACCCGAGTTCGAGAAGCCACTCCAGAGTCGGGCCGGCCTGCTCGCAGAAGGTCCTGATCAGCCCGGGCTTGAGCATCCACTGATTGAGATCCATGTAGTGCTGGAAGTACTTCTCTGCGCTGTCGTCGATTCCGAGGGCGCGCTGAACGCTTGTCGCTGCGGCGGTGAACAATCCGGCCGACAGGGCCGTCGAGCCGCCCAGTTCCTTGAGGGCCTCGAAAAGAATGACGGATGCACCGTTCTCGGCCGCAGTGACCGCCGCTGCGAGCCCCGCGCCGCCGCCGCCGACGACGATGACGTCGTAGTCGGTGTCAGACATGACGCGACCCGCCATCCACCGCAATGCTGTGTCCGGTCACGTAGCGAGCACTGTCCGACAGCAGGAACAGGAGCGGACCGAAGACCTCCTCCGGTGCACCTAGTCGATGTAGTGGAACGGAATCGAGCGCTCGAGCAAGCGCTTCGGGATCTTCCTGCACCCACCGAGTCATCTCGGTGTCGATGTAGCCGGGTGCAATCGAGTTGACGCGAATGCCCACATCTCCGAACTCGACGGCAAGGGATTCCGTCAGGTGGGCGACGGCCGCTTTGGACGTGCAGTAGGCACCACGCCCCTTACGGACACGAAGCGCGGATACCGAGGACATATTGACGATCGCGCCCCCTTCGGACATATGACGACCTGCTGCTTGCGAACCGAACAGAACGCCTTCGACGTTCACGCTGAGCGTGGCACCGATCTGCTCTGGGGTGATGTCCGCGGCATATGCGAACGGGAAGATGCCGGCGTTGTTGATCCAGAAGTCCATTCGCCCGAATTCGGCCAGCGCAGTTCGGGCGAGCGCTTCGTGATCATCGGCGACGGTGACGTCGACTCGAGCACCGATGATCGTTCCAGGCTGCTCGACCAGCGATTCGGTAGCCAGCTCCGTGTTGAGTTGCTCCGCTGTCTCTTTCATCCGAGCGTCGTTGATGTCGGCACCGACGACGTGCACGCCGCGCGCCGCAAGTCCCTTGGCGAACACCGCTCCCATTCCCTGAGCGGCCCCGGTGACGACGGCAACCTTGCCCGACAGTTCGGGGTAGACCGCGGTCATCATGCGATCGACGACGCGACCGGGATTGGGGTTGTTCATAGCGTTCTCCTCATGCCGAAGATGTTGAGCGGGCACCCGAATCGGGCTGAAACGAAAGCTTGCGGTGCGCTCAACTGTGTGCGATAATCGCACGCAGTGTGCGATTCACTCCGAACTGTAGGTGGTCCACCTCACACTCGTCAATAGGGGGTCCTTCATGTCCGATGCCGACTCGGGCCGTATGGACGGCAAGGGAGCCGTGACCATCGATTCGGGAATGTCCAAAACGCTGCACCACGGACTCGCCGTGCTCGAGCTTCTAGCCGAACATCCGAACGGCTTGTCGATCACCGAGATCGGCGACGGAGTCGGCGTGCACCGCACCGTCGCTCACCGCTTGGTTCGGACTCTCGAGGCCCATCATCTGTGCAGGCGAGACGAGTTCAAGCGAATAGCGCTCGGAGCTGGTCTGGTGGCACTTGCGGAACCCGTCGAGCAAGATCTGCGAACCGTAGCGCGCCCCGTTCTAGAGGAACTGGCGGATCAGTTGGGGGCGACAGTCCATCTCGTCGTTCGCGAGAATTCGACAGAAGTAAGGGCGTTGATGGTTGTCGAGCCACGAGGCGCGAAGGTGCACGTGGCATTCCGTGGAGGGCAGGTCGATCCGATCGACCGGGGATCTGCCGGCCTGGCGATACTCGCGTCACTACCCCCGGTCGACGGCGAGCGCGCAGAAGTGACCAGGGCGCGGAGCGTCGGATACGCGGTCACCCAAGGCGAGGTGATTCCATCGGTCGGCGGCGTGTCCGCCGTGGTGCCAGGTCGCCGCGGGGATGCCATGGCGAGTGTGGGTGCGTCGGTGTTCGAGATCGACGACGAAGCGCAACTCGGCGCGGCCGTCGTCGCTGCTGCGGCACGGTTGGGGCGTTTACTTCGCTAGCCAGTGGCTGGGGGGGTGTCAGGCGTCGTCGCGGGACACGGTCCTGTGCTGGATACGCCACCGATCATCCACTCGTACAACACGATCACGGACCGACGTGAACCGGACGAGCCGGGTATCGCCGCCACGTGGCGTTGCCATGATTTGGAGATAGCAGTCGACGATCAGTTCATCGACACTCACGAGATCGACGGCAATGTTCGTGATGACATGCCTGCGTTTCTCATTCGATTCGATCGCGCTGTCGAAGAAGCGCTGGGCAAATGCGGTCAACTGGTCGCTGCCGACCTCGGGTTCGGGATAACTGGGCGAATCGAAGACGCCGTTCGCGGTGAATGTCTCGGCCCACTCCGCCGCGCGTCCGGAATCGATTGCGTGGCTTTGCCTCCCGTAAAGAAGCTGGATATCGGCAACGGTTGTCGAGTCGGGACCGGGCATCGGCGTCTCCTTGGTGCGCTATTCGCACGCGTAGTGCGTATTGATGTCGACGTTACGTTCGGTCCGCCCGATAGTCGAGTCAGGGTCCGCGCGCGGTGACCGAAAAGGGACTGCGTGGGTATCACCGCGTCTGCCATCATGACGCCGTGAAGATCGTGTCGATCAATGCGTGGGGTGGTGCCATGTACGACGAGCTCGTCGCCTGGCTGAAAACCGTTGAAGCCGATGTCATTTGTCTTCAGGAGGTCACTCGCACTCCGCATCGATCGGGCTGGGCGACGTTCGCGGACGGTGAGCGCACTCTGCCGCAACGGCTGAACTTGTTCGACGACGTGTCGGCGGTGCTTCCCGGATATACACCGCATTTCGTCGCGAACGACGCGGGGCCTGTCACGGACGGTGACGGCACCGAGTTGAGGCAGGACTTCGGCATCGCCACCTGGGTGCGTGACGACGTTCCCGTCGTAGGAATCGATGCCAGGTTCGTTCACTCCCGGTTCGTCGATCACGCGGAGTGGAACGTTGACGACCGACCGCGAGCTGCCCTGACGATTACCGTTCGCGATCGCGTAGCCGAAAGCTTCATCTCTGTCATCCAAGTGCACGGGCTGCGAGATCCAATAGGCAAGGGCGACAGTCCCGCTAGGTTCGAGCAGGCCCAGAAGCTAGCGGAGATCGTCGAGCATGTACGGGCGGTGAGTGACGAAATCGTCCTGTGCGGAGACCTGAATCTGCTGCCGTCGAGCGAGACGTTCAGGTTGCTGGCCGAGCATGGGATGACCGACATGGTGGGATCGGCAGATACCCGAACGTCGAGGTACACGAAACAAGTGCGCAGTGCCAGCTATCTGCTGGTGTCCTCGCCGTTCGCGGTACGCAGATTCGAGGTCGTCGCCGCGCCGGAGGTGTCCGATCACCGAGCACTTGCGCTCGACATCTGAGGGCCGGGTCCTGGTTCGAGCTCGGCGCGTTGCCCGTCTCGGGCAGGTAACAACTCGGCTGCAGCGGTGGACAGGCCGGCTCGAGTAAAGAATTGTTAAAGTTCGGCGACGGCACGCCCCAACGACCGCGCAGGAACCGAATCCGACGAACCGTGCCGTCGAGGATGGTGACGGCAACCGTGGACACACTTGCTCGCAAACTGGGCCTCAGAACCGACAATCACATCTTCTTCGTGTCGGCCGGCCTCACGATCACACTGCTGGTTCTGTTCCTCGTCTTCCAGGACTGGGTGGGAAACGCGTTCGGTGTCGGGAGGGAGTGGATCGTCACCAATCTCGGCTGGTTCTTCATCATCGGCGTCACGGTGTGGCTGGTGTTCCTGATCTGGGTTGCCGTCAGTAAGTACGGTCATCTGCGGCTCGGTGAGGACGACGACAGACCCGAGTATTCGAACCTGTCGTGGTTCGCAATGCTCTTCGCCGGCGGAATCGGCACTGTGTTGATGTTCTGGGGTGTGGCAGAACCGATTTCGCATTTCTCCGCGCCGTCGTTCGATGACGTGGAGCCCTACAGTGTCGAAGCATCCCAGGATGCGATGAGTATCTCGCTCTATCACCTCAGCTTGCACACCTGGGCGATCTTCACGTTGCCAGGGTTGGCATTCGGCTTCTTCATCTACCGGTACAAGCTGCCGATGCGCGTGTCGTCGGTGTTCTATCCGATTCTGAAGGAACGCATTTCGGGTCCGATAGGCAAGACGATCGATGTATTCGCAGTATTGGGCACGATCTTCGGACTGGCAGTGTCGTTGGGGCTCGGTACTTCTCAGATCAACGCCGGACTGAGTGAGCTTGTCGGGCTTCCCGATGCCGTGTGGGCGAAGGTGCTGATCATCGGCGTACTCACTGTGGTTGCGACGATTTCGATTGCCGTCGGGTTGGACAAGGGCGTGCGTCGCCTCTCCAACCTGAACATCCTCGTCGCGGTCGGTTTGATGATCTTCGTCCTGATCGCGTCGGACACCGTCTTTCTGCTGCGCCAGGTGTTCGAGAGCTTCGGCAATTACGCACAGGACATCGTTCCGCTGTCCTTCTGGAACGACGCCATGGCCGAGTTCACCTCCGACGGCGGGTGGGGATGGCAGGGTGGTTGGACCGTCTTCTACTGGGCGTGGACCGTCACCTGGGCCCCGTTCATGGGCGTCTTCCTCGCACGAATTTCGCGGGGCCGCACCATCCGCCAGTTCGTCGCCGGAGTTCTGGTTGCGCCGTCACTGTTCACACTGGTGTGGTTCGTCGTATTCGGCTGGTCTGCAATGAGAATCGACGGAATCGGTGGCAACGGCGGTTCGATCTCGGAAGCAGTGTCCGAGAGCGTGCCGTTGGCGATGTTCACGTTCTTCGAGAACTTCCCGGCCGCGACCCTGGTTCAAGGGATCGCCGTGGTCGTCGTGGCGCTGTTCTTCGCAACCTCGTCCGACTCGGCATCGCTGGTGATCGACATGCTGTGCTCCGGTGACGGTGAAGCGGGCCCCGTGCGGCAGCGCGTGTTCTGGGGCGTCACCGAAGGCGCGGTGGCCGCAACGCTGATCGTGCTCGGCGGTGAGGCGGGACTGCAAGCCCTGCAGCAGGTCATCACCGTGATCGGACTGCCGATCTTCATTCTGGTGTCGCTGATGATCATTGCGTTGGTGATGGGACTGCGTGCCGAGCGAGTGAAGGTTGTACCGCTCACGAGGGAACAGTTCATGGAACATAATGGCCAGACGTCGCGCACCGAGTCCGAGAAAGTGCGTTCGTCGAGCCTGGCAAGAGACTTCGAGGTCACACAGGACCGAGCGTAATTTCGGACATCGATCAACGAGAGAGCATGCCTACTGTGTTGTTTCGCGACGAAGGGCGAGAGGCGGCAGCACGGTCGAAACAGGGGTGGAGATCCGTACTGTCCCCGCTTCTTCGCACGAGCCCACCCACCCAGTCGCTACGAATCGACCTCTGAAGCGGCCAGATCGCGTTCTCTCGTCTCGGGAATTGTGATCAGAGCGGCTATGGATACCGCAAGCAGAGCAAGTGTGTACCACTGGAACAGGTCCGGCGTTCCACGCTCGGCGAAGAATGTCTGCACGTAGGCAGCAGTTCCACCGAACGCGGCAACCGCGATCGAATACGGAACCCCTACTCCCGCGGCTCGCATGCCGGTGGGAAACAGCTCCGCCATCATCGCAGGCATGACGGCCAGGATTGCTCCGATGGCACACAACGCCACCGACATCGCCAGAAACAACGTGAGCGCGCTGGATCCGACCATGGCGTCGAGCGGAAAAAGTAGCAGCGCGATTCCGATGTTTCCTATGAACAGCACCGGCTTTCGCCCGATTCTGTCCGAGAGTGCACCCCAGACGGGGAGTGATGCGATCAAGACGACATTGGCTCCCACACCCGCCCACAATGCGCCGGACGGGTCGATTCCGCGCACCGTGATGGCGTAGGCCGGTGCCGATACTGCCCACACGTAGTAGAAGACCGTGCCGCCGACGCTGAAGAAGAGCACCTGCAGAACCTGGCGCCGATGTGCCGAGAATTGCTCCCTCATCGATGTTTTCGCGTGAACATCGCCGGACTTCTCGTATACCTCGGTCTCGGCCATGCGCGAACGCATCCACAGCACGAACAGTCCGAGCACGCCGCCCAACAGGAACGGAAGTCGCCATCCCCAGTCCGTCATTTGCTCACCGGTCAGCGTTGTCGTCAACAGGGCACCCAGGAGCGTGCCTGCGACCACGCCCGAGGTATTGGAGATGTAGATCAGACTCGACCACAGTCCCCGACGTTCGGAGGGCGCGTACTCGATGATGTACGTCTGCGCGGAGGGTAATTCACCGCCGTGAGCGACGCCCTGAGCAAGACGGGCCAGCACCAGGACGACGGCCGCTGCGGCACCGATCGTTTGATGGGTCGGCGTCAGACCGATGACGAGACTACCGATCGAGGCCAGTGCGACAGCGAGTGTCATCGACAGCTTGCGTCCACGGCGGTCGGACAACCAGCCGAACAGCAGACCGCCGAAGGGACGTGCGACGAAACCGACCGCGAAGACACCGAACGATGCCAGTAGGTCGGAGACCGGAGATCCGGTGTGAAAGAACTGGGGCGCGAAGAAGGCAGCGAAGATCGCGTAGACGGTCCAATCGAAGTACTCGATTCCGTTTCCGGCCCCCACTCCCACAATGGCTTTGGTCTTCTCCCATCGGTCGTTCGGTCGAGCTTGGCTCGGTGTCACTCCGGTGGTTGCGCTCTCGGTCATCGTGCTTCGCTTTCTGGTGAGGGGGTGTGGTCGAGCCGTCCGATGGCCAGTCCGGCGTAGACAGTCGCGGCGTCGGCGAGGACGGAATCGTCGAAACAGGCTCGGGGCGAGTGGTTCATCGGCGCGGTAGCAGTGTCGGCGTCGGGCATGCATGCCCCCAATCCGATGAAAGCTCCGGGAATGTCCTGGAGTACGTACGAGAAATCTTCGGATCCGGACAGAGGGTGTGGAGCCGTTTCGTACCGCTCCTCACCGAGAAGTTCGACGACCGTCGCTGCCCCGAGCTGGACTTCGGTGGCGTTGTTCACGGTCATCGGAAACTCGGCGATCACGTCGACGTCGACGTCGACGCGGTGTGCCGACGCGACTCCGTCGAGAACCCGTCGCAGCGCGGTGGGTACGGCGTCGTACGTGACTTCCGAGTAGCACCGCACCGTGGCCTCGAAGTACGCCTCGTCGGGAATGATGTTGTGGCGTGCGCCCGCTCGTACCTTCGCGACCGTGACGACTACGGGATCGAAGATGTCGAAGGTGCGCGTGACCATGGTCTGCAGCGATGTGATCATCTCGGCCATCGCCGTCACCGGGTCACGTGCCGTCGAAGGGGACGAGCCGTGACCGCCTGCCCCTCGAACGGTGACGATGAGTCGGTACGACGCGGCGAGCAAGGTGCCGGGTCGGGAAAAGAATGTGCCGTTGGATTGTTGGGAGGAGAAGACGTGCAATCCGTAGGCCGCGTCCGCTCGTCGGCCCGATGCGTCGAGCACGCCTTCCTCGATCATCGTCGCTGCGCCGTCCCAACCTTCCTCGCCCGGTTGGAACATCAGCACCACATCGCCTGCGATGTGGTCACGATGACGTGAGAGCAGCTGGGCGGCACCGACCAATGCGGCAGTGTGCAGATCGTGGCCGCAGCCGTGCATCGCACCGTTCTGCGAGGCAAAGTCCAAGCCGGTCTGTTCCGTAACCGGTAGTCCGTCCATATCGGCTCTGAGGAGCACTGTGCGCGCGAAGTTGTCAGTCGGTTTCGTTCCGCGCAGAACAGCGGTCACCGACGTCGTGCGGGTGCCCGTACGGACCTCGAGTGGCAGGCCATCGAGTGCTTGCAGCACCGTTTCCTGCGTACGCGGCAGGTCCAGACCGACCTCGGGCTGCCGATGCAGTGTGCGTCGGAGCTGCTTCAGATCGCCGGCCAAGGCGTGGGCGTCGTCCAGTAGATTCATTGATCACCTTCGTGTCGACAGCCATCCATCGGGGTTGACTGTGTCCGTCGTCATAGTGTCTGGTTGCCCCTACGAGGAGCACCCATCTTCGTCAGAAGCGATCACTCAGCGAACCCATGAAGGTGTTCTGTGCAAGAAATGCTGACCGAATCCGAACTTTCGCTCGTTCATGCTCTCCAGATCGCACCGCGGGCTTCGTGGACGGATCTCGCTCCTATCCTGGGTTCCACCGCGGCGACGCTGGCTCGGCGATGGCATTCGATAGTCGAGCGTGGGCTGGCGTGGATCACCGCGTACCCAGCACCGTTGACCGGAGCGGGTGCGATCACCGCCATGATCGAGGTGACGTGTGGACGCGTCGGCTCAGCGGAGCTTGTCGATGCGTTGGTCCAGGATCCGCGAGTGGTGTCGATCGAGCATGCTGCGCGTGGCAGAGACCTGGTGTTGACGGTGCAGACGTCGTCGCTCGACGAGCTGACCGGTTTGGTGCTCGACGATCTGCCGGGCTTCGACAGTGTTCGATCGACTCAAACCCACACGTGCACGGCGTTGCACGTGGAAGGAAGTCGGTGGAGGTTGGACTCATTGGATGGCGCACAGCATTCCGCGGTCGCCGCGCTCGGCGAATCACCTGATCGGTCCGGGTACGCGCGTCCGGAAAGCCTGACCGATCAGGTGGCGCGCTCGCTCGTCGGTGAACTGACGGGAAACGGCCGGGCGTCGGCCCCTGAAATAGCGTCCGCGCTCGGTCGACCTACGTCGTCCGTTCGGCGGCAGCTTGCTGCGCTTCTGCGTTCTCGCGCAGTCGTGCTGAGATGTGAAGTGGCACAGGATGCTACGCGCTGGCCGATTACCGTGACGTGGTGGTGTCGGCTCCCCGTGCAGGCGCATCAGGAGGTCGTCGAGATAATCCGTGCGCGTTCGGAACTGCGACTCTGCATGTCGCTCACCGGACCCGCGAACTTCCTACTCAGCATGTGGGTGTCCTCCGTGCCCGATATTCTGCGAGTACAGGAATGGCTCGAAAGTCGGGCTCCGAGCTTGCACATCATCGAATCGTCGGTGACGCTGCGTTCACGGAAACGAATGGGTTGGGAACTCGGTGCCCAGGGCCGCGCAACCGGATACGTCACCACTCTCGGTGGGTCGTCGTGGACGCTTCCACGGTGACTGTCCGCAGCTTCCGGCTCTTCAGGACGGTCGACGATGGTGTCCGGTTTGTAGCATATCCCTGGAGCGACTCCGTGTTCTGAGTTGCCAACAGTGCAAATACGGCGTTACCTGGACATCTATGACCTCCCGAACGCACGTACCGGTCGATTCGTCCGACCCTGACCGTCACCGGGTCGACGCAGGCGAGAGCGGGATCTCTACGGCATCGACGTCGTCCATCCGCCCACCTCGACTCGACAAAGTGGTCTTCGGCGTTGCAGCGGTCGTTGTGGTCGCCATCATCGTGTGTGGACTGGTGGTACCCGACAGTCTCGAGTCCGTCTCGTCGTCGACGTTGAACTGGCTCGTGACCAACCTCGGCTGGCTCTTCATTCTTGCCGCTACCGGGTTCGTGATCTTCTCGCTATATCTGGCGGTGTCCAAGTTCGGGCGTATCCCGCTGGGTGCAGACGGTGAGAAGCCCGAATTCAGGACCGTCAGCTGGATCGCCATGATGTTCAGCGCCGGAATGGGTATCGGCCTGATGTTCTACGGCGTCTCCGAGCCGCTGACGCACTTCGTCACACCACCTCCGGGAACGGACGGTGGCGTCGGAACCGCCATGGCCACCACCATGTTCCACTGGAGCCTGCACCCGTGGTCCATCTACGCAGTGATGGGCCTGGCGATCGCGTACGGCACGTACCGCCGCGGGCGTAAGCAACTCATCAGCTCCGCGTTCATTCCCTTGATCGGTCGCCGCGCCGAAGGTCCGATCGGCAAGGTCATCGACATCCTGGCCATCTTCGCGACGCTGTTCGGTACTGCAGCATCGCTGGGACTCGGTGCACTGCAGATCGGTTCGGGCTTCGAGGTGGTCGGCTGGATCGGTCAGAGCGGCACACTCTTGCTCGTCGCCATCGTCGCGTTGCTGACGCTGGCGTTCGTCGCATCGGCGGTGTCCGGTGTGTCCAAGGGCATTCAGTGGCTCTCCAACACCAACATGGTGCTTGCGCTTGTCCTGGCCATCTTCGTGTTCGTCGTCGGTCCGACGGTGTTCATCCTCAACATCATTCCGACGAGCATCGGCGACTACGCGTCTCAGCTGTTCGACATGTCCGCTCGGTCGGCAGCGAACTCGGATCCGGAGACGGCCTCGTGGCTCTCGTCGTGGACCATCTTCTACTGGGCGTGGTGGATCTCCTGGACCCCGTTCGTGGGAATGTTCCTGGCGCGCATCAGCCGTGGCCGCACCATCCGTGAATTCATCGTCGGTGTCATTCTGATCCCGAGTGCTGTGTCGCTGGTGTGGTTCGCGATCTTCGGCGGTGCCGGTATCGGTGAACAGCAAGACGGCATCGACCTCGCGACCCGCGACAGCACCGAATCGCAGTTGTTCGGAATGCTCGAAAACCTGCCCCTGTTCGGCATTTCGACCGTTCTCGTCATGGTGCTTGTCGGTATCTTCTTCGTCTCCGGAGCGGATGCCGCGTCGATGGTGATGGGATCGCTGTCGCAGCGCGGAACACTCGAGCCGAGCAAGTGGGTCGTCGTGTTCTGGGGCACGCTGACCGGCGCAACAGCGGCAATCATCCTGTGGACCGGCGGTTCCGACGCGCTCAACGGACTGCAAACGATGACCATCATCGCCGCGGCACCCTTCGTGGTGGTGATGATCGGACTGTGCGTCTCGTTGTACAGGGATCTGAGCAACGATCCAATGATTCTGAACCCGCCACCTCGGCGCAAGAAGGACAAGGTTTCGTAGAGCCTGTCGACTCCGGCCCCGAACTGCAGCAATGCGGTTCGGGGCTTTGTCGTTGTGCGTGGGTCTCGATCGGCCGCGTGTAGTTGCGTCAGCTTTCGTAAGATTTGGCGCGATCCAGCACGGACCACAGGAGTTCGTACAAACCGAACACCGCAGCACAGACCAGAACCACCCACCAGAACTCTGCCCCGAAGATGGTCAAGACGATCAACTGCGACAGCACCAGCATTCCGAAGAACATCCGCCATCGGCGCTGCTTACGCTTCTCGAATGCGGCATTCGGGTGCTCGGTGTAGTCGACCGGGCGCATAGGTTCCACTACCCCCACGGTGCCACAGGTCATCCGGTTGCACTGGAAGTAGAACGTTCCAATTCGACTCCGTCTGCCATCGTGGTGCCGTGAAGATCGTATCGATCAATGCGTGGGGCGACGGCATGTGCGACGAGCTGACCGACCTCGTCGGAGGTGCCGATACGCGAACAGCGATCTATACGAAAGGGATTCGGAGTGCCAGCTACATGTTGGTCGCGACATCGGAAGTGTCAGACCACCGAGCACTGATGCTCGAGTTCGGGTGACATCGCTCGCCGAGTTCGAGCGACGGTCAGGGCACAGCCTGGGTGTGCATGCGGTTGCCGTAGGTGGCGCGTTCGGCGGCACCGCGTAAGGCGTTCGAGATCGCGTACATGGCGGGGGTGTATTGACGCCGAGCGAGCGAGGCGATGTAGATGACTCGCGTCGGCACGTGGTCCGATTCCGGGAAGTCGATCGTAGTGACGTCGGGTCTGTGATGCACCACCGACAGTCGGGGGACCATGGCGATGCCGACGCCGGCCGCGACCATGGCCTCGATCTCCTGGTAGTCGTGGGCCTCGTACACGACGTCGGGCTCGAATCCTGCTACGCGACAACTGCGATAGAGAACCTCCGCTGCCGGGTGGTCGTTGCTTCGAATGATCCACCGTGCGCCTCGGAGGTCGTGCAGGGACACGTCCTGTCCTCGGCGATCGTCGTCGATCGGTAGCAACAGCACGGTCTGGTCTTCCATCAGAGGCTCGAGTGACAGCGAACGTTCCGCCTCCTCGGTCCAGGAGTAACTCCACAGCAGCGCCAGGTCGATTTCGCTCGAATGGAGCATGTCCAGCAGTTGTGGGCGAACGGCCGACCGAACCCGAACGTCGACACCCGGCCAGCGCGAGTGGTAGTCCTTCAGCGCATCGGAGAGCAGCGACGCACTGACAGTGGGAAACGAGCCGAGCCGGACCGAACCGCGTTCGAGTCCCCGGATGGCTTCGAGATCGCCGCTTGCGGCCCGCATCTCCCGTCGGAACAGGCGGGCACGGCTGGTGAGAATTTCACCCGCTTCAGTGAGCTGTACGCCGCGTGGCAAGCGGGTCAACACCGGTTGTTTGATGCCGTGTTCGAGCTTGCTGATCCGTTGGGATGCCGCGGAAGGGGTCATGTTCGCCCGTTCGGCACCTGCGGTCAGGGAGCCGGCCTCGGCAATGTCGAGAAGAAGGAACAACGTCACGATGTCGAACGTGTGGTTCATACGAATGTCCTTCAGCTCAGCTAAACGAGGGGGTAGTAAAACGATATTGTCCTAAAACGCATCGGTCAATAATGTGACAAGGGCAACGTTCGAGTGCGGATGTAACCCAGCACCTACCGGCCACCCGAAAGACCTTCCATGACCTCCATCGAGATCCTCCCGCTCATCGCTTTGGTTGCGATGTTCGTGATCGCAACCTTCTTCCCGATCAACATCGGCATCCTCGGCTTCATCGGTGCCTTCGTGGTCGGGTACTTCGCACTGGGATTCGACGACAAGGAAATCCTGAACGAGTTCCCCAGCTCGATCGTGTTGACCATCGTCGGCGTCACCTACTTCTTCGGTATGGCAAAACGCAACGGCACCATCGATCTGCTGGTGAACAGCTGCATCAGAGCGGTGCATGGCCGGGTGACGGTAGTGCCGTGGGTGTTCTTCTTCGTCGCCTCGGTGTTGACGGCGCTGGGCACTTTCAGTCCCGCCGCAGTTGCGCTCATCGTGCCCGCAGCGATGGCATTCGCTGCTCGGACCGGCATGAGCCCGCTGGTCATGGGCATCATGGTGATCAACGGTGCCCACGCAGGCGCGTTCTCACCGATTTCCGTATCCGGTGTTCTGGTCCGCGACATCGTCGAGTCCAACGGCCTCGCTCTCGACCCGTGGACCCTGTTCTTCGCCAGCTACGGCATCAACCTGCTGCTCTCGGTCCTCACTGTGACGGGCTACGCAGCCCTGGCTCGGATGAAGGGCTTCGCGTACACCGCAACTGGATCCTCCGACCCCGCACCCGGCAGCGGCCCGGTGGGCGGATCACCCGTCCGGCCTTCCGTCCCCACCGGCAGCGAAATGGGCGGCGGCAGCACTTCAGGCGGCAGCACCCAGGTGCTCACCCGTCCGACGACAACCACGCTGGTCGACGCACCGGCCCCGGTCACGTTCGTACAGAAACTCACCCTCTTCCTCATCGGCGCTCTTCTGGTGCTCGTTCTGGTCCTGCACCTGCCGATCAGCTTCATCGCGATCGCCGCAGGAGCCGTTCTGGCGTTCACCGATCTGAAGAAGCAGAACGAAGCCATCGCAGACATCAGCTGGTCGACGGTTCTGCTGGTCGCGGGCATGGTCACCTACATCTCGATCCTGCAGGAGGTCGGCACCATCGACCATCTCGCCGAGATGGCCATCACCATCGGAGCTCCGATCATCGTGGCCATCGTCCTCTGCTACGTCATCGGTGTCACCTCGGCGTTCGCGTCCTCCACCGCCCTGCTGGCCGCTGTCATTCCGCTGGCCATGCCGTTGCTGGGAACCGGTGCACTGCCCGTCGTCGGAGTGGTGGCCGCCCTGGCGATCTCGGCCACCGTCGTCGACGTCTCGCCCTTCTCGACCAACGGTGCGCTCGTCCTGGCCAACGCGCAGAACATCGAGCGCCCTCGCTTCTACCGTCAGCTCTTGCTCAACGCAGGAATCGTCGTGGCCATCGCGCCTGCCCTGTGCTGGTTGATCCTGGTCGTCGTTCCGGCTCTCCTCTGAGTGGACCGGTCGCGTTAAGCACTGCTGCATGGCATGAACATATTTCGTAATTGTGCTTGATCCTCCACTGTCGCAGGGTGGAAGGATCGGATACCGATCGGAAGGCACAGCAGATGTTCACTCTTCGTGGAACGTGGATGCGTGGGGGCACCAGCAAGTGCTGGTTGTTCAATGCAGTCGACATCGACCCGTACGTTGCCGACGCCGGCGGGCTGGACAACATCCTGACCGCAGCCTTCGGTTCCGGCGATCCACGGCAACTCGATGGAGTGGGTGGGGGCAGCTCGACGACCTCCAAGGCAGCCATCGTGCGACGCTCGAGCGCACCCGGTATCGACGTCGACTATCTCTTCGCTCAAGTAGCCATCGAGAGCCGAACCGTGGAGTGGGGCAGCAACTGCGGAAACTGCGCGACGGCGATCGGTCTCTATGCAGTGCAGACCGGTCTCGTCGCCGTCGACGATCGCATCACTGTCGTGCGGATGCGCAACGAGAACACCGGCGCGATTCTGGCGGCGGAGATCGCCACCCCGGGCGGACGCATTCCTGCGGAGGGAGACGCGTCCGTCCCCGGAACCACTGCCCTCGGCGTCCCGGTGGGGTTGACCTTCACCGATCCGGCCTCGGACCGAGTGACGATGCTTCCCACCGGTGCCGAGATCGATCGGGTTTCTCTCGGCGACAGAGAGTTCCGAGGAACGTTCGTTCGGGCCGGTGCTCCCGCAGCCTTGTTCGATGCCGCGGATTTCGGGCTCGGCGGGTCCGAGAGCAACGACCTCGTCGCCGCTCACGTTCCCACGCTCATTGCGCTGCGCACGAAGGCGGCTCTACGAATGGGGTTGAGCACACCCGAGGAGCCTGTGTCGCATGCTGTTCCGAAGGTCGGCATCGTCGGACCTCCGGCGGACTACACCACGACCACCGGGGAGCGCGTCCTTGCCGCAGACTACGACATCTCGGTGCGGATGCTCTCCATGATGGCCCCGCACCCGGCGATCGGACTCACGTCGGCGGTGGCCGTGGCAGCGGCCGTCACAGTCACCGGAGGTGTGGTCACCGCCAATGCCCGCATCGGCTGGCCCGGATCACTCCGCATCGGCACTGCGGCAGGCGTGCTCGATGTCGACTACGTCATGGACGGGGACGGATTTCTGCACTCGGTCACGCTTCATCGGGCGGTGCGACGTATCGCCACCGCCGATCTGTTCGTGGTGCCCGTGCGCACACTGGTCGGTGCCTACTCGGCCTGAGCAGCATCGCTTTTCAGAGGCGGGCCGCCACGTCCTCGAACATTTTGAGGAGCACGGTCGCGCTCGGCGACAGCTTCTGTTCCGCCAAGTGGGCCAGCAGGATGCGCCGAGACGGTGCGCCCTTCAACGGAACCAGGCGCACGTCGTCGCGAATGTTGGACAGTGCCATGCGCGGCGCGAACGAGACGCCGAGGTCCACGGCCACCATTGCCTGAGCTTCCTGGTAGTCGTTCGCAGCGAACGAGACCGAGGGCGAGAACCCGGCGGCATGGCATGCGCGTTCGAGCGCCGTACCGACGGGATGGGAATCTTCTCGAGTGATCCACTGCTCGTGCTCCAACTCGCTCATATGAACTGAAGTGCGCTCGGCCAGATGGTGATTGACTGCAACGACGAGCATCGTCGGGTCGATCATGAGTTGGTGCACGGTCAGTTCTGCGTCGGTGATTCGAGCCCATTCGTAGTCCCAGAGCAACGACAGCTCCACCTCTCGGGTGTCGAGCATTCCCCGTAGTCCAGCGAACCGGGAGCTACGAACCGTCAGGGCTACCGCGGGATGGCGAGATTTGAACAGCTTCACCACGGGCGGTAACAGGCTGGCACCCGCCGTGGGGAAGGTCCCTATTCGCAGTGTTCCTGCGCGCAGGCCGGAGAGGTCTTCGAGTTCGTTTCGCGCAGCGCGCAATTGAATCTCGATTCGTTCTGCGTGACGGACCAGAACTTCACCGGCTTCGGTCAGGCGAACGCCCCTGGCATGGCGCTCCAGTAATGGTTGCCCCGCTTCGAGCTCGAGTTTGCTCAGTTGTTGTGAGACCGCAGATGTGGTGAAGCTCAGCCGAGTTGCGGCTGCTGTGATGGATCCGGTTCGTACGACCTCCAGCAGAAGCAGCAGGCGTCGGGTATCGAACATGCGCGAACCGCCTTCAGTAAAAGTTAAGGGATCTCGACTTTTTCGTAATTGTACTCGACGGCTGTGTGATGCAGGCTATGTACAACACCAATACGAGAGCTGCATCACACGAGCGCTCCGCTCCCTGAATGTTCAACGGCTCGAACGTTTTCGAGAGCACCGATCGAAAGGCAATCCGAGGATGTATTCATTGCGTGGCACGTGGATGAGGGGAGGGACCAGCAAGTGCTGGCTCTTCAGTTCCGTCGACGTCGAGCCACTGATCGAACAAGCAGGAAGCCTGGACGAAATACTGGTTTCCGCCTTCGGATCCGGGGATCCACGCCAGCTCGACGGCGTCGGCGGTGGTAGCTCGACCACATCCAAAGCAGCGATCGTCAGTAGGTCCTCCGAGGACGGCATCGATGTGGACTACCTCTTCGCACAGGTTGCCATCGGCGACCGAAAAGTGGAGTGGGGAAGCAACTGTGGAAATTGTGCAACAGCTATCGGGCTTTATGCGCTGCAGCAGGGCTTGGTCGCGGTCGATCAGGTCACCACCGTCGTGCGACTGCGCAATCGCAACACCGGGGCGGTGCTGCTCACCGAGATCGACACCCCGGGCGGGGTTGTACCGTCCGAGGGTTCGGCCCAGGTTGCCGGCACGTCCGCGCTCGGAGTTCCGGTCGGGCTGACGTTCGTCGACCTCGCCGCCGATCGCACCCGCCTGCTCCCCACCGGCGCAGTCGAGGACACCGTCGAACTGGGCGGTTCACGGTACCGCGGCACCATGGTCGTCGCCGGAGCCCCCGCTGCATTGTTCGACGCATCCGATCTGGGAATGACCGGTGCGGAGACCACTGTCGAACTGGCAGAACGTGTTCCGCTGCTGGTCGAACTGCGTCGGAGCGCGGCACTGCTGATGGGTCTGTCTCGCCCGGAGGATCCGATCACCCATGCGGTGCCCAAGGTCGGCATCATCGCGCCGCCAGTGGATTTCCGCCTCGAGGACGGAACAGTTGTCTCGGCAGGCGAGTACGACGTCTGCGTGCGGATGCTGTCGATGATGGCACCACACCCGTCGATCGGTCTGACGTCGGCAGTGGCGGTCGCCGCTGCGGCAACCGTGCGCGGCGGTGTGGTGGATCGAGTCATCGGCGGTGCCACTACCTCGACCCTGCGCCTCGGAACGCCTGCCGGTGTGCTGTCGGTCGGCGTCGACTTCACTGCGGACGGCAATCTCACCAGCGTGACCCTGCACCGGGCAGCGCGCCGGATCGCGACAGCGGAACTGTTCGTTTCTGTTGCTGCTAGCGCACTTTCGATCGGATAGCTCCATCTCTGAACACGGTATCGACGTCTGAAGAAAAGGAAGACCATGAAGGTTAGTATCGAGAATCTGAGCCTCGCCTACTCGGGAAACACCGTCGTCCGCGACCTCGACCTGGAGATCGCCGACGGAGAATCCCTGGTGTTGCTGGGGCAGTCCGGCTGTGGCAAGACCAGCACGATGCGCTGTGTCGCAGGGCTCGAGACCCCGAGCGCCGGCCGCATCACCATCGGTGATCGCGTCGTCCACGACTCCGACAAGAACAAGACGATCCCGCCGCACAAGCGCAACGTGGGCATGGTCTTTCAGTCCTACGCGGTGTGGCCGCACCGGACGGTGTTCGACAATGTGTCGTTCTCACTGAAGATGCAGAAGGTCGACAAGACCGAAATGAACCAGCGCGTCCTCGAAGCCCTCGATCTCGTAGGGCTCGGGGAAATGGCGCACCGGGGAGCGAGTCTGCTCAGTGGTGGTCAGATGCAGCGCGTGGCGCTGGCTCGGTCTTTGGTGATGCGTCCCAGCGTGCTGCTCCTCGACGAGCCGCTGTCGAACCTGGATGCGCGGCTGCGTGAACGACTCCGGATGGAATTGCGCGAGTTGCAGCTTCGCCTCGGACTGACCACCGTGTACGTCACGCACGATCAGGTCGAGGCGTTCGCCCTCGCAGACCGCATTGCGCTGATGCAGGACGGACGCATCGTGCAGATCGGTACTCCGGAGGACATCTACACCGCACCGAGATCGGCCTCGGTGGCCGAATTCCTCGGTGTCGGCAATATCTTCCGTGCCACGGCTGCGTCGGGAACGCGCTCGATGATGGAGCTGACGGAGTTCGGACAGATTGCAGTGTCGGTCGATGCAGCGTCGGCGGCCGATGGCCCCGTCGTGGTGTGCTTGCGGCCCGAGGATCTGCTGGTTACGCCGTTGGACGATGCCGAGCCCGAGGGCCAGTCCTGGATGGGGACAGTCGATGTCGCCAGCTACCAGGGAGCGTCCATTCGGTACCGCGTGACACTGGACGACGGTCCCGAGATCGAAGCCGTCGCCACCGGTCACGCCAGCCGCATCCTGGGTATGGGAGAACGTGCACGGGTCACCGCAGTTCCCGGTGGAGCTCAGGTTCTCGTCGACGATCGCGTCGCCTCCGAGGCGGTGCCGGTATGAGCGCCCCTACCGACGATCGGCCTGTCAGCACCACGAAGCCGTCGGTCGAGACGCCTGCACCCCAGCGCAGACCCGGGCTCAAGAAGTGGATTCCGACGCTTCTGCAGTTGGCTCTGCTCACCGTGATCGTGCTGTTCCCGATGTTCTTCATCGTGATGGGTGCATTCACCGACAACGCCGAGCGCACGTCGCTGTTCGACTTCGGTAACTTCACCCTCGACAACTTCGCGCTGCTCGGCTCCTCGACCGCGCAGAGTGCCTTGTGGAACTCGGCACTGGTCGGCATCGGGTCCTCGATCGTCGCGCTGGCGATCGGGTGCACGCTCGCTTTCCTGGCCGCGCGAACCAACGTTCCGGGTCGAAAGATGATCTACGGCATCGGTATTGCGCCGCTGTTTCTCCCGGCGCTCGTCGGGGCACTGGCCTGGGCGCTGCTGGCCGGGCCGGCTACCGGGTACATCAACCTGGTGCTGACGGCGATCGGTCTACCCGGCTTCATCGACATCTACAGCTTCGGCGGAATGATCTTCATCCTCGGCATCTACTACGCGCCATACCCGTTCCTGATGGTCCACTCCGCGCTGTCGCTGATGAACCCCGACCTCGAGGACGCGGCCAGCCTGCACGGTGCGAAGCTGACGAAGATGCTGAGCAAGATTACGTTCCCACTCGTCATGCCGGCCGTGATCGGTTCGGGGATACTGGTTTTCGCGCTCACCGTGGAGAACTTCCCGGTCGCACAGGTGATCGGCGTGCCCGGCGGAGTCGACACCCTGCCGACTCTGATCTACCGACTGATGAACGCGTCGCCGGCCCGCGGCAACGACGCTGCCGCGGTAGCGGTGGTGCTCACCGTCCTGCTGGTCGCCGTCGTCGCATTCCAGCAGCGTGCAATGAGCAGCAAGGAGTACACCACCGTGAGCGGCAAAGGCGTCCGGGCGCGGCAGGTTCCGCTGCGTGCATGGCGCATCCCGGCTGCAGTGTTCGCTTGGGTCTACTTTGCACTGGCCGTTCTCTTGCCGCTGATCGCACTGGTGTTGGCTGCGCTGCAGACCAGCCCGTACGTGGCGAACATCGGTCAGCTCTTCGACTCCGGTGCGCTGTCGTTCTGGGGACTGGGAGAAACGTTGCGCAGCGCGGACTTCCGCAGCGTGATGACCAACAGCGTCATCGTCGGTGTCGCTACAGCTGCGATCGGTACCGCCTTCTGCTTCGCCCTGGCGTACACGAGGTACCGCACCAACGCTCCAGGTCGAAAGCTGTTGGAGTACCTGGCAATGTTGCCGCTCGCCGTTCCCGCCATCGTGCTCGGTCTTGGTCTGCTGTGGACGTGGCTGGCGCTTCCTCTGCCGATCTACGGAACACTCGCGGTGCTGGTGATCGCGTTCGTCGCTGTCACCATTCCGCAGGGCTACCGCGGTGTATCGGCGTCGATCATCCAGCTGGACAAGGACTTGGAAGACAGCGCGGTGATGCTGGGTGCACGGCGGCACCGCGCGATCTCCTTCGTCACCGCTCCGTTGCTCAAGGTAGGGCTGTCCTCCACATTCCTGCTGCTGCTGATGTTGTCGATGCGTGAACTGACCGCAGCTCTGTTCCTGTTCACCTCCGATACCCGGTTGCTGTCCATCGCGATCTTCGACGCCTACGACAACGGATCGTTCCAGTCGGCAGCCGAGTTGAGCCTGCTGTACTGCGTCGTGATCGGTGTGCTCGCCGTCCTGTCGCGCCGCTTCGGATCCAAGGAAACCGTCTGATGAGAAAAATGGTCACAGCAATCGCGCTCAGCGTCGCAGCGGCAATGGGCACAGCATGCTCACCACCGCCCGAGCGGCCGGATCTGGCTCGGGCGGCGGAGGAGATCATCACCGATGACGGCCTCGTCATCGACGGTGAGCAGATCGCCGATCCTGACCTGTGGACGCAGGCTCAGGCCGAGGGCGGCATCACTCTTTACAGCGGCTACACCGCAGTCACCGAGGCCACGGTGCTGAAGAATTTCGAGAAGGACACCGGACTCGACGTCAACCTCGTTCGGCTCACACCCAACCGCCTCTACGAGCGACTGGTGGCCGAGTACGGTGCGGGCCGATTGGACGCAGACGTCGTTCGGATCTCCGATGCCGGCTTCGTGAGCGGACTCAGCAAGCGTGGTGTGTTCCAGCCGTACACACCTCCGACGGCGACGGAGCTGCAGGACGACGTCGTGTTCGACGGCGGCAACTATTACCGGACCTTCGACCCGATCTACACGATGGGCTACAACAGTGCGCTCATCGAGGGCGACGACAGGCCGGCGGCGTGGTCGGATCTTCTCGACGATCGATGGAAGGGGAATCTGGGTATCGCTCAAGCCGGAGCGGGCGGTAGCGCGTTGGCGTTGACGCGATTCCAACGGGAGGTTCTCGGCGACGACTACCTGCGCGAATACTCCTCGGAAGCGCGAGTATTCGATTCTATCGGGGCCCAGCTCGATGCGCTCGCCCGCGGCGAGATCGAAGCAGGGACCGTGGTGGTGAGTAGCGTCAACATCGCAAACAACGAGAATGCGCCGGTCAACTTCGTGGTACCGGAGGAGGGACTTACGGCCTACGACTACTACACCGGTGTGGCGTCCACAGCGAAAAACATTGCGGCCGCGCAGGTATTCATGAACTGGAATCTCTCCAAGAGGGGTCAGCAGGTGTTCAGCGATCTCGGTGAGTACTCGGTGCGCAACGACATCGATCCACCGGTGATCCGCGGAATAGAGCTGCCGGAATTCACCGACCCCAAGGTCAACCGGATCACGCAGTCGGAGTCGATCGAAAATTCCGCGGACGACCAGGAAACATGGAACGCGATCTTCGGTTACAACGAATAGGCAGCGTGGAATCGGGGTCGCTGCGTCCAGTGGACCGGCGGCTCCGATTGCTGTTCCAGGCACGGCGACAAGTCTTGGCGAGAAGCGCACCGACGATGGACGCGCGTGGTCCCATCAGCGAACTGCCGTCACCGCAATTCTGGCCGCATTTCCGATGGCCTGATCGACGAGCGGAAGATACAGATCCATCCGCGCGGCCCGGGTGAAGACCGACACCGCGACGGGCTGCTCGCCCGGAAACGACACCACGGCAACCTCGTTGCGGATGGGTCCGATGGTGCCGGTCTTGCCTGCGACCTCTACATCCGGGTACGGAATCCCACTGCGAATTCTGTGCGGCCACACTTGCTGGGACAGAACTCCTCTCATGTACCTGCACTGTTCCGGTGAAGCGGCAGTGCCCGACCAGATCGCACGGAGCACCGCGTTGCTGTCGCGGGGTGTGGTGCAGGAGGTGTAGGCGGGATCGAAACCCGCACTGTCGATCACCGAGTAGTTGCTGGCCAGCAATCCCAACGCCTCGTCCGCGTTCAACCTGCCGGTGTCCCGCACGATCTGGTCACCCAGTGTCTTCGTGCCACCGACGATGCGGGTGTCTTCGAGCCCGAGTGAGTCGATCACCCGCGAGAGTGCATCGAGGCCGAGTGCACCGAGAAGTGCGTCCGCCGCAGCATTGTCGGAGACAGTGATCATCGAACGCGCGACGTCCCGCCAACTCATCGTCACCGGATCGGCGTAGCTCGCTATTCCCGTCGGCCCCGGACTGCACTGCGCCGGGACGAGCCGCACCGAATCGGTTGCGGCCAAGACGCCCTCGTCGAACGCGCGCGCAGTGGCAACCAGCAGCACGATCTTCCACACCGACGCGGCAACGACCGGATCGTCGCCCTCGAAGTCGACGACCGTGCCGGTGCCGTCGATTCGCTCGGCGCGTACCCAACCGCGGCAGCCGGCATCGGCGAATACTGCGCGAAGCTCTTCGTCGGTCGTGTTCATCTGCAGGCCTGCAACAGGATTCGATCGATGAGACTCGTCAGGGACTGCGCTTCTTCGTCGCGGTGCACGATTCGAACCCGCAGTGCGACATCGTCGGCAGCGAGGTCGAGGTGCTCGGTTCCAGGCAGTACCGGGCTCGCGGCCGGAACGAGTCCGAAGCAGCGACCCGACGCGACGCCGATAGCGGCATCGCGAACGGTGTTCGCGGTGAACACCTCTGGGTCGAGAGCATGGCGTCTGAACGCGTCGAGAATCAGATCGTGTGCGGGTGGATTGGCACTGCGAGGCATGGTCGCGAACGCGAGATCGGACAACATCGTCAGTCGTGGCCGCTCTGCCCGAGCCGAGCGATGTCCCGCGGGAACTCTGACTCGCCGGGGGAGTGCGATGACCGGTCCGGCGAGCAATCGGTCGAGTACCACCGGATGATCGACCACCGCGAGGTCGAGGTCGTGTGAGCGCACCCCGTCGAGCAACGACACTGCACCGGCGGTCTCCACACGTGCCTGAACGCCAACGGATGCGGCGATCCGCGCGGCGATCCCATCGTCCAGTTGAGGGATGAGGCCGATGCGAACCGTCCCGGACGTAGTGAGTGATTCTGCGGTGGTGGTCAATCGGCGCGCGTCGTCGACGATCAACCGGGCTCGAGGCAACAGCGCAGCGCCGTGCTCGGTGATGGCGGCGCCGTCCGGCGTTCGCTCCACGAGTGTGAGTCCGAGGTGCTTCTCCAATGCCTTGATCGCCCGCGACACCGGTGGCTGCGTCACGCCGAGAGTTGCCGCGGCGCGGCCGAAGTGACGTTCTTCTGCGACGGCGACGAAATACTCGAGATGGCGAACCAGGTCCACCGACCTATTGAAACACGCTCAGCTGCCCCGATACCGAAGAGGAATGATCCGGCCGGGCCTCGGGACTTGGCCCCATGGTGCCCCCATGTGATCGGGTGACTCCCATGCGTACCTCGACCTCCACCCGACTGATCACCGCTATCGCAGCGGTGACTTTGACGCTCTCCACAGGCGTCGCGTGTTCGGCGACGACCACCGCAGAACCACCGCAGACCGACACAACCACCACCGAACAGGCCGTCGATGAGCAGTCCAGTACCGAACAGGTCTATCTCGACCTCGAGGCCAGGGATACTGCTCGACTCGGCGTCAGTGCTGTCGATCTCGCCTCGGATTCCACCGAAAGTCATCGCGGCGACGAACGTTTCGCGTTCTGTTCGACGTTCAAGGTGTATGCCGTCGGTGCCGTTCTTGCCGCCGTCGATGCAGGTGCACTGCAGCTGAGCGACACCAGAACGATCACCGCGGCGGATAAGGTGCCCGAGTCGGCCGTCGATTGGGAACCCGGGTCGGTAGTCACGATCGCAGACTTGGCTTCGGCCGCATTGACCGAGAGCGACAACACCTCCGGCAATTTGTTGATTCGCGAGGCCGGTGGAACTGCGGCTCTCACCGAGTTCGCGAGGTCGCTGGGCGACACCGAGTTCCGGCTCGACCGCACCGAGCCCGAACTCAATACCGCTATCCCCGGAGATCCACGCGACACCACAACACCGAACTCGATGGCCGCCGGCTACCGAACCTTGCTCGACGGCGATGTACTGACCGCGGCCTCACGCGAACAGCTGTTGGCCTGGATGGCCGATACTCAGACCTCCGACGCCCGGTTCCGCGCCGGCATCCCCGATGGGTGGACTTCGGCGGACAAGACCGGCACGGGCAGTTACGGCGTCTCGAACGATGCAGGGCTGTTGCTGGGACCGGACGGGCAACGAATTCTCGTGGTCGTCCTCAGTGCTACGACGTCGAACAACGAAGATTCACCGGCCATGAACAGTCTCGTCTCCGATGCGACGCGACAGGTCGTCGACGGATTGGCATGATCTCGACCGTCTGTGCCGTTGCGTCAGGGCGCGGACAATCGAGTTCTCTCCGAGGGGGATTCGTCATTCCATGGATTGGACTCCCATGCGAGATTAAGGCCGAACGCGACGGCTGCGCCGACGACCACCATCAGCGCGCATTTCCAGAACGGCACGTCGGAGCCGAAGCCCCAGATGAGAGCCAGCGCGATGATAGCTCCGACCACAGGGCTGAAGAATGCCCGAGTCGCTCGATTCATCGAGTACCTCCTGAAACGTCCAACCGAAGTGTATTTGCGTACCGTAAGTAACGGTAAGGAAGAATGTGCCTCGGTTCAACCCCTCGACGTTCCAGCTCACTCACCTGCAGTGATTCTCAATCCTCCGCGCGGCGGACGGCGTCGACCAGTGGGATCAGATCCGGCTCGGTCGACGCCTCGTCGAGTGCCTCGCGCAGCGCCGCATCGTTGGTCGGTCGCGCGGCCTCGAGCAGGGCCAGGCCTTCTTCGCTGACGTCGGTGTAGATGCCTCGGCGATCGGTGGGGCACAGGTACCGAGTGAGTAGTCCGCGGTCTTCGAGTCGGGTGACCAGTCGCGTCGTCGCACTCTGGCTCAGCACGACGGCGTCGGCCACCTGCTTCATCTGCAGATGCCCGCCCTCCCCGTCGTGCTGCCTGCCCAGGACGTCGAGCAGCCAGTATTCACGAGCACTGAGGTTGTGCTCGGCCTGTAGTGCGCGTTCGATCCGACCCTCGATCCGGCCGTGCAGCACCGCCAGCGCCAGCCAGTTCTGCGCCAGCGCCGTCAGCGCGGGGTCGTGTGCGGTCATTGCCGTGCCTTTCGATGCCGGTACTCGTGACCACCCACCGTACCGCGCCGACAATTAACGGCGTCTGCAATTACCGGTCTACGACGGCCTGCGGGCGACGATGCGTCGAGCATGCGCGAGTACCGGGGCATCGACCATCTGGCCACGGAAGGTGAAGACGCCGCGGTTCTGGGCGACGGCGTCGAGCACGTCGGTGGCCCAGTCGAGTTCCTCGGCGGTGGGTGCATAGGCCTGGCGAACGACGGGGATGTGGCTCGGGTGAATGGCCACTTTTCCGTCGAAGCCGATAGCCACGGCATCCTCGGACTCCGCGCGGACACCGTCGAGATCGGGGATGTCGAGGAACACCGAGTCCAACGCGAACACCCCACGTGCCTTGGCTGCGAGCAGCGTCTGCGACCGAACATGCTGCGCCACAGCACGATACTGTCCATTGGAATGCCTGCTCGAGTTGCCACCCATTGCGGCCACCAGATCCTCGGCACCCCACATGGCACCGATCGCATTGTCGGCGGCGAGGGCGTCGAACACCGTCATCGCGCCGAGCGGAGACTCGATCAGCGCGACGACATTCAACGGAGCCAAAGCCGCAATCTGTTCGGCCGATTCGCATTTGGGGAGCATCACGGTCGTGTACTCGGTCTGCTGCAACGCCGCGAGGTCCGCAGCCTGATCGTCGGTGCCGTGCGCGTTGACGCGGACGATGGTGCGCGCTGGATCCAGTGGGGTCGACAGGACGGACTCACGAGCACCCGCCTTGTCCGCCGCCCCGACCGCATCCTCCAGGTCGAGGATGACGACATCTGCTCGTGCCGCCGCCTTCTCGTAGCGCTCGGGGCGGTCTGCCGGGCAGAACAGCCACGCCGGTCCCGGCGGAACCCAGGTCACGACGCCTCCTCCGGTGGTTGCATCCGGACGAGCGTCTTGCGGACGGCAATCGCGACGACGTCCCCGTGTTGGTTTCGACCGGTGTGGGTGAACGTCACGATGCCCTCGCCTGGGCGGGATTTCGATTCGCGCTTGTCCGAGATCACGGTCTCGGCGTAGAGGGTGTCTCCGTGGAACAGCGGCTTGGGGAACGACACCTCCGAGAAACCCAGGTTCGCCACGATGGTGCCCTGGGTCAACTGCGTCACCGACAGTCCGACGAGGGTGGAGACGGTGAACATCGAATTCACCAATCTCTGGCCGAACGCCGTTGTCTCGCTGTAGGCCGCGTCGAGGTGCAGGGCCTGCGTGTTCATCGTCTGCGTGGTGAACAGCGTGTTGTCGGCCTCGGTGATGGTGCGGCCGGGTCGGTGCTCGTAGACGGTGCCGAGTTCCATCTCCTCGAACCACAGGCCACGTTGCCGAATTCGCTTGTCGCTCACAGTCCCAGGCTCCGCGCGATGAGCATCAGCTGAACCTCGGTTGTCCCCTCACCGATCTCGAGGATCTTGCTGTCGCGGTAGTGACGAGCGACCACATATTCGTTCATGAAGCCGTACCCGCCGTGGATTTGCGTCGCATCGCGCGCGTTGTCCATCGCGGCCTCGGAGGCGACGAGCTTGGCGATGGACGCAGCTTTCTTGAACGGCTTGCCCGCCAACATCAATGCCGCCGCGTCGTAGTACGCGGTTCGCGCGGTGTGGGCGCGGGCCTCCATGCGGGCGATCTTGAACGAGATCGCTTGATTGCGGCCGATAGGTTGACCGAATGCTTCACGTTCCTTGGCGTACTTGACGCTCTCGTCCACGCAACCCTGTGCGGCACCGACCGAGACGGCGGCGATCGCGATCCGGCCCTCGTCGAGGATGTGCAGGAAGTTCGCGTACCCGCGACCTTCCTCGCCGAGCAGATTCTCCTGCGGCACGCGCACATCGGTGAAGCTGAGCGGGTGTGTGTCCGACGCGTTCCAGCCGACCTTGTTGTAGGCGGCCTCTGCGACGAATCCCGGGGTATCGGTGGGGACGAGGATCGACGAGATCTGCTTGCGTCCCGTTGCTTCGTCGACGCCCGTCACGGCGGTGACGGTGACGAGCTCGGTGATGTCGGTGCCGGAGTTGGTGATGAACTGCTTGCTGCCGTTGATGATCCAGTCACCACCGTCGCGCTTGGCGGTGGTCTTGGTGCCACCCGCGTCGCTGCCGGCGCCGGGCTCGGTGAGACCGAACGCGGCCAGGGCCTTGCCTGCGGTGAGCTTGGGCAGCCACTGCTGCTTCTGCTCGTCGTTGCCGAATCGGTAGACGGGCATTGCGCCGAGCGAGACGCCGGCTTCGAGGGTCATCGCAACGCTCTGGTCGACCTTGCCGAGTTCCTCGAGGGCCAGGCACAGCGCGAAGTAATCGCCGCCCATGCCGCCGAATTCCTCGGGAAACGGCAGCCCGAACAGGCCCATTTCGGCCATGCCGGCAACTACCTCGTACGGAAAGGAATGCTCGGCATCGTGTTTCGCCGATACCGGTGCGACGACGGTGCGGGTGAAGTCGGCAACGGATTTGACCAGCTGCTGGTACTCGTCGGGCAGATTCGCGGACGACAGATGATCGGTCATGATGGGTCCTGTTCGGTGTGGTTGGGGACGATTCGGGCGAGGACCTGGTCGACGCGGACCTGATCCCCCACTGCAACAGTCAGTTCGACGGTGCCGTCGATCGGGGTGGTGAGGGTGTGTTCCATCTTCATCGCCTCGACGACGACGATGGCCGTGCCCGCGCTGACGGCGCTGCCGGTGGTTGTTCCGATCGCGATGATCGAGCCCGGCATGGGCGAGAGGATCTCGGCATCGCCGGAGTGCGCGTCGTCCTCGCGGACGCTCGCCTCGGCGATCCGATCGACTCGCCAGGTGCCTCGGGAGCTGGAAATCCATGTTGCCGAGCCGCTTCGAGCGAAGGTCATCGATTCGCGTAGACCGTCGAGCACCAGATCCACCGAATTCTCGGTGGCCGTTGCCCGCAGGGTACGCGGCGATCCGGCGTCGACGACGACCGTTGCCGCGGCTGTCGTGCCGGTGATCGCTACGTGCGCCGTTCGACCTCCGGACGCGAGACGACGATGGAAGGACGCGTGCTTGCCGACTCGCCAACCCGATGGTGCTGCCCAGATGTCCTGTTCCGCGGTCTGCCACGCGTCGAGCCACTGCACTGCGGTGGCGGCGATCAGCGCCTCGTCGGTGGCCTCGGCGGCGACGAAATCCTCGACACGGCGGTCGAGCAGGCCGGTGTCGAGATTACCGGCACGAACATCGTTGTCGGCGAGCAGGAACCGAGCGAACTCGATGTTGGTGACGACCCCGAGTACTGCGGTGTCGGCCAGTGCACGATCGAGGCTGCGCAATGCGGTCGCGCGATCGGGGCCGTGCGCGATGACCTTGGAAAGCATGGGGTCGTAGTTGCTGCCCACCTCCGTTCCGACGGCGAGACCGGAGTCGACGCGAATCCCCGGCGCAGAGGGCTCACGCAATCCGACGACGGCACCGCCGGTGGGGAGGAATCCGCGGCCGGGGTCCTCGGCGTAGACGCGGGCCTCGATGGCATGTCCGGTGAGCAAGATGTCGTCCTGCGCGAGAGTGAGGGGCTCGCCCGATGCCACCCGAACCTGCCATTCAACGAGGTCGAGACCGGTGACCATCTCGGTGACCGGGTGCTCGACCTGAAGACGAGTGTTCATCTCCATGAAGAAGAACTCGTCGGGGCGATCGGCCGAGACGATGAATTCGACCGTGCCGGCACCGGAGTAGTCGACACTGCGGGCAGTGTTGCAGGCGGCCTCGCCGATGCGTGCGCGGGTTGCTTCGTCGAGCAGGGGAGACGGAGCCTCCTCGATGACCTTCTGGTGCCTGCGCTGCAGACTGCATTCGCGTTCGCCGAGGTGGATGACATTGCCGTGTCCGTCGGCGAGGATCTGTACCTCGATGTGCCGGGGCCGCAACACGAATCGCTCGAGGAAGAGGGTGTCGTCTCCGAAGGACGAGGCCGCCTCCCGGCGAGCGCTGGTCAACGCTGCAGGCAGATCCTCGGCGCGCTCGACCAGACGCATACCCTTGCCGCCGCCACCGGCGGAGGGTTTGACGAGCACTGGGAATCCGACGTCCGGCGCGCCGGCGACGAGGTCGGCGTCGGTAAGGCCGGGGCGGGAGATTCCCGGAACGACGGGTACGCCGAATGCGCTGACGGCAGCCTTCGCGGCGATCTTGTCGCCCATCACTTCGATGGCTTTCGCCGGGGGCCCGAGGAATGCGATTCCGGCTTCGGCACAGGCGGTTGCGAACTCGGAGTTCTCGGAGAGAAAGCCGTATCCGGGGTGAATGCCCTGCGCGCCTGTGCTGTTCGCGGCCGCGATCACCTTGGCGATGTCGAGGTAACTTTCGCGAGCGTTCGCGGGTCCGAGCCGTACGGCGGTGTCGGCCTCACGGACGTGCCGGGCATCGGCGTCGGCATCGCTGTACACGGCGACGGTACGAATTCCCATGCGGCGCAGTGTTCGTGCGACCCGCACGGCGATCTCGCCGCGGTTGGCGATCAGAACGGTGTCGATCATGGTGGTCATACCTCTCACATCCTGAATACGCCGTAGGAGACCGGCTCGAGCGGCGCGTTGGCGCACGCCGAGAGCGCCAGTCCGAGAACCTGCCTGGTATCGGCCGGGTCGATGATGCCGTCGTCCCACAGGCGGGCCGTCGAATAATAAGGGTTGCCCTGACTTTCGTACTGGTCACGGATGGGAGCCTTGAACGATTCCTGGTCCTCGTCGCTCCACGGCTGACCGGCAGCGTCGAGTTGTTCGCTGCGCACCGTGGCGAGCACCGACGCCGCTTGCTCACCGCCCATCACCGAGATTCGCGCGTTGGGCCACATGAACAAGAAGCGTGGTGAATACGCTCTGCCGCACATCGAGTAGTTGCCCGCGCCGTAGGAACCGCCGATGACGACGGTGATCTTGGGGACGCGGGCACAGGCGACCGCGGTGACCATCTTCGCGCCGTGCTTGGCGATGCCACCTGCCTCGTAGTCGCGGCCGACCATGAAGCCGGAGATGTTCTGCAGGAAGACCAGCGGAATGCTGCGCTTGTCGCACAGTTCGATGAAATGCGCGCCCTTCATGGCAGATTCGGCGAACAGTACGCCGTTGTTGGCGACGATTCCGACGGGATGGCCGTGGATGTGGGCGAATCCGGTGACGAGCGTCTTGCCGTATTCGGCTTTGAACTCGTCGAATTCACCCGCGTCGACCACCAGGGTGATCACCTCACGCACGTCGTACGGAGTGCGTGGGTCGGTGGGGACCACGTCGTACAGATCGGTCTGGTCGGCTACCGGTGCGCGTGTGGGAAGAAGGTCCCACGGCCGCGGAGTGCGGGGCCCGAGGGTGGAGACGATGCGGCGGACGCGGTGGAGCGCGTCTCGATCGTCCTCGGCCAGATGGTCGGTGACGCCGGAGGTCTTCGAGTGCAGATCACCACCGCCGAGTTCCTCTGCGGTGACGACCTCGCCGGTCGCCGCCTTAACCAGAGGCGGGCCGCCGAGAAAGATCGTGCCCTGATTCTTGACGATGATCGCTTCGTCGCTCATCGCCGGCACGTAGGCGCCGCCCGCAGTGCAGGAGCCCATGACGGCAGCGATCTGCGCAATTCCTTTGGCGCTCATGGTCGCCTGGTTGAAGAAGATGCGGCCGAAGTGGTCGCGGTCGGGAAAGACCTCGTCCTGGCGCGGAAGGAATGCTCCGCCCGAGTCGACGAGGTAGATGCACGGCAGAGTGTTCTGCAGTGCGATCTCCTGCGCGCGTAGATGCTTCTTCACCGTCATCGGGTAGTAGGTGCCTCCCTTGACGGTGGCGTCGTTGGCGATGATCACGCATTCGCGACCGGAGACGCGGCCGATGCCGGCGATCACGCCTGCGCCGGGGCACTCGTCGTCGTAGAGGCCGTTGGCCGCCAACGGTGAGATTTCGAGGAACGGGCTACCGGGATCGAGAAGCTCGTCGACGCGGTCGCGGGGGAGGAGCTTGCCGCGGGCGATGTGCCGTTCCCGAGACTTCTCGCTCCCGCCGCGGGCAGCAGCGGCCAGCTTCTCTGCGAGCTCACTGGTGAGAAGCTCGTGATCTGCCCGGTTGGCAGCTGTGTCGATCGCCATGAGGTGCACGCCTTAAGGGGTTGGACGTCGGTGTCACGAAAGTTCAGTTAATCGTTGATAACTGACACGATAGTAAACTACGATTAACTGAGTGTCCAGAGTCGAGGAGGTGACGGTGCAGGAGTCGGAAGCGAAACCGACGACCGTGCGTGAGCAACGCAAGGCCGAGCGTCGGCAGCAGTTGCTGGGCGCTGCAGCATCACTGTTCGCCGAACGCGGGTTCACCTCGGTGCGACTGGAGGATCTGGGCGCGGCCGTCGGTGTCAGCGGACCGGCCGTCTACCGGCACTTCCCCAACAAGGAGGCCGTGCTCGTCGAGTTGATGGTCGGGATCTCGGAGTATCTGCTCGACGGTGGCCGTGCGGTGGTCGATCGTGGTGAGGTCGCCGCGGACACCGTGTCCGCGTTGGTCGAGTTCCACCTCGACTTCGCCTTCGACACACCGGCATTCATCAGAATTCAGGATCGCGACCTGCAGAGTCTTCCGGAGGGTGCGCGCCGCAAGGTGCGCCGAATGCAGCGCGAGTACGTGGAACTGTGGGTCGAGGTGCTGTGTGCCGTCGACCCGGAATTGAACGAGTCCGACGCGCGAACCACGGCGCACGCGGTCTTCGGTCTGATCAACTCGACGCCCTACAGTGCGGGGCGTACTCCGTCGAAGAACGCTCGTCCGGTGCTGCGGGCAATGGCGCTGGGGGCGTTGGGGGTTGCTGCGCCGAGCCGCGCAGCATCGACCTGAGCGTCCACCTACACCGACGCGCGCTCGGCTTGCTCTGCCTGTCGGCGGGTGGGCTCGGGCGGACGAGCGCGACGGGATCCGATCACTCCGGCGGCAACGGCACCGACGAGGAACACTCCACCGACCGCGGATCCCAGGAGCGGTCCCCGGGTGGTCACCCACTCCAACTTGTTGGCCGCGTCGCGTGCCGAGGCCACCTGCTCGAGGCGACCCGTCTCGTCCAGGGCGAGTGAGGCCTTGAAGATCGTCACCTCGGGGACCTTCGGATCTCTCGCGAAGTACTGGTACGGCGTTTCCTGTCCCCACACCAGGCTCCCGCTCGTGGGCTCGACGTAGATGTCGCGCACGTTCGAGTACCAGCGCTTCATCGTGATCGGCTCGTCCCCGTCGCCCAATCCCCACTTCGATGCCGGGAGGGTCACCGAGTTGATCGGCGACTGCGTGGTGGTCGAGAGGTCGGCTTCGGTCACGATCGATCGGAAGTGATAGATCGGCAGCCCCTCCATGGTGAGCTCCTCGACGAAGTTCGCCTCGAAGCTCGTCCACGCCGTCGCGTCGTAGACCGTGTACGTGATCGGCTGGGTATCGAAGGGAAAGCGATGCTGTAAGCCTGTGCGCGGCAAAGGAATGGCCGGCGAGTCGACTGTGGTCTGCAAGGATCCGGCGGGTTCGACGGGTAGTCCGGTGCGCCGGTCGCTCGTCACCCGATCCACCGAGGCGGTGAGCAGACCCGCGTCACCGTCGCGGTCGGCCCGTCTCACGGTCGCTCCCACTTGGAAGGTGACGCGGTCTGCGTCGGAGGGATCCTCGACGGTGATGTACCGCTGGAGAACGAGGGGTACATCCGTCGCGATGGAGAGAGGGCCGGGTCCGGTGATCGTCGTCGAGTCGAGGACCTCACCGCCCGCACCGTCCGCCGTGGTGGCCACCGTGGTGGCGTCGATGTCGAGTGGAGTCACCGCCAGGCGGTCGTACACGAGGGTGGGCAGAAGTAGAGCGACGACGATCGCGAAGGATCCCAGCCCCGCGAGCAAGCACATCGCGATTCTCACCCGTGACATGAACACCGTCCCAATTCTTTTCGTTTCCGGCCGTCTCATCCTGCCGTGGCGAGAGCCCCGAATGTCCGCTTCTGCGTTGTGACCTGTCAGCATGTTCGTGGGAATTTACAGAGACATCAACCGATGTTGAGAATTTCCGAAAAGGTGCACACTGGGGTCACTCGTCATTTGCCGCACAACGCTGAATCGGGGGACGACACATGGCGACCGGTATCGATCGAGGTACAACGGTCGATCACGGCAATCGTTGGCGAACCATCGGGACGTTGCGAACCGGGCCCGGTTCTGCAGTCCTGCCGTTCGGCTGGGGACCGGCGATCGTGTTGGTGCTCGTGGCCTTCGTGGACCGTATCGAATTCAGCCTCGTGGCCGCGGTTCTTCCTCAGCTGCAGGCCGAATGGGGTTTCGGCGACGCGGTGGCGGGATCGCTGCCCAGTGCGTCCGCGATCGCCGCGGGTGTCCTCGCGATACCGGCTGCATACCTCGCCGACCGTCACGATCGCGGCAGGATCGTGACCTGGGTCGTCGTTCTGTGGTCTCTGGCAACTCTCGGTTCGGCGCTGGCACCCACCTTCCTGATCTTCTACCTCGTGCGGGTCGGTCTTGCCGCCGCGGAGGCCGTGGACAACCCGGCCAGTGCGAGCCTTCTTGCCGACTTCTACCCGCCTGCAACACGATCCACTGCGTTCGGTTGGTGGCGAACCTCGGCGTACCTGGGCGGGGCGGGCATAGTCCTGGGTGGTGTGCTGGCGGACTGGCTGGGTTGGCGCGGGGCGTTCATGGTCATGACGATCCCGGGACTGCTTGTCGCAGTGCTCGTCTCACGTTTGAGAGAACCCGAACGCGGATACGCAGACCGGTTGGCGGCCCGCGCAGACCCGAGTGCGCAGATTCCTACGCCGTCCGGACCGCTTCCCACCCAGCTGCGCCGACTGCTGCCCATCCGAACGCTGTGGTTCACCGGCGCGGCTCTGACGGTCATGAGTCTGTCGATCGGTGGACTGACCTTCTGGCTGCCGAGCCTGCTGCAACGTCGGTACGGCCTGTCCGAATCGGCCGCCGCGACGGCAGGCGGAGGAATGACACTGCTGGGAATCGTGTTCGGCACGCTCGTCGCGGCGATGGCAACCCGTCGAGCCGTCGTCGGCACCAGCCTGGCGCAATGGCGAGTACTGCTGGGCGGTAGCGGAATCCTGGTGGGAAGTGTGTTCATGTCGATCGCGCTCGGCATGAACTCCACGGTGATGTTCGTCGTTCTTCTCACCGTGTTCGCCTTCTTCTCGGCCTTCGCTCTTCCTACGCTCACCGCCTGTGTCGCCGACGTGGTTCCGGCACGCGATCGGGGTCTCGGATTCGGCATGCTGCAGATCGCCGCGACCGCGGGCGGTGCCGTCGGGCCGCTCATGGTCGGTGTGGTGTCCGACGCGGCGGATTCACTCACCGTCGGCCTGATTCCGCTTCTTCCGCTGCTGGCGATCGGGGGAGTGTTCGCCCTCCTGGCCTACTGGTCCGTGGAACGCGACTCGACGCGCGTCCTGGCCGAGGCTGCGCGGGAAGAGTAATTCGTTGTCGTCGGTCACAATGTTCTTCATGACGAGTGAGCTATCGCGCGCCGAGGTCGGCCGGCGGCAGAGTCGATTCACTCCCGACGAGATCCCCCGCCTGCTGGCCATGGCCGGAGTCGTGGCCGCCCTGCACGTGATCGGGTGGGGGTTGTTCACCCATTACAACTCCATTCCGAGCATCCACAACCTCACCGGAGCGGACGGCAGGCTGGTCTACGCCGGAGCCGGCGTGTTGGCGTACACCCTCGGGCTCAGGCACGCGTTCGACGCCGATCACATCGCCGCCATCGACGACACCACCCGCTTTCTGCTGCAGAAGGGCAAGCGGCCGTTGGCCGTCGGGCTCTTCTTCTCACTCGGTCATTCGACCGTCGTATTCGTCTTCGTCGCCGCCATCGCGTTCGTGGCCTCGCAGGCGACGGCGTTCCAAGACGCGTTCGCCGGAGTCGGCGGCATCATCGGCACGCTGGTGTCCGGAACGTTCCTGTATCTCATCGCGGCGTTGAACATCGCAGTGCTCGCCGGAATCGTCGGAGTCTGGCGACGCGCGAAACGCGGTGAGTTCACCGAAGCCGGACTCGACGAGTTGCTGGCCAAGCGCGGCCTGATGAACCGATTGTTCCGGGGGCGCTACGACAAGCTGATCGACCACTCGTGGCAGATGTACCCGCTGGGTCTGCTGTTCGGGCTCGGATTCGATACCGCCACCCAGGTCGGTCTGCTCGCGATCGCAGGCACGACGGCCATGGCAGGAGGACTGCCGCCGATGGCGATCATCGCGCTGCCGGTTCTGTTCGCCGCGGGCATGACCACCATGGACACCATCGACGGCATCTTCATGTCCAAGGCGTACGGCTGGGCGTTCGTGACGCCGGTGCGCAAGATCTACTACAACATGACGATGACGGGACTGTCCGTCTTCGTTGCTCTGGTGATCGGCACGGTGCAGCTGTCGACCCTGCTCGCCGAGCAGTACGGGCTGACCGGCGGACTGTGGGACGCGCTGGCCGTCGTCGATTTGAATCTGGCCGGCCAACTCGTCGTCGGCACGTTCTTCGTCGTGTGGATCGGAGCGGTCGTGTATTACAAGGTGGCGCGCATCGACGAACGCGGTGGCTTCACACACTCGAACGAAATGGAGAACCAGTGAACTCTCGGCGTCGGATCGGTGTCCTCGCAGTTGCCGCGGCGCTCGCGTCGAGCATGGCGACGGCGCTGCTGGCCGTACCTGCTTCCGCTGCACCGGCTATCACTCAGGAGATCGGTGACGTCGTCTCGACTCGCGATCTGGACCGAAACCTCTGGATTCCCGGCGCGGCCTCGGCCGAGGTGCTCACCTACGTCACCACCGACACCTTCGGTGAGAAGGCTCTGAGCACCGGCACCGTCTTCCTGCCGCCGGGAACTGCGCCGGACGGTGGCTGGCCGGTGATCTCGTGGGCCCACGGCACTTCCGGGCTCGGCGATGCGTGTGCGCCGTCTCTGATCGGTCCGACGTACGCCGAGCGGGATCTGCCGTACCTGGCGAACTGGCTCGCGCAGGGCTACGCCATCGTCGCCAGTGACTATGCCGGCCTCGGAACACCCGGATTGCCAACGTATCTCGACGGTCGAACCACGGCCCACAACGTGGTCGACATGGTCAAGGCGGGCCGCAACTACAGCGAGGACCTCTCGCGTTCCTGGGTGGCCGTCGGCCAATCGCAGGGCGGTGGCGCTGCGATCTACACCGCCCGGTACGCGACCGAGTTCGGCGGCCCCGATCTGGACTACCGCGGGGCGGTCGGAACCGGAACTCCGGCGTACATCGAGAAGTTGATCTCGATCGGTGGACCGGGCGTACCGCCGGTGGAACTACCGTCGGGCCTGACCGCCTATGTCGCGTACATCGGCGCGTCGCTGCGCTACGCGCATCCCGAGCTCGGGCTGGACGACATCCTGACTCCGCTCGGGAAGAAGTACGCAGACCTGGCCGAGACGACGTGCGTATCGGATTTCGAGGCACAACTCGACGGTGTGACGATCGGCGACTTCTTCACCGCGCCACTGACCGGTCTGCCGAACTTCACCGCCGTCCTCGACGACTACATGGCAATGCCCGAAACCGGTTTCGACAAGCCGTTCTTCATGGGCAACGGCCTGCAGGACATCGACGTTCCGTTCCCGACCACCGCCGCCTACGTCGCCCGTCTGACGGCCAACGGTCAGCCGGTGACGTTCCGGGCCTACAACACCGATCACAGTGGAGCCTTCGTGCAATCGCAGGCCGATACGATTCCGTTCGTCGCGAACCTGTTTCGCTAGTTCACCGGCCGCTTGCTGGGCAGCCCGTAGGCGCGAGCGGTGAACAATTCCAGCACCGTGCGCGGCAGCAATCGCTGGGCGAGGAACACCGCCGGAGCATTGCTGCCGACCGCGTAGATGGGCAGTGTCTTCTTGTCCTCGACGGCTTTGAGGACGGTGAGAGCGACGGTCTCTGCCGTGATCCCCTCGGCTTCTTTGGCGTCCAGCTGTGAGATCACCGTGGTGAAGTCACGGAGATACGGCGAATGCGGGCCGCAGTATTTGGTTCGACGGGCCGAGAGCCCGGTGGCGATAGCGCCGGGTTCGACTGTGGTGATGTCGATTCCGTAGGGCTTGAGCTCGTAGCGCGCGGCCGTGGCGAACCCCTTGATCGCAGCCTTGGTGGCGGCGTACGACGAGCGATAGGCCAACGGAAAGCTCGCGAGCATCGACCCGATGTTGACGATCTTTCCGCTGCCACGATCTCGCATGCCCGGTAGCACGGCCTGGGTCAACTCGATCGCTCCGAAGACGTTGAGCTGGAACAGCCGGGTGATCGCCTCGATGGGCAGCTCTTCGAGTGGGCCGCACTGGCTTTCGCCTGCGTTGTTGATCAGCACATTCACCGGGGTGTCGGTGATGCCGTCCACGAACCGCCGGATCGATGCCGGGTCGGTCAGATCCAGGTCGCGGTAGTCGACGCCGGGTATCGGGTTCGCCACCGAGGAGCTGTCGCGGCTCGTTCCGATGACGTGGTAACCGCGAGAGATCAGAACCTCGGCGACGGCCTCGCCGATTCCGGACGTCGCTCCGGTGACTATTGCAGTGTTCATCTACGCCTCTTGTTCACGGTGCGGGTAGGTGCCGGCTTCGTCGCGACAGGTGCCGGGCATTCTGTCCTGCGAAAAGCTGTGGTCGGCACTTTGGTGTGCAGGGACGGCACCGAGGTGCCCGACGCCATGACCGTGCGGTCCGGCCGCACGATGGCGGCGACAGCGTGGCCGCGGCGCAGCCAGACCCCCAGCTCCGACGACGCCGCAACCTCGACGACGACGGCTCCGCGGCGTTCGATCTCTCGACGGTGCCCGACGGCCAGGGGTGTCGACGAGACGAACAGGAACCGGCCCGGTGCGAGGTCGTCCAGACGAGCTCCGCCGTCCAACGGGCTGTTGGGGCAGAGCTTTCCGGCCAGTGTGCGAACCGGAACGGGTGAACGCAGCACGTACGGCGATCGAGCGAGTGACGGGGTGGTGCTGGCGGTGACCTTCTCGCCGATGAACGGCAGATAGCCGAGGGCGGGTGCGATGTTCGCGCGCATGATGCCGGTGAGCCGGCTGCCGCCGGTCATGGCCCATCCGATCGCGACTGCCAACTCGATCATCTGCTTGGCGTGCGTCTTTCGTTCTGTCTCGTAGCTGTCGAGCGAGGTCTCCTTCAGATGCCCGTCGAGCACGCCGACGAGCTTCCAGACCAGATTGCGCGCATCTCGGAGTCCTGCGCCCATCCCCTGCCCGATGAAGGGCGGCGTCAGATGCGCGCTGTCGCCGAGCAGGAACACCCGGCGATCACGCCATCGGTCGACCACCTGTGCACGGAAGGTGTACTCCGCGCTGCGAATCAGCTTCATGTCCGGGATCTCGCCGGAAACGAACCACGGTGCGATGAAAGGGTGGATGGCCGAGAGATCGGTGAACTCGTCGAGGGTCTCGCCGTCGAGCATCCGGAACTCCCAGCGGTAGCGGGTGGGGCCGATGCGCATGTACGTCGCCGATCGCTCGGAATCGCACACCTGGTGCACGCCGTCCCACTGTTCGAGATCGACGTCGGTCTCGATGTCCACGACCAACCATCGCTGCTCGAAACCGAGATCCTCCATTTTCGAGCCGATGGACCTGCGCACCACACTGTTGGCACCGTCGCAGCCGAGGACGTAGTCGGCGGTCACCCAATGTCCAGTCCCGTCCTCGGTCGAGTCGTACCGGACCCGAACCGAGTCCTTCAGGTTCTGTACATCGGTGATCTCGCATCCGCCACGCATCTGCACGGAGTCGTAACGCGCGATGTGGGAACGCATCAGACGTTCGAGTTCGGGTTGATCGAACATGTTGGCCTGCGGGTAGCCGTGCGGTCGCGCATCCGGATCGCGCTCGAACTCGGCCAGGGTTCGAATCCGCTTGTCGCACAACCTCAGTCCGCGACCGGGGCGGGAGATGGCCGCGAAGTCCTCGGCCAGGCCCAGATCGCCGAGGATGCGGTACACCTCGTCGTCGAGATGGACTGCCCGCGGCTGCGGGTAGACGTCCTCCCATCTGTCCAGCACGAGGCACGGCACGCCGTACCGGCCCAGCAACAACGCAGCGGTCATGCCCGTCGGACCGGCTCCGACGATCACCACTGGAAAGTGCGTGCCGTCGGACTCGGTACCGGTCATCGGTAGGAGACCCGGGTGCGCTGGACTCCCAGATCGAGGGCTCCGTCGGGAGTCGAGCAGGTCAGTTCGAGGACGTCGCCGTCTTTCAGAAACGCGGGATTCTTGGCCTGCTTCTTGAAGAAGACCTTCCACTTGACCGACGGAGGAACCAACGATCCGATCATCTCGATCGGCTTGGCGGGGGCCTTCAACGCGGTTCCGCCCGGAGTGCCGGTGAGCAGCAGGTCGCCCGGGTCTATCCGCTGGAACTTGCTCAGCGCCTTCAGCGACTCGACCGGGCGGTAGATCATGTCGGCGACCGTACTGTCCTGTCGCACAGAGCCGTTGACCCGCAGGGTCAGTGCGAGTTCGCCGAACCGATCGAACTCGCCGGCCTCCAGGAGAACCAGGCGCGGCCCGACCGGAGTGAAGGTGGGATACGACTTGCCCTCGTAGAACTGAGTTTTCGGCAACTGGACGTCGCGGGCCGAGACGTCGTTGGTGAGCACGAGCCCGGCGATGTACTCGGCCACGTTGGAGGCGTCGACCTTGGTTCCGACGGTGAGGGTCTTGCCGAACACCAGTCCGATCTCGATTTCGTAGTCGAGCAGCTTCACGTGCGGCGGCTTGATCACGTCGTCGGTGGGTCCGCTGATGGAACCGGACGTCTTGCGAAAGAACGTCAGCGGCACGGTGTCGGGGTTCATTCCCGAGTCTTGGACGTGGGAGACGAAGTTGGTCATGTTGGCCATGACGCGGCAAGGCGCCGTCACCGGCGAGATCAACGACAATGTCTCCACGGCAACGACATCGGTCGAACTGCGGGCGGATTCAATGGCAGGCCGATCGGCGAGGAGCTCGGCGGTGCTGACCGCGGAGGTGTCGATGCGTGACGCGCCTGCGGGGGTTTCGACCCACCACGCGTCGGCGGTGCGGAGTACAGCGATGCTCATGAGGATGCCACTTTCATCAGGCCGCGAAGGCGATCGGTGTCGAACTCGTTGTCGTTGCGCAGTGAGGAGAGGATCGATTTCAGTTCGTGCAATGACGCTCTGCTGGGAGCGATTCCGAGGAAGTCCTTCGACGCAGGCGGCCCCCACTGGGCCAGCCCGGACGCCGTCATCGGGGCCCAACCGGGTTCGAGGGAGTTGTCGAACATGTCGCCGTCGCTGAAATGCTCCACCAGGAAACCGTCGGGATCACGCCAGTAGTCGAAGATCTGGCTGCCCTGGATGTGTCTGCCGATGCCCCACGAATGTCGGTACCCGCGTTGGGTCAGGTACTCGCCGCCCGCGGCGATGGCATCGAGATCGGACACCTGGTAGGCGGAGTGCACATACCGGTTGGACGGGCCGAGAGTCATTGCGAGAGTGTGATGATCGGACGGAGTGTTACCGCGATCGCAACGGATGAAACTCATCACCGGACCGCGATCACGCTGGCCGTCGTAGTAGAGGAAGTCGCTGACGATCAGGCCGAGGTGATGCAGATACCAGTCCAGATTCTGGAGGTAGCCGGTGCGCTGGAGCACCACATGTCCCAGGCGCTGGACTCGGGCGGGCTGACGCGGTGGCCGCTGCGTCGCGTTGAGTCGAAAGCGCGGATCACCGAAGTTGTAGGTGTGCGCTTCCTGACCGGGAAGTTCGGGATGCTCGGTGTATCCGGACACCACCTGGACGGGCTGCCCGCCCGGATCGGTGAGCGTGACCGCGACACCGCCGAGTGTCTCGGGGAGCCGTTGGACCCGCTGCCCGGTTGCCTCGGCCAATCTCATGAGGTCGCCGTCGTCGGCGGCGGCGAAGGCTGCGCCCACGAAGCGTGTTCGCTTGCCGCGGCGGATGATCACACACGGTGCGCCGACCTGCGTGCCGCGCAGATGGATCTCCTCCGGAGTGCGAAGCGAGACGGTGAAACCGAAGGCGACAGCGAACGCCTCGGCCTTGGTCAGATCCGGCTTGCGAAACTCCAGCCAGGCGATGTCTCGAACCTTGATGATCGGATCTTTCGCGCGACCGGGGTGCTCGCCGGGGAGTGCGCCCTGGTCCACGTGCATGTCCTTGTGGCCGTCGACGTCGTGTCCCATGAAGCCCTCCCTCGTTGGTGACAATATCGTCACCTATGACAGCACTGTCAGTCAATAGTATTGACAAATTCGTCAGCGGTGAGGAAGAGTCAGGGCGTCGACCAGCGGCAGACAGAAGTAGGGAACATGACAGAGACCCCGAATCGGCTCGAGCGGCGCAAAGCGCGCACGCGCGGCGCGCTGATCGCAGCGGCGCAAGGATTCATCGCCCGCGGCGAACTGAACGCTCCGATCGCGGAGATCACCCAGGCCGCCGACGTCGGGATGGGGTCCTTCTACAACCACTTCGTCAGCCGTGAGCAGCTGTTCCAGGCCGCGGTCGACGGTGCCCTGGAACTGCTGGGCAACTATCTCGATTCGTTGACCGACAGCTCGGCCGACCCGGCGGAAGCCTTCACCCGGTCCTTCCGGATCGCAGGTCGTCTGTTCCGGTTGCAGCCGGAACTGAGCCGCGTACTCATCCACTCCGGCCCCGAATTGATCACCTCGCAACACGGTCTCGGTCCGCGGGCGGCCAGAGACATCCAGGCCGGAGACGCCGCAGGCTACTTTCGGGTACCGGACCTCCAGCTGTCTCTGGCGCTGGTGGCGGGCGCGCTGATCGGCCTCGGGCAGTTGTTGCTCGAGCAACCCGATCGAGACGACATCGAGGCGGTCGACCGCATGGCCTACGGCGTTCTGCTCGCCCTCGGTGTACCCGACTCCGATGCCCGGGACCTGTGCGCACGATCTCTACCACCAATGAGCGACGTACCCGCCGTGATCGGGGAGGGCCGGTAGCCGGACCCGCCGGCAAGACTCAGTGCGCGTGCGCCTTCTCCAGGTCCCGGATGATCTCGGCGATCGCGCGGTCCTTCGCAAGTCTGCGTTCCAGAATCGGGTTGAGAACCCCGCGGAACCAGAAGTACGGCATCCAGGTGGCCGGCGCGATGATGCGGGCCCGACGCGTGCGGACCGAGTGCACGAGCAACTCCGCGGCGCGCTGCGAGGGCAGTCGCCGATTCAGCGGCCACGGCAGAAATCCGCCGATCCGCCGGCCCATCGGATCGCTGTCGAGGGTGTTGCGGGCCAGATCGGTATCCACCACACCGAAGTACGCCAGACCCGCTGTTGCGCCCACGGCCGCGAGTTCGATTCGCAGCGCGCGGCCGAGCTGTTCGACCGCCGCTTTGCTTACCATGTAAGCAGACCCGCCCATGCCGGGAGTGAAAGCGGCACAGGACGATACGAGCAGAATGTGGCCACCGCTCGCGACGATCTCGTCGGCCGCAGCGCGCACGATGTTGAGCACACCACCGAAGTTCACGGCCATCACCGAGTCGAAAACCGCGCGGTCGACGGTCCTGATGGTGGCGGGCGGGGGTGTGATGCCGGCGTTGGCGATCACGATGTCGAGACCGCCGAATTCGCTCACCGTCGCGGCCACGCAGTCCGCCATCGCATCGGAATCGGTGACGTCGCCGGTGAGCAGCAGGATCCGTTCGGATCGCGCAGCGTCCGGCGGAAAGTCTCGATCGACCACAGCCACCAAGGCTCCCGCGGATACCAATTCCGCGACCGACGCGGCTCCGATTCCACGCGCTCCACCGGTCACCAACGCCACTTTCCCGGCCAGGTCGATTCGGTTCTTCATGCGAGGTCCTTCGTCGTCACGAGCTCGGTATCGGCCGGGGAATCCACACTGCGCCAGTGGTAGTGGCCGAGATCGATCGTCGACATACGCTGGGTGAAGTTGCGCACCGAACCGGGCCAGTACGTCACATTTCGACCCGACGGGCTCAGGTAGTAGCTGCTGCACCCGCCGGAGTTCCATACCGATCCCGCGAGCGTGCGGTCGGTGTGTTCGACGAACGTCGACTGCGCGCGCATGCTCACTTCGAGCGCCGTGATCGCGTTGGAGTCCATGGCGCGCAACGCCGCGAGGATGTAGTTCACCTGAGCCTCGATGGTGACCACCTGCGAGGTGTACACCACCGAGTTGGGGCCGAGCAGCATGAAGAAGTTCGGGAAGCCGTGCACCGTGGTACCCCGGTACGACGACATCTCGCCGTCGGGCCATTTGTCCGCCAACGACTTTCCGTCGCGGCCGACGATGCGCCGAAAGCCGGTGTGGCCGGACACGGCGAATCCCGTCCCGAGAACGATCGCATCCACCTCGTGCACGGTTCCGTCGGTGGTGACGATGCCCTCGGGCACGATCCGAGCGATGCCGGTGGTCTCGACGGTGACGTTCTCTCGGCACAGTGCGGGATAGAACTTGTTCGAGAAGGTGGGTCGCTTGCAGCCGAATTCGTAATCGGGCGTCAGCTTCTCGCGAAGAACAGGATCTTTGACCTGACGACGCAGGTGGGCACGCCCCATGGCCGTGAGCGGTGCCAGCAACGAGCGATGGCCGATGAGTCCGGGTACCAACGCTTCCTGGAACAGATCGAACACCCGGCGCATGGCCCGCTGGGCCCGGGGGTACTTCCGAAGCACGGACCTGCCGGATTCGGAGATCGGGCGGTCGGGGTGCGGAAGAATCCATGTCGGCGTCCGCTGGAACAGAGTCAGGTGCGCGGCCTCGGGGGCCAGGCGCGGAACGAACTGCACCGCAGATGCTCCGGTGCCGATGACGGCGATGCGTCGACCCTCGGCGGAGTGCTCGTGGTCCCACTTCGCCGAGTGGAACACTCTGCCCGAGAACGATTCCAGGCCTTCGATTCTGGGCGTGGCCGGTTCGCTGAACGGTCCGAGGGCTCCGATGAGGATGCGCGCCGACCACGTTCCTGCATTCGTCCGCACCACCCACCGGGCCTGCTCGTCGTTCCAGGTTGCGTCCAGTACCTCGTGGCCGAAGCGGATGCGATCCCTGATCCCGAACCTGTCGGTGCAATCGTTGAGGTATGCCTCGATCTCGGGCTGCAGCGGGTACAACCGCGTCCAGTCCGGGTTGGGCGCGAACGAGAACGAGTACAGCGCGGACGGGATGTCGCACTGCGCACCGGGATAGGTGTTCACGTGCCACGTTCCCCCGACCGCGGTGTCGCGCTCGAAGATCAGAAAGTCGCCGCGTCCTTCCTGCTCGAGTCGGATTGCGGCACCGAGGCCGCCGAATCCCGCGCCGATGATCGCGACGTCGATGTGTGGCATCGCCGTGCCGGATTGTGTTGCAGTCATCAGAGTTCGAGCTCCTTCTACAGATCGAGGACGAGAACTTCGCCGTCGACGGCACCGCGCGAGACGCACAGGGTGAGCGAGTTCTCGCGTTCGGAGGCATCGAGAACGCGGTCGCGGTGATCGACGCGTCCGCCGACGAGACCGACCACGCACGCTCCGCAGAAGCCCTGTCGGCAGGAATAGGGCTGGTCCGGCCTCGATCGACGGAGGGCATCGAGTGCGGTCTCCTGGGCACCGACCTCGACGATCTCCCCGGAGCGGGCGAGCTGCAACACGAACGGCGTGCCGTCGACCACCGTTGCGGGCGCGAACAATTCGGTGTGGAATCCACGGACGGCCGTACTCGAGAGGGCCTCGGCACGAAGCCTGCTCGCCAGTGCCGCAGGCCCGCAGACGTACATCGCGGAGGTGCCCATCCCGAGATCGACGATGTCCGCCGGAATCGGAAGTCCATTGACATCGTCGGTCTTGACGATCACATGACCACGTGAGGTCAGGGCCAACTGCTGCAGCACGGCAACGAACGGCAGACTCGCCCGAGACCGACCGTGGTAGTACAGCGTCCACCGCGCTCCGTCCGCGGCAGCACGTTCGATCATCGCCCGGATGGGTGTGATGCCGATTCCGGCGGCCACGAAGAGGTAGTGCTCGGCCTCGGCCATCGGAAAGGCGTTGCGGGGTCCGCGAACTCGGAGGACATCGCCGCGGGTGAGGGTGTGAATCTCGGTGGACGCCGTGCCGCCGGGGATCTTGCGGACGCTGATGCGGTAGCGATCACCTGCGCCGGGGCGGCCGGCGAGCGAGTACTGCCGCACGGAACCGGACGGGGTGGTGACGTCGATGTGGGCGCCGGGCAACCAGTTCGGAAGCGGTGCAGCGTCTTTGCGGGACAGCAACAGTGAGCGAACGTCCTCGGCCTCGTCGATCGTCTCGTCGACGACGGTCTCGAATTCGTATCCGACGCTTCGCCGGGGCCGCGCCGGGGACAGGGCCGTGACGATCGAAAAATCGGTGACAAGCTTGGCGTAGAGGCGGGACGCGGCACCGACGGCCCGCAGTCCGATGCCGGGTGCCGTCACGTCGACCTCGCCCAGATGGCTGTGTACCGGAGGCGCTGTGGTCGTCACTGCTGGGCCGCCAGTGCTGCCGGGGAGATCGCCAGATACTGCACGGCCTTGTCGATGTCGCCCATGTTCGAGGGATGGAAGCCCGGGCGAATGTAGAGGGCGAGCTGTACGAACAGGAACGACAGACCGGGGATCAGGTGCTTACGTGACGCGCGTGCGAAGGCGATCGGCCAGGGCGTCCGCAATCGGCGTCTGCCGGTGCGCGGCGTGGCAACGGAGTTCTGGTACAGGTACGCGGCGGTGCTGAACCACAGCACGGCCAACCCGGCACTGGCGACGACTGCCGTTCGGGCACGGCGGAATCCGCCACCGTCGACGTACTGGAACGCGTCGAATGCGACGTTGCGGTGCTCGAGCTCTTCCGCGCCGTGCCAGCGCAGCAGGTCGAGCATCGTGGGGTCGACGCCGATGCGGTCGAATTCGGTGTTGTCGAGCAGCCATTCGCCCACCACAGCCGTGAAGTGCTCTGCCGCTGCGTAGATTCCGAGGCGCTCGTTCAGCCATGCTTTGCCTGCGCGGCCGGTGAGGCCGTGGTCGCCGAACACCACACCCACGGCGAAACGAATGCGCTGCAGAATCGGTTCGATGTCCACTCCGTGCGCAACGAGATAGTTGCGGAAGCTCTCGTGGGAGGACGCGTGCGTTGCTTCCTGGCCGACGAATCCCACGACCTCCTCGTGCAGCCTGCGGTCGTCGATGAACGGCAGCGCCTGGGCGAACACGTCCGCCATCGCTCGTTCTCCCTCGGGCAGGACCAGGTGCATCACATTCCAGAAGTGGGTGGCGTACCACTCGTGGGGGATGTACTGGAGTGGAACGCCGGACCAGTCGAATGTCACTGCGCGCGCGACGATCGCATAGGACTCGTCCGTGTACTGCTCGTTCGCGTCGACCGCCTTGTTCCGAGACATTCCGAACTCCGTTTCTGCAGGATGGTCACCTGATGCTACATAGCAACAGTATGTGTCGCAATGTTGCATTCAGTAGGAGTTGGACGGCCGATAGGATCGAACGATGCAGCCAGATGGTGACGACGGGCCGATCCTCGATGCCGCCCTGGAACTGTTCGGTGAGGTGGGAATTCCTCGGACCACCATCGGCGACGTCGCCAAGCGCGCCAGGATCAACCGGGTGACCGTCTATCGCCGGATCGGGTCCAAGGACGACCTGGTGCGAGCCGTCATGGCGCGGGAGTCGTCGCGATTGTTCGTGGCGGTGGCGGCTGCGGCTGCGGAACAGACGTCACGCGCGGATCGGGCCGCCCACGGGTTCGCGACCACGATCGACTCGGTGCGCACCAATCCGGTGTTGATCAAGATGTTCGATTCCGAGAGTTCGTTGGTGCTCGAGCAATTGACCACGAACGCATCGGCATTGCTCGTGTCCGCGATCAACGCTGCCGCGCACATTGCCAGGGGTGAACTGGAATCCGACACCTTCGCCGTGCCCGATGCTCCGGAAATCGTTGTGCGCGTTGTGCATTCGATCTTGCTGACCCCGTCGGCCGCCGCCCCGCTCGATACCTACGACGATCTGCTCGCGTTCGCGCACCGCAGCATCGTGCCGCTTCTCGTCGGAACCACCTGACGCGTTCCTCCTCGAATTCAGGCCCGCGGCACGTACGAGTCGAGTACGCGGAGCAGAGCGCCCTTCAGCTCGGCCCGATTGCCACCCGGTGTCGGCCTGGCGATCTCGTGCAGGGTGTAGCCGTCGATCAGGGCCAGGAAGTGCCGAGCCGGTAGATGCGGTTCCTCGATGCCGAATGCTCCCAGCGCGGCCTCGGCCGCCTCCTCGATCATCCGCATGATTCGATGCACCGACACCGCGAGCTCCGGTCGCCTACGCACGGCGAGGTACGCCTCGAACTGCACGAGGGAGTCGTCGTCCTCCGGAGAGGACAGCAGTGAGACGAGGTCCATGATCGCGTCGGCGAGATCGTCGCGAGTGAGTCCACCGGATTGCGCGACGTCGAGTAGAGCGGTGACCTTGGTCGTCACGTTCTCGGCGATTCGAGTGATCGCGGCATCGATGAGTTCGCCGACCGAGCCGAAGAAATAGCTGGTCGTCGACGGCGGGAAGCCGGCCGCGTCGGCGACGGACCGAAACGAGACGCGTTCGAGTCCGCGTGTTCCGATCACACCGATGGCGGCGTCGACCAGGGCGTCGCGACGCTCCTGGCCACGCGCGTATCGAGTCTTCCGGCGCTCTTCGGTCATGGCTACAACGTAGCCGGGGTGTTGTCGCTGAGCTCCATCGCAGTGCTCTCCAGCAGGCACTTCTCGCCAATCCTGGCCGAGTGGCCAATATTGAGTTACTGTCGCCGCTACATCGAGCAGCCCGGAAAGGAGCACCGATGAACGAGATCTCGGAAGCCTCGCGTGTGGACGTGGTGGTCGTCGGCGCAGGACTCGCGGGTCTGACTGCCGCCAGGGAACTGACGGCCGCAGGGTTGACCGTCCAGGTTCTCGAGGCCAGAGACCGGGTGGGCGGACGGACGGTCAACCACGCACTCGGGGAGAACGCGGTGGTGGAGACCGGCGGACAGTTCGTCGGTCCGACGCAGGACCACATTCTCCGCCTGGCCGCGTCCGTGGGCGTCGGGACGTTCCCCGCGTACGACATCGGATCGAGCGTCTACGTCAAGAACGGACGCGCCCGACGCTTCGACGGCGGAGTGCCGCCGGATCTGGCGGCGCTACCCGACGTCGGGATGCTGGTGGCGCGAATCGATCGGGCTGCCGGGCAGATCCCCGTGGGTAGACCGTGGTCGGCACCGCGTGCCTCCGAGTGGGACACGCAGACTCTCGCCACCTGGGCCCGAAAACACTCGGCCACCGACGGCGGTGTGGAACTGCTCGACATCCTGCTCGGTTCGGTGTTCGGCGGCACATCCGCCGATGTGTCGGCGCTCTTCGGCTTGGCGTACGTGGCCGGGGCAGGCAACGAGTACACCCCCGGCACCGTCGACCGCTTGATGAGTGTCGCTGGGGGAGCGCAGCAGTGGCGATTTCTCGGTGGCTCACAGGCGATCTGCATCGAAATGGCGTCGCGACTCGGTGATTCGGTCCGCCTCGATACTCCCGTGCGCCGCGTGGAGCAGCATCCGGATCGCGTGGTGGTGCACAGCGATACCGAGTCGTGGGTGGCCCGATCGGTCGTCGTCGCGATTCCGCCTGTTCTGGCCACCCGAATCGACTGGAGCCCTTCGCTTCCCGCGGCGCAGGAGGCACTGTTCCAGCGGATGAACTTCGGCGGACTGGCCAAGTGCGAGGCCGTGTATCCCGAACCGTTCTGGCGCACGAGCGGGCTGTCCGGCCAGGCACTCTTTCGCGACAGCGACGTACCGGTGTCCTCGATGTTCGACAACTCGCCTCCCGACGGAAGCCACGGAGTGCTGATGGGATTCGTCGGCACCTGGGGCGCGCGCCATCGAGGCGGCCGAAACTGGTCCGAGGGCAACGAATCCGAGCGCCGCGGTGAGGTGCTGCGTGCTTTTGCCTCGGTGGTGGGTCCGCGCGCATTGGAACCGACGGAGTGGATCGAACTGGACTGGACCGACGAACAGTGGACGTGCGGTGGGCCGACCGCGGTGTTGACCCCCGGAGTGTTGACCGGGCTCGGACGGTGGCGCGATGTTCCGTTCGGCCGAGTGCGATGGGCCGGTGCCGAGCACTCCGACTATTGGAACGGATACATGGACGGTGCCGTGCGATCGGGTGAAAAGGCCGCAGCAGAAATACTTTCGACCGAAGGAGATCTCTCGTGGAACAACGCTTCGTAGTCTCGGCTCATCGCACACTCTCGGTGAGCCCCGAGGAGGTCTGGGCACTGACCGGTGACACCAGCCGCTATGCGGAATGGGTGTCCGACGTCCGTGCCGTCACCGCTCATCACGGCACCGCACGCACAGGTGGCGTCTACACCGAGAAAGTGGCGGCACTCGGCCGCTTCACCACCAACGCCACGTGGACCGTCCGGCATCTGGAACCGAACCGACTGCGAGTCGATTCGGGTCAGGGATTCGCGCCGCTCACCAACGTGGCCAACGTCTTTCGCTTCGCACCGCTCAGCGGCGGAACCTCGACCGCGATGACCTTCGAATTCTGGTTCGACGTCTCCCCGCGCTGGCTGGGACGGATTGTGCGACCCATCGCCACCGCCGGGATGTCCGCACGATTCGACATCTCGATGTGCAACCTGGAGGCGCTGATCCTCTCCGAGCGAACCGCGACGATCCGATGAGGGAACCGGCGGAAGTCCTCACCCTCGGGGTGCACATACTCGACACCCTGGTACGGCCGGTGACCGAGATTCCGCACGGTCAGACGGCGGTCCTGGCGGAAGAGATCGCGATGTCCGCCGCGGGGACCGCCGCGGGAACGGCACTGGTGCTGTCCCGGCTGGGTGCCGCGGTGCACACCGCGGGAGTCGTCGGCGCTGATTCGGCAGGCACGTTTCTACTGCAGCTCCTCGCCGACGAGGGCATCGACGTCTCGCTCGTCCATCGGATGGAGGGAGCGCAGACCTCGGCGTCGGTATTGCCGATCAGGCCGGACGGATCACGGCCGGCTCTGCACGTCATCGGAGCCAACGGCTATCTGGCCCAGCATGTTCCGTGGAACATGTTCCACAACGTCGACTTCCTGCATCTGGGCGGACCCGAATTCTTCGGACCGGACACCGCACGCGACATCGCGCGCCGCGCCCACGAGGACGGCGTCGTCGTCACCGTCGACAGCCTGGCACCGTCGGTTCCGGAAGGACTCGGTGCGTTCGCCGCCGCGCTGCCCCACGTCGACTACCTGCTGCCCAACGACGAGCAGGTCCTCGGCTGGACCGGCAGCGCCACTGTCGAAGACGGGTGTCGTCGACTGCTCGAGCTCGGAGCGTCCTGCGTGGTGGCCACCGCGGGGGCCTCGCCCACTCTCGTCGTCACGAACAACTCGGCCGTCGAGGTCCCCGCGTATGCCGTGGACGTGGTGGACACCAGCGGATGCGGAGATGCGTTCTCGGCCGGGTTCGTTCGGGGCCTGTCCCTGAGCATGAACGCCGTGGAGGCTGCCGAACTGGGCAATGCGACCGCCGCGCAGGTGGCGCAGGGCCTCGGAACCGACTTCGGTACCTACGACCTCGAATTCGTTCGGAAGTTCGCACGTACCTGCAGGACCATCTGATGCCGGCCGACGTCGACGAGCTTCGGCAGTCCGTCGCAACGACCGCCCGGCACCTGGGCCGACGGGGCCTGGTTCTCGGTACCGCAGGCAATGTCAGTGCACGCGCGGGTGATGTGGTGGCGGTGACGGCGACCGGGCTGGTGTTGGCGGACGCGACGATCGAGGACGTCACGGTTGTCGGTATGGACGCCGTCGTGCGCGCCGGTGCATGCGAACCGACCTCGGAACTGGGCTTGCACCTGGGCATCTACGCGTCGTCCGAGGTTCGGGCTGTGGTGCATGCGCACTCTTCTGCGGCCGTTTCTGTCTCGATTGTCGCGGACGAACTGCCGCCCGTGCACTACGCACAACTCGCCCTGGGTGGGACCGTCCCGGTGGTGCCGTTCGCGCCGTTCGGTACCACCGCGCTCGCCGACGCGGTGGTGGCGGCGATGCGTTCGAGGTCAGCGGTCATCATGGCCCACCACGGATCGGTGGCCACCGGTCGCGATCTCGATTCGGCACTGTCGAACATCGAACTGCTGGAATGGCTCTGCGGGGTCTATCTTTCCGCTGCCGCAGTGGCGACGCCGCGCACCATGACCGAAGTGCAGCTGGCCGCGACCCTCGACGAGGTGGTCCGCCGTGCCTACGGAACCGCGGCACCCGTGCGAGGGGACTGATCGATGACCACCCGGGTACGCCCGCTCTGGATTGCCGTGTTCTCCGTGGCGTGGCTGGGCTACTGGATGGCCAATCTGGTTCCACTGCAGCTGCTTCTGCCCGAGCGTTTGCAGGAGATCGATCCGCAATCGAAGGTGTTCGACTTCGCGGTGATCAACGCGGTCTCCGCCGTGGTGCTCCTGATCGGTCTACCCGTGTGCGGGTCGCTGTGCGATCGAACACGCAGCAGGTTGGGGCGACGGCGCGTCTGGTTCGGCGGCGGTGTCCTGTTCTTCGCCGGTGGGTTGGTGGTCACCGGGCTGCAGAGTACCGTCCTCGGAATCGGGACGGCGTGGTCGGTGGCAATGCTCGGATTGAGTGCTGCCACAGCGGGTTTGACGGCCGTGGTGGCCGATCGCGTGCCGGACGAGCAGCGCGGAACGGTGTCGAGTGCGATCTATGCACCGCAGGCACTGGGCGTGGTGGCGGGCCTGGCGCTGGTGTCCACGCTTGCTCTGTCGGTGTTGGGCGGGTACTTCGCCGTGGCGCTCGCCCTGGTGGTCTGCTCGGTGCCGTTTTTGCTGACGTATCGCGAAACCGGTGCGCCGACAGCGCTGTTGAGTCTGCGCAGCATCGTTGCCTCACTTCTCGATTCGTTGCGTCACCGCGACTTCGCGTGGGCCTTCGGGGGTCGAATCCTGGTCAACGTGGCCAACTCGCTCGGCACCTGCTACCTGCTGTTCTTCCTCACCGATGGTCTTCGAGTCGCCGATCCGACGGGATCGCTGCTCGAGGTGACCGTCGTCTACCTGATCGCCTGTGTGGTGTGCACGTTCACCTTCGGGCCGTTGTCGGACAGGATGCGTCGCCGAAAGATCTTCGTAGCGGTTGCGGCATCGATGCAGGCCGTCGCCGGCTTCGTCCTGGCTATACATCCCACGATGGATGCGACATTCGTCTCGGCGGCGTTGCTGGGCGGCGGATTCGGCGCGTACATGGCCGTCGATCAGGCACTGGTGACCGGGGTTCTTCCGTCCGCCGACAGTCGGGCGACCGATCTCGGCGTGATGAACATCGGGGCGATCGTTCCACCTGCCCTGGCTCCGCTGCTCGCGAGCGTGTTCCTCTCCACCGTCGGTGGATACCCGGTGCTGTTCGCGGCGGTGGGGATACTTGCGGCGCTCGGGGCCGTGGTGACCTGGCAGGTGAAATCGGTGCGCTGATCTCTCAGCGGCGGTGACGAAGCCCCAGCACACGGTCGATCAGCGGCATGACCCACCGTCGGCGTCGCAGCGTCACCAGCTCGAATCCGGGGATATCGAACAGCTTCGTGACGCGGCTGTGCGTGCGGCAGAATTCTGCGAACCCTTCGTCGCCGTGTACCCGGCCGAAGCCGCTGGCACCGACGCCGCCCATCGGAACCGATCCCATTCCGGCGAACGCGATCACCGAGTTGACGGTGACCTGACCGCACACCAGCTGCGCCGCAATCTCTTTGCCGTGCGTGCGGGAGAACACCGATGCGCCGAGGGCGTACCGATGATCGTTGCTCAGCTCGATCGCCTCCTCGATGCTGTCGACCTCACGGACGGTGACCGTGGGGCCGAACGTTTCCTCGCGAACGGCCGAGCAGTTCTCGGGCGTGTCCACCAACACGGTGGGTCCGACGAATCGCTCGCCGATCGACGGCAGTCCGCCGATCAGTGCTCGGCCACCGGCCGCCTCGGCATCGGCGAGGTGGCGCCGGACGATGTCGATCTGGCTTGGCATGGTCATCGGTCCGTAGGTGGCCGGCGCATCGCCACCGGGCGCGATGGCACGGGCGTGCTGCACGAGGGCCCCAGTGAATTGTGCTGCGACACTGCGCTCGACGTAGACCCGCTCCACTCCGACGCACGTCTGGCCGCCGTTGGTGAATGCACCCCACGCCACCGCCTCGGCAGCCGCTGCGATATCGGCGTCGGCTGCAACGATCACCGGATCCTTACCGCCGCATTCGAGAACCACCGGCGTGAGCGTCTCGGCGCACGTGGCCATGATCTTCGATCCGGTTCTCGTCGAGCCCGTGAACGCGATCTTGTCCACGCCCGAGCGGCACAGTGCGGCACCGGTGTCGCCGTATCCGGTCACCAGAGACAGAATGCCGAGCGGGAGAGCAGGATTGGCCTCGTGGAAGGCGCGGACGTAGCGGGCCGCCACCGCGGGGGTGTACTCGCTGGGCTTGAACACCACGCAGTTGCCTGCGGCCAGAGCCGAACCGATCGCACTGTTGGGGGCATAGAGCGGGTAGTTCCACGGGCCGATGACGCCCACGACGCCGAGAGCGACCTTGTCCACGTGTGCGGAGTAGTTCGCCAGCAGCAGGCCGGGGTTCACTCTGCGTGATCGCATGAGTCGCGGTGCCTGCTTTTCCGCCCACGCGATGTGTTCGAGGGTCAGGACGATCTCCAGTAGCGCATCGTCGGCCGGTTTGCCGTTCTCGCGATGGATCAGATCGATGAATTCGGCGCGGTGACTCCAGATCTCGTGTCGCCAGGCCCGCAGGTGCCGGGCGCGAGTTCGCGGCGGTAGTGCCGCCCAGGTGCGCTGCGCCCTCCGCGCGAGGCCGACCGTTCGCGCGACGGACTCCGCCGAATCGATGGTGAACGAGGCGATCGGGCTGTCGTCGATGGGCGAGATCGAATCGAAGGTGGCTCGCGTACGGACCTGGCTGGTCACAGGGAAGCTCCGAGCGCATCCTTCGCAACGTGGGCGTCCCGCAGTTCGCGCTTGAGGATCTTGCCTGCGCCGCTCATGGGCAGTGCCGTGACGAACTCGATGGTGCGCGGGGTCTTGTATCCGGCAACGAGAGTGCGGGTGTGATCGCGGAGCTCCTCGACATCAGGCGAGAACCCCTCGGCCAGCACGACACAGGCGTGAACGCGTTCGCCCCACTCGCCGTCGGGAACACCGATCACGGCGCACGCCAGCACCGAGGGGTGCAGGCTCAGTGCGCTCTCGACCTCGGCGCTGTAGACGTTCTCGCCGCCGGTGATGATCATGTCCTTGAGTCGATCGACGACGAACAGGAATCCGTCGGCGTCGAGGTAGCCGACATCTCCGGTGTGCATCCAACCGTCGCGAACGGCCGCGGCGGTTTCGTCCGGCTTGTTCCAGTAGCCCAGCATCACGTGTCCACCGCGAACGCAGATCTCGCCGACGGACCCGGTGGCCAACTGCTCGTCGTCCGGGCCGAGAATCTGGATCTCCGAGTGCGGGGCCGCGCGACCGGCCGAGCCGATGCGTTCTCCCACATGGTGTTCCGGCCAGAGCAGCGACGCGACCGGTGCGAGCTCGGTCATGCCGTATGCCTGAGTGAGGCGGGCCTGCGGGAGTCGGGCGAGGGTCCGCTCGAGGACGCCCGCGGAGATCGGGGATCCTCCGTACAACACGCGGCTGAGCGAGGAGGTATCGAATTCGCTCAGCGTGGGGTGATCGACGAGAAGCTGAATCATGGTGGGTACCAGCAGCACATCGGTGACCGAATGCGTCGCGATGGCACCGAGCACGGCAGTCGGCTCGAAGAACGGAACCATGACGTGGGTGCCGCCGAGCATGACCTGACCCACCCATGCGGCCAGATCGGCGAGGTGGAACATCGGCGCGGCATGGAGCAGGATCGACGCGTCGTCGAGCAGCTGTCCGGTCGCCACCGTTCCCAGGCCCGAGGTGACGAGGTTCGCGTGCGAGAGCATGACGCCCTTGGGGAAGCCGGTGGTGCCACCGGTGTAGAACAGGCCGGCAAGGGCGTCGCCGCTGCGTCGCGCGTCGGGAACGGGATCGTGGGACGAGATGAGGTCCTCGTACGAGACCATGCCCTCGGGGGTGGCCCCGTCCCCGCAGTAGACGATGGTCTGCAGGCCGGCGCATGCGGGGCGCAGTGCCGGGACCATGGCACCGAAGGTGTCGTCGACCAGCAGAACCTTGGTGTCGGAATCGTTGAGTGCGTACGCGACCTCCACGGGCGACCACCGGATGTTCACGGGGTTGAGCACGGCGTCGGCCCACGGCACCGCGAGCAGGTACTCCGAGTACCGGTCGCTGTTGAATGCCAGCATCGCAACTCGATCGCCGGCCTCGACGCCGATGGAGTGCAGGCCCGCAGCCAGTCTTGCCACTCTGTCGAGTTGCTCGGCGAAGGTACGAACGCGATCGCCGAACACCGTTGCTGCCCGGTTCGGTGTGGTCGACGCGGAGCGGTGAAGGCCCTGAGTGAGATACATGGCGAGTCCCTTGTGCGAGTGGGGGGCGAGGGTGCCCGAGGTGAGTACCGCCACAGTTCCACCTTGTTGGCACAGTGTCAATAGGAGATACGGGCGGTTACCACTCGCAAGGACCGCCGAAATGGATTGTCCGGCTAACGGTCTCGGGCGTCGTCCAGGGAGCGCGCCGTGCCGAGGACGGTGACGAGCACATCGGTCAACAGAATCTCGACCTGCTCGCGCGTCAGTGTGCCGCGCACCAACCATTCGCGGCCCGCGGCCTTGACCATGCCGCCGAACGCGCGCACGGCCGAGGTAGCGATTCGACGGTCACCACCCCTGCCCTCGAATGCCGTTGCGTCCAAGACGCGTTCGGCGGCCAGGTCATCGGCCTCGTCCAGAATCCGAGCAACCTGCTCGTCGACACCCGATCCGCTCGCCACCGACACCCAGGCCGTACCGTGCGTCTCGATGACGCCGACCAGCCAGTGGACGCTGCCCCGGGCCCGGTCCTCGAGCGAGCCTGTCGGCAGGTGCACGTCCTCGATCGGCGGCACGGTGACCAGGAAGCGAACGCACTCGAGGTACAGGTCGCGTTTGCTTCCGATGTAGTGGTGGATGAGCCCGCGTGCGACGCCGGCCGAGGCAGCGACGTCCGACATCGAGACCTCGGCATAAGGCTTGTCGCCGAACAGGCGAACGGCCGCGGCCAGAATCTGCGTCCGTCGCTCGTCCGGTTCCAGTCGATTCCACTTGGGTGTACTTGCAGCCGGCATGGTTGTCATGATTGCACCGAACCGACGTCGCGAGGCGTCAGAGGTACCGCTCGGTGCGGGAGCGCAGTGATGTCGGCACGACGAACCGGTCGCCGTACCGTGCCTGCAGGTGGTCGGCCCGCTCGACGAATCCCCGAATGCCGCCGTCGAACTGATTGACGAACTGCAGCACGCCACCGGTCCACGCGGGGTAGCCGATGCCGAGGATGGAGCCGATGTTCGCATCGGCGACGGTCCGCAGGACACCCTCGTCCAGGCATGCGATCGAGTCGAGCGACTGCGCGACCAGCATGCGATCCATCATGTCCTCGAACGGAATTCCGTGATCGGGACGGTGATAGTGCTCCACCAGGCCCGGCCACAATCCTGCCTTGGTGCCGTCCTCGGTGTACTCGTAGAAGCCGCGTCCCGCCTTGCGTCCGGGGCGATCGAATTCGTCGACCAGGCGATCGACCAGCGCATACGAGTTCGAGACGATCCACGGTCGACCGTCGGCGCGCGCGGCCTGCGCCATGCCCTCGCGGATGTGCCGAGACAGGGTCAACGAAATCTCGTCCATCAGGGCCAGCGCACCGGACGGATAGCCCGCCTGGAGAGCGGCCTGTTCGACGGTGGCCGGATGCACGCCCTCGGCGACCAGCGAGATCGCCTCGTCCATGAACCGGCCGATGACGCGGGTGGTGAAGAAGCCGTGACTGTCTCCGACGACGATCGGGGTCTTGCCGATCAAGCGAACGAAGTCGAATGCGCGGGCGAGCGCGGAGTCGCTGGTGTGTTCTCCCACAACGATTTCCACCAACGGCATCTTGTCCACCGGGGAGAAGAAGTGCGTGCCGATGAAGTCCGAGGTGCGCGAGACTCCCGTCGACAGTTCGGTGATGGGCAGTGTCGAGGTGTTCGAGCACAGCAGTGCGTCGGCGGTCAGATACTTGTCGACCGCCTCGAACGCACCCTGCTTGACGGCGGGATCCTCGAACACGGCCTCGACGACCAGATCGCAACCCTCGGCATCGGCCGCGTCGGAACTGGGTGTGATGAGCGCGAGCACCGCATCGGCCTCGGCCTGGGTCTTACGTCCCTTCGCGACGGCCTTGCCGAGAATCGAACGCGCGTAATCCTTGCCGCGCTCGGCGGATTCGATCGAGACATCGCGCAGCACGACGGGAACCCCGGCCGAGGCGACGACGTAGGCGATGGCAGCACCCATCATTCCGGCACCGATCACCAGGACCTTCTCGGGTACTCGGTGCGGTTCGGCGCTCGGACGCGAGCCGCCCTTGTGGATGGATCCGAGATCGAAGAACATCGATTGGATCAGATTGCCCGAGACCGCTCCGCAGGCGAGCGAGGTGCAATGCCGGGTTTCCACCAGCGAGGCCGACTCGAAGTCGAGTACCGACCCTTCCACGGCCGCAGCAACCACCGCGATCGGAGCGGGCATGGGTGCGCCCTTGACCTGCTTGCGTACCGTTGCAGCGAAAGCGGGCAGCTGCGCAGCCAATGCGGGTGAGGCTGCGGTGCCGCCGGGAATCGTGAATCCTTTCTTGTCCCAGGGCTGTGACGCTTCGGGATTGGCGAGAATCCAGGCACGTGCACGTGCCATCATCTGCTCGTCGGTGTCGACGACCTCGTCGATCAATCCGAGTTCGAGGGCCTGCGTCGGCCGATACCGCTGGCCCTGGCCCACCACCTGTGTCAGAGCCTTGACGATGCCGAACATCCGAACCGTCCGGGTGACGCCGCCGGCCCCGGGGAGCAGCCCGAGAGTGACCTCGGGAAGCCCGAAGCGAGCTCTGCTGTTGTTCAGCGCAATTCGATGATGGCACGCCAGCGCAATCTCGAAACCGCCGCCGAGTGCGGTACCGCCGAGCGCAGCCACCACGGGCTTGCCCAGCTTCTCGAGGCGACGAAATTTGTCCTTGGTGAAATCGAGGGCGTCGGCGATCGCCGCGTGGTCCGACGGACCGGCGTCGCGCAGCAATTCCAGATCGCCACCGGAGAAGAACGAATCCTTGCCCGAGGTGACGATGATGCCGTCGAACGCATCGAGGTTGGCCTCGAGCCAGTCGATCGTCTGCTCGAGTGACTCGCCGAACGCGGCGTTCATCGTGTTGGTGGACTGCGTGGGGTCGTCCATCGTCAGCACGAGTACGCGGTCGTTGCCGATCTCGCCGGTGATCGTGGGGGTCCGCAGAGTTGCTGTGGTCATCGAGGTCCTCGGGTCGTTGTTCTCTCGCGGGATGGTCACAGGCGCTCGATGATGGTGGCGACGCCCATTCCGGCACCGATGCAGAGTGTGATCAGTGCGTAGCGCTCGCCCCGACGTTCGAGCTCGTCGAGGGCCATTCCGGTGAGCATCGCGCCCGTTGCGCCCAGTGGGTGGCCCATCGCGATCGCGCCACCGTTGACGTTGATGCGTTCGTGGTCGATGTCCAGCTTCTTCGCGTAATTGAGTACCACCGAAGCGAATGCCTCGTTGACCTCGAACACCGCGATGTCGTCGAGAGTGAGCCCCGCCGCAGCGAGCGCTTTGTGCGTGGCCGGAACCGGGCCGGTGAGCATCAGCGTCGGGTCCGATCCGGCGACGACCCCGGCCACGACGCGTCCGCGCGGGGTCAATCCGCCTGCGCGACCGGCCTCTTCGGAGCCGATCAGCACCATCGCGGTACCGTCGGCGATGCCGGAGGAGTTCCCGGCGTGGTGGACGTGATCGATGCGCTCGACCTCGGTGTACTTCTGCATCGCGACGGCATCGAACCCGGCGAGCGCCCCCATCCGGGCGAACGACGGTGTCAGGGTGGCGAGATCGGCCATGGTGGTCTCGGGTCGCATGATCTCGTCGTGATCGAGCATCAGCCGGCCGTTCGCGTCGAAGACCGGGATGACCGACTTCTCGAAGTGGCCCATCGACCAGGCGTGTGCCGCGCGCTGCTGGCTGCGCACCGCGAAGGCGTCGACCTCGTCGCGGTCGAACCCCTCGATCGTCGCGATGAGGTCTGCACTGACTCCCTGCGGCACGAAGTAGCTGCCGTAGTTGGTCAGCGGGTCGCACGGCCAGGCACCGCCGTCCGCCCCGAGCGGGACACGAGACATCGATTCGACGCCACCGGCGACGATGAGCTGATCCCAACCGGACCGAACGCGTTGCGCCGCAGTGTTGACGGCCTCCAATCCCGATCCGCAGAAGCGGTTGAGCTGAACGCCGGCGACACTGTCCGGCAGTCCGGCAACCATCGCGACCGTCCGGGCTATATCGCAGCCCTGGTCGCCGACCGGGGTGACGACACCGAGCACGACGTCGTCGATCAGGCCAGGATCGAGCTGCGAGTGGCGAGAGAGCAACGTGGACAACGTGTTCGCGGCCAGATCGACCGGTTTGACGGTGTACAGCGAACCGGAGCTCTTACCGCGGCCACGTGGGCTGCGAACCGCGTCGTAGAGGAATGCCTCCATGGGGTGCCTTTCTGGGGCAACAAGATTGCCGAGTACTACAGGGAACGAGAGATGAGGTCTTTCATGACTTCGTTGGCACCGGCGTAGATGCGCGCGATGCGGCCGTCGACGAACATGCGAGCGATGGGGTATTCCTCCATGTAGCCGTACCCACCGAAGAGCTGCAGGCAGCGGTCGACCACCTCGAACTGTCGGTCGGTGGTCCAGTACTTGACCATCGCTGCGGTGGTGACGTCGAGGCTGCCCGAGATGTGCTGTGCCATCGCGTCGTCGACGAAGGTGCGGACGACGCGGCCGATGGTGGCGCATTCGGCGAGCTCGAACTTGGTGTTCTGCAGATCGAACAGTGTCTTACCGAAAGCGTTGCGCGACTTGGTGTATTCGACCGTCTGTGCGACGGCGGCATCGATCATCGCGGCGGCGGCGATGCCGCAGATGAGGCGTTCCTGGGGGAGTTGCTGCATCAACTGCGCGAAGCCGCGGCCTTCTGTTTGGCCCAGGAGATTTGCGGCGGGGATGCGAAGCCCGTCGAAGGTGAGTTCGGCTGTGTCCTGGCCCTTCTGGCCGATCTTGTGCAGCACGCGTCCGCGGTGGAAGCCCTCGGTGTCGTCGGAGACCTCGGCGACGAGCAGTGACAGTCCCCGGGCTCCCGCGGACGGATCGGTCTTGGCGGCGATGATGATCAGATCGCAGTGAGCTCCGTTGGAGATGAACGTCTTTCCGCCGGTCACCACGTAGTCGTCCCCGTCACGCACTGCGCGGGTGGTGATGCCCTGCAGATCCGAGCCGGTGCCCGGTTCGGTCATGGCGATGGCGCCGATCCACTCTCCCGAGCAGAGCTTCGGCAGCCACTGCTGCTTCTTCTCCTCGGAGGCGTAGGCCAGGATGTAGTGCGGAACGATGCCGCTGTGCACGCCCAGCTGCATGGACGAGTCGCCGGAGCGCACCTGCTCGGAGAACAGCACCGCCTCGTGGCGGAAGTCGCCCCCGCCTCCGCCGTACTGCTCGGGTACCGACATGCCCAGCAGTCCGAGACTGCCTGCGGTGCGGTAGACCTCGCGGCTGGGGCGTCCGGCAGCCGCGAACTCCTCGCGGTGGGGCGCGACTTCCTTCTCGAAGAATCCTCGGGCGAGCTGTCGCACGTCGGCGAGCTCGGTGGTGAGGTCGCTGGGGGTGCGGTCTGCGAGTGCAGTCATGGTGGGTCCTTGGCTCGAAGCGCACCTGTGGGTTATTGGCGCTGTGCCAATAATGATGGCGCGGGGTTGCCGCGGATGTCAACCAGGTAGTGCTCCCCGGGGACTGCTGCCGGAGTTCTAGCTGTCGACCGAACGCAGCAGTGCCACATCCGAGACGAGTCGGATGTGGTCGGCCATGGCCCGTCCTGCCTCGGCCGGATCCTGATTGCGCACGGCCTCGGCGATGCGTCGATGATGCTCGAGCGAGGCCTGTGGACGGTTCGACTGCGACAGCGATTCGATGCGGGTCTCGCGAATGAGACCGGCGATTTCCCCCATGAGCCTGGCGAGCAGCGGTGAGTGTGCCGCCTCGGTGATGGCGTGATGGAACAACTCGTCGCCGGAGTCTCCTCGATCGCCGTCGGTGATCTCGGTGGCCATGACGGACAGGGCGTGGTCGATCGCGGCCATTTCACTGTCGCTGCGACGCGTGGCAGCGAGTTCGGCGAGCTTGACCTCGAGTGCCTCGCGGGCCTCGATCACCTCGGGTAGCCGGTCTGCGTGCTCGCGTAGAGCACGAATTGCCATGTCTCCCACGGGCCGTCGTACGAGCACTGCGCCGTCGCCGTGCCGGACCGACAGGATGCCCTGTACTTCGAGGGCGACGAGGGCCTGGCTCAGAGATGCTCGACTGACCCCGAGGTGTCCGGCCAGTTCACGCTCGGGCGGAAGTCGATCGCCAGGGTTCATCTCACGGTCGGCGATGTGCTTGCACAGCTGTTCGACGATGACCTCGTACAGCCGTGGTCGGGTCACGGGGCGAATTTGCTCAGCCACTGTGTCACTCGCTCTCTGTTCCTCTGGACCTCCACCCTAGTCGCCGCAACGCACGTAACGGCGGACACATCGGGGGTTGACAAGTGATCCACTTCACTGGTTGAGTCCTATTGACTCAGTGGCCAGTCCAATTAGCCACTGGAGATCCTGGGCAACCGCTCGGGTGACACCACAGACGGACCGGAGACCTTCGATGTCGACCGAGTTGATACCCATCCTTGCGCTCGTCGTCATGTTCCTCGCCGCAACCGTGTTCCCCGTGAACATGGGCGCGTTGGGGTTCGTGGCGGCGTTCTTCGTCGGAACACTTGCCGTGGGCATGGGTGCCGACGACATCATTGCCGGCTTCCCGAGCAGTCTCTTCCTCACGCTCGTCGGCATCACCTACCTGTTTGCCATCGCGCAGAACAACGGCACGGTCGACCTGCTGGTCCGCGGAGCCGTTCGACTCGTCGGAGGCCGGGTGGCACTCATTCCATGGGTGATGTTCGGCATCACCGGAGTCCTGACCTCGATCGGTGCGCTCGGACCGGCCGCGGTGGCCATCGTCGCCCCGATCGCCCTCGGATTCGCCGCGCGCTACAAGATCAACGCCCTGCTCATGGGCATGATGGTCATCCACGGCGCGCAGGCAGGCGGATTCTCGCCCATCAGCATCTACGGTGTCACGGTCAACAACATCGCCGCCAACGCGGGACTCGTCAACAGTCCGCTCACACTCTTCCTCGGCAGCCTGTTCTTCAACGCCGCAATCGGTGCTCTGCTGTTCATGTTCCTCGGTGGCCGCTCCCTCATCGGACGCAGCGTGCACGACGAGGACGGCACGCGTCCCGATGGTGACACCGGCGGAGTCGGCGGTTCGGGTTCGCGAACGGTCATGCGCGGCTTCGGTGCGTCGACGCCTCGTCCGTCCGGTCAGACGGTCACGGTCGAGAATGCGCCACCCCTGGCCACCGCGGTCAAGGCCATCACCTTCGATCAGATTCTCACGCTCGTCGGCCTGGCCTCGCTGGCTCTGTTCGCCCTCGTGCTCGACCTCGACGTCGGATTCATCGCGATGACGGTGGCCGTGATCCTCGCACTCGCATCGCCCAAGGCCCAGAAGGGCGCGATCAACCAGATCAGTTGGTCGACGGTGCTGCTCATCGGTGGCGTGCTCACGTTCGTCGGGGTGCTGCAGGAAGCCGGAACCGTCGAGTACGTCGGCGATTCGGTCGCCAGCATCGGCATCCCGCTTCTGGTGGCGCTGCTGCTCTGCTACATCGGTGCCATCGTCTCGGCCTTCGCGTCGTCCACCGCGATCCTCGGCGTCACCATCCCGCTGGCGGTTCCGTTCCTGCTCGCCGGTGAGGTGGGAGCCATCGGAGTCATCGTGGCTCTGTCCATCGCATCGACCATCGTCGACGTCAGTCCGTTCTCGACCAACGGAGCCCTGGTGCTCGCCAATGCCCAGGACATCGACCGCGACGTCTTCTACAAGCAGATCCTCAAGTACAGCGCACTGGTGGTGGTCATCGGCCCGCTGATCGCCTGGGCATTGCTGGTCGTACCCGGCTGGATGTAGCGGTACTGCAGCTGAAAGCAGACGCTCGATGATGGCGGCACGTGTGTTCGACGTGCCGCCATCACGCGTCTGAGCTGGGCAAAGGCGCGTACATCGTTACTTGACATCGCCGTGGTTCGCTGGTCCAATTGAATTGGCTAGTCCACTGGCCCAGTAATCCAATCGGACTTCGGGTCCGGCTCCCACCTCGCTTCGACGTAAGGATCAATTCGATGCCCCTCAACACGACAGGCAGAACCGGACCGCTCGAAGGCACCGTGGTGGTCGATCTGACCCGCGCCCTGGCCGGTCCGCATGCGGCGATGATGCTCGGCGACCTCGGCGCAGACATCATCAAGGTCGAGACCCCGAAGGGCGGCGACGACACCCGCGTCTGGGGTCCCCCCTTCGTCACTCCGCGCGATGCCGAGCGCGAGTCGACGTACTTCCTCTCGGCCAATCGCAACAAGCGGTCCATCGCGCTCGACCTCAAGACCGACGACGGCCGAGAAGCGTTGGAGCACATGATCGAACGGGCAGACGTACTGCTCGAGAACTTCCGTACCGGTGTTCTCGACCGACTCGGCTTCTCGCCCGAGCGGATCGCCGAGATCAACCCGCGCACAGTGGTGCTGTCGATCAGCGGCTTCGGTCACGACGGCCCCGAGGGCGGCCGCTCCGGCTACGACCAGATCGCTCAGGGTGAGGCCGGGCTGATGTCCTTCACCGGCTCGGGTCCCGAGGACGTCCAGCGCGTCGGCGTTCCCATCGCGGACCTGCTGGCCGGAATGTACGGAGCTTTCGGCGTTCTCGCTGCACTGCGTGAACGCGACCGCACCGGCCGCGGCAAGGTCGTCCGTACCTCGCTGCTCGCCAGCGTCGTCGGAGTGCACGCCTTCCAGGGCACCAAGTGGACCGTCGCAGGCGAGGTCGGCGCGGCGCAGGGCAATCACCACCCGTCGATCTGCCCGTACGGATTGTTCCCGACATCGGATGGCGCAGTGCAGATCTCGGTGGGCAGCGAGGGACTGTGGCATCGGTTCTGCGAGGGTTTCGGCATCGACCCCGATCTCGAAGGCATGGCCACCAACCCGCAACGGGTGAACAGTCGCGACGATGTCATCGAACTCGTGTCCAAGATCTTCCGCACGTACGAGACCGAACCGCTGCTGGCCCTTCTCGACGAGATCGGTGTTCCCGCAGGCAAAGTGCGCAACGTCCAGGAAGTCTACGAGTGGGAGCAGACCAAATCCCAGGGCCTGCTGGTGGACGTCGAGCACGCGACGTTGGGCACGGTGACACTGCCGGGACCGCCACTGCGGTTCTTCGAATCCGACGGCACCGAGGTCACCGAAACCAATCACCTGGCACCGCCGGTGCTCGGTGCCGACGACGAACTCGTCCGCGACTGGCTGAAAGAGGCGACACGATGACCAGAATGACCGCCCTCGAACTCCTCGATCTGGTGATCGATTCCGGCAGCTTCGACTCCTGGGACACCCCGACGGCCGACTACGTCATCGACGACGAGTACGCAGGCGAACTCGCCGCGGCACGCGAGAAGACCGGCCTGGACGAGTCCGTGCTCACCGGCTCCGCGACCATCCGCGGCCGCAAGGTGGCCATCCTGCTCGGCGAGTTCGCGTTCCTGGCCGGCTCGATCGGGGTCGCGGCGGGCGAGCGCCTGGTCAACGCCGTACACCGCTCGACCGACGAGCGGCTGCCGCTGCTGGCGCTGCCGACGTCCGGCGGAACCCGAATGCAGGAGGGCACGGTCGCGTTCTTGCAGATGGTCAAGATCACCGCCGCGATCACCGCGCACAAGGCGGCGAACCTGCCGTACATCGTCTATCTGCGGCACCCCACCACCGGCGGAGTGTTCGCGTCCTGGGGATCGCTCGGTCACGTCACCGTCGCCGAGCCCGGTGCTCTCGTCGGATTCCTCGGCCCCCGCGTTTACGAGGCGCTCTACGACGCGAAGTTCCCCACGGGTGTGCAGACGTCGGAGAATCTCCAGGCCCACGGGCTCATCGACGCCATTCGTCCGCCCGAGCAACTCGGCGAGATCGTCGATCGCGCTTTGCGGATCATGACCGACATCCCGTCCTACCGCCCACGCACCGTCGAGGCGCTCGAATGGAAGATCGAGGACGTACCCGCGTGGACGTCCATTCTGGCCTCGCGCAGAGCCGATCGCCCCGGGGTCCGTGAGCTGCTGTTCAGTACCGCAGCAGATGTGCTGCCGCTCAACGGAACCGGTCAGGGTGAATGGGATCCGGGCCTGATTCTTGCCCTCGTCCGGTTCGGCGACATGCCCTGTGTTCTGCTCGGGCAGGACCGACGCGGTCAGACGACGAAAACGCCGCTCGGTCCCGCAGCGCTTCGCGAGGCTCGACGCGGAATGCGTCTGGCCCAGGATCTGAAGCTTCCGCTCGTCACCGTCATCGACACGGCGGGTGCCGCACTGTCGAAGGAGGCGGAGGAAGGTGGCCTGGCCGGCGAGATCGCACGGTGCATCGCGGACATGGTCGACCTCGAAACCCCCACGCTGTCATTGCTGTTGGGGCAGGGAACCGGCGGCGGCGCACTCGCTCTGGTGCCCGCGGACCGCGTTCTCGCCGCCCAGCATGCGTGGCTCTCGCCGCTGCCGCCCGAGGGGGCATCGGCCATCGTTCACCGCGACACCGCCCACGCCGCGGAGATGGCGACGAAGCAGGGAGTGCGCTCGCTCGATCTCTTCCGAGCCGGCGTTGTCGACATCATCATTCCCGAATTGCCCGACGCGGCAGACGAATCGCAGCAGTTCTGCGACCGGGTGGGTGCGGTACTGCACCGGGAGCTCGCCGAACTGATCGCTCAGGACCCGTCGATGCGGATGATCGCCCGAGAGAAGAGATTCAACAGAATCGGCTTCGCGGCCGCCGCGGTGTAATTCCCGCCGAACTCGAAGTTATGGACGGTTTTCGGCCGAAATGTATCCATAACTTCGAGTTCGGCGGGTGGTCGGGGAGGCTATCGTCGTCCGGGTGGCGGGCAATGCGCGGGATCCAGGGGTGTCGGTGGCCTCGCGGCTGCTGGCGCTTCTGGCTGTGTTCGACGAGAAGACCCCTGCGCTGACGCTGTCCGAACTGGCCGACGGCGCAGGCCTGCCCATCGCCACCGCGCATCGGATGGTGCGTGAACTGGTCGACTGGGGCGCGCTCGTTCGCGGCGAGGACGGCCGCTACGTGGTGGGGCGTCGACTGTGGAAGTTGGGATTGCTGGCACCGGATCAAGCCGATCTGCGAGAGATCGCCTCACCGTTTCTGCACGACATCTACGGCGCGACACTCGCCACGGTGCATCTGGCCATTCGCGACGGCGACGAGGTGCTCTATCTCGACCGGCTTGCCGGGCACGCGTCGGTGCCTGCGGTCAGCCGGGTCGGAGCGCGTCTGCCCCTGTATGCGACCGGAGTCGGCAAGGTGTTGTTGGCCTACGCCCCGCGTGAGGTGCACGACCGCGTGTTGAGGAACCTGACCCGCATCACCGCGTACACGGTGACTCATCCGGGGAAGTTGGACAGCGAACTACGCCGAGTGCATCGCGAGGGGTATGCGCAGACGGTCGAGGAGATGACGCTGGGGGCGTGTTCGGTGGCCGTACCGGTCCGCGGCGAGGGCGAACGAGTGGTGGCGGCGTTGGGAATCGTGGTTCCGAGCATCGGACGAGATCGAGCCAGACTGGTTGCCGCTCTGCAGGTTGCCGCGCGAGGAATCGAGCGAAGTCTGCGGGGATGAGATCGATGTTTTCGCTGAGTGGAAACATGGTCTTGTTCGCGGCCCCGATGCGCGGTGTACTCGATGCATGCGAACACAGGTCGCCATCATCGGTGCAGGGCCCGCGGGTCTGCTGCTGTCCCACCTGCTCGGGGAGCAGGGAATCGACTCCGTTCTGATCGAGTCACGCACGCAGGAGTACGTGCTCTCGCGCATTCGGGCCGGCATCCTCGAACACTCGACGGTTCAGCTGCTCGACGACCACGGCCTGGGGGAGCGGTTGCATCGCGAAGGCCACGAGCATCGCGGAATCTATCTGCAGTGGCCGGAAGAGCGGCACCACATCGACTTTCGCGACCTGGTGGACCGAAGCGTGTGGGTGTACGGGCAGACCGAGGTGACCAAGGATCTCGTCGCGGCCCGGGAGAAAGCAGGCCAGCAGATCTTCTACGACGTCTCCGATACCGCGTTGCACGACGTCGAGTCCGACTCCCCGTACGTCACGTTCACCGATGCCTCGGGTACTCCGATGCGGATCGACGCGAATGTCGTTGCCGGGTGCGACGGTTCGTTCGGTCCGAGCCGCGCTGCGATGCCGGACTCGGTGCGCAACACCTGGGAGCGAACGTATCCGTTCTCCTGGCTCGGGGTGCTGGCTGACGTCGCGCCCTCGACCGACGAGCTCATCTATGCCTGGCATCAGGACGGATTCGCGATGCACTCCATGCGATCGTCGGCGGTCAGTCGGCTGTATCTGCAGGTGCCGAACGGGACCGACATCGCCACCTGGTCCGACGACCGAATCTGGGATGCATTGGCACGCAGGCTCGGTCACGGGCAGAACGGCTGGGAGCTCACTCCTGGACCGATCACCGAGAAAAGCGTCTTGCCGATGCGCAGCTACGTGCAGACGCCGATGCGACACGGCAACCTCTTTCTGGCCGGCGACGCCGCGCACATCGTGCCGCCGACCGGGGCGAAGGGCCTCAACCTCGCAGTGGCCGACGTCGCCCTGCTGGCACCGGCACTGACGTCGCTGCTGGGCAAGAACGATTCCCGCGCCGCCGATGCCTACAGTGACGACGCGCTCCGACGCGTCTGGCGTTGCACGCACTTCTCCTGGTGGATGACGACGATGCTGCACACCGGCGACGACCCGTTCGATGCGCAGTTGCAGCTCTCGCAGTTGAAATGGGTTGCTTCCAGCGAGGCCGGGGCAACGGGACTGGCGGAGAACTACGCCGGTCTGCCGATCGGCTTCTGACCCTCGAACTCTGCCGAACTCGAAGTTGTGGACGGAATATGCCCGGAATCCATCCATAACTTCGAGTTCGGCGGGAGCTACCGTCGACGATCCAACACGTAGGTCACCGCCACACCGGCGACCAGTCCCCAGAACGGAGCCCCCAGGCCCGCGACGTCGGTTCCCGAGACGGTGACCAGCAGGGTGATCAGCGGCGCGAGTACCGGACGGCCGGTCGAATCGGAGAATGCGGCGGTGAAGGCTCCGCGCAGTGCCTCGAGCATGGCCAGACCGGCGAGGGCGGCGATGAACGTCGCGGGTACCACGGCCAGTCCGCGCACCAACACCGGTGCCAGTACACCCACGACGATAGCCAGTGCGCCGCAGGTCATTCCGGCGATGTACTGCCGCGACCGTTCACCCACAGCGACGAGCAGTGCGTTGGTCGGACCGGCGAGACACGTCGACACCGCACCCAGCGGTGCGACGAGAAGCGACCACACCCCGCACGCGATGGTGACAGCGGTCATCGGAGGCCGATGGCCCGCGGAGCTCAGGACGGCAGCGCCTTGACCGTTCTGCACCGCGACCACGGTGATGGCGAGCGGTATCACCAACTGCGCCATTGCCGCCCCACTGAACGACGGCGCAACGAGTTCGGGCAGACCGATCAGAGGGAGCTCGGCCGCGGGGCCGGTCAGTGGGGTGTATCCGCCGGTGACCGCCAGCGCAGCGAGACCGGCCACCAATGCCGCCAGCACCGGAGGTATGCGCCTCGACCAGACATCGGATCGTGTCAGGGCCAACCACGCCACGACCATGGTGCCCGCGACCAGTACGTTCGACGAAACGGACTGCACCAGTCCGGTTCCGAACGACAGGAACGCGCCTGCAACCATCGCCATCACCACACTGTGCGGCAGAAAGGCCATCAGCTTCGCGACGACACCGGTGGCACCGAGCACGATGATCAGGACCCCCGTCGCGAGATAAGCCCCGACGACTTCCGGCCAGGTCAGCGACGCCAGCGACTGACCGACCAAAACGGTGCCCGGAATGGTCCAGAAAAAGCTCAGCGGCATTCGGTACACCCAGCTCGCCACCACGGTGAGAATGCCGTTGAGCACGAACACCCCGAACACCCATGACGCCGTCTGCGCGGCGGTGAGCGAGCCTGCTGCCGCGGCACCCATGATCACCGCAACTGGCCCGGTCGCGCTGAACAGCACGCCGGTCGCCCCTGCACCGACGTACAGCCCGCCGAAGTCCGCGCGCAGAGCACGCAGATTCGGCGGGCGACGTTCCGGTAGTTCGCTCGAGGTCGGCCTCTGGGAGATATCTGTCATTCAGCCACTTTCACCGGTTCTTCGATTGCTGGATCGGATCGACGCAGTGCCCGAACCGCAGGGACGGCTGTGGTGACGAGAGCTCCGAGCAGGGCAACGACGGCGAAGATGTAGAACGCCTGCGAGGACGCGATTCCCGCACCGAGCAGGATACCGCCGAGCAGCGGTCCGAGAATGCCGCCGAGGCGTCCGAAACCGGCGCACCATGCGACGCCCGCCGCCCTGGCGGTCGTGGGGTAGTAATTGGAGACGAAGCCGTAAATCAGCACCTGGGTGCCGATAGCGCCGATGCCGGCACCGGCCACGGCGACGAGCAGTACGCCGAGCGGGAAATTCAACGTCAACAACACCAACGACAGTGCGGCAAGGCAGAAGGTGGCGGCGATGACGCGCTGTGGTCCGGTCCGATCGGCGACGCGAGAGGCGATCAATCCACCGATGATGGCACCACCGTTGAGCACCAACAGGAATGACAGCGACCCCTTGGCGTTGTATCCGGCCTCGGACATGATTTGCGGGAGCCAAGTATTGAGGCCGTAGGTCAGCAGCAGGCCGGAGAAGCTCATCAACCCGAGGAGTGCCGTCGGGCGCAGCAGTGGTTTGCGGGCGAGCGCGGCGAATCCGACGCGATCGCCGGCGACTGCGGGCTCGGGCTCGGGCATCGGGATTCCGGTCTTCGCGCAGATCTGCTGGGCATCGGCGACGCGTCCGTGCGCCAACAGCCATCGCGGTGATTCCGGCATACGGAGCACCGCGAGGGGCAGCAGGATGACCAGCGGCAGTGCTCCGATCCAGAACAGTCCGCGCCAGCCGATGCTGTCCTGCAGAGCGATTGCGGCCAGAGAAGCCAAAACGCCGCCGGCGGGGATACCGCTGTAGACGATGGCGTTGAACAGATTTCGACGGCCTGCCGGTGCGAACTCGGCGATCATCGCGCCTACCGTGGCGACGAGTCCGCCGACTCCGATTCCGGTGACGAATCGAAGGATTCCGAAAGCGGTGATGTTCTGGGCCAGTGCGGTGGCCCCCATCCCGACCGAGAACCACACGATGCACGTCAGCATCGTTCGCCGACGCCTGATGCGGTCGCCGAAGGCTCCGGCTGTCAAAGCACCCACCATGACTCCGATGAGAGCGTACGAACCGAGGGCACCGGCCTGCTCGGGGCTGAGAGCACCGAGTTGGGTCGAGTCGGCCAGCAGTGTCGGCAGGACGGTTCCGTACACGACGAGGTCGTATCCGTCGAAAACGATTGCTGCGGTGGAGAGTGCGACGATCCAGATCACGCTACGTCGGTGACGGTCGCTGGCCCAGCCGGCGGCTGCGCTGCGGGGCGTCGGAATTGTCGGTGAGGTCATCGACTGTCCTTCGGTAGAGGGCCCGTCGTGGCGGGCGAATGCGGCACCCGGTCGGTGCAGTACGGCAAGTGTGTCGCACTGTGCCCTGGGTCACACCGGGTAAATGCCTAGGATCGACCCAGGGTTCGTGCCGAAAAGCGCTGTTGCACAATCATGGTGGCGTGCTCTCGGATGCACGGGCCGCGGCGAGTTCGGAACGGGATCGAACGCCGAGCTTGGCATAAACACGCGTGAGATGGAATTGCACGGTCTTCACCGACAGGAACAGTTCCGCGGCCACTTCTCGATTGGTCAGACCCGTTGCGACGAGGCTGGATACCGCGTCCTCCTGTGGCGTCAGCGCGTTGTGCGGCCTGTCCTTGAGGATCGCGTGCACTCCACCCGCCTTCAGCTCGCGGTCGCACCGCCGGACGTACGTCGTAGCGCCGAGAGAAAGGTAGTCGTCGCGGGCCGCGGTGACCACCACGTCGGCTTCGCGTCGCTTGCCTGCCCGCCGCAACGTCTGGCCGTACGCGTAGTTCACGCGGGCGCGGTCGTACACCAGGGGCAGTGGCATGAGCGAATCCAATGCATCCTCGAAAGATGCTCGTGCAGAATCCATGTCGCCCGTTGCGCCGTGCCATCTACCCCGCGCACACGCGAGCCGGGCATGTGCCGATCGGTGGCCGCGCTCTGCCACCCGGGCTTCGTGGGGAGTGAGGAAGGCATCGGCTTCGTCGAGCCTGCCCTCCACGATCAGCGCGTTGGCGTACACGTCCGGCCAGGCCCAGAAGCCCGGCTCGGAGACGTCGGCGTGTGCCCATTGCTGTGTCAGCGGACTCAGGGCGCGCAGGACACCGGCATAGTCGGCCCGAGCCTCGGAGATCGCTGCGCGGCCCAGAGCCGTGGGGACGCGCATGATCTCGTAATCTCTAGCGCCGGATTCACCTCGTCGTGAACTCGCCGCGGCGGCATCCCAGTCACCCCGAAGCGCGTGGATCTGCATGGCCGTCCACTGCAGGAGCGGGACGATGAGGGCGGCACCGGAACTGTCGGCCAGGTCGGAGGCGCGTCCGACTATCCGCAGCGCCGCGTCCCATTCTCCGGTGACGAAATACGTGCGGGCCAACCAGGCGTTGGCCCACAGTGCGATTCGGGTGGAGCCGCCGAGGAAGTCCGTCGGTGCCGCTGCTTCCAGTTCGGACCTCGCCAGCTCCACCGAGTCGGTGGCCAGGTGCAGCCAGCCGGCACCCATTTGCACTCGCTGTCCCACGGCTCCGGTACCGGCCTGTCCCCACAGATCCTCGTAGCTGGCCAATGCTTCTGCGACGCGGCCGGTTCCGGCCAGACCGAGCCCGCGGATGGCCTGCGCCTCGACGGCAGTCGGATGGTCCGAGCCGACGAGTTCGACGGCGCGGTCGGCCCAGTACACCAGTGCGCCGCCGTCGCATCGGGCGAGATTGTGCAGGACCTGGCGATGACAGATGACGGCGGCGACGTCGCGATCGTGGCGGGTTCGGACGAGCTGCCACGCCCGTGTCAATCGGGCGTCGGCCTCCTGCGGGCGGCCCCGCAGAATGGCGAGATAGCCGAGAACGGCGTTGCGGCTCGGTGTTTCGTGCAGACTCTCGATCTCGGCGATGTAGTCCGATGCTCCGCGAACGTCACCGGCACCGATGAGGGCGTCGACGCCGCGCACGAGTCGATCCTCGCGTAGGCCTGCGTCGCCGGACGCTCGGCTCGAGAGCATGAAGAGCCTGGCAGCGGTAGCCCATTCTCCGGTCCGCGCGCGTTCTGCGGCAAGTGATTCGAGCTCGTCGGCCATGTGTGGCTCGGGTAGCAGCGCCGCCTCGGCGCGGTGCGCGAGCCGATCGGCCGGGTCGGATTCGGCGGACGCCGCGGCTCTGTGGACGTCGGCGACGCCGGTTCTGCTCATGGTGGCCAGTACGGCTGCGCGAATCATCCCGTCCGGGCACTCGAGCAGAGTGATACCCGATCGACGGCGCACGAGAACAAGGCCCAGTGCCTCCGCCAGATCGAGTGCAGCACTGGGATCATCGATCTCTGCTACCTCGCACACCGTCGAGACCGGTCGAGCGCCATCGAGCACGGCCACGGCCTGCACCAACCGAACTGTGTCCGCCGAACTCTCGCTCAGTGCCGCTCGCACCGATGCCTGCACGTACTCGGGTGCGGGTAGTTCGGGCCGCACGCCCGTCCACATGTGGCCGGGCAGTTCGGACAGCAGCGCCGACACCTGTTTCGGGCGTCCACCCGTGTGCGCCGTCAGGTGCGCGGCCGACGACGGTGAGAGGATGACGCCGCGCAGCGCAGCGAGTTCTGCGACGTTGTCGCTTCCCAGCGGCTCGACGACGAACCGGGTATCGGCTGCGCGATCGAGTATCTCGTGCGATTCGATGCTCCCCGTGGGCAGAATCCGACGGATGCACACCACGGCAATCTTCGAGTCGCGGTGGCGTCGGACGGTAGAGGCAAGCACGCGAAGCGAATCCGCGTCGGCGTCCTGAGCGTCGTCGATCAACACGGCGGTCACCGAGGGTCCGTTGCTGCCTGCGATTCGCTCCGGCAGCGTCCGGCCGTCGGCGACGTCGATCTCGGGAAAGCACTGATGCGCGATCTCCCACGGCCTGCTCGTCTCCCACGGTACGGCGGACACCTGCCGGACGCGCGGGCGAGGCTCGGCCGCGTCGAGGCGCGCAGCCAGCTCTCGCAGCACCGCGGTCTTGCCGACACCTGCCGCGCCGTCCACGACGACGAACTTCGATCGGGCGTCGGCGTCCTGCACCTCGTCCACCAGCGCATCGAGCAGCTCGCCACGGGCAACGAGCGGCGCGGGGGACATGAGCTCACCGTAGCGGTGACGTGCGGGTACGTCCGGCAATCGAACCGACATCGCGCACACTCAGCCCGGGTCGCCGCCGGCGACGGGGAGCACCGTACCGGTGATGTACGACGCCTCGTCGGAGGCCAGGAAGCAGATCGCCGCGGCCTGCTCGTCCAGCGTCCCGTAGCGCTTGAGCAGGGACGAGTCGACGGTCTGATCGACGATGGCCTGGTACCACTGCTGTTCCTGATCGGTGCTCGGCGCAGGTCCGCGAGCGACTCGGCGCGGCGGTGCCTCGGTCCCTCCGGGCGCGGTCGCGACCACCCTGACCCCGTGCGGAGCCGCCTCCAGTGCGAGTGCAGAGGTGATGGCGTTGACTCCACCCTTGGCCGCGGCGTAGGGAACTCGGTGCACTCCGCGGGTCGCGACCGAGGAGACGTTGACGATGGTTCCGGTGCCTTTCGAGATCATGTGCGGGATCACCGCGCGACACGACCAGAGTGTGGGGAACAGCGAACGCGAGATCTCCTTCTCGACCTGCTCCGGTGGGTACTCCGCGAACGGCTTCGCCCAGATGGTCCCGCCCACCACATGGATCGACACGTCCACTCGTCCGTGCGCTGCCAGCGCCGCGTCCACGGCGCTCGACGCACCGGCCCAGGTTTCGAGATCGGCCAGCACACTGGATGATTCGGTGCCGTCGCGGCCGAGCTCGGCGCTCAGTTCCTCGACGAGTTCGGATCGATCGGCCAGCATCAGGGTGCCGCCCTCCGCGGCGATTCTGCGTGCGACGCACTCTCCGATGCCCTGCGCCGCACCGGTGATCAGGACGACCTTCCCGGCGAACCGGCCCGGGCTGACGAATCTGGGTCGCTTGCTCGCGGCCGAGTCGTGCATGGCGCGCTTCATCGTGGTCTTGGAGCGGTCGGCATGGTCGGCGATCAAGGTGCGGGCGCGTTCTCGGTCGCCTGCCTCGAAAGCGTCGACGATGTCGAGGTGATCCTGGGCGCACAACGGGTCACACCACGTCGCATTGCGAAGCACGTCCTCCATGGCAGCTTCGACCCCGAGGGCCCGATATGCCTGCAGCAGATGCTCGTTGCGTGTCTGGGTGAACAGGTAGTCGTGGAAGGCGGCGTTGGTTTCGGTGTACGCGGCCGCGTCGACGAAGCGATCGCCGTCCACGTAGCGCGTGGTGGCTTCCGCGAGCAATCGGTAGCCCGCGATCTGCTGGGAGCTGAGCCTGCCGATGACCAACTCCAGTGCGCCGAGTTCGAGTGCGCGTCGGGCCTCGAACACCGCATCGGATTCGTGCACCGAAGGATGTTCCTCGCCGATCTCGTAGTCGACGGTGGCTGCGGCAGGCTCGACGCGGTCGAACAACGGCTCGATATCTCGGACCGGCCATATGCGTTGACCGGCGACCGACTGGGCATCGGGTGTGACCGCGAGACCGTCCGAGGCCTCGTCGAGTGGGTCGGCGCTTCCGGTGCCGTGGGAGACGATGCGCTGCCGGGCGATCGAGGTGATGGCGAGGGCTTCGTCGCTCGCCGAGATCGCAGTGCCGGCGCGGAGGGGATTCTCGTCGCGAGCATCGAAGAGCGTTCGGCCGCAGACGGATCGAGCGTCGGTGGCAGGCCGGTCCTCGGTGACGAGGTCTTGCGCTTCGGCACCCGTCGCGGGAACCCGTTCGACCGCAACGGGCGTGGAGTCCACAGCAATCGGCTCCTCGACGGGATCAGGACGCTCGACGGCCGGGGCAGACGGCGCGAACTTCTCGTAGTAGAAGCCGGTCGGTTCGATTCCCGACTCGGCGAAGTGCGTACGCACGGCCTCCACCATCGGCGGAGGACCGCACAGGTAGACGGCAACATCGCCGTCGTACAGGTGTTCCTCGCTCAGCAGCGACGTGACGTAGCCCTTGTTCGCGGCCGTGCTGTTCGGATCCGACACACAGTGATCGAAAGTGAATGCATCGAGTTGCGAGGCGAGTGCGGCCAGCTCGTCGAGGAGTACGACGTCCTCGTCGGTGCTGACGCCGTAGACCAGATGCACGGGACGCGAGGATGATTCGGCGGCCAAGGTGCGCAGGATCGACAGGATGGGAGCCAAGCCGGTTCCGCCGGCCAACAGCAGCGCGGGCCGTTGCGCTTCCCGAAGGAAGAAGCTGCCGTGCGGCCCGGTGAACGAGATCTTGTCCCCGACGGCTGCGGCGTCGGCCAGGTAGGTCGACATCGACCCGTCGGGGGTCAGCTTCACCAGGAACTCGAGCTCGTCGGACCCGGACACGCAGCTGAACGAGTACGACCGGGTCTGCTCCGATCCGGGCACGGTGATGTTGACGTACTGGCCCGGTAGGAAGGTGAGTTCGTCGCCCTGCGGTGCCTCGACGGCCAGGCGAACCGTCGTCGGTGAGAGTCGATCGACTGCGGTGACCACGGTTTCGTGCGTCGCCGCTCGGGTTTTCGCAACCGCGGAGGTGCTGGCGATCTGGAGTACGAGGTCGGACTTCGGAGTCATGCTGCACGGCAGGCAGTAGCCCTGCTCCGATTCGCCGGCGCTGAGCGCGTCGTCGAGGTACGTGCCGCCGTCGAAGTCGCCGGATTCGCACAGTGCCTTGCAGGTTCCGCACGCCCCGTCCCGGCAGTCGAGGGGGATGTTGATTCGCGACCGATAGGCGGCGTCGGCGACGGTCTGGCCGTCGGAACAGGTGATGAATCGGGTTACGCCGTCCTCGAAGGACAGTGCGACGGAATGGCTCACGAGGGGTCTCCTTTCCTGATCAGAAGTGATAGATGTCGACGACGTGGTGGATGTAGTCGTTCTTGAGCACCACGGTCTTGCGGCGGATCAACGGTGATTCGCCCGAGAAGTCGATGGTGTAGAAGGACGTCCCGTAGTACGGATCGATCGTCTTGTATCGGAAGTACATCGTGTGCCAGTTGAAACGCACATCGACCAGGTCGCCTCGGCGTTCGATCACCTCGACGTTGCTGATGTTGTGACTCGTGCGCGGCTCGGGAATCGAGGTGGCACTGGAGCGCTCGGTGCGGATGCGGAACACGCGGTCCTCGAGGCCACCCTTGTTCTCGTAGTAGATCAGCGAGATGTCGGTCTGCGGATCCTCGGTGAGCAGATCGTCGTCGCCCCAGCAGGGCATCCAGTACTCGACGTCGTCGGCGTAGCAGGTGAGCCAGAGTTCGAACTCCCGGTCGTCGAGGTATCGGGCCTCGCGGTAGAGGAACTGCTCGATCGCGCTCTGCGTGACGCGAGTTTCGGTGGAGGTCATGTCATTTCACCCGGCTCTCGGTAGCTGTCCTGTCGATGGCAGCGAGCAGGGTGCTGCGCCAGTAGCCGTGCTGAACGGGGAAGAGTCCCTCGTCCTCGTTCTTGACTCCCGCGGAGATCACCCCGTGCATGTCCAGTGCCTCGGCCACTGGATCCGGCCCGGTCAGCCAGTGCTCGGCACCGCGGCTCATGTCGTTCCACGGCGCATTGGTCGCCTGGAACGTCAGCTGGCAGGAGCGGAATTCTTCCAGGTCGTCGGGGGTGGCCATGCCGGACGCGTTGAAGAAGTCCTCGTACTGCCGAATGCGGTGCGAGCGAGCCTCTTTGCTCTCACCCTTGGGAGCGATGCAGTAGATGGTGACCTCGGTCTTGCTCGGCGCGATCGGGCGGAAGTGCCTGATCTGGGTGCTGAACTGATCCATCAGGTACACGTTCGGGTACAGGCACAGGTTGCGTGAGCCCTTCACCATGAATTCGCCCTTGGCATCGCCGAATTGCTCCTTGAGCGCATCCATCTGGTCCCACAGCGGCCGATCCTGGGGGTTGGCGGCCCACGTCCACAGGCACAGGTGCCCGTTGGGGTAGGACCAGTAGCCGCCACCGGACTTGCCCCAGCCGCCTGCGTCGAGGGCCTTGGTGGTGTTCTTCGATTCGCCGTTGTTGCGCCGCGAGGTGGTCGCGGCATAGTTCCAGTGCACGGCACTGACGTGATATCCGTCGGCACCGTTCTCGGCCTGCACCTTCCAGTTGCCGTCGAAGGTGTAGGTCGAGGAACCCCGCAGTACTTCGAGACCGTCCGGTGATTGATCGACGAGCATGTCGATGACCTTGGTGGTGTCGCCGAGGTGCTCGGCGAGCGTCGATACGTCGTCGTTCAGGCTGGCGAACAGGAACCCTCGGTAGCTCTCGAACCTCGGCACCTTGGTGAGGTTGTGCGAGCCGTCGACATCGAACGTGTCCGGATAGCCGGCACCCTCGGGATCTTTGACTTTGAGGAGTGTGCCGTCGTTGCGAAATGTCCAGCCGTGGAACGGACATGTGAGGGTGGGGCGATTGTCGGTCTTCCGGCGGCACAGCATCGCGCCACGGTGCGCACAGGCGTTGATGAGGCAGTGCAGCTCCCCGTCCTTGTCGCGGGTGATGACCACCGGCTGACGACCCATGTGCACGGTGAAGTAGTCGCCGTTGTTCGGAATCTGGCTCTCGTGGGCGATGTAGATCCAGTTGCCCTCGAAGATGTGCTTCATCTCGAGCTCGAAGATCTCCTCGTCGGTGAAGATGCTCCGATTGGCTCGATAGATGCCGGCGTCGGCATCGTCGATCACCGCTCCGTCGATGGCGGCGTGCGCCTGATCCAAGATTTCCGTCATGGTCGTGTCCTCGCTGTCGTTCGATTCCGCGGCGGTGCAAGTCGCGTGGCGGTTGTCTCCGACTCTGACACCGAGTGGCACCGGTCACACCAGGGCTTTGCCTAGGCTCGACCAGGGTGCCTATTGATCACGTTCACTTATCAATCGACCGGAAATAGGTCTTTGCCGTCGATGGATGTGCGGCTTACTGTGGGCAGGGTCACGCCGAGGAGTACGTCGGCTCGGAACGCGATATCGGAGAGGAAGTCACCGTGGAGCTGCGGCACCTGTATCAGTTCGTGGCGGTGGCCGAGACGTGCCACTTCGGTCAGGCCGCCAAGCGCCTGCATCTGGCGCAGCCGGCGCTCTCCCAGTCGGTTCGTCAACTCGAGGCAGAACTCGGCGTCACGCTGCTCACTCGCACCACACGGCAGGTCAGCCTGACGCCTGCGGGCGAGTTCTTCTACCGCGAGACGGTCCGAAACCTGGAGAACATCGAGCGAAGCACCCACGGTGTTCGACGCATCGCCGAGGGGCGCTACGGGCTGGTGCGTATCGGTTTCACCGGTACCGCTGCCTTCGATCAGCTGCCGCCGATCGCCAGAGCGATCAAGCAGCGCCTGCCCGGGCTCGCACTCGAGGTCCACGGGGATCTGCTCACTCCTGCTCAGGTGGAGGGGCTGCGCTCCGAGCAACTCGACGTGGCGGTACTGCGGCCGCCCGTGGCGGGCGACGATCTGGTCATCCGCACCATCACCACCGAATCTCTTTTGCTGGCAGTGCCCGTCGACCATCGGTACGCCGCCGAGGCCGCACTCGAGGTAGCAGACCTCGCCTACGAGGACTTCGTGATGTATGCGGACTCGCATTCGGTGGTCAACGAGGCAGTTCTACGTAGTTGCCGCGCAGCGGGTTTCAGCCCCCGGCGTGAGCACGAGGCCCCCGACACGTCCGTGTTGCTGGCCCTGGTCGCTGCCGGGCTCGGGGTGGCTCTCGTTCCGGAATCCGTCCGAGCACTGCAACTCACCGGGGTCGTCTTCCGTGACATCGCGGGCGCAAGCACCATAGATCTGGCATTGGCCTGGCATCGCGACCGACCGTCGGCCCTCGTCGACGCATTGGTCGGCGCTCTCGAAGAGGCCGGGGTCCTGCCCCGCGTCGACACGCTTTCTCCATCACCCGACCCGAAGGCAGTTCTATGAAGATCGTTGCAGTCGAGGCGATTCCGTACAGCATTCCGTATGTCAAACCGTTGAAATTCGCCAGCGGAGAGGTGCATGCCGCCGAGCACGTGCTGGTTCGAGTGCACACCGACGACGGTATCGTCGGCACCGCAGACGCGCCCCCACGTCCCTTCACCTACGGCGAAACTCAGCGCGGAATCGTCGCGGTAATCGAAAGCCTCTTCACCCCAGCGATTCTCGGACTGACCCTGCTCGATCGGGAAGTGATCCGTTCCAGGCTGACCCGCACCGTGGGCAACCCGGTGGCGAAGGCTGCGATCGACATGGCCGTCTGGGACGCGCTCGGCCGCACCCTCGACCTGTCCGTCACCGAGATGCTCGGCGGATACACCGACCGGATGCGGGTGAGCCATATGCTCGGATTCGACACTCCGGCAGCGATGGTCGACGAGGCGACTCGAATGCGCGACACCTACGGAATCGAGGTGTTCAAGATCAAGGTCGGTCGCCGGCCCGTAGCCCTCGACACCGCCGTCGTGCGCGCGCTCAGGGAAGGTCTCGGCGAGGGCGTCGAACTGTACGTGGACGGTAATCGCGGCTGGACTGCTGCAGAATCGGCACGCGCCATGAAGGACATGGCCGATCTCGGACTCACCCTTGCCGAGGAACTGTGCCCGGCCGACGATGTTCTCGGTCGCCGCTGGCTGGTGCAGCAACTCGATGTCCCCTTCGTCGCAGACGAATCGGCCACCACGCCTGCCGAAGTGACTCGCGAGATCCTCGGGGGATCGGCGACGGCGGTGAGCATCAAGACCGCCCGCACTGGGTTCACCGACTCGACGCGAATCCATCACCTGTGCGAGGGCCTCGGCCTGGATGTGGTGATGGGCAACCAGATCGACGGTCAACTCGGCTCGGCCTGCACCGTTGCCTTCGGTGCCGCCTTCGACCTGACGTCGCGTCGAGCCGGGGAACTTTCGAACTTCCTCGACATGAGCGACGACCTGGTGACCGAGCCGCTCGAGATCCGCGACGGAGAACTCACCGTCCCCACCGGTTCCGGTCACGGCATCGACATCGACCCCCACAAACTCTCCACCTACCGCATCGACACCTAGCCCCGAGAACGAGGAGTTTCACCATGAGTATCGACCACGCAGCATCGACAGATCTGTCCGCGGAGGTGGCCACCGCCGCCGCGTCCGGCGCGAACGCCACCCAGCGCTTCACCTCCGACAAGCAAGCCGCTGCCGACACCCCACCCGAGCGCGTGAGTCTGCTTGCTCGCCAGGTCATTTCGGCGATCCACGACACCGTCCGCGAACACAAGGTCACGTACGACGAGTACAACGCCCTCAAGGCATGGCTGATCAACGTCGGGCAGACCGGAGAGTGGCCGCTCTTCCTCGACGTATGGGTGGAACACGTCGTCGAGGAGGTGGCCGGAGAGTCCCGCGAGGGCAGCAAGGGCACCATCGAGGGCCCCTACTACGTTCCCGATGCACCCGAACTCGGTTCCGCAGCGATCCTGCCCACCCGCGACGGCGAGAAAGGCACCCCGCTGCTGTTCAAGGGGCAGGTCCGCGGCGTCGACGGTGCCGCGCTGCCCCATGCAGTCATCGAGATCTGGCATGCCGACGCCGACGGCTTCTACTCGCAGTTCGCACCCGGCATCCCGGAGTGGAACCTGCGCGGCACGGTCACTGCAGATGATCAGGGACAGTTCTGGATTCACACGATGAAGCCTGCGCCGTACCAGATTCCGACCGACGGAGCGTGTGGAAACCTGATCTCCGCTGCCGGTTGGCATCCGTGGCGTCCGGCGCACCTGCACCTCAAGGTCGCCGCAGCAGGCCACCAACAGATCACCACCCAGCTCTATTTCCCCGGTGACGCCCACAACGACGACGACGTCGCGAGTGCGGTCAAGCCCGAGCTCATTCTCGACCCGCACGACGTCGACGGCGGACAGGAAGTCACCTACGACTTCGTTCTCGACAAGGCCTGAGCGGCATGCTGTTTGCAGTGAAGATGGACGTCGCGCTCCCGCAGGATCTCGATGGGGACGTGCGAACCGACACTCTCGCCCGAGAGAAGGCGTACTCGCAGCAGTTGCAGCGCGACGGTGAATGGGTCAACATCTGGCGGCTCGTGGGCCAGTACTCGAATCTGAGCATCTTCGACGTGCGAGACAACGAGCGACTCCACGAGATTCTGTGGAATCTGCCGCTGTTTCCGTACATGAGCATCGACGTGACTCCGCTCGCCGGGCACCCTTCGGACATCGCCGCGGGGTGAAATCAACCTCCCGCCTCGTCGAACTCGCAGTTGTGCACGATATTGGGCCGAAATCCCTGCACAACTGCGAGTTCGGCACTCCGGCGACGGTCTCGGGACCTAGGCTGACGCCATGCGTATCGACGAGTATCGCAAGTACGACGGCCTCGGCCTGGCAAAACTGGTAGCCGACGGTGAGGTGACGCCGCGCGAGTTGCTCGATTGTGCTCTGGCACAGACCACATCGATCGACCCGTCGCTCAATTCGATCGTGCGCCTCATGTCGGAGCAGGCGGACGAGCAACTGACGGGAACGCTCGACGGGCCGTTCGCCGGTGTGCCGTTCCTGATCAAGGATCTCTCTCAGGACTACGCCGGGGTGCCCACCGCGAGCGGATCCCGCTCGTTGACGAATCTGCCGATGCCCGAGCACGCAACGGTGGTGCAGCGCTGGCTCGACGCAGGCCTGGTCATCTTCGGCAAGACCAACACCCCGGAGTTCGGTGCCAAGGGAATCACCGAGCCGACCGTGTTCGGCCCGGCTCGAAACCCGTGGGACCCCAGCCGAACTCCCGGTGGCTCGTCGGGCGGATCTGCCGCAGCGGTCGCGGCCGGGATCGTCCCGGTGGCAGGGGCCAGCGACGGTGGCGGTTCGATTCGCATTCCGTCGTCGTGCTGCGGGCTCGTCGGCCTCAAGCCCGGCCGCGGGCTGGTGCCGTCGGGACCGACGTTCGGTGAGGCCATGCACGGAGCGGCAGTGCAAGGCGTCGTGTCGAGATCGGTACGCGACACCGCCGCGATGCTCGACGTGTTGGCCGGTGGCGAGGCGACATCCGGTTACTCGCCCGCCCGGCCGGACGGGAGCTTCTTGTCACGGACGGAGCAGGACCCCACGGCCTTGAAAATCGGCATGTACGCGACGACGTCGGTGAATCCGAGTCCGGATCCGCAGGCCGTCGCTGCGATGGAGTCTGCCGCCAAGACACTGACCGAACTCGGCCACACCGTCGAACTTCTCGACGCCCCGCCGTACGACGATGCCCGCCTCAATCGCGAGTTCCTGCTGGCCTGGTTCACCTACCTGGCCTACGAGATGGACGAGGTCAAGCGTCGAACCGGTTGCGGTGACGACTCTTTCGAGCGGGACACCCGGATCATGGCGGCGCTGGGAAGATCCGCCAGTGGCGTCGACTACCTCCAGGCGGTGGAAGGTCGCCACGTGCACGTGCGGGCTCTGGCCACGTACTTCGAGACCTACGATCTGCTGCTGACCCCGACGATTGCCGAGCTACCGCCCAAGATCGGTGCATTCGATCTCGCGAAGCCACTGGAAATGGCGTCGGACTTGTTGTTGCGCAGTAGAACCGCCGGTCTGCTTCGGCACACCGGCATCGTCGACCAGATGATCGACGACAACATCTCGTGGATTCCGTACACCCAACTCGCCAACGTCACCGGCCGCCCGGCGCTGTCGCTTCCGCTGCACTGGACGCCGAGCGGACTCCCGATGGGCGCGCACTTCACCGCTCCGCTGGGCGGCGAAGCATTGCTCGTCCAACTGGCCGGACAGTTGGAACGAGCCGTGCCGTGGGCCCACCACTACGCCGATATCGGTCAGCGGGTAGCCCCCAGCTGAGCCTTTCCGAGGATGCCCGACGGCCGCTGCCGCACCTGGCCGTCGACGATGTCGACGACCCCTCCTGCCCACTCGGGATCGGTGTCGGCGGCAGCCTGGGGATCGGCGTGGGCATCGGTGCCCTCCTCGGCGGTCACGGTGATCGAACGCTCCAGTGCCTCCTCGACGCTCATCAGCGAGGTACCGGGCTCGGCGAACACCTCCGTTGCCGCGTTCCCGCGCCGCACCACCATGTCGTGGGTGAGGCTGTCGACCAGCGAGATCACCGTGCCGGGAGGCATGCCGGTGATGATGGCGACGGCGCGCCCCACCAATCCCGTCGGCAACAGCGGCACCGGAATCTGTGCGCGACGCAGACCGGCAACGCTGCCGTACGCCTGCAGCAGCTCCGGGTAGCTCATCGTTTCGGTTCCGCCGATGTCGAACGTTCCCGGGCGTGCGGTGTCGCCGAGGGCGCGGGCGATGATGGCGACCACGTCGACCACGGCGATGGGCTGCACCTGCCTGCGCATCCACGTCGGAATCGGTGTCAGCGGTAGACGCTCGGTCATGCGACGCACCAACTCGAACGAGGTCGACCCGGAACCCAGGATGATCGCCGCACGCAGCACGGTGGCGTCGACCGAACTGTCGAGGAACACCTCCTCGACCTGCAGGCGAGAGCGCAGATGATCCGACAACGGGGTGCCGTCGTCGGGGATGAGGCCGGAGAGGTAGACGATCCGGCGCAGGCCGTTGCGCTCGGCGGCGGCGGCCATGGACTGCGCGGCGTGGCGATCCTTCTCGACGAAGTCGCCCTCGTCCATCGAGTGCACCAGGTAGACGACGGCGTCGACATTCTCGGTCGCGGTGTCGAAGGTCTCGTGATCGTCGAGGTCGAAGTGCACCGCGGTGACGTGCGCGCCCCAGGCGAAGCGAGATTTCTTGCTCGGATCGCGCATGGCCGCGTGCACCTCGTGGCCCTGCTCGAGAAGGACCGGGATCAGCCGGGATCCGATGTATCCGGTTGCACCGGTGACCAGTACTCGCATGAGATTTCTCGATTCTGTAGGTACAGGCCATACCCGGTCGGGGCAGTCTCACTCCCCGCTGTCGTAGCCAGGTGACAGACTGTGCGGGTGAGTGCGCGCATCAGGAACAACGTCAAGGTCGTGGGGGCTGCCGACGGTCCCGTGGTGATGTTGGCTCACGGCTTCGGATGTGACCAGACGCTGTGGCGCTCGGTCACCGACATCCTGGCCCCGAATTTCTCGGTCGTGCTCTTCGATCACGTCGGATCAGGAGCGTCGGACCCGGCGGCCTGGGATGCCGACAAGTACGCGCCGCTGGAGGCCTACGCCGACGACATCATCGACATCGCCGAGGAACTCGACCTTCGCGACGTCACGTTCGTCGGGCATTCGGTGGCGTCGATGATGGGCGTTCTCGCAGTTCAGGCGGCACCCGAGCGATTCTCCAAGCTCTTTCTCCTGACGCCGTCTCCGCGATACATCGACGACGGTGACTATCGCGGCGGTTTCAGCCGCGAGGACATCGACGAGCTGCTCGAGTCGTTGGACAGCAATTATCTGGGCTGGTCCGCTTCGATGGCACCGATCGTGGTCAATGCGCCGGATCGGCCGGATCTCGAGAACATGTGGTCCGCGAGCTTCTGCCGAACCGATCCCGAGTGCGCACGGGTGTTCGCCCGCACCACCTTTCTGTCCGACAATCGCGCCGATCTGGCCGGGGTCACCCTGCCCACGATGATCGTCGACTGCGCACGGGATTCGTTGGCTCCGCCGCAGGTCGGCAGATACGTGCACGAACACATCGCCGGCAGCACTCTGCAGACGCTCGACGCCAGCGGGCACTGCCCGCACGTCACTCAACCCGAACAAACCGCCGAGGCGATTGCGGCCTTCGTGAGACCGGCGTAATGCACGAGCTCGACATCGAGGACCTGTACGAGAACGCGCCGTGCGGTTACCTGTCGGTCTATCCCGACATGCGGATCGCGAGGCTGAACGCGACGCTGGCGGGTTGGCTCGGCTTCGAGGTCGACGCCCTGATCGGGACCGACTTCACCCAACTTCTCACCGCCGGTGGCCGCATCCACTACGAGACCCATTTCGGTCCGATTCTGCGGATGTACGGTCAGCTCGACGGCATCGCGCTCGATTTCGTGACGTCCGATCGACGTCGGCTGCCGGTGTTCATGACCGCGAACGTCAAGACCGACGAGTCGGACACGCCGGTGCTCATTCGCATCACCGCGCTCGACGCCAGGGACCGTCGCACCTACGAACGCGAGTTGCTCGAGTCCCGGACGCGAGCAGAGCTGCTGGCCAAGACACTGCAGCGGTCGCTGCTGCCGCCTGCCCTGCTGCCGCCGTCGGGAATGACCGCTGCCGCGCACTATCACGCGGCATCGAGCGACGAGGTGGGTGGAGATTTCTACGATCTGTTCCCGCTGTCGGACGATCGCTGGGGATTCTTTCTCGGCGACGTGTGTGGCAAGGGTGCGTCGGCTGCAGCCGTGACGTCGTTGACGCGGTACACCCTGCGCGCTGCCGCGGTGTACGACCACGACCCGGTCGCTGTACTGCACAATCTGGATTCGGTTCTGCGACAGGAATTCCGCGAGAACAACGCGCAGTTCTGCACGGCGGTGTTCGGGGTGCTCAGTCGTTCGGCCGATGGATTCGAGGTGTGCATGGCCAGTGGCGGTCATCCGCCGCCACTGGTGATGCGTGCCGACGGCAGCGCGCACTACGTCCACATGACGGGCGGGCAACTCGTCGGAATTCTGCGTCATGCGCGCTTCGTGCCTGCCACCGTGACGTTGAGCGCGGGCGACACCCTGATGCTCTACACCGACGGCCTCACCGAGGCCAAGGTGGGCACGGGTCGATACGACGACGAGGGCGCGCTGTTGGAATTCGCGACTGCCCACGCCCCGGCGTCGCCTGCAGTCATCGTAGAGGACCTACGGGTACTGCTGAACAGCTTCGGCGACGGCTTGGCCGACGACGCAGCAGTGATGGCGCTGGGAGTGGGGTCAGTCGAGAGCGGCGAGAGCTGACGCGAGATCGGCGTGCAGCGCGAATTCCTGATCGAGACCCATCAGTTTGATCGGGCGGCTGGTGGTCGGCCCATCGGCGACGACCGAGAAGGCAACGGTGTCTCCGTGGTCCTTCTGCGTCGACGCCAGCACGGTCATGGCAGCCGAGGCCAGAAACGAGACCTTGCTCAGATCGACGATCAGGGCAGCCGGTGTGGTCGAAATCTGTGCTTCGATCGCGGACGACAGCGCGGGGGCCGTGGTGACGTCGAGTTCACCGGCGACCGCGATGACGGCTGCGCGCCCGTCGTTGCTGGACTGGATGGAAAATCCGGCGGTGTTCGTATCGGCTGGCATGTGTGTACTCCTGAATCGTTACCCGACGCGCTCGTCGACGGGGTCTGCGGTCCATTCAATCAGTAGGTCCTACCTGAACGTGACCTGCGTTCCTCTGAGTGCGGGAGCGCCGACCGTCGTGGTCCAGGACGGCACGGCGTCGGGCTCGATTCCAGTGGCCCCGCCGTAGACGACGGCCAAGGTCTGTTGCTCGGTGACCGAGTTCGCGTACGAAGCCGGTACGGGGGAGAGCTGCGGAGCCGGAAGTGACGGAAGGTCCTGCTGCCCGGGGTTTCTCGACGGCACCTGGTACGAGCCGTCGTTGGGGGAGCCGCCCGGGTACTGCGGGAAGTATTCGCCCGCCGAACGGTCGAGGGGGCTGGGGCAGCTCGGGGGACGGTTCTGCTCGAACAGTCGCGGTTCGTCCTGGTTCGGCAGGTACCGCCCCTTCGGGTTGACGAAAGGCATCGAGACGTTGATGCCGGGATACTCGTCGCCGACGCCGGTGACGATTCGGCCGCGTCTGGCACCCTCGGCGAATTGGGCGACGGTGCAGCCGACAGCCGGGGAGAACTCGGCGAACACCTCGAGCGCCTCGCGTGAGTTCGCGGCCAGTCCGATGATGTCGGCGGAGTTGGCGTCGAGGAAGTCAGCGGTCGTGCCCGAGGCCGACGTGACCGAGGAGTACAACGTTTCGAGTGCCGGGCGCTTCTCGACGACGGTGTTGCCGGTGGTCCGCAGGTTGTCGAGCGCGTTGATCAGTGCGGGTGCCGCGTCGGCGTAGGTCTGCGAGAAGTCGGCCAGTCCGCGCAGGTCCTCCTGAATGGCCGGAAGCTCGGTGTTGAGCCCGGCAAATATGTTCTCGAGTCGGTCGATCGTGAGGCCGAGTTCCTCGCCGCGACCGCTCAGACCCTGCGCCAGCGCACCGAGGGTGTTCGAGAGGTCCTCCGGCGGCACGGCCTGGAGCAGCGGCAACAGGCCGTCGAGAACCTGTCCGACCTCGATGGCGTTGCCGCTGCGATCCTGCTTCAACACCGTGCCCTCGGTGATCGGCGTCCCGGGCCTGCCGTCCGGCAACTCCAACGCGACGTATCGCTCGCCGAACAGTGTCTTCGGCAGCAGTCGCGCGGTGGCGTTCGACGGAATCATCTCGGCCATGTCCGGTTCGATGGCCAACTCCGAGGTCACGACGCCACCGGACGTCGTCGCCGATCGCACTTCGCCGACGATCATGCCGCGAACCTTGACGTCTGCGTTGCGGGGAAGTGCGTTACCGACGGAATCGGTCTCGAGGGAGACCGTCACGACGTCCTTGAACGTCTTGTTGTACGAGGTGACGCTCCACCCGACGAACATGACGATGAGTACGACGAGACCGATTCCGAGGAGTCGGTTCTGGACCGGTGAGGGGGAGCCGGTCATGGATGAGTCGCAACGACGACAGCAGTCATGTCGCGAACCTTAGTGGTACACAACGTCACACTTACTACCGAAAATTGCTTTGTGAGATGGACCTAGCACTTCGGCAACAATGTGATGCGAGCCACTGATTCTCAGTCGGCGATCAACTGAGGCGCATGGAACCAGCCGCCCTGTCCGCCTTCACGCTGACGGCCGATGACGTATCGACCCGGAGCGATTCCGGTGGCTCCGTGTTCGGGGTGAATGAGGTACGCCGTCTGCGAGTTGGCCAGAATTCCCAGGGCGAGACCTCGGACGTCGTGGACGGGACTGAGCCACGTGCAGATGCCGCCGTCGGCGACCAGGCTGTGCGGGTTGCCGCCCGCAGCGCTGCGCAACAGTTCGATTCCCGTCAAGGGCACATCCTCGCGACGGGTCTGCTCGGTGGGGACGACTATGCCGTCGAGCAGTACGTACGGTACGACGATCAGATCGCCCTGGGCTTGCAGGCCGTCGATGACGGGCACGGAGATCTCCTTGTCGAGATAGTCGAATACGTCGAGGCCGGTGAGGTCGGTCAGTGCGGACAGCGTGATGTTCGAGTTCATGTTTTGTCACCTTGGGTGTGTTGTAAGGGTGTGTGGTCGGGGTGTGGTGTCAGGTTGGGGTCAGGTTCTGCGGAGTAGTCGGCCGTAATCGGCTCCGGCCAGACCGTAGGTCCAGCCCGCGGCATCGACCGCGGACGAGAACGCGCCGGGGACGCGAAGCCCGTAGCGTCGGCGCTCCCCGTCTCGTTCTCGAGAACCGTTGACGGCAAGCAGTATTCGACCCTCGTCGCCCCATCCAGCGGGCGTGGCGAACAGTTGCAGGGTGCAGCCGGGGTTACCCGGGTCGTCGTCGGTGTCGACCAGTCGTAAACCGGCCTGGTCCAGATAGGAATCCCAGCCGATCCGTTCGATGGCGCTTCGCCGGATCTCGACGTTGCGTTCGACGGTGATGCGTTCGACCGTCGGATCATGGATCACCCAAGCGGGAATCACTGTCCCGTTCAGGACATGGACACCGCTGCCGTCGCCGAACTCGACCGCGGGGGAGGTCGAATGATGCAGTCGCACTTCGCCGTGCACCGGATCGGGAATCGGTTCGGTGTGCAGAGCCGTCGGCCGTTCGGACATCACTGCGATGTCGTCGAACGCCCACCACCATCCCGTCGACTCGATGAGGGCGGATTGAATGTCGAGAAGCTCGTTGTCCTCGCGCCCGAACGTCATGAGGCCGAAAGAGCGATAGATGTCGTAGTAGGCGACGCGATGGGCTTCTTGTTGTCCGTACCAGCTGACGGTGCCGAAGGGGTGCGGAGCGAGGGTTCGGACAGCCGTGGCCACTCCATCGAAGAGGCTGGTGTGCAGAGACTTTCGCACGGTTCGGCGAATGATCGGATCGGGACTGATGCCGGCGCGGGCCGCGTCTGTCGGTGAGCGGCGTGCGACATCGATACGCGCCTGCAGATCACGCTGTGCATTGTTGTCGGAGTAGTAGTACTGCTGTGGCCATTCGATCTGTCGTCGATCGATTCGCTGGTCCATTCGTCGGCGTGAACTCGACAGCAGTGATGCGATGAGGGAGCCTGCACCTGCGCTGTCCGCTATCGGTCGAGATGTCATGAATTCGGCGGCGGCTGCAGGAGATGCCACCCACACGAATTTCGGCTCAGGACGCCCCGATCTTCGATACAGCTGTGCCACAGCCGATTCCGCGGCTGTTCTGTCGGAGGGGCCGGCCTTCAGGCCGTAGGCGAGCCATCGATCGCGCTGCGCGCAGATTGCGCGAATGCTCTCGGCATAATCTTCGGGATTGTCACTGAATGTGCCGCGACGGGGAAATGTCGACGGCATCGGCACGGCGCTCACGTGAGGGAGGCGGTGTCCGCCTTTCCGGTTGTCATGAAGAAAAGAGTGACACGAGAATGGGATGAGCGCAAGGCACACGTGCACGAAACTTCGTAGCAGGGGTCGAGGTGTCTTTTGGTCGTTCCTGCAGGCTCCACTCCTACCCGCTCACGTGGGTCAGCCGCGCGAGCGGAGAATCAACTGGGCCGCGCTGATGTCGTCGATGACGAGGTCGGTGATCAATCCGCCGCGCAGCGCGGCGGTGAGTGCATCGAGTTTGGACGCCCCGGCGACGATGCAGACTCGGCGCGGCACCACCTTGAGTCGGTCCAGGCTCGGTCCACTCGATCTGTCGTTCAACGCAATTCGATCGTGGCTGCCGTCGGAGCGCAGGAACACGGTGGCAATGTCTCCGACGACGCCGTCGCGCTGTAGCTCGGCTCGATCCTCGCGCTCGAGATAGCCGGCGCTGTAGACGTGACTAGGAACAGCACTGCTCATGACGCCGATGCTGAACACGGCGAGGTTCATCCGGTCCTGCAGTTCCAGTACTCGCTTGATGCTCCGCTCGCGCCACAGGTGTCGGCGGGTTTCGGGGTAGTCGAAGAATGCGGGAACCGGAAAGCCCTGCGCCACAGCGCCGTAGGCGTCGGCGAAAGTTCGGACGATGTCGGTGGCGTAGGAGACCCCGGTGGTGCGGGTGTTCGCTGCGCCGTTGAGCTGCACGACGGTCGAGTTGTGGGTTCGTTTGGGTGCGAGCTTGCGACTGACGGCGCTGACGGTGGTTCCCCACGCGACGCCCATCACCATGTCCGACTCGAAGAACGACGTCAGCAATCGGCCTGCGAAGGTGGCGACGCGGTCGAGGCGCTGCAATTCGTCGACGGTTTCCGACACGGGGACGACATGTGCACGAATGTCGTACAGATCGGCGAAAGCCCGCTCGATTCGTGGTGCCTGACCGAGAGGGGTGGAGATCTTGATTTCCACCAGTCCCGATGCCCGCGCGAACGTGATGAGCCGGGAGACCGTCGAACGAGATACGCCCAGCTCACGGCCGATCGCCGCCATCGTCATGTCCTGGAAGTAGTAGAGGCGCGCTGCCTGGGTGGCATGGCCGGTCCGCAGATCCGATTCGGGTGCGATGCGTTGGTCCGTCACCATCGCCAGTGTACGACCGCTTTGCACATATGTGCATCAGCTGTGCAACGCAGTGCAGGCCGTCTACCGTGGCAAACAGCACGCAATGTGGCGTGCATCACCAACTTTGCGGAGGCTACACAATGGCTCGTAAGGAACCGGAATGGGGACTACCGGCGCACATGGCTGCCGAGTTCGCCGGAACCATGATTCTCATTCTGTTCGGCGTCGGCGTCGTCGCGCAGGTCGTCTCGGGCGGTGAATCGGGAAGTCTCGGAGACCACGACTCGATCGCCTGGGCCTGGGGGCTCGGCGTGATGTTCGGCATCTACGTCGCGGGTCGGATCACCGGCGCGCACCTCAACCCCGCGGTCACGATCACGTTCGCACTCTTCCGCGGATTCAGCTGGAAGATGGTTGCGCCGTACATCCTCGCGCAGACCGCAGGTGCCTTCGTGGCCGCTCTGCTGGTGCGCTGGAACTACAACGACATGATCAACGCAGTGGACCCCGGGCACACCACCGCCACCCAGACGATCTTCTCGACGCTTCCCGGTAACGGAACTCTGCCGGTCAGCGTGTCCTCGGCGCTGATCGACCAGATCATCGGCACCGCGATCCTGCTGTTCCTCATTGTGGCCGTGACCGATTCGCTCGGCACCGCGCCGATGGCCAACATGGCACCGCTGATCGTCGGCCTCATCGTCGTCGCCATCGGTTTCGCGTGGGCCACCAACGCCGGCTACGCGATCAATCCGGCCCGAGATTTCGGACCTCGCCTGGCGTCGTACATCACCGGATACGGTGGAGCCTGGCGAGATCAATACGGCGGCCTGTACTTCTGGGTCCCGATCGTCGGACCTCTCGTAGGCGGACCGATAGGAGTGTTCCTGTACGACCTGCTCATCGGAAAGAACCTACGCAAACAAGAAGGTTCGACGCCCGAGCCGCCATCACGACTCCCAGCAGACACCCAGACCACAGGAGAGAAGCCATGACCGAGTTCGCAGGAAAGTACGTCGCCGCGATCGATCAGGGAACCACGTCTTCACGCTGCATGATCTTCGATCACGCGGGCACCGTCGTCGCGGTCGATCAGAAGGAACACCAGCAGATCTTTCCGCAGGCCGGTTGGGTCGAGCACGACGCGTCGGAGATCTGGGACAACGTGCGCGCCGTCGCGGCCGGTGCCATGGCCGCAGCGGATCTGACGCGCGAGGACATCGCCGCCGTGGGTATCACCAACCAGCGCGAGACGGCGCTGGTGTGGGATCGCGCGACGGGCAAGCCGATCTACAACGCCATCGTCTGGCAGGACACCCGTACCGATCGCATCGCCACCGCGCTGGGCGGCGGCGACGCCAACAAGTACACCGCCAAGACCGGTCTGCCCCTGGCCACCTACTTCTCCGGCCCCAAGATCAAGTGGATCCTGGACAACGTCGACGGTGCACGGGCGAAAGCCGAAGCGGGAGAACTGTGTTTCGGGAACATGGACACCTGGGTGCTGTGGAACATGACCGGCGGTGTCGACGGCGGGTTGCATTACACCGATCCGACCAACGCCTCACGCACCCTGCTGATGGATCTCGACTCCCTGCAGTGGGACGAGAGCATCTGTGCAGACATGGGCATTCCGATGTCGATGCTGCCCGAGATCCGCTCGAGCTCCGAGGTGTACGGAACCGGCCGTGAGCGCGGACCGTTCAGTGGAGTGCCGATCGCCGGCATCCTCGGCGATCAGCAGGCAGCGACCTTCGGGCAGGCCTGCCTGTCTCCCGGTGAAGCCAAGAACACCTACGGCACAGGTAATTTCGTGCTTCTCAACACCGGTACCGAAAAGGTGATGAGCAAGAACGGTCTGCTGACCACGGTGTGCTACAAGATCGGCGACCAGCCGACGGTGTACGCGCTCGAAGGTTCCATCGCCGTGACGGGCTCGTTGGTGCAGTGGCTGCGCGACAACCTGGGCATGATCTCGTCGGCCGCGGACATCGAGACCGACGCACGGTCGGTGGACGACAACGGCGGTGCCTACTTCGTCCCCGCCTTCTCCGGTCTGTTCGCACCGCACTGGCGATCGGACGCCCGCGGTGCCATCGTGGGATTGACGCGCTTCGTCAACAAGGGGCACCTGGCGCGTGCCGTCCTCGAAGCCACCGCGTATCAGACGCGTGAGGTGATCGAGGCCATGAACGCCGACTCCGGCGTCGATCTCGAGGTGCTCAAGGTCGACGGCGGCATGGTGGTCAACGAACTGCTGATGCAGTTCCAGTCCGACATCCTGAACGTCGACGTGGTCCGTCCCGTCGTGGCCGAAACCACTGCTCTCGGAGCGGCTTACGCCGCCGGACTGGCCGTAGGCTATTGGGAGAGCGAAGACGACATTCGCCAGAACTGGGCCGAGGACAAGACATGGACCCCGTCCATGGACGAAGACCAGCGGGCGAAGTTGTACGCCGGCTGGAAGAAGGCAGTAACACGAACTCTCGATTGGGTTGATGAAGAATGAGTTCCACCACAACGGCCATGAGTCCTCAGGCACGCGCAGATGCGCTGGCGAGGATGGAAGCCGAAGAGCTCGACATTCTGGTGATCGGCGGCGGCGTCGTCGGTGCCGGAACTGCACTGGACGCCGTGACCCGCGGATTGAAAGTGGGTCTGCTCGAAGCGCGTGACTACGCGGCCGGCACGTCCAGCCGCTCGAGCAAGCTCTTCCACGGCGGTCTGCGCTACCTCGAGCAGTTCAACTTCGCGTTGGTGTTCGAGGCGCTCAAGGAGCGTTCGCTGGTACTGAACAAGCTGTGCCCGCACCTCGCTCGCCCGGTGCCGTTCATCTATCCGCTCGAGAAGGTGATCGACCGTCCGTACGTCGGGCTCGGCATCGGCGTGTACGACGTCATGGGTGCCGGACGCGGCGTCCCGAGTCACCACAAGCACCTCGGCAAGAAGAAGACGCTCGAGTCCTTCCCGTCGGGCAAGCGCTCGGCGATCCGCGGTGCGGTGAAGTTCTACGAGGGCCAGGTCGACGACGCTCGGCACACGATGATGCTCGCTCGTACCGCGGCCGCCTACGGCGCGTTGTGCGCCAACAGCACTCGCGTCACGGGCTTCCTTCGGGAGGACGACAAGGTCGTCGGCGTCGTGGCGAGCGACCTGGAGACGGGCCGTTCCTTCGAGGTGCGGGCCAAGCAGGTCATCAACGCCGCCGGGGTGTGGACCGACGAGGTGCAGCAGATGGTCGGTGGCCGTGGACAATTCCAGGTTCGCGCCTCCAAGGGGGTGCACCTGGTGGTGCCGCGCAATCGCATCAACAGTGCCACCGGCATCATCACGCGGACCGAGAAGAGTCTGCTGTTCGTCATCCCCTGGGGTAGTCATTGGATCATCGGGACCACCGATACCGACTGGAAGCTCGACCTGGCTCATCCGGCCGCGAGCCAGAGCGACATCGACTACATCCTGGGCCACGTGAACAAGTTGCTCGCCGATCCGTTGGACCGCACCGACGTCGTCGGCGTGTACGCCGGACTGCGCCCGTTGCTGTTCGGCGAATCCGATTCCACCAGCACTCTGTCCCGGGAACATGCGGTGTCCAGCCCGGTCCGCGGACTGACGGTCATCGCCGGTGGCAAGTACACCACCTATCGCGTGATGGCCAAGGACGCAGTCGATTCCGCGGTGCACGGACTCGAACGCACGGTACCGAAGTGCGTCACCGAGGACATTCCGCTCGTCGGTGCGGACGGCTACCTCGGCGCGTACAACTCACGCGCTCTGACGGCCGAACGCACCGGTATGCGCGTCTCACGCGTCGAGCATCTGCTCGGTCGGTACGGCACTCTGATGGGTGAGCTGCTGGACTTGATCGACGCCGATGCAGAGCTCGGAAAGCCGCTCGAGAGTGCACCGGAGTACTTGAAGGCAGAGGTGGTCTATGCGGCCAGTCACGAAGGCGCGCAGCATCTCGACGACATTCTGACCCGTCGGACCCGAATCTCGATCGAGGTTCCCGATCGTGGTGAAGCGGCGGCCATCGAGGTGGCTCGTCTGGTTGCACCCATCCTCGGGTGGGACGATCAGCATGTTGCCGAGGAAATCGAGCACTACCGGCTTCGCGTTCTGGCAGAACGGGATTCGCAGGAGCAGCCCGACGACGACACCGCCGATGCAGCTCGACTCGGAGCACCGGACGTGCGCGCCGGGGTGAGCTGAAACGAACAATGGCGGCAGTCCTCGTGACGAGGACTGCCGCCATTGTCGGCTGTTGCGGGGTCAGCCCTGCAGCAACGTGAACGAGTGTTCGCGAATCAGAATCGACGGCCCGCCTGCCTCGTATGCCTGATCGGGGTCGCTCGAGGTCGACTGAGTCCAATGTCCCTTCGGCAGAGTGAATTCCACGGTGCCGGGCGAGGCGTTGACCATCCACGCGAACGACGCATCGGATTCACCAGCGCGCATGAGGACCAGAATGCTGTGCGCATTGCCGTCCGACCAATCCTCGTCGGAGAGCTTCTCGCCGTCGGCGCGGTAGAAGTCGACGGTGTCCGGTCCGGCTCCTTCCTCGTCGGAATCGCTGTCGTGGCGGAACCACGTGGGGCGCAGAGCCGGGTGTTCGTCGCGTAGAGCGATCAAGTGGGTGGTGAAGTCGATGAGGTCCTGATCGGCTGTGCTCCAGTCGAACCAGGAGACCTCGTTGTCCTGGCAATAGGCATTGTTGTTGCCGTTCTGCGTCCGGCCGAGCTCGTCGCCGCCGAGGATCATCGGCACGCCGGCCGAGAGCAACAGCGTGGCAAGGTGATTGCGCTGCTGACGGGCCCGGAGTGCGTTGACGCCCTCGTCGTCGGTCGGGCCCTCGGCGCCGCAACCCCACGAACGGTTGTCGGACTCGCCGTCCTGACTGTCCTCGCCGTTCTCCTCGTTGTGCTTGTCGTCGTAGGAGTTCAAGTCGGCCAACGTGAAACCGTCGTGTGCGGTGATGAAGTTGACGCTGGCCAACGTGGGTCGACGAGTGCTCTCGTAGACGTCCGGACTGCCGGTGACGCGTTGCGCCAGGGCGGGTAGTGCGCCGCTCTCGCCGCGCCAGAAGTCACGGACGTCGTCGCGGAACTTGCCGTTCCACTCCGACCATCGGGCAGGGAAGCCGCCCACCTGGTAGCCCTGGGTATCCCACGGTTCGGCGATCAGTTTGACCGGCGCGAGCGTCGGATCTTGGTGTACCAGGCTCAGGAATGCGCTGTGCACGTTCAGGTCCGAGTCTTGACGCGTCAGCGTGCTGGCGAGGTCGAAGCGGAACCCGTCGACGTGCATCTCCGTCACCCAGTAGCGCAGCGAGTCCAGGATCAGTGCCAGGGCAGCGGGGTGGCCGACGTTGAGACTGTTTCCGGTGCCGGTGGTGTCGTAGTACGCGCTGCGGTCCTCGTCGACCAGACGGTAGTGCGAGCCGTTGTCGATTCCCTTGAGCGAGAGCGTCGGTCCGAGGTGATTGCCCTCGGCGGTGTGGTTGTAGACGACGTCGAGAATGACCTCGATGCCGTTCTCGTGCATGGCCTTGACCAATGCCTTGAACTCGTCCACCTGGCCGCCGGTGTCGCCGCTGCTGCTGTACTCGTTGTGCGGTGCGAAGAAGCCGATGGAGTTGTAGCCCCAGTAGTTCCGCCGCCCCTCCTCGAGCAGATGCGAGTCCTGAACGAACTGGTGGATGGGCAGCAACTCCACCGCGGTGACGCCGATGCGTTTGAGATGTGCGATCGCGGCGGGATGCGCCAGACCGGCGTAGGTACCCCGAATATCTTCGGGCACGTCGGGATTGGTGGCAGTGAAGCCCTTGACGTGTACCTCGTAGACGACCGTGCGATCGAGTGGTGTGCGCGGTGACTTGTCGCCGGACCAGTCGAAGTTCGACTCCACGGCAACGGAATACGGCATGTGCGGGGCCGAGTCCTCGTCGTTGCGGGTCTCCGGCTCGGCGTGGAGGTGGCTGAACACCGATTCGTTCCAGTCGACCTGACCGGTGATGGCGGTGGCATACGGGTCGAGGAGCAACTTCGCGGAGTTGTGCCGCAGCCCCGACGCGGGATCCCATGGACCGTCGACGCGCAGTCCGTAGCGTGTACCCGGCGTGACGTCGGGAACCAGATCGTGGAAGACATGGCCGGTACGCAGCGTCAACGGTGTTGTACTGCGCTCTGTTCCGTCGTCGTTCAGCACGACCACGGACACCGAGTCCGCGGTTTCGGAGTAGACGGCAAGGTTGGCACCGTCGTTCGACAGACGCGAGACGCCCAAGGGATACGGGAGACTTGATGAGAGGGGCATGCTCGCGGCAGTACCCCCGTGGGGGATCAGCGAAACGCCTGCATACCGGTCGTTCGGCTAGTATCGATGCCGAGATCGCGCCCGCCGGACTGGAGCGGAACGACAGTACGAAGGACGAGGCGATGAATTCCCCACAACCCGATGGCAGTTCGGCCCAGCTGGACGAGCTGTTCCCGGGTGACAACGCCACCGACGCGCGATTCCGGGAAGTGGACTGGGCGGCGACCGATCTGGGGCCGGTGGAGAGTTGGCCGCAGGAGTTGGTGACGGCCGTCCGCACCGTCATGCCGTCGACGATCCCGATGCTGATCTGGTGGGGCCCGCATCTGGTGCAGATCTTCAACCACACGTACACCGATTTTCTCGGGGACAAGTTTCCGCAGGCCGCAGGTCAGCGGGCCCGCGAGAGCTGGTCCGAGATATGGGACGACGTCGGCGTTCTCTGCGCCCACGTGGTCGAGGACCGCAAGGCCGTGCACGGCGTTCGGCAGCTGTTCGTCATGAATCGGTTCGGCTACCCCGAGGAGACGTACTGGACCTTCTCGTACAGCCCGATCTTCGGGGCCGGACGGACGGTACTCGGCGTGTTCGTCGCCACGACCGAGGTCACGATGCAGGTACTCGGCGAACGGCGCATGCACGCGCTGCTCGCCCTGGGCTCACTGACCGGTGACGGCGCCGAGGGACCGGTAGGCATCTGTCGCGCCGCGGTCGAGACGCTGGGTGACGAGGCCCGCGAGTTTCCCCTCGTGGTGGCCTACCTGCGCCGCGACCTCGCCGAAGACGGGCAGCTCGATCACATCGTGACCTCGGGCGCACTCGGCTGCGACGACGCGACCTGGGACCTTGCCCACGTTCTCGAAGTGTGTGACGGACGCGTTCCCTGTTCGACGGTCGAGATTGCCGGATCCGTCGCGCAGGCGGTCATCGTTCCGCTGACGCTCGCGGGACATGCTCAGCCCATCGGAGCCCTGTTGGTCGGAGTCGACGAATTTCGCGCCCGCGACGACTCCGTCGTGTCCTTCTCGATCGCGGTGGCCGAGCGGGTGTCCACGGCCCTGACCGCCTCGCATGCTTTCGAGATGGAGAGGCGACGCGTCGCGGCACTCGCCGAAGCCGACGAGGCGAAGACGCGGCTGCTGGAGAACGTCGGACACGAGTTCCGCACGCCGCTGACCTTGCTCGCGGGACCGTTGGATTCGGTACGCGAGAGTGTCGACTCGACGCTGACCGACGTCGATCGTGAGTCCTTGGACGTCGTTCACCGCGCCTCGACTCGGTTGCGTCGACTGGTCGACGATCTCCTGGACGTGGTCAGTGCCGATGCCGGTCAGCTCCGTCCCCGCCTCGAACCCACCGACCTCGGAGCGGTGACACGTGACTGCACGTCGCTGTTCGAGGCGGTGGCGTCGGGCAAGGGTCTCGAGCTCGTGGTCGACGTCGCCGACGATGTCGTCGTCCTCACCGACGGTGAGATGTGGACGAAGATCGTGTTCAACCTCGTCGCGAACGCCGTCAAATACACGCCGGTCGGTCGGATCTCCGTGCGCCTGCGGACCGAGAGCGACGTGGTCCGCCTGGTCGTGGCCGATACCGGCCTCGGGATCCCCGCAGAGGACCTGCCGCTGATCTTCGATCGATTCCATCGAGTGGAACGATCGGGTGCCCACAGCATCGAAGGATCCGGTATCGGACTGGCACTGGTATCGGACCTGCTCACCGTCTTGCGCGGCCGTATCGACGTCGAGAGCGAGGCGGGCCGTGGCAGTACCTTCACGGTCGTGGTTCCGCGCCTGCCCGCCGAGGCGGCTGCAGCCGTCGAACGGCCGGCCGCCCCCGCCGATTCGGTGTCGGCGATCTTCGCCGCGAGCGACTCGATGACGGTGACCACCGAGCGTGCGGACATTCTTCTCGTCGAGGACAACGTCGACATGCGTAACTACCTGGTGCGCCTGTTGACCGGCGAGGGCTGGTCCGTCACCACCGCGGGCGACATCGAGACCGCACTCGGCAGCGCTCGATCGACGATGCCTGGCCTCGTGCTCTCCGACGTTCTGCTGCCCGGACGCAGCGGTCTGGAACTGGTGGACGAGATCCGTCGCGACGACGCCTTGCAGCGGGTGCCGGTGATCCTGTTGACCGCGCGAGCGGGAACCGACTTCGTGCTCGACGGGCTCGGGCGCGGGGCCGACGACTACATCGTCAAACCGTTCCACGACCGAGAGTTGGTGGCTCGAATTCGAGTGCACCTCGAACTCTCGCGCGTGCGCGAACAACTCATCCAGGAAAGCGGCAACGAGGCCGCGACACTACGGACTGCACTCGACACCCGCGGATCCATCGGCCGAGCCGTCGGAATCCTGATGTCGGTGTACCGCATCGACGCAGACGCTGCCTTCACGCAGCTGACCGAGCTCTCGCAGAACACCAACCGCAAGACCCGCGACTTGGCGGCGATGATCGCCGACGATTTCACCGCCGGGCTCGGCCGAGAGCGTCAGTGATTGCGGCGGTAGTTCTCTCGCTCGCGTTCCATCTCGGCCATCTTCTTCGGGCTCTTCAGATCGGCCGGTAGCCCGTGGATCTCGAGGCGTCGAGCGCGGTTCTGGTCCATGTAGGCGGCGGTGTAGAACAGCGCGAGCAGCAAACTGAGCAACACCATCGACGCGCGTAGCCAGATCGCTCCCGGAAACAGAACGAAGAATCCGATGAAGATCGGCAGGAACGGGATCATCGACCGCAGGATGTGACGTGGTGTCGCTCCTGGGCCGACGAGGTCGCGTCGAACCCAATCCTGCATGGAGTCAGGCAGTTTGCGGCCGAGGACGGCGTAGCCCAGCCACTGACCGAAGCGCGGGCGGGTGCGGGTAGAACGAGTGTTCACGACAGTGCTCCTGCTGCGATGGCCGCGTCGTTGACGCGGGTGAGGACGCGTCGTAGTTCGTCGAGTTCGGCGAGTGACGCTCCGAGTTTCGAAACGACGGTGGGTGGAATTTTCTCGGCTTTCTTGCGAAGCGCGGCCCCGGCCGGGGTGAGCGCGACGAGTAGAACGCGCTCGTCCTCGGCGCTTCGATTGCGGGTGAGCAACCCCATCGACTCCAGACGCTTGAGGAGCGGCGAGAGGGTGGGGGAGTCGAGTTGCAGGGCCGATCCGATGGCCTTGACCGACATCGGCGATTCGCCCCACAGCGCCAGCATCACCAGATACTGCGGATGCGTCAGTCCCATCGGCTCGAGCAGTGGCCGATACACCGACAGCACGGCGCGGTTGGCGACGGCGAGCGCGAAGCAGACCTGGCGGTCGAGCGCGAGTGGATCTTCGGTGGTCGTCACGATGCCCAGGCTACCAGTATTGGTTAGTGCACTAACTATTAGTGGACGAAGCAATGCGGTGAAATCGGAACTGGATGCCCGAAAAGCGTTGCAAAGAAGGGTGAATGCTCGTGCAGTGATGTGTTGCCAGAGTCCCGGTCGGTCCGAATCGGGTGGATGTTCGTACGGCGTTCCATCCGGTCGGTTGCTGTGCAATGCTCCATGCAATTCGCCGTTCCCCTGTGACAAATCCCGAGAGGATCGCCATGCGTCGTCGACGCATCTTCACCACGTTCGCCGTCGCCGCCGCGCTGTCCGTGTCCTCGGTCGGCATTGTGTCCGCCGATCCCGCCGTCTCGGCCGCCCGCATCGTCGATACCGTGATCGCGTCCGACACCCTGCGCACGCTGAGTGTGGAATCGCCTGCGATGGGGGCCGTTGTCGACGTGCAGGTGCTGACTCCGGCAGCGAAGACCGGATCGCGGCCGACGCTGTACATGCTCAGCGGAATCGGTGAAGAGGATCCGAACAACAGCATGTGGCTTCGCAAGGGTGGTGCGGCCGAATTCTTCTCCGACAAGAACGTCAACGTCGTGCTACCGCTGGCCGGACCGGGCAGCTTCTACACCGACTGGCAACGAGACGATCCGAAACTCGGCCGCTATCAATGGGAAACGTTCTTGACCGAGGAGCTTCCTCCGCTGATCGACGCGTCTGTGGACGGCAACGGACGCAACGCGATCGCCGGGCTGTCGATGGGGGCGCAGTCGGCCATGATGCTGGCCGCACGTAACCCCGATGTCTACTCCGGGGTGGCGTCGTACAGCGGGTGTTTCGCCTCCTCGGAGCCCATGGGGCAGGCGAGTATCCGCGCGATCGTCGGAGCATTCGGCGGAAATGCCGACAACATGTGGGGCGGTCCTCTCGATCCTGCCTGGGCGCAACATGATTCGGTGGTCAATGCCGAAAGCCTGCGCGGCACCGACGTGTACGTGTCGGTGGGAACGGGAGCGCCGGGTCGCCACGAAAGTTTCGACAGCGCGTCGGCGCTCGACGTGGTGGTGGTCGGTGGTCTCATCGAGGTGGGCGCGAACTACTGCACCCATCGACTGGCGGATCGACTGAGCCAGCTGAACATCCCCGCGACGTTCGACTTCACCGAAACCGGAACCCACTCCTGGCCCTACTGGGTGGAACAACTGCCCAAGAGTTGGCCCACGCTGGCGGGATCGCTCGGGATCTGAGCTCACCCGCGGTTGGTGTCGCGAAAGTCCTTGGGAGTGCACCCGAAGCGCGCCCGAAAGGCGCGGCTGAAGTGCGCCGGGTCGCTGAATCCCCAGGACGCCGCCAGGGCTCCGATGGTGGTGCGGGAATTCTGGTGTTCGCACAGAGCGCGTTTGACGCCGTCGAGTCGCTGCATCCAGATCCATTCACTGGCGGTGCACGGTTCACCGGCGAACGCGCGATGCACCGTACTCAGCGACAAGTGCAGCGAGGCTGCCACTTCCGTCACGGTCAGATCCGGATCTCGCAGCCGCGCGGTCATCGCACGCTTGATTTCGCCCAGCCGTTCGGAGGCTGAGTAGGGCGCAGGCTTCTCCACCCCGGTCAGCCCGACCAGGCCTGCGACCAGGATGTACTCGACGCTCTGCGACACGGCCTCGGCCGACGCGGTACTCATGTCGGCGTCGTCCATGATCGACGAGATCATGCTCACGAGTAGTTTTCCTGCCCCTTGCCGTCCGGACACCGCCCGTGCGGTCAGCGAACCCGTGTCCCGGACGAGCGTTCGCAGCGTTGCGCCGGGGAGCATCAGCACGTACTGGGCAAACGGATCGTCGAAGCGAAGACTGTACGGCCGGGTGGTGTCGTAGAGCGCGAAGTCTCCCGGTTCCAGGACCGCCGTTCGGTCGTCTTGCACGACGAACCCCGTTCCCGACGTCTGGACGCTGACCAGAAAGTAGTCGTCACTGGTTCGGGAGATACCTGCGGGCGTTCGTAGGACGGTCTGAGCTGTCGCAGACACTCGCGACAATCCGAGGGTCGCAAGTCCGGTCGACTCGATATGCCCGGTGATGGCCGACGCGTTCTCGGGAATCGTGCACTCGAGATCGACGTACGTCCGACTCACCGCAGCGGTCCAGAAATCGACGCTGTCGGCCAGATCGACGGAGTCGGTGCGTAGCGGATCGGCCATGTCAGGTACCTCCCGTCTTCTCACAGGGTAGAACGCTCCGCAGCGGTACGCAGTAGACCCGTGCGGTCGTGGCAGCCGAAATACTCGAAGTACTGCTCGTCCGCCGCCGCGACGGTCACCTCGTGATAGAGCCGTAGCGACGCCGCGGGCCCCATCGTCGAGAGATACTTCAGCGCGGCTCCGAAGATGGCGACATGCGTCGGATGCGACTCGGCCCATGCTTCGAGGTCGCTCAGACTGCGCCACCAACTCATGCCGAAGGACTTGTCGGTATCGACGCCGTTGTCGTCGACCACCGTCATGTACCGGTTGGAGTAGCAACCGATGTCCAGGCCGTCATCGCGAAGAAACTCCATGCCGGCGCGCAACACCGGTTCGACGTCCCGCAGGTACATCTCTCGTTCGGACCCGGCCGTATCGGCCCAATCCTGCCCGGATCGGATGAGGCAGAGGTTCTCCTGCGGCACAATCGTGACTCTGTCGCCGTCGCGTACGACCTGAGGCTCCCCGCTGGGAGCAAGTGAGTCACTCTGCGACAGGGGGATTCGATCCCGGACCCCACCCCAGTAGGCATGTTCCTCGATGGAACCACTGAGCGAATCCGTCAAAGTGGCAACACCTTCCATGCGGCCGGTGGAGGAGAAGAGCGTCTCGTAGCGGTCGACGGTCGGTCTGATGATTTCGACGAAGCGGCCTCCGACGCTGGTCCAGTGCCGACCGACGGTATCGAACCAGCGGTCGAACACTGCGACGTCGTCCCAGTAGCCGATGAACACCGTCGTGTCGATGCCCTCCTCGTCGGTGTAGCGGGCTCGGTCCCTTCGGGAGGGACCCTCGTCACCCCACGGGGAAGCGTCGGGCATGCCCTGTATTCCGAAGTAGCCCATTACGACTCGTTCGGTGGATACCGGAAAGCGGGCGACGTACGACGGGAAGGGTGGCTGGTAGCCCTCGGGTGTGCGACGCGGACACGACCGGGGAACGACGAGATGGGCGGGAATTGCCGACTCGAGTTCAGACACGAGCGGCACCCTCGTCGAGAGCGAGCTGCTCGGTGATCTCCAGACGTAGCTCGGCCGCGACGTCCTCGGTGAAGTCGTACCGCGCGTTCGCGACGGGCTGCGCTCCCGACACGACGCGGTCGCCCGGAGTCTTGTTGAGCCACAACCGTGTCACGTCGGGACGGGAGTAGTGGCCGGCCGGGTCGGCGGCGGCCTTGGCGATCGAAATGAGGCTGGTGTCGATGTCGGCGTAGACGATGCCTTCCGCGTCGGGTGCGAGCGGCTCGTGCATCAGTTGGCCGTCGGGCGCGAAGATGCGGGCATGACCGCCGCCTGCGGTGAGCATCGCGCACTTGGCGTCGTCGGTGCACATGATGTCGATCATCTCGGGGGAGACGGTCGCGCAGGGACTGATGACGAAGCAGCCGCCTTCGACGGCGTAGATGCGGCTGGCAGCGGTGTTGACCTCCGGCCCGAGGGCGTAGGCCGCGCCGGTGTAGAGCGAGAAGCTGGGCCAGGCACCGATGTGCACCTGCTCGTTCTGGGCGTACATCGCGTACTTCGACAACGGTTGCAGGTGCTCCCAGCAGCACAGTGCGCCGACGCGTCCGAGGTCGGTGTCGTATACCGATAGGTCGGAGCCGTCACCCTCGCCGTACACGGTGCGTTCGACGTGAGTCGGCTTGAGCTTGCGGCGCATCGCGACGGTCTTGCCTTCGGCGTCGATGATCCACTGGGCGATGTAGAGGCTTGCCTTGTATCGCTCGCTCAGGCCCATCACGACCATGATGTGGTTGTCTTTGGCGGCCTGCGCAATTCGAGCTGCCTGGGGTGTTCCGTACTCCAGTGAGTTGTCGAAGTAGCGCTGCGTGAACTGAAATCCCCACGCCGGTGCGTCGAGCCAGATGTACCAGGGATAGCCGGGCAGGTAGGTCTCGGGAAACGCGATGAGTTCGGCTCCGGCGCGGGCCGCGTCCTCGATCAGGCCGACCGCCTTGTCGATCGAGGCGTCGAGATCGAGAAATACCGGCGCGGCCTGGACTGCCGCGGCGCGAAACTGGTGGTGTGTCATTGCGGGCCTTTCGTGTGGGAGGGCACCAGTTTTGCCTGCTGAGAGGCCGATGGATGGCCTCGATGTGTCGGAATAATTGACTCTCCGTCGCATGCCAGGGCGGTGAAACACGGCGGTAACCGAGGCCGGGTGTCTCGACACACGATCGTCACGCGAGGAGGTCGATCGGCGGTGCGCATCTACCGCACAATGTGTGCGCGATCACACAAGACCTTCTCGCCTGTCCGGGCGCAGTCTGGACCGGACACGCCACAGGTGCCGCGATCGGCACCCGAGAAGGAGCCAACACACATGACTGCAGTCCAGGAATCGGCCGCACCGTCGTTGCCGACCGACACCGCCACCGAGCTCTACATCGCGGGGCAGTGGCACGGCGCTTCCGACGGAGGCACGTTCACCGACATCAACCCCACGACGGAACAGCCACTCGCCGAGGTTGCTGCAGCCACCGCGTCGGACGTCGATGCAGCGGTGCGTGCCGCCCGTGCCCAGCTCGGTGGTGAGTGGGGCGCGACGCCCGGAGCAGTGCGCGGGAAGCTGCTCAACCGGATTGCCGACCTCATCGAACGTGACGGGGACCTACTGGCCCGGCTCGAGGCTCTCGACGTGGGCAAGCCCGTGGGTCAACCGGCCATGCTCGACATTCCCAATGCCGCAGCCACGTTCCGGCACTTCGCCGGCTGGGCCGACAAGATCACCGGCAGCTCCATCCCCACTGCGGGCTACTTCGGGCAGCCGACGCACTCGTACACCGTCCGTGAGCCGGTGGGCGTCATCGGCATGATCGTTCCCTGGAACACCCCGCTGATGATTGCCGCGTGGAAGCTCGCGCCCGCGTTGGCCGCCGGAAACACCGTGGTCGTCAAGCCGCCGGAGGATGCGCCGTTGTCCATCCTGCATCTGGCTCGTCTGATCGACGAGGCGGGAGTACCTGCCGGAGTGGTCAATGTTGTTCCAGGACTTGGAGAAGTGACCGGCGACGCGTTGGTCGGGCATCCGGACGTAGACAAGATCAGCTTCACCGGCAGCCCTCGGGTCGGCAAGCTCATCGCCAAGAAAGCTGCAGATACGTTCAAGCGGACCACGCTCGAACTCGGCGGCAAGTCCCCGCAGATCATTCTCGAGGACGCGGATCTCGAGGCGGCGATCAACGGAACCGCGATGGGATTGTTCTTCAACCAGGGCCAGGTGTGTGCGGCCGGTACGCGGGTTCTGGTGCATCGCTCGCTGTACTCGCAGGTGGTCGACGGTCTGGCCGCTGCGGCGTCGGCTCAGGTTCTGGGTGATCCGTTCGATCCGTCGACGACGATGGGTGCGCTGGTCAACGCGAAGCAGCGCGACAGCGTTCTGGGGTACATCCAGGCCGGACGCGACGGTGGAGCGCGAGTGGCGGCGGGTGGCGGCCGGCCCGACGGCGCAGGGTATTTCGTCGAGCCGACGATCTTCACCGACGCGGACAACGACATGAAGATCGCGCAGGAGGAGATTTTCGGCCCCGTCGGCACGGTGATTCCGTTCGACACCGCCGACGAGGCCATCGCCATCGCCAACGGCACGGTGTACGGACTGGCCGCGAGCATCTGGACCCGCGACGTGTCGAGGGCGCACACCCTTGCTGCGCAGGTTCGATCCGGCGCGGTGTGGGTGAACGGGTGGGCCGCAATCGATCCCGCCCTCCCCTGGGGCGGCATGAAATCCAGTGGCACGGGCCGTGAACTCGGATGGGCCGGTATCGAGGCCAACACCGAGGAAAAAGTCGTCACGATCGTTCTGTAGAGCTGACGCAGGTGAGCGGGAGTGGAGCCTGCGGAACGACCCAGGTGAGCGGAACCTCGTAGCAGGGGTCGAAGTTCCGCTCACGTGGGGTAACGCGGTGTTTACCGACGGAAGCGCGATTCGTAACGAGCAGGTCGGAGAATTTAGTTCAACGGACGTAGAACAACGTCCGAACGGATCGGAAGGCGATGATGACGATGCCCGAACCCTAGGTCCGAGCAGGGAGCCGCTACCGTAGGGCTGTGCCGAAGCTCGTGGATCACGACGAACGCCGCCGCGCGATCACTGCGGCAACCTGGCGTTTGATCGCTGCCAAGGGGATCGATGCCGCGAACATGCGGGACATCGCGACCGAGGCGGGATACACGAACGGTGCACTGAGCCACTACTTCGCGGGCAAGGACGAGATTCTCCGCACCGCATTCGAGCACGTCTTCGAGGCAACGAACCGCCGTATCGACGAAGCTCTCGGCGATGCAACGGGATTCGATGCCCTCCGCATCTTTTGCCGAGAAGTGATGCCGACGACCGAAGAGACTTTGCTCGAGGCGAGAATTGCAGTCTCGCTGTGGCAACGCGCGATGTACGACGAGCACATGGACGACACGAACCGTCGATCCTTGGTGTCGTGGCGGGCGCGGATGGCGGAGTTTCTCGAGCAGGCTCGCGCAGAAGGCGACGCCGGCGACTTCGACGTCGATCTCGCCGTCGAAACGTTGCTCAACATGATGATGGGTATGCAGATTCTCGGCGTGCTCACTCCCGATGACACCACTGCCGACCGGCAGTTCGAGATGCTCGACCGGTTCATAGCTCAGCTGTAGCCACCCTGCGGGCGGGCGATTCGGCCCTGCCCACATGCCTTCGTTATTCAACGTCTGTAGAACCAACACCCGACCTCGAGGAACATCCATGCCAACCCTCACGCCCCACGCAATCGACCACGCCTTGTCGTTGCCCACCGAAGACGAGATCGCACAGGTTCGGAATGTCGTCGATGCCGCCGGATTCGTCACTGCTGCAACCCGGTTCGTCTACGTCGGACTGGACGAACCGGACAAGGCCGAGCTGTACGCCGCCGAACCGACCACCCGACGTACCTTCCGGGTGCTGTTGCACGACATCTCGACACCCGATGCCGTCGATCTTCTCGTCTCTCTCGACGAGCGTCAGGTGATCGGCTCCACGCGGCTCGACGCGATCCGTGACGGCCAGATGCCGGTGCTCGACGAGGAATTCGAGCTCGTCGAGAGCGTGCTCTCCACCGATCCGGACTGGCTTGCCGCGCTGGCCGCGCGCGGACTGGACGTAGCACACGTACGAGTGGCACCCCTGTCAGCAGGGGTGTTCGACTACCCGGGCGAGCATGGTCGACGCATCCTGCGCGGCCTGGCCTTTCGTCAGGACTACCCGGCCGATCATGCGTGGGCGCATCCCATCGACGGTCTGGTCGCCTTCGTGGACGTGATGAATCGGACGGTGGACAAGGTCGTCGACCTGGGTGCGGTTCCCATTCCGGAGGAGTCGGGAAACTTCGACGATGTGTCCGTTACCGGCCCGCTGCGCACCACGCAGAAGCCGATCGAGATCACTCAACCCGACGGCCCGAGCTTCACGGTTCGGGGCAATCGCGTCGACTGGGAGAAGTGGTCCTTCAGGGTCGGCTTCGATGTGCGTGAGGGCCTGGTGCTGCACCAGATCGGGTTCGAGGACCGGGGTACCGTGCGCCCGATCGTTCACCGCGCTTCGATCGCCGAAATGGTTGTCCCCTATGGAGATCCGTCCCCGGTTCGGTCGTGGCAGAACTACTTCGACACCGGTGAGTATCTGGTGGGACGGTACGCGAACTCACTCGAACTCGGGTGCGACTGCGTCGGCGATATCACGTACTTCGACGCCGTGATCGCCGACGAATTCGGCAACCCGAAAACGCTGACCAACGCCGTGTGCATGCACGAGGAGGATTTCGGGGTGCTCTGGAAGCACACCGATCTGTGGTCGGGCTCGCAGGAGACCCGCCGCCAGCGCCGACTCGTGATCTCCTTCTTCACCACCATCGGCAACTACGACTACGGATTCTTCTGGTACCTCTACCTCGACGGCACCATCGAATTCGAGGTCAAGGCAACCGGAATCGTATTCACGTCCGGGCATCCCGGTGGTGACTACCCCTACGCAACAGAGATCGCCCCGGGACTCGGAGCGCCGTGCCACCAGCATCTGTTCAGTGCGCGACTCGACATGATGGTCGACGGTATCGGCAACTCCGTCGAGGAGATCGAGACCCGCCGGGTACCGATGGGACCGGACAACCTGCACGGCAATGCCTTTGCTCTGCAACACACCCCACTGGCCACGGAAGCCGAGGCGCAACGTATCGCCGACGGCACGGTGGGCCGCGTCTGGCACGTCACCAATCCGACCTCGCTGAGCCGGCTCGGAAAGCCCGTCGGATACACGCTGCACCCCGAAGGCCAGCCATTGCTGCTGGCCGACGACAACTCGTCGATCGCGCGACGTGCCACGTTCGCCACCAAGCATCTCTGGGTGACGCAGTTCGACCGAAGCGAACGTTATGCCGCAGGCGATTTCGTCAACCAGCATCATGGGGGAGCGGGTCTGCCGGCATTCGTGGCGTCGAACCGTAGCCTCGTCGACGAGGACATCGTGCTGTGGCACACCTTCGGGCTCACCCACTTCCCGAGACCCGAGGACTGGCCGATCATGCCGGTGGACTACACCGGCTTCAAACTGAAGCCCGCGGGATTCTTCGATCGCAACCCCACCCTCGACGTGCCGCGCTCGAGTTCTGCGCACTGCGCCGCCTCGAGCTGCGCGAGCGGTGAGCAGAATGTCTGAAACGCAATCGAATTCGACGGCAGGTGCGCTCCGCGGATCCATCGGCGTCGTCGGAATCGTGTTCCTGGTCATCGCCGCTGCAGCGCCGCTGACGGCCATCGGTGGGGCCCTGCCGGTCATGATAGCCACAGGTAACGGAGCGGGCGCTCCGCTCGCCTACATCGTCGCGGCGGTCGTCCTGCTGATCTTCAGCGTCGGGTACGCGGCCATGAGCCGACACATGGTGGACACCGGTGCGTTCTACGCCTACGTGGAGAAGGGGCTCGGGAGAACCATGGGCCTCGGTGCCGCGGGTCTGGCGCTGCTGACGTACACCGCCATTCAGGCGGGCATCTACGGCCTCGCCGCATCGACCGTCGACAGCCTGGTCGTGAAGTACGGCGGACCCGACCTGCCGTGGTGGTTGTGGGCGCTCGGTCTCGTCGCGATCGTGGCGCTGCTCGGCTACCGCAGCATCGATCTCGGTGCCAAGGTGCTCGGGGTGCTGCTGGTGCTCGAGATCGGCATCATCGTGATCCTGTCGGTCGCGGTGTTCGCCAAGGGCGGTGCCGCGGGCATCGACGTCGAATCGTTCACTCCCTCGGCCTTCTTCAGCGGATCACCGGGAATCGCCCTGATGTTCGCAATCGCCTCGTTCATCGGTTTCGAGGCCACCGCGATCTACGGCGAGGAGGCGCGTAACCCCACGCGCACCGTTCCGATTGCGACCTACGCCGCTGTCGTCACCATCGGACTGGTGTACGCGGTGTCGAGTTGGGCCGTCGTGCTCGCCTTCGGCAGCGCGTCCGTCGCGCAGGCCGCTGCCGACGACACGGCGGGATTGACCTTCGCCGCTGCCGCCCAGTACCTGGGCCCGATGTCGGCGGACATCATGGAAATCATGTTGGTCACCAGTCTCTTCGCCGCTCTGTTGGCGTTCCACAACGCAATCGGTCGGTACGTCTTCGCACTGGCCCGGAAGGGCGTCGCCCCCTCGTTGTTGGCGCGCACCCACTCCCGGCACGGCTCCCCGCACATGGGGTCACTGTTCCAGACCGCCTCGGCCGCGGTGGTTCTCGCGGTCTTCGCGGTGGCGGGCGCAGACCCGGTGCTGCAACTGTTCACCTGGATGTCAGGACTGGCTACCGTCAGCATCCTGGTTCTGATGATCCTCACCGGCGGCGCCATCATCGCGTTCTTCCGTCGATCGAGTGTGGACACACGGACTTGGCACACCGTCGTCGCGCCTGCGCTGGGAACTCTTGGCCTGGTGGCGATTCTGGGCCTCGTGCTGGACAACTTCACACTGCTGATCGGCGGTTCGGGAGTGCTCGCCGCCCTTCTGTTGATCGTCGTCGTGGCATTCTTCGTGGGAGGAACAATGACGGCACGAGCGACTCGGAGCCGAACTCTCGAGACGACGGAGGTCTGACACCGATGGTCATGACGGTGCTGATGGCGCTCGGTGCAGTGGGTGCTGTTCTCCCGCTGCTCGGACGTGGCAAGCACACGGGGCGGGTGCGGTGGGCTCACCTCTGCATGGGCATCGTCATGGCCTCCATGGTGGCCTTCGGTACCGACCCATCCATGGCGCTGATATCGATACTCGCTCTCGTCGCGGTTGCCGTACACGTCACCGCAGACGTGCCGAACAGAACCCGATCGATTCCATGCGCGGTGGACCTGACCTGCATGGCCGTACTACTGATGATGCTGCCGCCCATGCACTCCCACGCGGAATCGCAGGCGACGACGCGGCACCGGCACGGAGTCGAGGCCGATCCAAGGGTCATCGCCGCGCTACTCCTGGTGGGGTGGATGGCCGTAACGATCCACCTGTTGCGCACCAACCCGCCCGGACGACGAGTGACGGCAGGTTCCGCATTGATGATCCTGGGAATGGCGCCGATGGCCTTCTGACCGAGCTCGCTCATGGTGGTGCGCATCTGCCCCAGAATGTGTGCGCTCAGCGACATGTTTGTGTTCGCGGATTCGGCCACTGTTGTGTCGACGGTCACAACAGAAAGAGGCAGCGCATGTCGACGGATTACATCGTAGTGGGAGCAGGATCAGCAGGAAGCGTCATCGCGCGGCGCTTGCTCGATGCCGGGCACACCGTGCACGTGATCGAAGCCGGACCGGTGGATACCGACCCGGCGATCCACTCACCCCAGGGCTGGCCGACGCTGCTCGGCGGATCACAGGACTGGGGACTGTTCACCACCCCGCAGAAGCACGCGAACGATCGGCGGATCTTCTGGCCGCGTGGACGCGTACTCGGCGGCAGCTCGTCCCTCAACGGAATGATCTACGTCCGAGGACATTCCAGCGACTACGACGGGTGGGCGTCCGCCACCGGCGATGCCGGGTGGTCGTGGGAGAACGTACTGCCGCTGTTCAAGCGCTCGGAGTCACACGAGCTCGGATCCAACGAGTTCCACGGCGGCGACGGTCCGCTGCCGGTGTCCATCATGGGCACCCCGCATCCACTGGCGGCTGCCTTCGTCGACGCGGCAGTCGAGCACGGGCACAAGCTCATCGACGACTTCAACGCCGACGAGATGGTGGGCGCGGGCTACAACCACACCACCACGCGACGGTGAGCGGATGAGCGCGTGGAAGAGCTTCGTCGGGCCGGTGTTGAACAATCCCGATCTGACCGTCACCACCGGCGCGCTCGTCCACAAGGTGGTGCTCGAGAACGGTCGAGCGGTGGGAATCGAGTTCAGTCGCGGCGACTCCGAAGTACAGCGTGCGTTCGCCGACCATGAGGTCATCCTGTGCGGTGGAGCACTCGGCTCACCGAAGACGTTGATGCTCAGCGGAATCGGGCCATCGGATCACCTGTCTGCTATCGGGGTCGACACAGTCCTGGACCTGCCCGGCGTCGGCGAGAACCTGCACGACCATCTGCTGCTCAGCAACATCTACGAGTCACTCGAGCCGCTCGCGGCCGGCACCAACAACCTGCTCGAGGCGCAGCTGTACGCCCGCAGCACAGGATGGGTCGGCGCCGCACCGGATCTGCAGCCGCTGTTCATGCACATTCCGTACCCGGCAGACGGATACCCGGTGCCAGAGAACGGCTACACCATCGCACCCGGCATCGTCGCTCCACGCTCGCGGGGGACCCTGCGGCTGGCGTCCTCGGACCCCAGCGAACTGCCACTGGCGGATCCGAACATCCTGGCCGATCCGTACGACCTCGAAGCGATGGTCGACGCGGTGGAGATCTGTCGCGAGATCGGTGCCTCCGACGCGTTCGCACCGTGGCGCAAGGCCGAGGTGGTTCCGGGGCCGAGCGCGCGCACCCGCGACGATCTGCGAGCCTACGTTCGCCAGACCGCGGGTACGTATCACCACCAGGTCGGAACCTGCAAGATGGGTGCGGAATTGGACGCGAATTCCGTTGTCGGAGCTGATCTTCGAGTGCGAGGAGTCGACGGCCTACGAGTCGCGGACGCGTCTGTCATGCCGACGGTGCCGTCGGGCAACACCAACGCGCCGTCCATCATGGTGGGCGAGCGGGCCTCGGATCTGATTCTCGGAACGTGATTCGTGGTCGGGTGAGGGCGGCGTACGCCCTCACCCGGCGCGATACTCGCGCGGCGACATGCCGTACGTCTCCTTGAACAGTTTCGAGAAGTTCGAGGAATCGATCAAACCGTTTCGCGCGCAGATGGTTCCGATGCTGTCTGCGGCGAAGCGGGGGTCGCGTAGTTCGCGGTGGCATCGGTCGAGTCGCCTGGATCTGATCCAGCCGGCCACGGTACGGCCGTCGGACTCGAACAACTTCTGCAAGTAGCGCGTCGAAATATGCAGTCGCGCAGCGATCGACGCCGTGGACAGTGTGGGATCGGACAGATGCGACTCGACGAGGCTCTTGGCCTCGATCAGTAGCGTGGAACCCGGCGCATCATGGGGAGCCGCATCGTCGAGCGCGGCACAGAGAAGGTCGAGCACTGCGTTCTCGAGCATCGGCGTCGCCGGCAGTGTTCCGTCTGCGGCGTTGCGGCGCAAATTGAACAGAAACGGCGAAACCAACGCGCCGACGCCGTGATCGCCCTCGATGCGACGCGCGGCAACGGTTGTCAACTCACGGGAATCGATGCGGAGCGCGTCGCGGGGGAACATCACCACGAACATCTCGAAGTCTCCGACGAAATGCAGATCGTACGGGGCACTGGTGTCGTACACCGCGAAGTCGCCCGGCTCCAGCACGGCCTCGCGGTCGTTCTGAACCAGCGTGCCGCGGCCGGTCAATTGCAGTCCGACCTTGATCAGGCCGGGATCGGCACGCTTGATGGTGGCGCGGGTGCGCCGCACGTCCACCTCGCGCCCGGCGACCTCGCTCAGTTGCAGCGATCCCAACGTCGACGACACCAGGGTGCCCTGGAACGGAGACTGCCCGGTGGACACAGCGTCGAGCGGCACGAACGCCGTCGAGACGTTCTCGCGCCATTGCTCGAAATCCTGTGCCACCGGGCTCATGTCATACGGCCGGGCGGTTGTCTATCAGCCTGCGGGCCTTACCGATCGAACGCTCCAACGCCGTCTGCGGCAGTACGTCGACGTTCACCGTCACACCGATCCGATTCTTCACCAGCTTCTGCAGCGTCACGCCAAGGCCGGCGTACTGATCGGACGGCACATCGGGCCTGGCCTCCACCCGCACCGTCAGGGAATCCATTCGGCCTGCACGATCGAGTACGCACTGAAACTGAGGTGCGAGCGCGGGGACACCCAGGATGAGCTCCTCGATCTGCGTCGGGAAGAGATTGACGCCGCGCAGGATGATCATGTCGTCGGTCCGGCCGGTGACCTTCTGCATCCGACGCATCGTGCGGGCCGTGCCGGGCAGCAGACGCGTCAGATCCCGGGTGCGATACCGCACGATCGGCATCGCTTCCTTGGTCAGGGAAGTGAACACCAATTCACCCTCCTCGCCGTCGGGCAGAACTTCGCCGGTCACCGGATCGATGATCTCCGGGTAGAAATGATCCTCCCAGATGTGCAGTCCGTCCTTGGTTTCGACGCATTCCATCGCCACACCCGGTCCCATCACCTCGGACAGGCCGTAGATGTCGACGGCATCCATCGCCAGAGTGTTCTCGATTTCGGTGCGCATCTCCTCGGTCCACGGCTCGGCACCGAACACACCGGTCTTCAGCGACGTCTTCGCGGGATCGATCCCCTTCTTCACCATGGCGTCGACGATCGTCAGCATGTAGGACGGGGTGACCAGGATGGCGTCGGGCTCGAAGTCCTGGATCAGTTGGATCTGACGATCGGTCATGCCACCGGACATCGGAATGACCGTGCAGCCGAGTCGTTCTGCGCCGTAGTGCGCGCCGAGCCCGCCGGTGAACAGTCCGTACCCGTAGGCCACGTGCACCTTGTCCGAAGGCTTGACGCCACCCGCGCGGAGACTACGGGCGATGAGATCGGCCCAGTTGTCGATGTCCTTGGCGGTGTAGCCGACGACGGTCGGACGACCGGTGGTGCCCGAGGATGCATGAATGCGCGAGACCTGGTTCTGCGGCACGGCGAACATGCCGAACGGGTAGTTGGCCCGCAGGTCCTGCTTGGACGTGAAGGGGAACTTCGCCAGATCGCTCAGGTCCTTCAGGTCGCTGGGATGCACTCCGGCATCGTCGAATGCCTTCTTGTAGTGCGCCACATTGTCGTAGGCATGCTGCAGAGACCACCGCAGACGCTCCAACTGGAGAGCGGATATCCGGTCGCGAGAAGCGAACTCGATGTCGGGGGTGTCGGTGGGGGTGGACAAGACGCTGGTCATGGCAGTCTCCGGGGGATCAGGCGTCGAAGTCGACGGTGACGGTGTCGCTGACGGGGAAGGTTTGGCAGGTGAGCACGAAGCCGGCGTCGACCTCGTTGTCCTCGAGCGCATAGTTGCGACGCATGTCGACGTCGCCGAAGGTCACCTTCGCGCGACACGTGCCGCACACTCCGCCCTTGCAGGCGAACGGAAGATCGGACCGCAGCTGCTCGCCCGCATCGAGAATCGACTCGTCCTGAGGCAGTGCGCCTTTCACCTCACGGCCGTCGAGGATGATGGTGACCTCGCTGCTGGGCCCGGTGACGCCGGGCTCACGGTGCTTCTCCTGCGGCGGCGGTACGTCGTCGACGTAGAACAGTTCGTGGTGAATGCTGCTCTTGGCGACGCCGAGCTCCTTCAGCACGTCCTGTGCGTCGTTGACCATCCCGAACGGACCGCAGAGCCAGAAGTGATCGATATCCGGCGTGGCGACGACAGTGTCGAGTATTTCGCGCAAGCGCTCGGCATCGAGCCTGCCGCTGAACAGTTCGACCTCGCGTGGCTCCCTGGACAGAACGTGAATGACGTCGAATCGACTGCCGTACTGGTCTTTGAGGTCGGCTATCTCCTCGGCGAACATCACCGTGCGTGTGCGCCGATTGCCGTACAGCAGAACCACTTCGGCATCGGGGTTGGCGAGCACGGAGGCCGCGATCGACAGCATCGGGGTGATGCCGGATCCGGCCGCGATGAGAACGTGCCTGCCCGCCGCTGCCGGGTCTGCATGGAAATTTCCGGTCGGACCCTGAACGTCGATGCGGTCGCCGGCCTTGACCTCGCGGACGAGCCAGGACGAGAACAGGCCGTCGCTGACCTCGCGAACGCCGACGCGTGGACGCGAGCCCGCGGGTGCACAGATCGAGTAAGAGCGGCGATGCTCCACACCGTCGATCGTGCGGCTGAGCATCAGCGACTGACCCGGCTTGAAATCGAATTCCTCGCGCAGATCCTCCGGTACGTCGAAGGTGACGGCCACCGCGTCGTCGCACAGTGATTCCACATCGGCGACGGTCAGGGTGTGAAACGGCTTGTTGCGTTGGGTCTTCTGTACGGGCTCGGCGGTGACGGTCATCAGATTTCCTTGACGTGGTCGAAGGGTTCGAGGCAGTCGTCGCACCGATACTGGGCCTTGCACAGCGTCGCGCCGAACTCGGACGTCAGACGGGTGTTGACGGAACTGCACTGCGGGCAGGCGATCTCACGGGGTTTGACCGTCAGGGTCAACGGAACCGGGCCGGAGGTTCGGGTCGGAGCAGGACCGGGCGTCGAGTAACCGGATTCGCGTAGCTTGCGCAGGCCCTCCTCGGAAATCCAGTCGGTACTCCACGCCGGGGTCAGGCTGGTGACGATCTCGACGTCGGAGTACCCGTGATCGGTCAGCTTGTGCGCGATGTCGTCGCGCATCGTCGCCATCGCCGGGCATCCCGAGTACGTCGGGGTGATGGTGACGAGCACGCTGCCGTCCTCGCGGACTTCGACGTCACGGAGGACGCCGAGGTCGTCGAGGGTGAGCAGCGGCATCTCGGGATCCATGACGGTAGCGGCGATCTCACGCGCCGTTCGTTGAAGTGTGGTCACCAGACTCCCTCCGGATGTGCTCTGGCCACTACCTGCATCTCGGCGATCAACGGTCCGAATGCCTCGGTGTGGATTCCGCGTCGGCCACCGCGGCCGCCGATGGTGCCGACGGATTTACCCTCGGGTGCCTCGAGCTCTGCGGCGTGCAGAACCTGTGCGAGAACGGAATCGAACTCCTCGCGAATATCCCGGGGGTCGACGGCGACGCCGACCTTCGCCAGGGCGATTTCCTCGTCCGTGGGTACGAACAGTTCGGAGACGTACGGCCAGATTCCGGTCACGGCGTCGCGCACTCGTTGCTTGGATTCATCGGTTCCGCAACCCAGCGTCACGACCCAGCGCGCGGCGTAATCACGATGGTAGGTCAGCTCTTTGACGCCTTTGCTCGCGACAGCGGCCAGAACCGGATCGCGAGATTCCTGCAGACGGGTGAAGACGGCGAGCCGCCACGTCGCGAACACCAGCAGGCGGACCTGGGATTTCGCGAAGTCACCGTTGTCGAGTTCGGTGAGTCGCACACACCGGAAATCTGCCTCGTCGCGGAAGAACGACAGTGCATCCTCGGCCGGTGCGGGAGAGGTGTCCGAAATGAACGGCACCACCGTCGGGTCTGCTTTGGCGGCGCGGGCCAGCAGCAGCCGAGCCTGGCCGAGGAGATCGAGGCCGACGTTGGCCAGGGCCACTTCCTCTTCGAGCTCCGGTGCGCGGGTGCTCCACTGCGCCAGTCGCTGCGAGCTGATCAGCGCGTCGTCGCCGAGCATGAGGCAGTATGCGGCAAGGGCTTTCAGGTCGACGTCGTCGGGGACGGTGGTGTCGACTCCGGCGAGCGGGTCGTCGAAACTCGTTCCGAATGCCCACTGCCCGTGTGAATCCTCGTCGACGAGGCCCTCGTAGGCGCTGTCGTGATCAGTCATCAGTGCTTGTCCTCTTGAAGAATGGGTCTCACATGTGGGGGACGTTGTCGGGGATCTCGTAGAACGTCGGGTGGCGGTACACCTTGTCGCCACTCGGTGCGAAGAAGGGATCCTTCTCCGACGGGGACGACGCGACGATGGAGTTGGACGGAACCACCCAGATGCTGACGCCCTCGTTGCGACGGGTGTAGACGTCGCGGGCGTGCCGCAGTGCCATGTGGTCGTCGGCAGCGTGCAGCGATCCGACATGCACGTGGTTCAGGCCGCGCTTGCCGCGCAGGAACACCTCGTACAACGGCCAATCGGCCTTGACGGCTTCTCTTTTCGGCTCGACCGGAACGTTGTCGGTGGGAACTGCTCCGTGGCCGCCCTCGGCGGTGAACTCGTTCATGATGCTGCGTTCCTTGCTGCGAATGCGGTTGCGGCCTCACGGACCCAGGCACCGCCGTCGTGCGCTGCGCGACGGTTCGCGATGCGCTCGACGTTGGAGGCGCCGTTGCCCTTGATCACCTGCATGAACTCGGACCAGTCGGGCTCGCCGAAATCGTGCGACTTACGTTCTTCGTTCCACTTCAGATCCGGGTCCGGGAACGTGACACCCAGAGCCTTTGCCTGCGGGATCGACATGTCGACGAAGCGTTGGCGCAGTTCGTCGTTGGTGTGACGCTTGATGCCCCACTTCATCGACTGCTCGGTGTTGGGGGACTCGTCGTCCGGCGGACCGAACATCATCAGTGCCGGCCACCACCAGCGGTTCACCGACTCCTGGACCATGGCGCGCTGCTCCTCGGTGCCGCGCATCATCGTCGCCAGTAGTTCGTAGCCCTGGCGCTGATGGAAGGATTCTTCCTTGCAGACGCGGATCATCGCGCGTGCGTACGGTCCGAAACTGCTGCGGCACAGGGGAACCTGATTGCAGATAGCTGCGCCGTCGACGAGCCAGCCGATGGTGCCCACGTCGGCGTACGTCAGGGTGGGGTAGTTGAAGATCGAGGAGTACTTCTGCTTGCCCTCGATGAGCTTGACCGTCAGGTCGGCGCGGTCCGCTCCGAGCGTCTCCGCGGCGGAGTAGAGGTAGAGGCCGTGGCCGGCCTCGTCCTGCACCTTGGCCATCAGAATCGCTTTGCGGCGCAGCGACGGCGCGCGGGTGAGCCAATTGCCCTCCGGCTGCATTCCGATAATCTCGGAATGCGCGTGCTGGGCGATCTGCCGAATGAGCGACTTGCGATAGCCGTCGGGCATCCAGTCTCGCGGCTCGACGCGCTGCTCACGGGAAATGGTGTCGTCGAACCCGTCCTGCAGCGTTTCGGCGGACAGGGTGTTTGACGTGGTCATAAATCCTACTTTCATTACCGAATGATCGGTTGGTAACCAGTATGCCTCGAAGTGACCCCGGGCACAAGAGCGGCTGCGCCGCACGTGCGCGAGGTAGGAGTGGAGCCTGCGGAACGACCGAAGACACTTCGTAGCAGGGGTCGAGTTTCTGTTCACATGCCGACGAAGGAGGCTCTTTTTTTCGCCAGAAACGCATCCACCGCTGCTTTGTGATCTGCTGTTTGTCCCAGAGCGGTTTGTGCCTGAGCCTCGCGGTCCAAGGCGTCGGACAGTCCCGATCGAGCGATCAGCGACTTGACCTGCTTGTAGGCCTGGGTGGGCCCGGCCGCGAGCGAGGTGGCGAGCGTGCGCGCGGTCTCGAGTACGTCCCCGTCCTCGACGACGCGATGCACCAGACCCCAGTCGAGGGCCTGCGCGGCGGTGACCCTGTCGCCGAGCAGCATCAGACCCGCGGCCCGGCTCGATCCCAGAGCCTCGACCAACGAGTAGCTCAACCCCGAGTCGCTGGCCAGGCCGATTCCGGTGAACGCCGTCGCGAACGAGGACTTGGTGCCCGCAACCCGAATATCTCCGGCCAAGGCAATCCCGAGACCTGCGCCGACGCATGCACCGGGGATAGCCACGACGATCGGTACCTCGAGCGCAGCCAGTCCGCGAATCACCGGGTTGTAGTGCTCACCGACGGTATCCATCGCCGTCGCCGGATCGTCCTCGAGTGCGGCGACGTGCTCGCCGAGATCCTGGCCGACGCAGAAGTTCTTCCCCTCTGCGGTGATCAGCACGGCGCGCACCTCGGGGGCAGCGGCCTTCTGGACGGCCTCCGCCAACGCGAGCTTCGTCGTCACATCGAGGGCATTGTGTGCCTCGGGGCGAGCGAGAGTGATGGTCGCCAAGCCGTCGGCGATGTCGAACCGTACCGTCATGCGTTCGTCCAATCGTGAAAGCCGCGACCGGACTTGCGTCCGATGTCGCCGCGAGCAACCATGTCTCGCAACAACTGCGGGGGTGTGAACCTGTCGCCGAGGGTCGACGCCAGGTGTTCTGCGATGGCGAGCCGAACGTCCAACCCGACGAGGTCGGTCGACCGCAACGGTCCCATCGGGTGCTTGTAGCCCAATTCCATGGCGCGGTCGATGGATTCCGCGTCGGCGACGCCTTCTTCCAACATCCGAATGGCCTCGAGCCCGAGGCAGACACCGAGCCGCGAGGTAGCGAAGCCGGGGGAGTCGTTGACGAGCACCTCGGTCTTGCCCAGGAGTGACACCCACTGCTGTACTCGCTCCACCACGTCCGCGGAGGTGGCAGGCGCGCGCACGATCTCGACGAGAGTCGACGCCGGAACCGGGTTGAAGAAGTGCATCCCGATGAAGCGGCTCGGATCACTCAGTGCTGCACCGAGTTCGGCGATGGAGATCGAGCTCGTGTTCGACGCGATGACGGTCTTTTCGGATGCGACTTTGTCTATCAGCGCCAACACCTCGACCTTGAGCGCCGGAATCTCGGGCACGGCTTCGACCACCAGGTCGAGGTCGGCCGCGAGGTCCGCGGGCCCGGCGACCGTGGAGACCCGCGCGAGAATCGCAGCGGGATCCTCACTGAGTTTGCCGCGCTCGTGCGCCCGATCCAACCCGGTCGAGACTCGTCCGAGGGCGGCCTCCTGGTCGGCGGCTTCGGCGATGACGACGGTGGAACCGAGGGCGGCGAATACCTGCGCGATGCCTGCACCCATGCGGCCGCCACCGACCACTGCCACCTTTGATGGAGCTGTCATTTCTTCTTCTCCAGAAATGCCGTCATTCGGCGTTGTTTGTCTTCGGTCTCGAACAGAACAGCCTGCGCGATGTCGTCGGCCCACGGATGTGAACCGGGTGCATCGACAATCTTCTTGGTCAGCTTCAGCGCCAGAGGTGCTTGCTTGGCAATGCGATCCGCGAGGGAATGCGCTGCGGCCAACGGCTCGTCGACGACGTCCAGCACCAGGCCGGAGCGCAGTGCCACCTCTGCGTCGAGCGTCCGGCCACCGAGGAGTACCTGCTTGGCGACGGACACTCCCACCAAAGTCGGCAACCGGTAGCTGGCCCCGGCGGCCGCCATGATGCCCAGCCCCGGTTCGGGATTGCCGAACACCGCCGTCGGCGAGGCGATACGGATGTCGCAGGCGTAGGACAGTTCTGCGCCACCGCCGAGGGCGTAACCGCGGACCGCGGCGATCGTCGGCAGGGGCAGTGCGGCGATGCGGTCGAACAGGTTTCGGTTGATGCCGCGCAATGCGTCGTCGCGGGTACGGGCGCGCAGCTGGTTGATGTCGGCACCGCCGGCGAAGTGCTCGCCCTGCCCCGTCAGGATGACGATCTTGGGGTCCTGCTCGACGAGCGCGCACACCTCGTGCAGCTCACCGATCATCTCGGCATCGATTGCGTTGCGATGTTTCTCGCGATTCAGGGTGACGACAACGCGGTCGGTCAGCTCCTCGACGACGAGCGTGTTCACGGTGCCTCGATCAACATCGACACGCCTTGCCCGACGCCGACGCACAGCGTCGCGAGCCCACGGGACGCCTTCTCACGTTCCATCCGGCCCAACAGCGTCAACAGGATTCGAGCACCGGAGGAACCTAGGGGGTGGCCGAGGGCGATGGCCCCGCCGTCGGCGTTGACGATGTCCTCGTTCAGCTTCAGTTGACGGATGACGCCGAGGGACTGGGCCGCGAAGGCTTCGTTGAGTTCGACGGCACCGAGGTCCTCGACAGACCACCCGGCGCGAGCGAGCGCCTTCTGTGTGGACGGCACGGGCCCGAGCCCCATGATGTGCGGCGCGATGCCTGCACTCGCACTGGTGACGATGCGTCCGCGAACGTCGAGGCCGTACTTGTTCACGGCCTCCTCGGAGGCCACCACCAATGCCGACGCACCGTCGGTGAACGGTGAGGACGTTCCGGCGGTGACGATGCCGTCCTTACGAAACACGGTCTTCAGAGTGCTGAGCTTCTCCAACGTGGTTCCGCGTCGCGGCGTCTCGTCCTCGGTCACCTCGCCGTTCTTGGTCGAGACGGGCACGATCTCGTCGGCGAAGCGTCCGGCATCCTGGGCGGCGATGGCACGCTGCTGGCTGCGGAAGGCGAAGGCGTCGGACTCCTCGCGGGTGATGCCCTCGCTGAGCGCGACCTCCTCGGCGGTTTCACCCATCGACAGGGTGATCTTGGGATCGGTCCCCGCGTCGTGGGAGGCGAAGGTCGGATTGGTGAATCGCCAGCCGAGGGAGGTATCGAAGATCTCCCCGGGCTTGGCCCATGCGGTTCCCGGCTTGGCCATGACCCAGGGCGCGCGCGTCATGGACTCGACGCCACCGGCCACGATGATCTCGGCCTCACCGCTGCGAATGGTGCTCGCGGCGTTGGCGACTGCGGTCAGTCCGCTCGCGCACAGGCGATTGACGGTGTATCCCGGCACGGTATGGGGGAGTCCTGCGAGCAGAACTGCCATTCTGGCCACATCGCGATTGTCCTCGCCTGCCTGGTTCGCGGCACCGAGAATCACCTCGTCGATCCGGTCGACGGGAACGCCCGCGCGCCGGACCGCCTCGGCGACGACGATCCCGGCCAGATCGTCGGGGCGCACGGTCGACAGCGCACCGCCGTAGCGCCCGTGCGGGGTGCGTGCGCCGGCCACCAGAAATACTTCGCCCACTTCGAACTCCTTCGTACGGTTGCGTCATTGATAACCGAACATTCGGTCGTTTGGCAAGGTCTGCTGCCCGTGGTGCTGTGGAATCGGCCATCGGCTGAGAAGATGTGGCAATGACAACCGCACGCGCGCCGCGCAAGACCGGACAGCCAGGGCGGCCGGGATACGACCTCGATTCCCTCCTGGCAGTGGCGGTCAAGGTCTTCAACGACCGCGGATACGACGGCACCAGCATGGAAGTTCTGGCGAAGCGGCTCGGCATCACCAAGTCCTCGATCTACCACCACGTGTCCGGCAAGTCCGAGTTGCTCGAACTCGCGCTGTCGCGGGCTCTCAATGCACTGTTCGCCGTCACGACCGAGGATCGGGCGACGACCGGGCGATACATCGACCGCCTCGAATACCTGGTGCGACGCAGCGTGGACATCCTGTGCGCGGAACTGCCCTATGTGACGCTATTGCTGCGCGTGCGAGGCAACACCGACGTCGAGCGGCGCGCCCTCGCCCGTCGCCGCGAATTCGATTCTTTCGTCACCGGGCTCGTGGTCGCCGCCGCCGAGGAAGGCGACCTGCGTCCCGGTGTCGACCCGGCGCTGGCGTCGAAGCTGGTGTTCGGCACGGTCAACTCGCTCATCGAGTGGTACCGCCCGCGCACCGGTGGATCGGTCGAGGAATTGGCCGACGCGGTCGTGGCGCTGACCTTCGACGGGTTGCGTCGCACGTAGCCGGACAAGTCTTGACATCTCGGCGTTCGACGGCGATGGTAATTACCGACCGAACGTACGGTGAGATGGAGGCGTTGTGAGCAGACTTCTGGAAAGCTATGCCCAGGGAGCGTGGTATTCCGCGACCGACGAGGGAACGCCGCTGCTGAGCGCCGTCGACGGCAGCGAGATCGCCCGGGTGTCCTCCAGCGGTCTCGACGTTGCCGGCATGGTCGACTACGCCAGAACTGTCGGCGGCCCGGCCCTCGCCGCCTTGACGTTCCACGAGCGCGCGGCGCTGCTGAAACAGTTGGGCCTGACGCTGATGGCCGGCAAGGAGGAGTTCTATCAACTCTCCCGGCATACCGGAGCCACCGTCCGTGATTCCGGCGTCGACATCGACGGTGGATTCGGCACCGTGCTGAGCTACGCGAGCAAGGCTCGACGCGAGCTGCCCAACGACACTGTCTATCTCGACGGTGCGATCGAACAGCTCGGCAAGAAGGGTACCTTCCTCGGTCAGCACATCTACACCTCGCGGCGCGGTGTCGCCGTGCAGATCAACGCCTTCAACTTCCCCGTCTGGGGATTCCTGGAGAAGCTGGCACCCGCGTTCATCGCCGGCGTGCCGTCGATCATCAAGCCCGCCAGCCAAACTGCGTACCTCACCGAGCTGGTGTTCCGCCGGATCATCGAGTCGGGACTCCTGCCCGAGGGATCGGTACAGCTGCTGTGCGGTAGTGCCCGCGGCGTCCTCGATCACCTCGGCGGCCAGGACTCCGTCGCTTTCACCGGAAGTGCCGATACCGCAGCGACTCTGCGCTCGCACCCCAAGGTCGTCGGCGAGGGATTGCACTTCACGGCCGAGGCCGACTCTCTGAACGCGTCCATTCTGGCTTCCGATGTTGCGCAGGGCGATCCGGAGTTCGATCTGTTCGTCAAGGGCGTCTTTGTCGAGATGACATCCAAGGCGGGACAGAAGTGCACGGCCATCAGGCGCGTGTTGGTCCCGCAGGACTCGGTCGAGCCCGTCATCGAGGCGCTGAAGGCAAAGCTGGAGAAGGTCGTCGTCGGTGATCCGGCAGACGAGGGCGTCACCATGGGTGCGCTGGCGAGCATCGAACAACGCGACGAGGTACTCAAATCCATTCGTGGACTGACCAAGTCCGCTTCGGTGGTCTTCGGCGATCCGGAGACGGTGGATCAGCGAGCCGGCGCATTCATGGCACCGGTGCTGCTGAAGGCCGGAGACAAGACCGCGACCGAACCACACGACATCGAGGCCTTCGGGCCCGTCTCTACCGTCATCGGCTACGACAGCACCACAGACCTCCTCGATCTCGTCGCCCGCGGCAAGGGCTCGCTGGTTGCCTCTGTCGTGACCAAGGATTCGGCCATCGCACGCGAACTCGTACTCGGGTGCGCTCCGTACCACGGGCGCATCCTTGTGTTGAACGCCGAGGATGCGAAGGAATCGACCGGCCACGGATCGCCGCTGCCAGTTCTGGTGCACGGCGGACCCGGACGGGCCGGCGGCGGCGAAGAACTCGGCGGTATCCGCGGCGTACTGCATCACATGCAGCGCACAGCAATTCAAGGAACCCCGGATGTGCTGACTGCGGTGGGCAACAAGTGGGTGGCCGGTTCTGCGCGCATCACCGGCGATGTGCATCCGTTCCGCAAGAACCTGGGCGAGCTGAAGCTCGGCGACACCATCGTCGGTGGACCCCGGCAGGTCACCCGAGCAGACATCGATCACTTTGCCGAGTTCACCGGTGACACCTTCTACGCACACACTGATCCCGAAGCGGCAGCGGCCAACCCACTGTTCGGCGGTATCGTCGCGCACGGCTACCTGGTGGTGTCGTTGGCAGCCGGGCTGTTCGTCGATCCGGCACCGGGCCCCGTACTTGCGAACTTCGGCGTCGACAGCCTTCGTTTTCTCACGCCCGTCAAGGCCGAGGATTCACTGACTGTCACGTTGACGGCCAAGCTGATCACACCGCGCCAGAGTGCCGACTACGGCGAGGTACGTTGGGATGCAGTGGTTGTGAACCAGAACGACGAACCGGTCGCCACCTACGACGTGCTGACCCTGGTTGCGAAGCCCGAGGACGCAGCATGAGTATTCGCGTTGCCGTCTGTTACGGAATGCCCGAGGACCCTGCCGCATTCGATCGGCACTACGCCGACGTGCACGTGCCCCTCGCTCGCGCCGTTCCCGGCCTGGTCGACTTCACCTGGGGCACGCTCGACTCACTCGACGATTCACCGCCGCCCTACTATGCGATCGCCAGCCTGTACTTCGCGGACGAGGCGTCGCTGAAGGCCGGACTGTCCTCGCCCGAGATGAAGGCGGCAGGCAAGGATCTGCGCAACTTCGCGACCGGTGGGGCCGTGATGTTCACTCAGAACGAGCGATCGGTGTTGCAGCCGTGAATGATTCGATGATCGCCCGGGAGATGTTCGAGGTCGACGCCGCGTCCCGCAAGCTCGGCATCGAACTGATCGAATTGTCACCTGGGCACGCGAGAATGTCGATGGCCGTCACCGAGGACATGGTCAACGGCTATGCCATCACCCACGGCGGCTACGTCTTTCTGTTGGCGGACACGACGTTCGCGATGGCCTGCAATTCACACGAGGACTCGGCCGTCGCGGCACGATGCGACATCCGCTATCTCCGTCCGACGAAGGCCGGTGACGTCCTGGTCGCCGACGCCGTCGAGCGTGCAAGGTTCGGCCGCAACGGCCTGTACGACGTGTCGGTCACGTGCCGAGACGAGCTGATCGCCGAATTCCGAGGTGACAGTCGCACCGTAGCCCGGTAACGGCACCGCACATGGAAGTACTGTGAATCGGTGAGCACTGCGGATCTCTCGGCGCTGGCGGACGCAACCGCCACCGCGGTGGGCGGCGCTGTGTCGGTGATGGATCCACTCGGCTTCGTCATCGCCTACTCGTCCGTACCGGGCCAGCCGATCGACGACGTCCGTCGAGACGGGATCCTCGGGAAGCAGGTTCCGGCCGAGTACATGGTGCATCACCTCGACCCCGACTTCCGGCAGAGCTCGACGGTGCACGTGGTCGACGTTCCCGGAGTGCTCCCCCGACTCGCGGTGGCCGTCTCGGTGGACGGGGAGTACCTCGGCTCTATCTGGAGTATTGGTACTGGGGTTTCCCTACGTCCCCCCGACACCGGCGTGGTGGCGGCCATGACGCGTGCGGCAGCAGCCGCGGTGCCCCTACTGCTGGCCCGGCGTCATCCGGCCGGTGCCGACAATCCGAGGGTGCGTGCGCTCCTGACCGACCCAGAGACCGTCACACCGCCCGGCAGCCTCTACGTCGTGCTGGCAGGGAGGGGCGAGTTTGCGCAATCGGAGGCTCAGCTGGTGCAGTTGGCCGATCTGTTGGAGCTGACGTTCGGCACTGCGTCGGATTCGGGCTGTGTCATCGAGGATCACACCGTTTGGCTGGTCACGGCGGCCGAGGACGAACGCGGTGTCGCCGTTGCGGCCGAGGATGTTCGACGCAAGGCGGAGGCCGCGTTCGGTGTATCGGTCACCTTTGCGATCGGCGGTCCGGACTCCCGGCCCACAGTGGCACGCCGACATGCGCAGTGGGTACTCGACGCAGTCGGGGACGGTGTGACGACGACCTTTCGGCAGAGTCGGGTGTCGGTCACTCTACGTAGAGCGGCTGATGCACTGTATGACATCCCGTTGGCCATACCGGCCGTCGAGAAGATGCTCGCCTGCGACGCCGCGGAAGGTACCGAGTACTCCGCGACGGTGTTGGCGCTGTTGGCGCACGAGTCCAATGTTGCCGCCGCGTCGGCATCGTTGTATTTGCACCCCAACACCTTTCGCTATCGACTGCGGCGTACCAAGGAGCTGTTCGGTCTCGATCTCGACGACGCGGACACCCGACTGCTGGTGTGGATGGCGCTCCGGCTCACGTCCGGGCGGTGAGCACCTTTCCTGGGTTGAGCAGGTAGTGCGGGTCGAGCAATTCCTTGATGCCGCGCTGCAGTTCTGCTGCAACCGAATCGAGTTCGGTCTCGAGTAGGTCTCGCTTGAGCAGCCCGACTCCGTGCTCGCCCGTGATGGTTCCGCCGAGCGAGAGGGCGAATGCGGCGATCTCGTCGAACGCGCGGTGAGCGTCCGTCAACGACTGTGGGTCCGTCGGGTTCACGATGACCGTGGGATGGATGTTTCCGTCCCCCGCGTGGCCGACGACGCCGATGACGATCCCGATGCGCTCGGCGATGCGTCCGACCTCGTCGATCATCGCGGCGAGGTGCGAAATCGGAACGGACACATCGTCGACCAACGGAGAACCGAGACGCTCGAGTGCCGGGTACGCCAGTCGACGTGCTTGAACGAGTTGCTCCGACTCGACCTCGTCCTCGGCGACGGCCACGTCCACTGCGCCGGATTCGGTGCACAGTGCGGCGATGGCCTCGAGCTCCTGCACGGCACCGTCGCCGATGTCGGACTGCGCAATCAGCACGGCCGCGGCATCGGTACCGAAGTCCATCCGGGCGTAGGCGTCGATCGCGGCGATGGTGGTGCGGTCCAACAGCTCGAACAGGCTAGGGGTGATACCGGCGGCACGAATCCGCGTCACCGCCTCTCCGGCAGCGACGGTCGAGGGGAAGGTCGCGGCCATCGTCAGTGGTGCGGCAGCCGGAAAGTCGAGGCCGACGGTGGCCTCGGTGATGATGCCGAGTGTGCCCTCGGAGCCGACGAACAGATCGGAGAGGGACAGCCCGGCCACGCCCTTGACGGTGCGTCGGCCGACGAACGTCGCCCGGCCATCGGCGAGTACCACACGCAGACCGCGGACGAATCGTGCTGTGACGCCGTACTTCACGCAGCACAGGCCGCCGGCGTTGGTAGCGATGTTGCCGCCGATCGTCGACGCCTCCCAGCTGGACGGGTCGGGCAGGTACGTCAAACCTTGCTGCAGGGCAGCATCTTTGAGTTCCTTGTTCGTCACGCCGGGTTGCACGACGGCGGTGCGGTTGACGACGTCGAGCTCGATGATGTTGTTCATGCGGCGGGTGTTGAGGGCAATGGCTCCGACGCTGGTGTTCGCGGCTCCGGCCAAGCCGGTCAACGCTCCCTGCGGGACAACGGGAATGCGGTGCGCCGACGCAATGCTCATGATCGCCTGGACGTCCGATTCCGTGGTCGGCAGCACCGCGGCCAGCGGAAGCGCGGATTCGCACAGAGCGGCTGCGTCGTGACGGTAGCTCTCGAGGATATCGGGGTCGGTGATCACCGCGTCGGAACCCAGCGCACGCATCAGTTCGTCGATGATCGGAGAGCGCTGAACGAGAGTCGACGTCGGTGCAGACATGAGTTCGAGTATGACCTTCCGTCACTTCGGATGTCTGCGTCGTTTCGAACGAACCCGAGGGCTCGGATCGGTAGTTTCCGACGAACTGCGTCCACCGCCTTGTTATGTCCGCTACCACCTTGACAAACTGTGGTGGCGCCGGTCACAGTAATTACCGACCGAATGGACGGTGAGTTTCATCCGCTTCTGCGGTTGCAGGAATCACCGACCTTCACCCATCACAACCCCGCCCCACATCACTCCGAACTGCCGCTCGATGCCCGAGTGCCGGAGCCCGAACGAAACGAGACAAGTCGATGTCAACCCAGGTCGAGACGCCCACCGGGGTGTCGCGTGAGCATCGCCGCGCCGCCATGGCCAGCATGGTCGGCACCACCGTCGAGTGGTACGACTTCTTCATCTACGCGCAGGCGGCGTCGCTGATCTTCGCGCAACTGTTCTTCGCGCCCATGGGCTCGTCCGGACAGCTCGTCGCCTATGTCACGATCGGCATCAGCTTCATCTTCCGTCCACTCGGGGCCATCGTCGCCGGCTACTTCGGTGACAAGATCGGCCGCAAGAAAGTCCTCATCGCGACCCTGACATTGATGGGTGCGGCCACCGTGGGCATGGGACTGCTCCCCACCTACGCGACCATCGGCATCTGGGCCCCGATCATTCTGATCGTGCTGCGCATCCTGCAGGGATTCTCCACCGGTGGCGAATGGGGCGGCGCGGCACTGATGGCCGTCGAGCATGCACCGAAGGGCAAGCGCGGAATCTACGGCGCGGCAACCCAGATGGGCGTTCCGCTCGGCATGCTCATCGCAGTGGGGACGTTGGCGCTGTGCACCGGCCTGCTCAGTGAAGAGCAGTTCGAGGCCTGGGGCTGGCGCATCCCGTTCCTGATCAGCTTCGTGCTCATCCTCGTCGGCTTCTACATCCGACGTCGTGTCGAGGAGACTCCAGTGTTCAAGGAGCTCGCAGAACGCAAGGAGCGCAACCACACTCCGGTTCGCGCGCTGTGGCGCACCAACAAGAAGCAGGTCATGCTGGCCGCGCTGTCGTTCATCGGCACCAACGGCAACGGCTACATCATCGTCGGTGGCTTCATCGTCGCGTACTCGACGAGGGAACACGGACTGGCTCGCGTGGATGTGTTGGTGGCGAGCTTGTTCGCAGCCATCGTCTGGGGAGTGTTCACTCTGCTCGGCGCGCATCTGTCCGATCGCTACGCCCGGACCACGATCATGAACGTCGGAAACGCGGCAATGGTGTTGTGCGCCATCCCGTTCTTCCTGCTCGTCGACACCGGTGAATTGCACTGGATCTACGTGGCCCTCGGGCTCTTTGCCGTCGGACTCGGCCTCTCCTACGGACCGCAGCCGGCCCTGTACGCCGAGATGTTCCCCGCAGCAGTCCGATTCAGTGGAGCGTCCATCGGATATGCCATCGGAACCGTGCTCGGTGGAGCATTCGTCCCGACCATCTCCGAGGCACTGTTCAACGGAACCGGCACCTCGATGTCGATCTCGATCTACCTGATGATCCTGGCCGCGATCTCCTTCGTTGCGACCTCGCGCATCAAGAACCGTAAAGACGAGGATCTGAACGTCTGACGTCGCATTGACGAAGGCCCCGAGACCGATGCGGTTTCGGGGCCTTCTTTGTTTACTGGGCGGTCCACCGTGGTGCAGAACTGCTCTGATGCGATTCCTGATGAAGTAGCGACGTCGAATAATCGAGACAGCGGGACTTCGTGTCAGCTGTCGATGGTTGCGCCGACGTAACTCGCCCCGGTACTTTGAAGTTCTTGCCGCCCCATCGAGGTGGGGCTGGAAGTGAGCCACAGAATCACTCGCCGGATGACGAGGTCTGTGGCTTGCGTCGTTTCAGGGTCATAGGTGGTGGATTTCGACAGCATCGCTGATCTTGTCCAGATAGCTGCTGTTTCCCACGCGGTCTTGTACCACCGCTCCGCACACGGTGTCGGCCACCCAGAGCGCAGGTTCGATTCGACCGACGCTGTGATGCAGACGTAGACCTGAGGTAACCACTTTTTGTGCGCGGAACTTCTGAAGTAGATCGAGATCACTTCGGTCCTGGTTTCCTCCCGATTCCAGCGTAACGCGGGTTGCGGCGCTCGGGACTGCTTCCATGCCAGTGCACCTTGGGCTCGGTCACGAGGCGGACCTGTTCCATGGTGTTGCGCCATTCCGGCACATCACTTTCGTCGCACAGGGCCGCCGCCATCAGATAGGTGTGAGGATCTCGGCCGGGCTGAGACCCGCTCTCGTCACCCCACGCAGTCTGCATGGGCGGCGAGTTCACGGACCGGCACCGACCGAATCCTCACCTCGAAAAGGCCATGGCCCTGGGACCTGCCGTTCCCGCTCAGCTATGCGCGTGCAACGGCCGTCCCGACAGTGCCATCATCGCTTCACCGAGTGCCTCGTTCTGCGTGGGGTGCGCGTGCACGAAGGTCCCGACCTCCGACGGCAGTGCCTCCCACGCGACCGCGAGTTGCGCCTCACCGATCAGTTCGCCCACGCGGTCACCGACGATGTGGACGCCGACAACCGGGCCGTCGTCGCGTGCGCGAATCACCTTGACTCCGCCTGCGGTGGACAGAATGCGGCTTTTGCCATTGCCGCCGAGGTCGTAGACCACCGACGTCACGGTTCCGTACTTCTCCTCCGCGGCCTTCTCGGTGAGACCGACCGACGCAACCTCGGGATGCGAATAGGTCACGCGCGGAACGAGATCGCCGTCTATCCGTGCGGGTGCGAGACCGGCGATGTGTTCGGCAACGAACATGCCGTGCTGAAAACCGCGATGAGCCAGCTGATACCCCGCCACGATGTCGCCGACGGCATAGACACGGTCTGCGGTGGTGAGCAGGTTGTCGTCCACAGTGACGAAGCTACGTTCGGTGGCGATGCTCTGCTCGGCCAGACCCAAGCCGTCGGTGCGCGGTCCGCGACCGACGGATACGAGGACGAGATCGGCCGAAAGAGTATCCCCGGATGACAGGGCCACCGAAACGTCGTCGGAAGATTCGGTGACGGTCTCGACCTTGGTGCCGGTACGAATGTCGATGCCGCGTTTGCGCAATGCCTTGGTCAGCTGCTTCGAGGACCACCCGTCTTCACCGGGAACGATGCGATCGAGTGCCTCGACGACGGTGACCTTGGCACCGAAAGAGGCCCAGATGCTGGCGAACTCGATACCGATGACCCCGCCGCCCAGTACGACGACAGATTCCGGAACTCGATCGAGTGCCAACGCACCGTCGCTGGTGAGAACACGAGGTCCAAGTTCGATACCCGGGATGGTGCGTGAGTACGACCCGGTGGCGAGAACCAGCGAGGCACCGGTGATGCGTCGACCGTCCACCTCGACGGTGCGAGGACCGACCACCCGGCCACGGCCGGAGACGATCTCGATGCCCGGACGCTTCAGCAGACCTTGCAGCCCTGAGTAGAGCCCGGCGACGACACTTCGCTGGTAATCCAGAGCCATAGGCATATCCACACCGGTCAACGAAGCAGTGACGCCGACATGCGCCGCACCGCGCACCGCGTCGGCAACCTCGGCCGTGTGCAGCAGAGCCTTGGTGGGGATGCACCCGCGATGTAGGCAGGTGCCACCGAGCTTGTCCTCCTCGACCAATGCGACCGTCAGGCCGAGTTGCTCGGCGCGCAGGGCGCAGGAGTACCCACCGGATCCGCCACCGAGGATGAGAACGTCCACGTCGCTCATCGAACGGATCCCAGTGCCACGACGGGGTTCTCGACAAAATCGGCAACAGTGCGCAGAAACCCGCCGGCCACTCCGCCGTCGCACACGCGGTGGTCGAAAGCCAATGACAGCTGCGCTACCTTGCGCACGGCCAATTGGCCGTCGACCACCCACGGGCGGTCGATGATGCGTCCGATACCCAGGATCGCGGCCTCGGGATGATTGATGATCGCAGCCGAGCCGTCGACCCCGAACACCCCGTAGTTGTTGAGGGTGAACGTTCCCCCGCTCAGCCGGGCTGCGGGCAGGGCACCGGTTCGCGCCAGCTCGGTCAACTCGGCCAACCGCTCGGACAGTTCCTTCAGATCGGCCTTGTCCGCCTGCGGCACAACAGGAACCATCAGTCCACGGTCGGTCTGCGCGGCGATGCCGAGTCCGACGTTCTCGTAGCGCAGGATCTCGCCCGCGGCAGTATCGACCGTGCTGTTCAGCTCGGGGAACTTGGCCAACGCGATCATGGTGAGTTTGGCGAGGACCGCCAGCAGCGTGACCTTGACGCCGTCGATGGAGGCATCGAGGTCGCGACGGGCCTGCAGCAAAGCCGTCGCGTCGACGTCGACCCAGACGGTGGCCTCGGGAATCTCCGAGCGACTGCGAGAGAGTTTTTCTGCGATGGTCTTACGGATGCCGGTGATGGGGATCCGCGTAACGCCGTCGGTAGTGGGAACGCTGGTGGAGAGTGCCCGTTCCACGTCCGCACGGGTGATGACTCCGTGGCCGCCGGCTGTCTCGATGCTCGCCAGATCGAGCCGGCCCTGCAGTGCCATGCTCCGAACGATGGGGGAGAGCACCTTAGGTGCAGTGGTGCGGCTCTGTTCGCTGGTCGCTCCGCCGGCTGCGCTCCTGTGTGCCCCCTGGGGCACTTTTTCATGCCACTGCGGCGGAGCCGCACTCCGCTTCCGTCGTCCGGTAGGGCCGTGTCCGGTTCCGTAGCCGATGAGTACGTTCCCCGAGCCGGCGCGTTCTTCCTCGCGGTATCGCTCATGGGCAGCGGGAACGTCGGCGACGGCGCCGCCGGTGATGCTGATCAGGGGAGCACCGACGGCGAGTGACGTGCCCTCGGCCGCATGCAGTTCGCCGACAACACCCTCGAACGGGCAGGGCACCTCGACGGAGGCTTTCGCTGTCTCGACCTCCACGACAACTTGATCGATGGTGACGGTGTCGCCGGGTTTGACCTTCCACTCGACGATCTCGGCCTCGGTCAGTCCTTCACCGAGATCAGGGAGCAGGAACACCTGCATGCTCATACCGTGACCGCCTTGCTGAGGTCGGGAGCATCGTTCCACTGCAGTCGGTCCATGGCGTCGAGAACGCGGTCGGCGGACGGCAGGTGTAAGTGCTCGAGTTTCGGTGCCGGGTAGGGAATGTCGAGTCCGGTCACTCGGAGTACCGGAGCGTGCAGGTGATGGAAGCAACGCTCGGATACCCGCGAGGCGATCTCCGCGGCGACACCGGAGAAGCCCTGCGCCTCCTGAATCACGATGCAGCGTCCGGTCTTTCGTACCGAGACCGCGACAGTCTCGTCGTCGAACGGATTGATCGACCGCAGATCGACCACCTCGACGCTCCGGCCGTCCTCGGCCGCGAACTCAGCGGCCTGCATAGCCACCGACACGGTGGGGCCGTAGGCGAGAAGCGTGACGTCGGTACCGGCACGGCGCACGACGGCGGTGCCGATCGGCTCGGTCTTGGTCAGGTCGATGTCGTCCTTCGAAAAGTACAGCCGCTTCGGTTCGAGGAAGATCACCGGATCGGGATCGGCGATGGCGTCACGCATCAGCGAGTACGCGTCGGCGACGGTGGACGGGGAGACGACTTTCAGGCCCGGGGTGTGCGCGTAGTAGGCCTCGGACGAGTCGCAGTGATGTTCGACGCCGCCGATACCTCCCGCGAACGGGATGCGGATGACCATCGGCGCGGTGAGTGATCCGCGAGTTCTGTTGCGCAGCTTGGCAACATGGGACACGATCTGCTCGAAAGCCGGGTAGGCAAAGGCGTCGAACTGCATCTCGACGACGGGCTTGTAGCCCGACATCGCCATGCCGATCGCGAATCCGACGATGCCGGACTCCGCGAGCGGGGTGTCGAAGCAACGATCGTCACCGAAGTCTCGGGTCAGTCCGTCGGTGACACGAAAGACGCCGCCGAGCGTGCCGACATCCTCGCCGAACACGACGACCTTCTCGTCCTCGGTCAACGCGTCGCGCAGGGCGGCGTTGAGGGCTCCGGCCATGGTCATCGTGGTCATGACAGTTCTCCTGCTGCGATCTCGGCGGCGACCTGATTTCGCTGTTCGATCAGGCCGGGGGTGGGGGAGGAGTAGACGAACCGGAACAGATCCTCGGGGTCGACGTCCTGCTCGACGTTCATGCCCGCGCGAAGTGCCGCGGCATCCGCGTCGGCGGATACCGTCATCTGCTCGCGCAGGTCGTCGGTGAGCAGACCCTGGGCTTCCAGGTAGGAATCGAGGCGCGAGAGCGGATCTCGGGCCAGCCACCCTTCCACCTCGTCTGCCTTGCGGTAGCGCGTGGCGTCGTCGGCATTGGTGTGGGCGTCCATGCGGTAGGTGTGCGCCTCGACGACCACCGGTCCCTTGCCTGCTCGGACGTACTTCACGGCCTCGTCCATCACGGCCATCATCGCGATCGGGTCGTTGCCGTCGACCTGCTCGCTGCCGATGCCGTAGCCGACACCCTTGTGCGACAACGACGGAGCTGCAGTCTGACGCGCGAGGGGAACGCTGATGGCGAATCCGTTGTTCTGGACCAGGAAAATCACAGGTGCGCGGAACACCGCGGCAAAGTTCAGGGCCTCGTGGAAGTCGCCCTCACTGGTTGCTCCGTCACCGCAGAACGCGAGGGCGATGGTGTCTCGTCCCTGCTTGGCCTCGGCGTAGGCGAAACCGGTCGCGTGCAGCAATTGTGTTGCCAGAGGAGTGCATTGGGGAGCGACCTTGTAGGCGGTGGGATCGTAGCCGCAGTGCCAGTACCCGGCGAGCATGCCGAGCAGCTCCACCTGGTCGACGCCTCGCGCCGCGAGAGCCATCGAGTCACGGTACGTCGGGAACATCCAGTCCTGTTCACCCAGGCAGAGGGCTGCGGCGATCTGGCAGGCTTCCTGGCCGCGGGAGGACGGGTAGACCGCAAGCCGACCCTGTTTGGTCAATGCCGTTGCCTGCTGGTCGAATCGGCGGCCGTGCACCATCGAGCGGTACATCTCGAGCAGGCGCTCGTTCGACGGGTGTGCGTAGCGGGCGGCACTGTCCACGCCCGTCCCATCGGGTGCGAGGTACTGCACGGGACGGTCGGCAGGCATGAACTGTTGGTAGGACGTTGCCGGAACCTTCTCGACGGTCGTCATGGGGCATTCTCCTGAGATCGGCTTGTACGGTGATTCTGGCCGAATCGGTGAGGAAGAAGTCCAATGGTCGTAGGATTGCAGACATATTGCCGACATTTCAGGTACGAACTGACTATCTGTCGGATCGGCGTAGCGAACCACCAGGTAGGAGCGGACGAATGGACGACGTCTCGAGACGTGTGGAATTGGACGACACGGATCGTCGCATCCTCGCCGAGCTGACTGCCGACGGGCGGGTCTCGATGCGGGTGCTGGCCGATCGATTGAATCTCTCTCGGGCACATACCTATACACGGGTGGACAGGCTCAAGGATGCGGGTGTCATCGAACGGTTCACCGTGCAGGTGGATCACGGGGCGTCCGGGCTAGGGACCTCGGCGTTCATCGCGTTGTCGATCCGTCAGGATTCGTGGCGCAGTGTGTCCGAGGGGTTGCGGTCGATGGAATTCGTCGACCACTTCAGTTTGCTCGGAGGGGATTTCGACGTGCTGGTACTCATCAGGACTCCCGACAACGAGAGCCTGCGGCAAGTCGTGCTGGAGGGCCTGCAATCGCTCGACGGCGTCCGGGCGACGCGCACGTGGTTGATCTTCGACGAGGACCGAGGTGGTCTGGGACGAACTGCGCCGCCCACCGAACGCTGACAGTGGGCGGCGTCGTTCGGGGTACGGGTCAGAAGTTGCCGCGAGCGTCCTGCTCACGTTCGATGGCCTCGAACAGTGCCTTGAAGTTGCCGATGCCGAAGCCGAGCGAGCCGTGGCGTTCGATCATCTCGAAGAACACCGTCGGGCGATCGACCAGCGGCTTGGTGAAGATCTGCAGTAGGTACCCGTCCTCGTCTCGGTCGACGAGAATTCCGCGCTTCTGCAACTCTTCGATCGGCACTCGGACCTTACCGATACGGGCTCGCAGTGCGGGATCCTCGTAGTACGAATCGGGGGTGGCGAGGAATTCGACGCCCGCCGCGCGGAGGGCATCGACCGAGGACAGAATGTCGTTGGTGGCGAGCGCCAGATGCTGTGCGCCGGGGCCGCGGTAGAAATCCAGGTACTCGTCGATCTGTGAGCGCTTCTTGGCGATGGCCGGCTCGTTCAGCGGGAACTTCACCCGATGGTTGCCGTTGGAGACGACCTTGCTCATCAACGCCGAATAATCGGTGGCGATATCGGCCCCGACGAACTCGGCCATGTTCGTGAAGCCCATGACGCGGTGGTAGAAGTCCACCCACTCGTCCATCTTTCCGAGCTCGACATTGCCGACCACGTGATCGAGAGCCTGGAAAATGCGCTTGGGAGCGCCTTCCGGTCGCTGCAACGTCGACGTGCGTGGCACATAGCCGGGGAGGTAGGTGCCGGTATAGCGGGAGCGGTCCACCAACGTGTGCCGGGTGTCGCCGTAGGTCGCGATGGCCGCGGTGCGGACTGTGCCGTGCTCGTCGGAGATGTCGGTCGGCTCTTGCAGTACTCGCGCGCCCTGGGCCCGCGCATGTTCGATGCATCGATCCACATCCGGCACGGCCAGCGCGATGTCGACGACGCCGTCGCCGTGGCGGGTGTGGTGGGCGACCAGATCGCTGTCGGGATCGACGGCTCCCTTGATGACGAAACGCACTGCGCCGGACTTGAGCACGTACGCGTGGTGGTCACGTTGGCCCGTTGTCGGGCCGGAGTAGGCAACGAGCTCCATGCCGAACGCGGACTGGAAGAAGTGCGCGGTCTGCGTCGCGTTGCCGACGACCCACACGATGGCGTCCCAACCGCTGACCGGAAAGGGATCTTTCTTGTCGTCGTACTCGACCAGGCCGACGAGCTGTCGAAGCTGATCTGCATCGAGATCGGCCAATCTTTCGTCGTCGTTGAGAATGCTGTCGAGGCTCATGAAGGCTCCCTGGTTGGTGTGATGGCTCGGGCGCGGCGACGAGGGGATCGGCCGCCTTCGGTTCGAGCTGAGCGAACTGTCCTGATGACCCAAACATCGCCGGTAAGAGGTGTCAATCGACCGACCTTGTGCTATCTGAGCTGTACAGATGGGTCAGGAGAATGCGCGGCTTGCTATACAATTCGTACAGAAAATGGGAGGTGCGCGATGGAATCCACATTGGACGAGTTGGACCGGGCGATGCTCGCTGCGCTGCATGACAATTCGAGGATCGGCGTGCTCGAGCTGTCGCGGACGCTCGGTGTTGCGCGTGCGACTGTGTCGGCCCGTCTGCAGCGACTGGAGGACACCGGTGTCATCAGGGGGTATCAGCCTCGAATCGGCTTGGCTGCAGCAGGTTACGGCGTTCAGGCGTTCGTGACGTTGGAGATCGCCCAGGGCGCTCTCGGTGACGTCGTCGCTGTTCTGGAGCAAATACCCGGGGTGTTGGAAGCATTCGCTACGACCGGTGCCGGCGACGTCCTGTGCCGGGTCGCGGCCGCCTCGCACGACGATCTGCAGCGAACTCTGATCGTGCTCAACCAGTCTCGTACGATCGCACGGTCCACCAGTGTGGTCGTGCTCTCGGAACTGGTCGAGTTTCGAGCGATGCCGTTGCTGAACACTGCCGAGCCCGAGAGAACGCCGAAGGCCCCTGCCTATCGACGAACGCGCGACTGAGCACGTCCGCGTCGAGGCAGGGGCCGAAGAGGCTCTCGAATCAGGTCATCGAAGGCCCGACCACCGTCAGCAACCATACGGTCGGAGGAGCGAGGAGAACGACGAGTCCGCAGTAACCCAACATCTTTCGCTGGAATCGGGCTTTGTCGTCCACTCGTGCCTCGGCCAGGACCATCACGCCGTTGGTGGAGAACGGGCTCACGTCCACCACCGTCGCCGAGAATGCAATGGCGGCAACGAATCCGATGGCTCCCAGTTCGCCGGCGGCGAGCATGGGTGCAGCGAGTGGGAGGGCGATACCGATGGTGCCGATCGACGATCCGAACGCCGAGATGATTGCCACCGCGTAGCACAGGATGAGTGCCGTCAGCAGTGGTGATCCCAGGGCGGAGGCGGCGTCGCCGAGGAATCCGAGCGTACCGTTCTGGGTCATGACCGCCATGTACGTCTGAACACCGCAGACCAGAACCACGGCGGGCCAGGCGATGTTGTCGACCACCTTCGGATGAGTCTTCGGTGCCAGCAGCAACAACACGACCGACACGCAGATCGCGCTGACGCCGATGTCGACGCCCAAGGTCACGGACAGCAGAACCAGGGCGGCAATACCGAGAAGCGTGAGTACGCGCACTCGAGTCAGGGGAACGGCTTGATCGGGAACCGTTGTGACCGAGGCTGCTTCGATCGGATCGGCTTCGACTTGCACGGCGGTTCCGCCACCGCTGCCCTCGGGCAACCCGGTGTTGCCCGGACGCGGTCCTGACGGCACCGGCAGCCCGCCCTCCTGGTCGCGGAGATCCTGGACATCGAACGCACGCGTGCGGTCTTTGATCAGGTCGCGGCCGAGAACGAGGAAGAGAACCAGTGCGATCAGCGTGTTGAGAACGAACGGGATGAGGAACAGCGCGAGCGGATGTGAGCCCACACCGGTGGAGTCCATCAAGCCGTTGACGAAAGCGCCGTAGAGGTTGATCGGGGAGAAGCAGCAGGCGAGCGCGCCATGGCTGACGACCATGCCCATCAGGAAGGGATTGATGTTGTTGCGCTTGGCCAGCGGCATCGCGATCGGTGCCAGCATGCCGACGGCGAGCACGGATCCGAGGGCCATCAGCAGGCCGGACAGCAGGAACATCATCCACAGGATGGCCCAGCGCCGTCCGCCCACGAGTCGGAGGGATCGGTCGATCACGACGTCGATGGTTCCGTTGGCTTTGGCGATGGCGAACAACAAGGTGATGCCACCGACGATGATGAAGGTGCTACCTGGGAATGCGTCGATGATGTCTTCGATAGGTATGCCGGATATCGCGCCACCGATGAGGAAGGCGCCGGCGAAGGCCAGTAGGCCCATGTTGATGGGGGTGATCGTCGCGACCGTGAAGATTGCGATGAGGGCGATGATCGAGATTGCGTAGACCATGGCTGGCCTTTCGGACGGAGGATGAGGTTGTGCCGCAGGGAAGCGGCGATGCGCGGGCCGGGGCCCGCCTGATCAGAGAGCGGAAGCAGAAGTGGGGAGAGGAAGAGCGCGATCGACCACTGAACGAGCGAGATCGGCAGCGGCGGCCAGAGCGGCAGTGTCGATACCGGTGTCGATTCCGGCGCGATGGAACCTGTCGACGAGCTGCTCGGTGGCCAGGTTTCCGTGCGCGCCCGGGGCGAAGGGGCAACCGCCGTACCCTGCGAGCGCGCTGTCGAAGTACTCGATCTCGAGGTCGAGCACTGCACGAACCGCTGTCTCGAGGGCCTGATCGTGAGCGTTGTGTAGGTGCAGGCTGATCGTCAACTCGGGCAATGCCTTTCGGACGGCGTCGGCTCCGGCCAGTACCTGGTCGGTGGTCGCGATGCCGAGGGTATCCGCGAGACCGAGGCTCGATACGCCGATGTCGGCCATGCGCGTGCAGACCTCGACGAGCCGTGCGGGCGTGATGATGCCGTCGAACGGGCACACGAAAGCGGTACTGACTCCGCCGATGAACGTCCGATCCGGATGCGCCGCGACTGCACGGTGCAGATCCTGCAGAGCGTCCTCGGACGACCGTCCGGCATTCGCGCGGCTGTGGCCCTCACTGGCGGAGGTGACGACCTGGATGACATCGATGTCGGTCTCGGCGGCCCGGTGCACTCCCCGTCCGTTCAATGTCAATGCGGTGTAACGGATATCGGATCGGCGCGGTGCACGCGAGACGACCTCTTCGGCGTCGGCCATCTGCGGCACTCGGGTGGGAGAAACGAACGAGGCGATCTCGACGGTCGTGATGCCCGACGCGAGGGTGGCGTCGAGTACGGCGAGTTTGTCCTCCGTGGGGACGATGCACTTCTCGTCCTGCAATCCGTCGCGGAGATAGACGTCGGTGATGTGTACGCGAGGCATGTCAGATCACCTTCCTGGCGCGGAGATCGTCGAGCTGCTCCTCGGTGAGTCCGAGCATGCGGCCGAGGACATCGTCCGTGTGCTCGCCCAGGTCCGGTCCGGCCCACCTCACGGCGGTCGCTTCGTTGCCGAATCGCGGAACCACTCCGGGAAAGCGCACTTCCTCGGTACTGCCCTGTTCCACAGAGACTTTCAGAGGTTGGACCATCCCGCGTGAGACGAAGTGTTCGTCGTCGGCGATCTGAGCTGCGTCGAACACTTCTCCGACGGGAATGCCCGCGGCACCGAGTTCGTCGACGACAACAGCTGTCGGCCTTACCGACGTCCAGTCGGAAATGGCTCCGTCGAGTTCGGCCTCGCGCGCAAATCGTTTGTCGCCGTTCGCCAGTTCCGGGTCGGCGGCCAGGTCTGCTCGGCCCACCGCGGTCATGAGCCGTCCGAACACGCTGCTCGAGTTTCCGGCGATCATGACGCTGCCGTCCTGGGACGGATAGATGCCGCTGGGGACCACGCCGGGGAGATTGCCCGCTGTGCGCTGGCGAACCGTGCCGTATGCGTCGTAGTCCGGGACCAGCGATTCCATGGCCATGAACACCGCCTCGTAGAGTGCGACGTCGGCAACCTTGGGCCGGGAATGATCCCCGCTTCGTTCGCGAGCCAGGAGCATCACGAGAGCGCCGACGGCACCGTGCAATCCGGCCAGTACGTCGCCGATGGGTGCTGCGGGCCGAACGGGCTCGCGATCCGCGTGACCGGTGACATGGCGCAATCCGCCGAATGCTTCTGCAACCCCGCCGAATCCGGCCCGGTCTCGATGCGGGCCCGTTTGGCCGTAGCCCGAGATACGGACCATGACCACGTCGGGATTGGCTTCCTGTAGTCGGTCGGGTCCCAGGCCCCACCGCTCGAGGGTGCCGGGCCGGAAGTTCTCCACGACGACATCGGCGGTCTCGACCAACTTCAGCGCGAGATCGCGGCCTTCGTCGGTACGCAGATCGAGAGTCACCGAATGCTTGTTGCGAGCAATGGTTCGAAACATCATGGAGGTGTCTCCGCGGCTTCGACGCCAGCCGCGGAGTTCGTCGCCGACGCCGGGGCGTTCGATCTTGATGATGTCGGCACCGAAGTCGGCGAAAAGGCGACTCGCGAAGGGTGCAGCGATGAAATTGCCCAGCTCGATCACACGGATTCCGTGCAAAGGGCCGTTCTCAGTGGTGATGGACACCGGTGGTCACTCCCTGCAGTACGTAGTAAGTCAGAGTGAAGATGGCCGATTATCATTATTTGATAAAGGCATTATCTTCTGATAGGAATGACCATAGTGTGCTGGATCACGTATGACAACCACTGTGATGTGGATTTCTCAGATATTCGTGCCGCTGGAAGGAAACAGGAGATCATGACCGACAAGAACCCAGGGTCGATGCTGCTCGCGCTCGAGTGCGGATCTCCTACCGTCGACGCATCCGCGTGGGTCGCCCCCACTGCGACGCTCGTCGGACGAGTGAATCTCGGGCCGGACAGCAGTGTCTGGTACCAGGCCGTTCTACGGGCCGACTCGGAGGAGATCACGATCGGCGGTGGGGCCAACATTCAGGATGGTGTTGTTGCACATGTGGATCCGGGCTTCCCGCTTGCGATCGGACGCAACGTGAGTGTGGGACACAATGCCGTCTTGCACGGTTGCACCGTCGGCGACGGAACCTTGGTCGGCATGGCTGCCGTCATCATGAACGGAGCAGTGGTGGGAGAGGACTGTCTCGTTGCCGCAGGTGCACTGGTGACGGAAGGTGCACAGATCCCACCGAGATCATTGGTCGCCGGTGTCCCTGCCAAGGTTCGGCGGGAACTGACCGACGAGGAGGTGGAGCACTGCACAGCCAACGCGCTCACCTACCGCGATCTGGCCGGCGTCCATCGTGGCGCTCGGCCCTGCTGACAGCGTCACGGACCGGTCCGACACCTATGCTGCGTAAGCAGTGTCGGCCATGTAGCCGATGCTGTACGGGAATCGAAAACGGAGGTCGACAGCAGTGACGGACGGTAGCGCCGACACCACTACCGGGGTGCTGGCCCGGGCCGCGGCGATTCTCAATGCCGTCGAGGCATGTCCGCGAACCACCGGTGACCTCGCCAAGATACTGGGCCTGTCTGCATCGACGGTCTATCGACTGGTCGGCGAGATGGTGCGGTACTCGATGCTCCGCCGGGACAACGACGGTCTTCTGCATCCCGGTGATCGCTTCGGCACCTCCACTCTCAGCGGGCTCGCGGTACCGATTCTCAGGCGCCTGCGGCAAGAGACCGGAGAATCCGCCCAGCTGTGGGTACTGCGGGGATCGCATCGGTTGTGTTTGGTCTCCGAGGATTCCCAGCACGAACTCCGCGCGTCGTTGCCTGTAGGAGCGCTACTTCCGCTCGGAGCGGGGTCGGCCGGTCACGTGTTGGCCGGCGATCTCGACGCCGACTCCGAGAGCCGCGCACTCGGGTGGTGGGAATCTGTATCAGAGCGAACACCGGGACTGACCTCGGTGAGCGCCCCGGTCCGCCGAGACGACCGCATCGTGGCAGCAGTCTGCGTCGCGGGTCCGATCGAGCGTGTGTCGACCTCGGCCGGCGTGTTGTGGGGGCAGGCCGTGCGCGACGCAGCACTCGAAATCGAGCAGTCCCTCATCGTGCAGTCCGACTGGTAGCTGTCGTTCAGGCCGGCTTGATACGACCCCGAACATCACCGAAGCCGATGCGAGATCCGTTGGGTCCTGGGGCACTCGCGGCGATGACAACCTCGTCACCGTCCTCGAGGAAGGTTCGGGTCTCCGTTCCGAGGGTCACGGGTTCTGCTCCACCCCAGGTCAATTCGATGAACGCGCCGCGCTGATTCTTCTCCGGTCCCGAGATGGTGCCCGAGGCGAACAAATCGCCGGTTCGCGATGTCGCACCGTTGACGGTCTCGTGCGCGAGCATCTGAGCCGGCGACCAGTACATTGCACTGTAGGGCGGGTGCGAGACGACATGCCCGTTCCACACGACGGTCAGGTCGATATCGAGAGCCCAGGAACGAGATTCGCGGAGGTACTCGAGCGGCTCGGGGTCCTGAACCGGCGTCGAGGTTCGTGCCTGCTCCAGCGCGAGCAGGGGTACCACCCACGGCGAGATGGACGTCGCGAAGCTCTTGCCGAGATTCGGCCCGAGTGGCACGTACTCCCAGGCCTGGATGTCGCGCGCCGACCAGTCGTTGACGATGACGGCTCCGAACACATGGTCCGAGAACCGATCCGGCGATATTGGCCCGTCGGACGGAACGCCGACGACGAAGCCCATCTCGGCCTCGATGTCCAGTCGCCGACTCGGACCGAAGGTGGGCGACGCCTCGTCGGGTGCCTTGCGTTGGCCGCGAGGCCTGGTGATGTCGGTGCCGGAGACGACGACCGTGCCGGCCCGACCGTGGTACGCCACGGGCAGGTGCTTCCAATTCGGTAGCAGCGGTTCGGCATCGGGGCGAAAGAGCCGGCCGAGGTTGGCTGCGTGATGCTCGGAGGCATAGAAGTCCACGTAGTCGGCCAGCTCGAACGGAAGGTGCATCGTCACGTCGGAAACGGGCACGATTGCTTCCGCGGGGGTCGTGCCGCCGGCGAGCATGTCGGTGACCGACGAGCGGACCTCCACCCACCGACTGCGTCCGCGGGCCATGAACGCGTTCAGGCTCGCCGAAGAAAATTCTGGATCACCCAGAGCTGCGGATAGATCGATCACGTTGTCGCCGTAGCGGACTCCGACACGGGCGTTCGTGCCCGGAGTGCTGAACATGCCGTAGGGGAGGTTGTCGATTCCGAACTCGGAATCGGCGGGAATGTCGATGTGCGTCATGCGCGGCGCTCCTAGGTCACAGAGGTGGGACGAGTCCGAGTCGGATGAGATCGTCCAGGGGTTCACGAATGCTGCAGGTGCCGAAGGAGGCAAAGGCGCGCTGGCCCTCGATCCCGGCGACGAGCCCGGCGAGGACGTCTGCGTCTCGAATCGCCAGTATCTTCTCGAGCTCGCCGACGCGAGCGCCGCTGTGCGCTGCTTCGGCCGCAAGAATCACGTTGAGGAAGCCGTGCTGCTCGAAACCGTTGTGCGGATCGGTGTTACGCGCGGCATGGTGCAGACCGGCGGTGGCCTTGAAATGGACCTCGCGCTGTGCCGCCTGGTAGATCGACGCGGCGAGCTCGTGTTCGTCTGGGTACTGGTCGGCCGTGACGCCACCGGTCCGGAACTTGGCGCGATACCCGAACTCGTCGACGGCGTCGAAGATGTCGTCTTTTCGGGAGTCCCGGGGAATCTCGACATAGATGTCCATGTCCTGAGTGATGTTGCGGAGCACATCGATGTCGGTGCCTCGGGGGACTGCGACTTCGATGGACACGACCGTCACGCCCGCCGTGCGGTCGGCGGCGCGTAGGCCTGCCTCCACACTGCGCGGCCCGGCAGGTGCGGTCAACGCCACCTCCATCCGAGCACCCAGGTCCAGCTCGCCCACACGGTCCATCGGGACGACCAACGGGCCGACGAGGTCTGCGAACGCACTGGCCCGGTGCTCGAGATGTTGTGCCACAGCAACATCGAGCGGCGCATTGCCGGGAGGGAAAGCGGCGGCGTCGTCGCACAGGCGACGGAAGAACGGAGGGATCATCGGTTCGGCCCCCGGCCTGCCCACGTCCACGCATAGCCGGTGTCCTCGCACGCGAGCGCACCCTCGCCGAGTTCGAGGGGGCGGAACGTATCGACCATGACGGCCAGTTCGTCGAAGAACTCGGCACCGATGCTGCGTTCGTAGGCACCGGGTTGCGGCCCGTGAGCGTGACCGCCCGGATGTACCGAGATCGAGCCTTGCCCGATGCCCGAGCCCTTGCGGGCTTCGTAGTCGCCGCCGACGTAGAACATGATCTCGTCGGAGTCGACGTTGGAGTGGTAGTACGGCACCGGAATTGCCAACGGGTGGTAATCGACCTTGCGTGGCACGAAATTGCAGATCACGAAATTGGCCCCCTCGAATGCCTGATGCGCAGGCGGTGGTTGATGCACCCGGCCGGTGATCGGTTCGTAGTCCGAGATGTTGAACGTGTACGGATACAGGCAACCGTCCCATCCCACCACGTCGAACGGGTGGTTGGGGTAGACGTATCGGGTTCCGACGATGCCCGTCGAACCACGATGTTTGACAAGCACTTCGACGTCGCTGCTGTCGGCCAGTAGAGGCTCGGTGGGGCCGCGCAGATCGCGTTCGCAGTAGGGGGCGTTCTCGAGCAGCTGGCCGAACTTCGACAGAAAGCGCTTGGGCGGTGCAATGTGACTGTTGGCCTCGATGGCGTAGGCGCGCAGGGTGCCGTCGGGAATCCAGCGGTGCGTCGTGGCACGCGGAATGAGCACGTAGTCGCCTTGCCGCGCCTCGAGGGTTCCGAACACGGTTTCGAGGGTGGCTGAACCGGATTCGATGTAGACCATCTCGTCGCCGATCGAATTGCGATACAGCGGTGAGATTTTCGATGCGACGACGTAGGAGAGTCGGACGTCGGCGTTGCCGAGGACGAGCCGGCGACCGGTGACGACGTCGGTGTCGGCGACGACGGATTCCGGAAACAGCTCGTGCAACTTCAAGTGCCGCGGCATCAGTGGGTGATTCGGGGTCGTTGTCTGGTCGGGCAGATCCCAGACCGTGGCGTCGACGATGGCCGACGGAATGTGGCGGTGATAGAGCAGAGACGAGTCCGAGGAGAAGCCCTCCTCGCCCATCAGCTCCTCGAAGTAGAGGTTGCCGTCGGGAGTTCGGTGCTGGGTGTGCCGCTTCGGCGGTACCGATCCGAGCTGCCGGTAGTAGGCCACGTCATCGCTCCTGTGTTGTGTTCACCGCTTGTAGTAAACACATTAACTATTTTAACGTGATCTACGCAACCCTCAGTTGCGTCCCCGGACGTCGAATTGGCTGCGGTGGGTGATGAGTTTGGTCAACAGCATCACCAGGATCCGCTGCTCGGGTTCGGTGAGCGCGCTGGCCCACGCGTTCTCCCGTTCGTTCTGTTCGGCGAACGCCTCGACCATCTCGTCGTGCCCCTGGGCGGTGAGGGCGAGGCGCACCGAACGCCCGTCCTTCTCGTCGGGAGTACTGGCGAGCAGTCCGCCGGCGATGAGGGTCTTGGACAGGTTGGATACGGCCGCGCGGCTCATACCCGTCAGCTCGGCCGCCCGCTTGGGCTCGATCGGGCCCGACAACCACGTGACGAACATCAGCCGGAACGACGACCACGACCAGCCTCGCGGGCGATGAACCGTCGCTTCGAGGTCGTAGGTGACGATGTTCGATGCCCGGTTCAGGGTCAGTAGTACCTCGGTGGCCAGCTGATGCTCGAACCCGTAGTCCCGGGCCAGCGTGGTGTTGGCGGTCTCGATGAACGACCAGAAATCGGGCTCGGGTGAATCGGTCACAGATTCACTGTAGCCATGAACTCATCTGATCAACACCTTTATTACTTCCGCACGCGCGATTCGTGTCTCATCCCGCAGGGGCCATGATGGACCCATGAGCTCGAAGAACCTGTTCGGTGGCCCACGGACCCTGCTGATCGTGGCAGCAGTGGTCATCGTGATCGCACTCGTCGCTGCCGCCGCAACGCTGATCGTCCGTGCCGTCCTCGGACCGCCCGAGGGCGAGAACAAGTTCGAGATTCAGGGCTACTCCGTCGTGCAGGTGGATCCCCAGGTCAACGACCTCGCGCTCGCCACACGCTAGCCGACTCCGCACCGACCCGCGGGTCGTGAGTCTGCTGAAAATTGCGGCCACCGCGCGCGAAAGTCTGCAGTGTCGCCGCGGGAACCTCGCGCTCGGGAACGGGTTCGCTCGTCCACTCGCAGTCCCGCACGAAGATCATGTTCGACGCCACCGCGTCGGCGCTGCGATCCTCACGTAGAGGACCGGAAATTCGCCCGAGAAAGAACTCGCCATGCTCGGTGCGCGTCCAGACGAAAGATCCGTCCGGAACCTGCTCGAAGCGCTCGACGCGTCGTAGCGAGCGTTCGTCGTCGGCCGCCATTCCACACAGTCCGTAGGTGAGGGCGCGCTCGACGCCGTCCGGCATCGGTGCGCGATAGACGGCATTCGGCATGCACTCGAGCTTAGGACCCGAGGGGTTTACATACCATTCGGTCTGTTGCACGATGATCTCGGACGTCGGACGAATTCAACGAAATGGGGGGCATCGTGTTTTCGAGAAAAGTAGTCACTCGCCTCGTGGCGGCACCGTTGGCAGCGGGAGCCTTGACTCTGGGGACGGCAGGAATCGCTGCGGCCGCGACCACGACCGAATTACGCCCAGTGCAGACATTCGTGTTCTTCCAACACGGCATCAGCTTCGGGTCGGGACCGGTCGAGGCCACGGCAACGACGGGTGCGGAGGCGGGGAAAGTCACGGTGACGACCGTGAGCAACATTTCTGGCGCGGGAGACATGGGCTCGTCCGCGGCAAGTATGGTGCCGGTTCCGGTGACCGTGGTGTGGACGAACATCGACAACGGTCGATCTGGTTCGGCGGGTGGAATATCGACCGAGCCGCTCACTCTCGACACCGGAGCCGGTCGCGTCGATCTGACAATCACCACCGACACTCCCAACCTGCCCGGCGGTGGTCGCGTCGTCGTGGAGTAGCCATGCCTTCGGCGTGGACGCTGGGTGTAGCGGTAGCAACCTCGCGGACGTGGTGGACCGCATCATCGATACGGTGCGTCGACGCCTCACGGCACTGACGTGAGTGTCCACAATTCGCTCCCACAAACGGGAAAAGGCTTCCAGGCACGAATAGTGGACGCTGAGGTCACCGGCGATCGAGGTCTACCCGCGAGGTGGCGTTGTCATGAATCGACTCGAGTGGTAACTTGAAGCTTCAAGTTAAACACTCGAAGGACCCGCCATGACATCTGTGATCAACCCGCCCGTCGCGGGAGCAGCGTTCGACGCATTTCTCGCCGATACCGCACCCGCGAGCCGGTCACAGCAGATGTGGACCCCGAGCGACGGGCCGATGCCCGCCCTGTACATCAGCCACGGCGCACCGCCGGTCTTCGACGACGCCCTCTGGATGAACGAACTCTTCACGTGGTCGCAGTCGATGCCCAAGCCGAAGGCGATCCTCATCGTCAGCGCGCACTGGGAGGAGGCCCCGCTGAGCCTGTCCGCATCGGCGGCTGCGACCCCGCTGGTCTACGACTTCGGCGGATTCGCCCAGCGCTACTTCTCGATGGAATACCGCACACCCGACGCCGAGGCCTTGGCCGCTCGCGTTGCCGCGGCAATCCCGCCGTCGGAAAATCTGCACCGACACACCTCTCGCGGACTCGACCACGGTGCCTGGGTTCCCCTGAAGGTGATGTACCCGTACGCCGACGTCCCCGTTCTCCAGTTGAGCTTGCCGACGCATGCTCCCGACCGGCTGATGGCCATCGGCGCAGCGCTCAAAGAATTGCGCGCGGAGGGTGTGCTGGTCATCGGTTCCGGATTCATGACGCACGGACTGCCGTTCCTCTCGCGCGAGAACTTCGTCACCAACACCGTGCCGACGTGGTCGGAGGACTTCGATCTCTGGGCGGCCGACGCGTTGTCACGCGGTGACGTCGCAACGTTGGCGGACTTCCGCAGCGCCGCACCGGGTATGCCGTATGCCCACCCCACCGTCGAACATTTCACGCCTTTGTTCGTCACGCTCGGTGCCGCCGAGAACCCGGAAGCTCCGGTGACCACAGCCATCACCGGCTTTCAATTCGGCTTGGCGAAGCGGTCGTTCGCCGTCGCGTAAAGCTCGAGGTCATACAGTGGACCGATGACAGATGCCACCGGTCCACTCGCAGGGCTTGTCGTCGCGGATTTCTCTCGCGTACTCGCAGGCCCGTACGCGACGATGATGCTCGGCGACATGGGGGCCGAGGTCATCAAGATCGAAAGGCCCGGGATCGGTGACGACACCCGATCGTGGGGACCACCGTACGACTCTGCCGGTACGGCAACGTATTTCAATTCGGTCAATCGCAACAAGACGTCGAGGTTCATCGACCTGCAATCCGAGGGCGGCGTAGCCGAGGCGCAGGAGATCGTTTCGGGCGCAGACATTCTGATCGAGAACTTCCGAGCGGGCGCGATGGACCGCCTCGGCCTGGGGTATTCGACGTTGTCGCAGCGTAATCGCGGTCTGATCTACTGCTCGATCACCGGCTTCGGTACCGGTGGAGGCTCCGCGTTGCCCGGATACGATCTGGTGGTGCAGGCCGTCGGCGGTCTGATGAGCGTCACCGGCCCCGATTCCTCGACGCCCACCAAAGTGGGAGTGGCGATGGTCGACATCGTCACCGGACTGCACGCACTCAGCGGAATCCTTGCGGCGCTGCATCATCGATCGAACACCGGCGCGGGTCAGCAGGTGCATACCTCACTGATGGCGTCGGTCCTGTCCGCGTTGAGCAACCAGTCCTCGGCTTATCTCGGGGCAGGCGTCGTACCGCGGCCGATGGGCAACAAGCACCCGTCGCTCGTACCGTACGAGGTGTTCGAGACCGCCGACCGTCCGCTCGCGTTGGCAGTGGGCAACGACCGGCAATTCTCGGCGCTTGCGGAGGTGCTGGCTATGCCGAAACTGGCTGCAGACGAGCGCTTCTCGTCCAACTCGGCGCGCGTCGAACATCGAGATCAGCTGGTCGACATCCTGAACTCGGCTTTGCGGTCGCGTACAGCCGACGAATGGTACCGAGAACTGATGGCCCGCAACGTCCCCGCGGGGCCGGTCAATTCGATCGACGAGGCCTTCGCTTTTGCCGAGTCGCTCGGGCTCGAACCGCGCGTCCAGGTTCCGGGAGCAGCGGCCGACGGCGTCCGCAATCCTCTGGACTTCTCGGCCACCCCGGTGAACTACCGCCTGCCACCGCCGGCCGGGACCTAGTTCAACGCCCACTTAACCGACACGGACACGCTGACGGTCTGCTGTCCCGGCTCGATGGGCACTGCCGTGTCGAACGAAGTGGCGGACTCGCCGAACGACCTCGGCTGCTCCTGGCCGGTGATCGACTCCGTGATCGACAGAACGTCCCCGAGTTCTCCGCCTGCGAGTGACGCGTACTGCTCGGCGCGATCGCGGGCGTCGGCGAATGCCCTGGACCGGGCATCGGCGATCAGCTCGGAATTGTCGTCGATCTTGAAGGAGACTCCGGAGATGCGGGTCGCGTTTCCGCCGGCCGACGTGGCGTCGCCCAGCACTGCGGACGCCTTCGACAGGTCGCGCACCGTCACCTGCAGGGTATTGGTGGCCTGATATCCGGAAATCGCCGAGGTGCCGCCCGGCAGTGCGCCGGAGTACTGCGGATCGATCGACACCTGCTGAGTCTGTATGTCCTCGCGAGCGACACCGGCCGCGACAACCGCGTCCGTGACGTCACTCACGGCCGCATTCGCCTGTTCGATGGCGGCGGTGACGTCCTCGGCCGTGGCCTGAACGCCGATCTGGGTCGTCAACATGTCCGGCGCACCTTGCACTTCTCCCACGCCGTTGACATTCACTCCCGGAGGTCCATCGGCAGACGAGGTCGCTGGACTGCTGCAGCCCGCGGTCAACGCTACGGCCAGCGTCAGGGCCGATAAGCACGATCCGAACATCCATCGATTTCGACTCATCGCCGTAGTGTCCACCATGACAGGCGAATTGGAAAGACTCAGGGCTTGCGATACTCGGCGTCGAACGTCACGGTGACCTCGTCGACCACCTTCATGGCTCCGAACATCTGCGAATACGGTGTGATCTTGTAATCCGATTGACGCACAGCAGTTTCCGAAACGAGATGCCACCGATCTCCGAGGTCGGTGACGTTCACATCCACGGTGACCTCCCTCGAAACGCCGTGGATCTCCGCAATGCCGGTCAGTCGAAATCCGGTGTCGACGGCGGTGATATCGGTCGATCGGAATGTGATCGACGGGTATCGGCCGGCGTCGAAGCTCTTGAGCGCGTTGGCTTTCGCCACTATCTTCTCCGGTCCGATCAAGGGCGTCAGTCCACCCTCGCCGTGGATCACATCGATCGATCCCACCTCGGCGTCCAGGGCGACCGCGGTGGGTGCGTTCCCGGACCACTCGACGGTGGCGGTCCAGGAGGTCACCGCAATCGTGAGGCGATGCCCCATCTTGGATGCTTTTCCGGTGACATCCGTCCGGACAGCCAACTGCCCGCCGTGCGATGCGTCGAGCGTCCAGGTCTCGGTACTCATACCCCGACTGTATCGGTCCTGCAGAACCGATGAAGGGACGCGGCGCAGGTGATTAGGGTGGAGCTATGTTCTCCAATTCCCCTCGAACATTCGTCGCCGACGCCCTCCGCGGTTTCGTCGCCGCCACCGACGACGTCACGTGGCATGCCGATCCCGGATTTCTGACCCGCCGCTACCGCATCTCCGACGGTCAGGTTGCCCTGCTGTCCGGTGGGGGATCGGGCCACGAGCCGCTGCACGCCGGCTTCATCGGACGCGGCATGCTCACCGGCGCGTGCCCGGGCCTGATCTTCACCTCACCCAACGCGCTCCAGGTACACGAGGCATCGAAGGCCGTGGACTCCGGCGGCGGAGTGCTGCACATCGTGAAGAACTACACCGGCGACGTGATGAACTTCAAGATCGCCCGAGAGCTGTTGCAGGAAGACGGTATTGCGGCCGACGTCGTTCTCGTCGACGACGACGTGGCCAGTGAGAGCGAGGACGGTCCAGGTCGACGCGGCACCGCAGCAACCATCGTCGTCGAAAAGGTGTGCGGCGCAGCAGCAGAACGCGGCGACAGCCTGCAGGCGGTGGTCGCGCTGGGGCGTCGAACCGCGGAGAACGCACGCAGCATGGCGGTTGCACTGAACCCGCCCACCTTGCCGGGAGCAGACGAACCGTCCTTCGAATTGCCCAAGGAAGAGATCGAACTCGGCATCGGTATTCACGGAGAACGCGGCACCGACCGTGTGTCCCAGCTGCCCGCTCAGGAAATCGTTCAGAAGCTGACCGAGCCCATCGCGGATTCGCTCGGATTGAAGTCGGGCGAAACGGTGATCGCGATCGTCAACGGGCTCGGGGCAACGCATCCGCTCGAACTGCATCTGCTGTTCGGTGAGCTCTCGGAATACCTGCACGGCAAAGGGATCGAGATCTCTCGCTCACTGGTCGGGAGTTTCGTCACCGCGCTGAACATGGGCGGAGCCTCGATCACCCTGGTGCGCGCCGACGACGAGATGCTCGAACTCTGGGACGCACCCACCGACGCACCCGGCTGGCCCAACGCATCGAGCCGTGGCGCGAAACCGGTGGCCGAACGCGGCGCATTCGGACCGACCTTTACGCCGTCCGACAGCGGCGACCGATCGGCGTTCGTCTCGGAGTGGATCGGGTCGTGGGCGCAGCGGGTACTCGACGAGGAACCGGCCCTGACCGAGCTGGACCGCAAGGCAGGCGACGGCGATTTCGGAACCAACATGGTGGCCGCCCTCGAACAGCTCGATCTGGACGCTGTGAAGGAAAGCTACTCGGCAGCCACGGTATTCGAAGCGGTGAGCGAGGCCTACCTCGGCCACGCCGGCGGTACGTCCGGAGCGCTGTTCGGCATCTGGTTCCGCCAGTTCTATCGGACGATGCTGGAATCCGAGCCGGATCTCGCGGCTATCGGACAGGCCGCCAGGGCAGGACTCGACAGCATCACCGAACTCGGCGGCGCACGGGTGGGCGACAAGACGATGGTCGACGCCATCGCCCCCGCCGTCGACGCGCTCGAGAAAGACGGCGGCACCCTGCAGGACGCCGCCGACGCCGCTAAAACCGGAGCCGAATCGACGAAGGACATCACCGCCAACCGTGGCCGCGCCAGCTACGTCGGTGAGGCCGCGCGAGGCGTCGTCGACCCTGGTGCCCTGGTCATGGCCTGGTTCTTCGAGGCAGCGGCGAGCGCGTCTAGCTCAGAGAACTGAGAAACACCGCCGCGATCGCTTCGAGGCCGGCCTGATCGTCGGCGTCGAAGCGGTCGGGAACAGGGCTGTCCAGATCGAACACACCGATCAGGGTCTCGCCCTGATACAGGGGTACGACGACCTCGGAACGGGTGTTGGCATCGCACGCGATGTGGCCCGGGAAGGCGTGGACGTCGGCCACTCGCTGTGTCTCACGGGTCGTCGCGGCAGCGCCGCACACTCCTTTGTCCAGAGCAATGCGCACGCATGCAGGCTGACCCTGAAACGGCCCGACGACCAGTTCGGTGCCGTCGTACAGGTAGAAGCCGACCCAATTGACCTCGGGCAGAGCGTGATACACCAGCGCGGAGAGATTGGCTGCGTTGGCGACGAGGTTCGATTCCTCGAACATCAGGCCGCGTGCCTGTTCGGTGAGCTGCTGGTACTGCTCGACCTTGGATCCGTTCAATTCGGTCGCGGTGAAAGACATGCGCCGAGTTTAAGCGCACACCCCAGCACCACCAGATACGCCGACATCCCGCCCACCTGAATCCGCTGAGCGACGCCGAGCCCGTGGTCGCCGGGCAGATTGTCGGCGATCAACAGCCATGCCGTCGCCAGGGTCGTGACTGCCAGCACCGCGACACCGAGCGTCCGAAGCAGGGGATAGACCTCGTACCGAAACGCAGCCAGCGTGAACGCGACCATGACCGTGAAGATGGCGAACACCGCGATTGTGCTGGTGAGAGCGTGAAGATGATGGAGTTGCGGGAAGAGCCCGCTGGGTTCGATCGGGCAACTCGGATCGTCGGCCGCGACACACTCGAGGGGGAGTTTCGCGTCGGCGATGGTTGCGATACCGAAGATGCCCGACGCCACCCAGCCGGTGACGACGAGCCGTCGACGCGGGGTTGCCAGGAAGCCGAGGACCGCGGCGAGAATCATCAGCGAACCCGTGACGACGTCTGCGGTGGAGAAGAATTCGCGGTACGGCTGATCGCGGGCGTCGAGTTCGCTGAGGAACGATGTGGTGGGGTCGAGTCCGGTGTCGAGGAAGAATTCGGCCACCCACGCGGAATACAGCAGTCCGGCGAGGACCAAGCAGATCGCCACTACGACACGGCGGATATCCACGCCTTCGGTTCTCGAACGCACCGACCAAGGCTAGCCAGTCAGTACATCGGCAGTTGCCACCGCCAGTGCGACCGCGGAGTCGCAGTGGTCGGTCAGGACGGTCAGGGTGGGAACCGTGCGGGCATAGCGCGCGGCGGTGTCGTCTTCCTCGGGCATGCCGAGCACGGGGTTGGCCAGCACGATGTCGGCGAAGCACGCCGAATCGGAACCGCGTGTTTCGACGGTGTAGCCGCCCTGCTGGATGGGCTCGCGGTCCGTCGAACGCAGGTCGCCGTCGACGTAGCCGAGCGAGACGTCGAGCATCGCCAAGTTGTCCTCGAATGTTGCCGAGGACGCCGTGAAGTGGCAACGGTACGGATCGGACGCAGGGTTCCAGCGGTCGACCGTCCAGGTTGCGGGCAAGTGTTCCAGGACGGCGCACGGGTCTTTCATGGCAAGCGGAAGGTTGTACTTGGAATCGGCACGCAGTGGTGGATCGTCCAGCAGCGAGAGCGCGGTCTCGGTGACGGATGTCGCTGTAGTACACGCGTCCCCCACACTGCGGGACACCTCGATCGCGGCGAAACTACGACCTGATTCGGTGAGGTAACCGTCCATGGCCCCCGCGGTGGCACCGTCGAACTCGTCGCGAAGCGGGAAGCTGATGCGGCACGACCCGTGCGACGCGTTCTCGCGATACACCTGTTCGCCGCCGATCGTGATCTGCTCGGTGCCCTTGTCGTCGGAACTCGGCAGATATCCGTTCAGATCGACGGAGATGGAGTCGGTGGCGCTCGATCCCGCGGGATTCAGGGTGGCCGAGCACGTGCTCAATTCGCCGTCGGGCCGCAGCTGCACCACTGTGCCGAGGGCGGCGAGATCGTTCTGGGTGAGAAAGCCGCAAGGATCGAGACTGCGCACGAATTCTGCCGAATCGGCCAGATATCGGTCTGCCTCCGACATCTCGAACCCGTACCGGCTCTGCGGCGACGAACTGCCTGCGGGAAAAGCGTTGCCGAGCAACACCACCGCGCATCCGCTCGTCGATACCGACATCGCCAGCGCCACCGCCGCGAGCAACCAATTTTTACGCACCGTTTCCCCCGAACTCGATTCGACCGATCATGGGGTTGGACGCGCGGGGGCTCGAGATGGTTTCAAGCGGGAGTGGAGCCTGCGGAATGACCCGAATTATTCAGCGGAAAGTTCGTCGACCACTCGGTCGGCGGCGACGGTGGGATCCTCGTGTTCCCAGATTCGCACCACGCGCCAGCCCTCGTCGATCAATCGTCTGTCCGTGTCGCGATCGCGGGCGACGTTGGCGGCCAGTTTGTCGGCCCACCACTGCGCGTTGTTTCGGGGCGCGGTCGCGTGAATCGGGCAGCTGTGCCAGAAGCAGCCGTCGACGTAGACCGCGACCTTGCGCCTGGGAAAGACCAGATCTGCTCGACGCCTCATGCCCTTCAACGGAGCGCGATCGACGAAATATCGCAGGCCTCGCCGGTGCAGTGCCCGCCGCAGCGCCACCTCGGGCTTGGTGTCGCGTCGCTTCTGCTTGCTCAGTCTCGCACTGGTTTTCGCGTCGGTGACGGGGCGGTCTGCGCTCACACCGGAACCCGCTCGGCGTACCCGCCCATGCGCTCGAGGTGGGCGTCGAGATCGTCGAGGAAACCGTCGGCGAAGCGCAGGTTGCCGGCCCGTGCGCGCTTGAGGAATCCCGCGGTGGCCCGCGCCGACAGCAGCTTGGAGTCGTCCAGAAAGTCGATGAGGTCCTCGTAGGGTTCGTGCACCGGCATGGTCGACACGGCGACCTTGAACGACGTTCGATCGCGTCCCCAGGCGGCGGTCGGCCAGGCCTGGCCGGGAAGTAGAGCTACATCACCCGACGCGTCGTACGGCTTCGGATCGTCGAGTGCCCGCGTGGCCCACGACGCCATCCGCACACTGACGGCATTGCCGACGAGCTTCCAACGATGCCCGCTGCGCACGCCGGGTTGCTGGACGGCAGGCAGCGTCCAGTCGGGATCGAACCCCTGCAGACGTTCGGCCCCGATGATGCCGGGCGTGACGATCTCCCCGGACGGCAGACGAACCGCCGGGGGACTGGCGATGCCAAGGGACGATCCACCCTTGAGCGTCGGGACCGCATTGACCGCCCAGCCCAGACCGCGAATGCCCTCGGTCCAGTAGAAGCCGCACGGTTGGGTGCTCGGATCGCCGTCGGGCAACGGGCCGGCATCCTGGGAGAACAGCACCTCGCGCGGATCGTCGGTGCGCGAGGCCAGCATCACCACCCGCTGGCGACGCTGCGGCAATCCGAACGCTCTGGCATCGACGACGCGGTAGGCCCACATGTAACCGAGGTCTTCGAGCGCGTCGGTGATGTGTCGCATGGCAGCCCCGCGGCCGAGTTGCAGCATGAACGGCACGTTCTCCATCAGCAGCCATCGCGGACCCCGCCGCCGCGTGACGAGCCGAAACACCTCGTCCACCAGGCCGGAACGGGCACCGGTGATGCCCGCAGTGCGTCCGGCCTGGGACAGGTCCTGACAAGGAAAGCCCGCTGCCACCAGTTCGGTGTCGCCGGGCAGGCTGCGGAGAGTGGTGACGTCCGTGTGCAGCGGTGTCTCGGGCATACGCGCTCGAAGTACGGCCCCGGCTCCGAGATCGATCTCGCACAGCAACTGCGTCGACCAGCCCGCCTCGGCCAACCCCAGCTCGAGCCCGCCGATCCCCGCGAACAACCCGACCATCGACCGTGCGCTCACGTGTGCCCTTCCCTCGCCCGACGGCCCTACGTTACTCGAGAGTCGATTCGCTTGACCTCGACCTTGCTCGAGGTTTCACACTGGAATGCGCTGGCCCAAAAATCGGTTGGAAACTGAGCCTGTGCAATGAAATCATTCGAGCACAGCAATAAGGAGAAGAACTGTGTCTACGGGTGTGCTCGATCCCGAAACCGGAACGGTTGATCAGCCATACCCGAACCCAGTGCGGACGACCAGTTCACTGCGCCGTTTCGCGCCGTTTCTGCTGCCGTACAAGTGGTTCTACATCGCCTCGATCGTGGTCTCGCTGATCGCGACCATGACCGGTCTGGTGATTCCGCTGGTGATGCAGCGCGTCATCGACGGCCCCATCACCGATCGCAATTTCTCGGCAGTCTGGTGGCCCGCCGCTTTCGTCCTGTTGCTCGGCACCATCGATGCACTCGGTATCTGGGTTCGTCGTTACCTGGTGTCGCGGCCGTCGAGCCAGTTCGAGATATCAGCGCGGGCAACGGTATTCGACAAGCTTCAGCGGTTGTCGGTCTCGGCTCACGAGAGCTGGGAATCGGGTCAGCTGCTCTCGCGTGCCATCGCAGACCTCGGTTCGCTGCGCCGGTTCATGGCGTTCATCGGCCCGTTCATCATCATCAACGCGGTGACACTGGTCGTGGGCATCGGCGTACTGCTCGTCCAGTCCTGGCAATTGGGACTGATCATGCTGGTGACGTCGATACCGCTGGTGATCGCCTGCACCAGGTTCGAGACGCTGTATCGCGTCGTGGCCCGTGACGCTCAGGATCAGGCCGGCGATGTCACGACGACGGTCGAGGAGTCCATCCAGGGTATTCGCGTCCTCAAGGCGTTCGGTCGAAGTGCCCACTTGGGCAAGCAGTTTCTTCGTCAAGCGCGCACGTTGCGTGGCACCGAACTGAAGAAGGTGCGCTACCTGGCGATCATCTGGGGTGTGATCGTCGGATTGCAGCCCATCACCATCGGCGCGATCCTGGCGGTGGGTACGTACTCGATCGTGCAGGGCACGATGACGGTCGGCACGCTCGTCGCAGCCATTGCGATCGTCACCTTCCTGCTGTGGCCTATCGAATCGTTCGGCTACCTGCTGGCAGAGCTGAACAACGCGCGCACGGCAGCGGATCGGTACTGGGAAATCATGGACACTCCCGAAACCGTCACCGATCCGGACAATCCCGTCGATCTACCCGAAAAGATCCGTGGGCGCGTGCAATTCGATCGCGTCGGATTCACCTTTCCCGACGCGTCCTCGCCGCTTCTCACCGACGTCAGCTTCGTCGTCGAGCCGGGGGAGACGGTCGCGCTGGTCGGCAACACCGGCAGCGGCAAGACCGCACTGACCAATCTCGTCCCCCGACTGTTCGACGCCACCGAGGGCACCATCACGATCGACGGTATCGACGTGGCCTCGATGCGGTTGGCTGACCTGCGCTCGATCGTCACGGTGGCATTCGAGGATCCGGTGCTGTTCTCTGCCAGTGCGCGCGAGAACATCGCACTCGGTTCACCCGACGCGTCCGATGCCGAGGTTGCCGAGGCGTTGGAGATCGCGCACGCAACGGATTTCGTCGAGCAGTTGCCGTGGGGTCTGGCCACTCGCATCGGTGAGCAGGGCATGAGTCTGTCCGGTGGGCAGCGGCAGCGGCTCGCACTGGCGCGGGCGGTGCTGGGCAAGCCGCGGGTGCTGGTGCTCGACGACCCGTTGTCCGCGCTCGACGTGGACACCGAAGCGAAAGTGCAGAAGGAACTGCGACGCGTGTTGGCGCATTCGACGACGGTGCTGGTGGCACACCGGCCGTCGACCGCTGCATTGGCCGACCGCGTGCTTTATCTCGAGAACGGAAGAATTGTGGAGCAGGGAACACACGAGGGACTGCTGGCATCGTCGCCGCGGTACCGCGAGGTGATGGGGTCGGTTCATGGCTGAGCAAACCGCAGCTGCGGATTGGCGCGGCGTCGGCGGTGAGGAATCGGAGGTCGACGCAACCGGAAACCTGGTGTTGGCAGGGCGTTCTCGCCGGTTGCTCGTCTCGTTGGTGCGCCCGTACAAGAAGCAGGCCCTGCTGTCCTTCCTGATCATTCTGGTCGACAACATCACCTACGTTGCCGGTCCGCTGTTCATCGCCTACGCGCTGGACAACGGCGTCGGCGCTGCGGGACAGGGCGATTGGGGTCCGCTGATGTGGGCGGTCGGCGGCTACACCGGCTTCGGTCTGCTCGGGATGCTCACCACGTACGCGTTTCTCACCGTCTCCGGTCGGCTGAGCCAGAACATCCTGTACGACCTGCGCGGACGGGTGTTCGACCATGCCCAGAAGCTGAGTCTGTCGTTCCACGAGAAGTACACCTCGGGACGGTTGATCTCGCGACTGACCAGCGATGTCGAATCTCTGCAGACACTGCTCGAGAGCGCGCTCAACGATGCGTTGACGGCCATCCTGTCGATGGTGTCGATTGCGATCATTCTGGTGTATCTCGACGTTCCGATGGCGATGATCGTATTGGCCGGCTTCGTTCCGCTGGTGCTCGTCACCCGGTGGTCGCAGCGGCGACAACGCCAGGGATACCGTCGCACACGGGTGGCGATCGCGCGCGTGGTGGTGCACTTCGTCGAGTCGATGGGCGGCATACGCGCGGTGCAGGTGTTCCGGCGCGAGGGCCGCAACGACGCCATTCTGAGCACCGAGGACTCGGAGTACCGGGACGCCACCACCGCAGCGCTACGCGGCATGGCCAGCTACACCGGCATCGTGCGCTGGATCGGCAACGTCACGCTCGCCATCATCCTGGTCTTCGGCAGTTGGCGAGTGATCAACGGCCACATGGACATCGGTGTGCTCGCGGCGTACGTGCTGTATCTGCGCCGGTTCTACGGGCCGCTCGACGAGTTGGCGATGGTCTTCAACGCCTACCAATCCGCCGCAGCTGCGCTGGAGAAGATCTCCGGTGTGCTCGAGGAAGAACCGTCGGTGACGGCACCGAAGAACCCGGTGGAGATCGGAACGGCCAAGGGCGACATCACGTTCGACGACGTGCACTTCTCCTACGGCCCCGAACGCGTCGTGCTGCCGGAATTCTCGCTGCACGTACCCGCCGGACAGGTGGTCGCGATGGTCGGAGCCACCGGAGCGGGCAAGTCGACACTGGCAAAGCTGTTGGCGCGCTTCTACGATCCGACGGCCGGAGCCGTCCGACTCGACGGCATCGACATGCGGCAGATCGGCGACGAGGACCTGCGTCGCAACGTCGTGATGGTGACGCAGGAATCGTTCCTCTTCTCCGGTTCGGTGGCAGACAACATCCGACTCGGACGCCCCACCGCGACCAATGCGGAGGTACGGGCAGCGGCCGACGCCGTCGGACTGACGGAGTTCATCGCGTCGCTACCGGAGGGAATCGACACCGACGTACGCAAGCGCGGTGGTCGATTGTCCTCGGGCCAAAGGCAATTGGTGGCTTTTGCGCGAGTGTTCCTCGCCGCCCCGTCGGTGATCGTGCTGGACGAGGCGACGTCGAGTCTGGACATTCCGAGCGAGCGACTGGTGCAGCGCGCGCTCGAGACGATCCTGCAGGGACGAACGGCGCTGATCATCGCGCACCGCCTGTCGACGGTGGCCATCGCCGATCGTGTGCTCGTCATGGCCGACGGAAACATCGTGGAGGACGGAACCCCCGAGGACCTGATCGCAGGAGAGGGCCGCTTCGCGCACCTGCACGAGGCGTGGGAAGACTCGCTGGTCTAGGTCCAGGGGGTTATCGGCGGCTTGACCCACATGATCTTCTCGTCCGCGTGCTGGGGCGTCGCACCGTCGTGACCGGGGTGCTCTGCCGCCCATGCCGATTTGCGGTCGAGCAGCTCGGCCACGATGGTCCACGTTTCCATCGTGCTCGGAGGATGCAGATCGGCGGCGCGAGCCAATTTTCGGCGGACTGCGTCGGTGAGGTCGAGTAGTTCGGCACCGGTGATGCCTCGGTCCCACACGTAACGCGCGAGGGCCGTCGCCTTGTCCTGTCGACTCTTCGCGGCCTGTTCGGAATGCGCGAAATCGAACTGACCGCCGCCGGTGTTCTCTGTCGTCACGGGCACAACCTTAATGAACTGCGAGAAAAGGCACGTCCGCTTGATCTTCTGGGGGCCTCGTCGCCTACCGTAGGTGGGTGATCACTCAAGCATCGGGTGCCGAGCATGCCTCCGTCCCCGCGTCCGATTCCATCGACGCGAAAACCTGGCCCTCGATCCTGACGTGGCGAGCCCACGATGTTCCCCGCATGGAGTCCGTGCGAGTACAGCTCTCCGGCAATCGCATCAAGGCTGCCGGACGCATCATCGGCGCTGCGTGCAGCGATCACCCCGCCTTCAGCGCGTCCTACGACCTGGTGACCGACGAATACGGCGTCACCAAGCGACTGTCGGTGCGCACCTCGCTCGCCTCCGGTGATCGGCAGGCGTCCGTCAGCCGCGACGACGAGGGCTACTGGATGGTGGAGAACAGCACCAGCCATCAGCGCTCGACCTACAGCGGTGCACTCGACGTCGACATGGTGCTCAGCCCGTTCTTCAACACTCTGCCGATCCGTCGATTCGGTCTGCACACCCAGGTCCAGGACCTCGAGGTGCCCACGGTGTACGTCAATGTGCTGGACCTCAGCATTCAGGAAGCAACGCTCACCTACAGCAGTGGCTCCGAGGGCATCCATGTCATCTCGCCGGTCTCCACGTCTTCCGTCACGGTCGACGCCGACGGATTCGTCCTCGATTACCCGGGGCTCGCCGAACGGATCTGACGCACGACGCCACCGCGCCGACCCGCGTCCTGCAGTCTTTCTCGCCAGCCCGGTTCTCCCGGGGTGATGTCGTCGATGTCGAAGCGTCGATGCTGTTCGTACTGCAGGCGCGCGGCGTTTCCGGCGTCGACCAGTGTTTTCGTCGAGTTCTCGTCCAGTTCGTCGCGCGCTGCGGTGAGCGCATGCAGTGCCTCGTCGAGCGCGGTTCGTAGAGCGGCCGCGTTGCCCTCGGTCATCGCGCGGACGAGATTCGGCGACGACGACGCCACCCGCGTCCCGTCACGGAACGAGCCTGCAGCCAGGCCCAACGCCAACGGCCCTCCTGCCGCTCCCACGATCGCAAGCGCCTCGGCCAGCAGGTGCGGTAGATGAGAAATTCTGGCGACGGCGCGATCGTGCTCGACGCTCTCGGCCGGCACCACCACCGAACCGCAATCCAGAGCGAGCCGGGCCACCCGCGTCCACACGTCGGCGTCGACTCCCGGGTCGGTGGCCACCACCCACACCGCGTCGACGAACAACGTGGGATCGGTGGCCGACCAGCCGGACTGGTTGGTACCTGCCATCGGGTGCCCGCCGACGTAGCGGGCCAGCAGTCCGCGAGCCGCTACTGCCGAGGCCACCTCGGCTTTGACGCTGACCACATCGGTGAGCGGGGCGGCCGGCGCGTGCTCGGCGATTGCCGCCAGAACCGAGTCCACGGCAGGCATCGGAACGGCGATGACGAGCAACGCGTCCTGTGTTGCGGCCCTGCTCAGCGCGGCTTTCAGGTCGGTACCGACGTCGTAGCCGTCGGCGATAGCACCGGCGATCGCGTCGGCCGATCGGTTCCACCCCCACACCGGACGACCCGCATCGTGAGCCGCGCGCAGGATCGACCCGCCGATCAATCCGAGACCCAGAACGCACACCGAGGAAGAAGTCACCGGATCAGATTGGCACAGGTGGGTGACGTCGACGGGAGGTGGACTTCGAATACAGGCCCCTACCGGACTACCGTTGCGCGCATGGCCGCACAGCGCGCGAACAACAACCGCGCATCCGCACCGGAATACGACGACCTCGAGGGATTCGGCGTTGCTGTTGTCCGAGAGGAAGGCAAGTGGACCGTCACGCCGCTGTCCGACGACGCACTGACCAGTCTGTCGGCGGCAGAGACCGAACTGCGTGAACTGCGCAGCTCGGGAGCTGTGTTCGGACTGCTCGACGTGGACGAGGAATTCTTCGTCATCCTGCGTCCAGCACCGAACGGCACCCGACTCCTACTGTCCGACGCGGTCGCCGCAGTGGACTACGAAATCGCCGCGGACGTTCTCGATGCGTTGAACATCGAGATCCCCGACGTCGACCCCGATGAACTCGACGACATCGAGCCCTACGAAGAGGGCGACCTCGCCCTGTTGGCGGACCTCGGACTGCCCGAGGCCGTGCTCGGCATCATCGTCGCCGAGACCGACGACTATCCGGACGAGCAACTGCAGTCCATCGCCGAACGACTGGGTTTCGAAAGCGAGTTCGCCGCAGCGGTGGACAAGCTTCGGCGGTAACCGATGCCGATGTCCGACGCGGACATGATCCGAGCAGCGCTGTCGGCTGCGGGCGAGGCATCGGATGCCGACGTCCCCGTCGGAGCCGTCGTGTTCGACGCCACCGGACGTGAGATAGCCCGGGCCTGCAATGCGCGGGAGGCGTCGGGCGACCCCACCGGACACGCAGAAGTGATCGCGTTGCGTCGAGCAGCGGCCGTCCACGGTGACGGCTGGCGACTCGAAGGCTGCACCCTGGCTGTCACGTTGGAACCCTGCACGATGTGCGCCGGGGCGCTGGTCCTCGCCCGCGTCGGAGCGGTGGTGTTCGGAGCATGGGAGCCGAAGACCGGAGCTGTCGGTTCGCTCTGGGACGTCGTGCGCGATCGCCGACTCACCCATCGGCCACAGGTCCGCGGCGGAGTATTGGAAGCCGAATGCGCCGACGTGTTGACCCGATTCTTCGCCCGTCAGAGATAACGATCTCGTCACATGGTGGCCTGCATGTCCGATTTTGTGGAGGGTAGAGGGCAGAGCGCAACGCTGCGCTCCGAACTTGCGAAGGAGACACTCATGGGACTCGGCGACAAGATCTCGAACAAGACCGAAGACCTCGGCGGCAAGGCGAAAGAAGCCGCAGGTTCGGCCACCGGAGACAAGGACCTCGAAGCAGAGGGCAAGGGCGACCAGACCTCGGCCGCATTCAAAGACGGTGCCGAGAAAGTCAAGGACGCAGCCTCGAACATCAAGGACAAGCTCACCGGTAACTAGATTTGCGCGCTGAGCAGGCGATTTAGCCTCAGGCCGTCATTCCGGTACAGTCTTCTGCGGTGGCGTGTCCGAGCGGCCTAAGGAGCACGCCTCGAAAGCGTGTGAGGGTTCACCCCCTCCGAGGGTTCAAATCCCTCCGCCACCGCCAAAACTCCCCACCTGTTCACGCAGGTGGGGAGTTTTTTGTGCGCTGGGCCGGGGTTTGCCGCAAATGCGCGCGCATTCGTCAGACGCGTTCGGATTCGCTATCGATCCGGGGTCTATTTCGCGCGCACCTGGCGAACGCGCGCGCGTTTGCGGGATCACGGGGGTGGGGTGCGGCGGGGGTGAGCTGGGCGGAGGGGTTAGGGGGTGAGCGAGGGCGACGGTGCGGCTCTGGCGGCCTAATCTGCGCAGATGCGTGCGCATTCGTCGGACGCGTTCGGATTCGCTATCGATCCGGGGTCTATTTCGCGCGCACCTGGCGAAGGCGCGCGCATTTGCGGGATCACCGGGGCGGGGCGGGGGACGAGGCCTGGGACGGGGCAGAACCTAACCCCACGCGACTCAGACGCTCAGCATTGCCCCGCACCGGCGGAGTCGAGTCCGCGCAGAATCTGCTCCTGATCACTGGGCGGCACGGTGTTCCAACTCGGCGCGGTGGTCATTTCGGTGCGCAGACCCTCGACCGACTTCGCGCGATCGGAGATTCCGGTTTGTTCGAGTGCATCGATCGACGGCAGAAATTGGGTGCAGGTCTGCTGGTACAGCGCTTCTCCGGTGACGCCCGAGGTTGGGGCATCGGGTTCAGCGGCAGGCGGAGCCTCGGGGATCGGAGTGTCGGCAGGAGCGGGTGCCGGTGCATCGAGCGTGGTGCTGGCGGGGACTGTCGTGGAAGCCGCGGCGGACGTCGTCGTGCTGGCAGCGGCGGAAGTGGTCGACGCCTCCTCGGTCGACGCGTCGTTGCCACATCCGGCCACCGAGACGGCCACGATCAGCCCGAGCAATCCGGTCGCGATTTTTCCGTTCATCGCAACTGTGTACCACCCCGGCAGAACCACCGACGTCAAAGCAGGGTCTGCGCACGTCCGGTAATGGTGCTCAGCGCCGTCGACCAGGCGCGATTCTTCGGGTCGAGGAACGCTCCGTGTCCGGCTCCGGGCAGAACGACCAGCTCGGGGTCGGTGCTGCCGGCCTTCACGGCAGCGTCGACGTAGACGCGGCTCTGGTTCACCGAGACGGTTTGATCGGCGTCGCCGTGCAGCGCGGTCAGGGGGACGTCGAGGGGAAGGTATTCGATGGGGGAGGCGATCTCGTAGCGCCCCGGCACCTCGTTCGGCATGCCGCCGAGGAATGCGGGCACAAATTTGTCGCCGCCGATGTCGGCCGCTCTCTTCATGTCGAAGACGCCGGCCATGATGGTGGCGCTGCGGGGCTTGATCTTCGGTTCGGCCCCCGGCGCGTCGACGGGCATGAGGTGTCGAGCGGCCACCCATGCGGCCAGCTGTCCACCGGCCGAATGTCCGGCGACGTGGACGCGATCGAGATCGAGTCGCCCGTCGGCTGCGTCCTGTACGACGGTTGCCAGTGCCTCGGTGGCGTCGTCGACGTCGGAGAGGGTGTTGGCCCAGTTGTTCGGGCCACGTCGGTATTCGACGTTCCACACGGCGATGCCCTCGTCGGCGATGGCCGTCGACATCTGTTGGAAGTACGACAGGTCGAGGTCTTCCTGCCACCCGCCGCCGTGAATCATCACCACCACCGGGAGCGAGCTGGCGTTGTTGTCCGGGAGGTAGAGGTCGCCGATGTTGTCCGAGTCGTACCCGTATTTCAGTCGGACGGGATCCCCGGCCGGGCCCGATACCGGTTGCAGCGCAGCCGAATACGTTTCGGCGGTGCTCGGTGAGGAGTCGGTGTCGGCCGAACTGCAGCCGACCAACGCGACAGTCAGCAGACCGGAGAGGAAATGGCGACGATTCACGCGCGCTGCGCCGTCCACTCGAGCAGTTCGGCGAGCGGCCAGGTGTTGATCACGCGCTCGGCGGGGACGCCGCGCGCTTCGGCACGGATGCAGCCGTAGCCCTGCCAGTCGAGCTGTCCGGGTGCGTGCGCGTCGGTGTCGATGGAGAACAGGCAGTCGCGCTCGAGGGCGATGTCGATCAGTCGCTCCGGAGGATCCTGGCGCTCGGGCCTGGCGTTGATCTCCACTGCCGTGCCGAACTGGCGACAGCCCTCGAACACCACGGGAGCGTCGAACGTCGATTCGGGCCGGGTGCCGCGGCCACCCTCGACGAGCCGTCCGGTGCAGTGACCGAGGACGTCGACATGCGGGTTGGCGATGGCGGTGACCATGCGCTTGGTCATGGTCTTGGAGTCGGCACGCAGGTTGGAGTGCACGCTCGCCACGACGACGTCCAGCTCGGCGAGCAGGCCTTCGTCCTGGTCGAGTGATCCGTCGTCGAGAATGTCCACTTCGATTCCGGTGAGGATGCGGAACGGTGCGAGCCGCTCGTTCAGCTCGGCGATGACGTCGAGCTGTGCGCGCAGGCGCTCGGCGGTGAGGCCGTTGGCGACCTTGAGGCGCGGGGAATGATCGGTGAGAGCGCAGTATTCGTGGCCGAGCCGCGCGGCGGTGCGCATCATTTCTTCGATGGGGCTGCCGCCGTCGGACCAGTTGGAGTGGGTGTGCAGATCGCCCTTCAATGCGCTGCGAAGTTCGTTGTCGCCGATCGGTTCTGCCGCATCTCGCTGCTCACGGAGATAGTCCGGGACGTCCTGGGTGAGCGCCTGGCGAATGATCAGCGAGGTCTTGGCTCCGATACCGGCGAGCGAGGACCAGCTGTCGGCCTTCTCGTGCTCGGATCGCTGTGTGGGCGTGAGGGATTCGACGACATCGGCGGCCCTACGGTAGGCCTTGACGCGGTGGGTGTCCGAACGTGAGCGCTCGAGCCAGTACCCGATCTCTCGAAGTGCGTCCACCGGATCCATGCGTTCCATTGTGCCTGGCGGTACCGACACGCGTTCACTGGGTAAACGGACAAAACTCTCAGGGAGTTACCAGGTCGCTCACTCCCCATAGGCTTGAAGCTGCAACTACCATCGGCAGTCATGACCAAGAAATGGTGGATCGTCGGAGTGGTTGTTGTCGTCGTGGCGGCGCTCGGGCTGTACTTCGGCCCCAAGATCTACGCATCGCTCCAGGAAGACGACGCACCGGCAGCATCGGTGTCCACCTCGGGCGCGCAGGCCGCCAGCACCGAGAGCATCGATGGACGGTGGATCGTCACCCCAGGTGACGCTGCCAACGCCACCGCCGCGGGCTATACCGTCGACGAACTGCTCAACGGGTCCGATGTCACTGTGGTCGGGTCGACGACCGAGGTCTCGGGCAACGTCGTCATCGCCGACGACACCCTCACCGAGGGACAGGTGGTCGTGATGACCAACTCGATCACCACCGACAGCGATCGTCGTGACAGCCAGTTCCGCGGCAACATCTTCGAGACCGCCGCCTACCCGACGGCGACGTTCGACATCGACTCGCCGATCGACCTGTCCTCGCTGCCCAAGGACGGCACCACCCAAACCGTCACCGCCGAGGGCACATTGACGCTCAAGGACCAGACGCGTCCGGTCTCGGTGCAGATGGAGGTGCTGCAGTCCGGTGACACGCTCATCGCGTCGGGCGCAATTCCGACCACGTGGGCCGATTACGGCATCGAACCGCCGTCGCTCGGCTTCGTCACCGTGGAGGGCTCGGGAACCGTCGACTTCCTGATCAATCTGAGTCAGCAGTAGCGCGTTCTCTCGCGGCCGCAGGCGTCCATCCCGGCGGCCCGACGAGATATCCGACGCGTTCCTTCCATGACCGCGATGCCGCGACATCCCGTGCGATGTTGCGGTATTCGTGTGTCTGGAGGGTCCAGATGTTGAACGTGTCGATGGGCTTGGTGAGGCCGTAGTTGGGGCGCTCGACTTCCTCGGCGTAGGTGCCGAACAGTCGGTCCCAGACGATGAGGATGCCGCCGTAATTCTTGTCGAGATACTGAGGATCGCGGCCGTGATGGACGCGATGATGCGAGGGCGTGTTGAAGACGAACTCGAACGGACGCGGCAGTCGGTCGATGCGCTCGGTGTGGACCCAGAATTGGTAGACGAGGTTGATCGAGAAGCCGACGAACACCATCCATGGCGGCATTCCCAGCAGCGGGAGCGGTAGCCACATGATGACCTCGCCGCTGTTGTTCCATTTCTGTCGCAGCGCAGCCGCGAAGTTGAAGTACTCGCTCGAATGATGAGCCTGATGCGTTGCCCAGATCAGTCGGGTGCGATGCGCGATGCGGTGATAGCCGTAGAACAGCAGGTCGACGCCCAGGATCAGGATCACCCACGTGTACCAGGCGTCGGCCGGGAGATGCCACGGCGCAACGTAGACGTAGATGGCGGTGTAGCCGACGAGGGCGAGCGCCTTCCACGCCGTGGTGGTCGCGATCGAGACCAGGCCCATGCTCAGGCTGGCGCGCGCATCCCTGGCGGAGTAGCTGCCGCGAGAGCCGTCTTCTAGCTTCGCGGCGGCAATCCACTCGATGGCCAGCAGCAGCGCGAACGCGGGAATGGCCAGCGCGACGGGGTCGCGCAGCGGTTCGGGCAGTGCATTCCACGCCGAACCGATCCAGTCGCTCATCGAACCTCCCGCGTGACAGTAAGAGGTTGAGTGTAACGCTGCCTGCCCTACTTTCCTACGGCTCGTACCGTGGAGGGCGCACGCATCGGTCGAGGGAGCGGAGTCGGACATGTTTCAGAAAATCGCGTCCACGGTCGGGCAGGTGGGCGAGTCCGTGTTGAGTGTCGTCGGCATTCGGGTCGGTACCGAGGAACCGCCGCACACGAGTCGGCGACTGACCGATGCGGTGGAGATCCGTCGTTACTCACCACGCATCGCGGCGCAGACCACGGTCGATGCCGATGAGGACGAGGCACGCCAGGAAGGTTTCCGTCGCCTGGCCCGGTACATATTCGGTGGAAACGGGGGCAAGCAGAAGGTTGCCATGACCGCTCCCGTCAGTCAGTCGCCCGCAGACTCGAAGAAGATTGCGATGACTGCCCCCGTGTCGAGCACGCCCGGCAACGACGGCTGGGTCGTCCGGTTCTTCATGCCGGCCGAGTGGACGATGGACACGCTGCCCACGCCCAACGACGACCGGGTGACGTTGACGGAGGTCCCGGCGGAGACGGTGGCCGTGCTGCGTTTCAGCGGAGGTCGCAGCCGGGACGACGTCGAACCGCAGATGGCCGCGTTGGTCGAAGCGCTGCGTGCACACGACATCGAGATGCTCGGTGAGCCGATGACCTGGTTCTACGATCCTCCGTGGACCTTGCCGCCGCTGCGTCGCAACGAGGTGGTCGTGGCGATACCGGACGGTTCCTGACGCTTCGGGGCATTCCGGCAACTGCTCGCTAATTCCCTATTGCAATGGTAGGAATTGAGCGTGCACATCACGGCCAAGGCGGACTACGCAGTTCGGACGCTCGTCGAACTCGCGGCGGTCGGTGGGCAGCGACCCGCGAAGGCCGAGGCGCTGGCCCTGGCGCAGGGAATTCCGCACAAGTTTCTCGAATCGGTGCTCTCCGATCTGCGTCGAGCAGATCTGGTGTGCAGTAGACGGGGACCCGACGGCGGCTACTGGCTGGCGCGGGAGGCGTCGGACATTTCTGTTGCCGACGTGATGAGGGCCGTGGAGGGCCCGCTGGCGTCGGTGCGCGGTCAGCGGCCCGAGGATGCGGAGTACTCCGGTCCGGCCGAGCCGCTCACCCGGGTGTGGCTTGCCGTACGCGCCAATCTGCGGGCGGTGCTCGAGGCGGTCTCGCTGGCGGACATCGTCGAGAACGACTTGCCGGACTTCGTGGGGGAACTCATCAGCGAGCCGACTGCGTGGGCTCGTCGATGACGTGAGTCACATCCGAACTTCGGTGTGGCGCGATCGACAAAATTGCACATCACTGCAAACTTGCAGAACAGTGCAAGTTCCGTAGGTTGGTAGTCGTGACTTCTCCGACGGGCCTTCGTGATCTGAAGAAGGCTGCAACCCGCGACGCACTCGGCGTGGCCGCCGTGCGTCTGGGCAAGGAGCACGGCATCGACGCGGTCACCGCCGACGCCATCGCGCACGAAGCGGGAGTCTCCACCCGTACGTTCCACAACTACTTCTCCAACAAGGAAGAAGCAGTTCTCCATCACATCGAGGTGTCTGCCCTCGAATGGTTCGAGCTCCTGCGCGCCAGGCCGGCGACCGAACCGATCTGGGACTCGTTGCGGCACATCGCAATCGACCTCGTCGCGGACCCCGGCCGGGATCTGGACGACACCTTTGCGGCAGCGCGGCTGATCGAAGCCAACCCCGCCCTGATGGCCCGCAAGCTCGAGATGCACCAATCGCTTACCCGCAAACTCGGCGAAGCCATCGCCGAGCGAACCGGCACCGATATCGACACCGATCTCTACCCCAACCTGCTCCAGATGGCCGTCGGTGGTGCCGTCACTGCAGCGCTGAACATCTGGGTCACCGACTCCGCAGGCGCATCGACGCCGAGGGCGCTCATCGAGGACGCCTTCGACCAACTCCGCGCGGGCCTACCCGAACCCCACTCGTCCGAACACAACCGAGGAGCTTGACAGTGGCCACCTATCTCTACCGAATCGGAAGATTCGCGTACCGACGCAAGGGCATGGTCCTCGGACTGTGGCTGGCGATTCTGGTTCTCGCCGGGGTGGGCGCAGCGACGCTGTCCGGCCCGACGGTCAACTCGTTCTCCATCCCGGGTACGCCCGCCCAGGCCGCACTGGACCTGCAGGAGGAGCGCTTCGGCAACGCCGAGGATCCGCTCACCGCGGTCAGTGCCGAGTACGTGTTCCAGGCACCCGACGGGCAGACGCTGGACACCCCGCAGTACACCTCGGCCATCGATGCCAGCATCGCCGAAATCGAGAAGATCGACGCGGCCAAGCCTGCGGAAGGCGCTCCGGCACTGGCCAATCCGGTCGCAGCCAACCAGTCGATCATCGAGCGGTACACCGAAGCGGCAACGGAGGCAGGCACCCCGGCCGATCAGGTGGCCGCCGACGCCGCTGCCACGTCACCGCTGAGCCCCAACGGCAACGTCGGCACGGTCACCGTGCCGATCAACGTCGAACTGGCCGACGTCACCGATGAGATCCGCACCCAGCTCGACGAGGCCGCGCAGCCCGCCCGTGACGCAGGCCTGACGGTTCTGCTCGGCGGCACCGTCGCGCAGGAGAACGTCTCGCCCGGTGGAACCTCCGAACTCGTCGGTCTCGCCGTCGCCGCCGTTGTGCTGCTCATCATGTTCGGCTCCGCCGCAGCCGCCAGCCTGCCGCTCATCACGGCCATCGTCGGCATTGGCATCTCGAGTCTGGCGATCACCACGGCGTCCGGTTTTGCTGACCTGTCGTCGTTCACGCCGGTTCTGGCCATCATGATCGGCTTGGCCGTCGCCATCGACTACTCGCTCTTCATTCTCGCCCGCTATCGACACGAGTTGACGCTCACCGACGACCGCGAGGAAGCCGTCGGACGGTCCGTGGGAACCGCAGGCTCGGCCGTCGTATTCGCCGGCGCGACCGTACTCATCGCCCTCGTCGCGCTGCGCGTCGTCGGCATTCCGTTCCTGTCCCAGATGGGTGCGGCAGCCGGATTCGCGGTGTTCATCGCGGTCCTGATCGCACTGACGTTCCTGCCGGCCATGCTCGGTCTCTACAAGGGCAAAGCCTTCGCGGGCAAGGTCAAGTTCGTCAACACCACCGATCCCGAGGACCCGAACGCCAAGGCCACCAACGGACTGCGTTGGGCGCGGTTCCTGGTCAAGAGGCCCGCGCTGGGTCTCATCGGCGGCATAGTGCTGCTCGGTGTCATCGCAGGCCCGACCACAGGACTGTCGTTGGCACTGCCGTCCACCGCCACCGCCGACCCGTCGACGCCCGCACGTCAGGCCTACGACATCGTCGACGAGGGCTTCGGGCCGGGACGCAACGGACCGTTGCTCGTCATCGCCGACGCATCCGGCGTTGCCGAGGCCGACCGGACTGCCTCGTTCGGCAAGGTCGTCGAGACCATCACCGGTCAGTCCGACGTCACCAACGCGCAGATCATCGCCGTCAACCCGGCCGGTGACACCGCTCAGATCCTCGTCACCCCGTCCTCCTCGCCCAACAGCGAGCAGACCAAGGACCTGGTGGCCAATATCCGCAATGCCGAACCGGGCGTGCAGGCCAGCGACGGCGTCTCGTACGGCGTCACCGGTCAGACGGCGCTCGAACTCGACGTCTCCGAACGACTGCAGGACGCGTTGATTCCGTACCTGGCAGTGGTGGTCGGCCTGGCGTTCGTGCTGCTGATGCTCGTGTTCCGCTCGATCCTGGTGCCGTTGACCGCGACCCTCGGCTTCCTGCTCAGCGTGCTCGCGACGTTCGGTGCCACGGTGTTCATCTTCCAAGAGGGCGGGCTCGGCCTGATCTCCAACCCGCAGCCGATCGTCAGCTTCATGCCGATCTTCCTCATCGGCGTCGTGTTCGGCCTGGCGATGGATTACCAGGTGTTCCTCGTCTCGCGGATGCGTGAGGAGTTCGTCCACGGAGCCGCCGCCAAGGATGCCGTCGTCAACGGTTTCAAGTACGGCGCTCGCGTGGTCACCTCGGCCGCAGTCATCATGATCTCGGTGTTCGCCGCGTTCATCGCCGAGCCGGACTCGTTCATCAAGTCCATCGGATTCGCTCTTGCCGCAGCCGTGTTCTTCGACGCCTTCGTCGTGCGCATGGTGCTGATTCCGTCGGTGATGGCGCTGATGGGCGACAAGGCCTGGTGGCTGCCGAAGTGGCTGGACAAGATCCTGCCCAACGTCGACATCGAAGGTGCCAAGCTGAAGACGGCCCCGGAGAAGCGCGCGTAGTACTCGCGTCGCAGCTGAGAGGCCGAAGATTACCCGTAATACTCGAACGGAGAGACTGTTATCCATGTGTACGAGTAATCTTCGGTCATCATGCTGATCCCCCTGCTGCGCACGTATCTGGCTCCGTACAAGATGCCGATCGTCGCGTTGATTCTGCTGCAACTCGTGGCCACGCTGGCTGCCCTGTTCCTGCCCAGTCTCAACGCCGACATCATCGACAAGGGCGTCACCACCGGCGACACCGGCTACATCCTCTCGGCCGGCGGAGTCATGTTGCTGGTCTCGGCAGTACAGATCATCAGCTCGGTGGCCGCGGTGTTCATCGGTGCGCGCGCGGCCATGGGTGTCGGACGCGACCTGCGCGGTGCCATCCTGCATCGCGTCGGCACGTTCTCCGCCCGTGAGGTCGGCCAGTTCGGAGCGCCGTCGCTGATCACCCGCAACACCAACGATGTTCAGCAGGTGCAGCTGGTGATCGTCATGGGGTTCACCATCGTGGTGATGGCACCGATCATGTGCGTCGGCGGCATCGTGATGTCGCTGCGCGAGGATCTCGGGTTGTCGTGGATCCTGATGATCGCGGTGCCGGGGCTCGCGATCTCCATGGGCCTGATCATCGTCAAGATGGTCCCGGCGTTCCGCTCGATGCAGAAGCGCATCGACGCCGTCAATCGTGTCCTGCGCGAGCAGATCACCGGAATTCGCGTGGTGCGAGCCTTCGTTCGCGAGGATTTCGAGATCGACCGTTTCGGGTCGGCCAACGCCGCACTCACCGATACCGCCCTGCGCGTCGGACGGCTCATGGCATTGATGTTCCCGACGGTCATGCTCATCAGCAACGTCACCAGCGTTGCCGTCATCTGGTTCGGCGGCCATGCGATCGACGACGGCACGATGCAGATCGGCTCTCTCACAGCACTTCTGAGCTACATCATGCTCATTCTCATGTCGGTGATGATGGCCTCCTTCATCGCGATGATGGTTCCCCGCGCGTCGGTGTGTGCCGACCGCATCAGCGAGGTACTGGCCACCGAATCCTCGGTCGTGTTGCCGGACAAGCCCAAGACTTTCGCGTCCTCGCCGGGAACGGTCGAGCTCGTGAACGCCGAATTCTCATTCCCCGGTGCCGAATATCCGGTGTTGTGCGGAGTGAACCTGCGTGCGGAGGCCGGCAAGGTCACCGCCATCATCGGCGGCACCGGCTCGGGAAAGTCCACCCTCGTCAACCTGATTCCGCGACTCATCGACGTCACCGGCGGTGAGGTACGCGTCGGCGGAGTCGACATCCGCGAGCTCGATCTGGATCTGCTGCGCTCCGAGATAGGCCTGATCCCGCAGAAGCCGTACCTGTTCTCGGGCACCATCGCGAGCAACCTGCGCTACGGCAAATCCGACGCCACCGACGAGGAACTGTGGGAGGCACTCGAGATCGCCCAGGGAGCCGACTTCGTTCGGGCCATGCCGGAGGGATTGGACACTCCCGTCGCGCAGGGCGGTACGACGGTCTCCGGCGGTCAGCGGCAACGCCTCGCCATCGCCCGCGCGCTGGTGCGCAAACCCAGCATCTATCTGTTCGACGACTCGTTCTCCGCACTCGACCTCACCACCGACGCCAATCTGCGCGGGGCTCTGAAGGCAGTGACGAGAGATGCCTGCATGATCGTTGTCGCGCAGCGCGTCTCGACCATCATCGACGCCGATCAGATACTCGTACTCGACGACGGAAAGCCGGTAGGTGTGGGTACCCACGACCAATTGATGGCCGATTGCCCCACCTACGCCGAGATCGTCGACTCGCAGCACGCAGTGGGTGCACTGTGACCGCGCAGGTGGAGAAGACGGAAGAGGAGGAGATCGCCCCCGTCTCCAAGACTGTGAAGCCGGGAACCAAGGCCCGCAACTTCAAGGGTTCGTTCAAGCGTCTGGTGGGCCTGCTCGCTCCCGAGCGACTGCTCCTGTCGGTAATGCTGGCATTCGGTATCGCCAGCACCGTGCTGACCGTCGCGGCACCCAGCGTCCTCGGACACGCGACGGACCTCATCTTCAACGGCGTCGTCGGTCGCGAGCTCGATCCGGGTCTGACCCGAGATCAAGCCATCGACCAGCTCCGGGCGGAGGGAAACGACTCCGTCGCCGATCTGGTGTCCGGGACGAACCTGACCCCAGGAGCCGGAATCGACTTCGGTGCAGTGGGAACCGTGCTGTTGTGGGTCCTGGTTCTGTATGTGCTCTCTGCGGTGCTGGCCTGGGCGCAGGGATACATCCTCAACATCGCGCTGCAGCGTCGAATCCTGTTGCTGCGCGGCAGCGTCGAAGCGAAGGTGCATCGACTGCCGCTCAAGTACTTCGACAACCACGCTCGCGGCGAGACACTGAGCCGCGTCACCAACGACATCGACAACGTCTCCACGAGCCTGCAGCAGACGCTCAGTCAGTTGATCACCGGCATTCTCACCGTGTTGGGCATCCTCGGCGTCATGATCTGGATCTCGCCGTTGCTGGCTCTCGTTGCGGTGCTGACCATTCCGGCGTCGTTCGCGGTGACCGCCGTCATCGCCAAGCGTTCACAACCGCACTTCGTCGCGCAGTGGAAGCACACCGGCAAGCTCAACGCGCAGATCGAAGAGACGTACACTGGCCACGAGATCGTCAAGGCCTTCGGTCGTCAGGCCGAGGTGGAACGCGAGTTCGGCGAGCGCAACGAGAAGTTGTTCCAGTCGAGCTTCCGGGCGCAGTTCATCTCCGGCATGATCATGCCCGTCATCATGTTCCTCGGGAACATCAACTACGTGGTCATCGCCGTGGTCGGCGGGCTGCGGGTCGCGTCGGGCACACTCACGCTCGGTGAGGTGCAGGCGTTCATCCAGTACTCGCGTCAGTTCACGCAACCGCTCACGCAGGTGGGTTCGATGGTGAACCTGGTGCAGTCGGGTGTCGCGTCGGCCGAGCGCATCTTCGAAGTCCTCGACGCCGAGGAAGAAGACGCCGACCCGGCCGATGCGGTGCGGCCCACCGAGCGCCGAGGACGCGTCGAATTCGAGGACGTCTCGTTCGGTTACTCTCCCGACCGCCCGCTCATCGAGAACCTCTCGTTGGTGGCCGATCCCGGGCATCTGGTCGCGATCGTCGGACCGACCGGCGCGGGCAAGACCACCCTGGTGAACCTCATCATGCGGTTCTACGAGATCGATTCCGGCCGAATCACCCTCGACGGCGTCGACACCCGCAAGATGACCCGCGAGGAACTACGCGCTCGCACCGGAATGGTGCTGCAGGACACCTGGTTGTTCGGCGGAACCATTCGCGACAACATCGCCTACGGCGACCCGAGTGCCAGCGAGGAGGAAATCCTCGAGGCCGCGCGAGTGAGCTACGTCGACCGCTTCGTCCACTCGTTGCCCGACGGCTACGACACGATCATCGACGAGGAAGGCAACAACGTCAGCGCCGGTGAGAAGCAGCTCATCACCATCGCCCGCGCTTTCCTGGCCAAGCCGCTGATCCTCATCCTCGACGAGGCCACCAGCTCCGTCGACACCCGTACCGAACTGCTGGTGCAGAAGGCCACCGCGAAGCTGCGCACCGATCGCACCAGCTTCGTTATCGCGCACCGGCTTTCGACCATCCGCGACGCGGACACCATCGTGGTGATGGAGAACGGCAGCATCGTCGAGCAGGGCAATCACGAGGAACTGCTCGCGGCCAAGGGCGCCTACTTCCGCCTGAATGCGGCTGGCGCCGCAGTGGCAGGAATAGGTGCCGCCGAGGGCACTTAACCGCACCACTGCCGCGCAGCGGCATACTGACGCGGTGAGTTCCTCCAGTTTCGGCTTCGATATCGGCACCCGGCTCGACGGTGAGCTGGGCCGCACCGGCACCATCCACACCCCGCACGGCGACATCGCCACCCCCGCGTTCATCGCGGTGGGAACCAAGGCGACCGTCAAAGCGGTGCTGCCGGAGGCGATGAAGGAGCTCGGCGCGCAGGCGGTGCTCGCCAACGCCTACCACCTGTATCTGCAGCCGGGCTCGGACATCGTCGACGAGGCGGGTGGGCTGGGCAAGTTCATGAACTGGGACGGGCCGACGTTCACCGACAGCGGCGGATTTCAGGTGATGTCGCTCGGCGTCGGGTTCAAGAAGGTCATCTCGATGGACGCCACGCGCGTGCAGTCCGACGACGTCATCGCCGAGGGCAAGGAACGCCTCGCGCACGTCGACGACGACGGGGTGACGTTCAAGTCTCACCTCGACGGCTCCAAGCACCGATTCACCCCCGAGGTGTCGATGCAGATTCAACATCGCCTCGGAGCAGACATCATGTTCGCGTTCGACGAGCTGACCACGCTGATGAATACCCGCGGCTACCAGGAGAAGTCGGTCGACCGCACCCAGGCGTGGGCGAAGCGATGCGTCCTCGAGCACGAGCGACTGACCGTCGAGCGCGCCGACAAGCCGTATCAAGCGCTGTTCGGGGTGGTGCAGGGCGCGCAGTACGAGGATCTACGACGCAAGGCCGCACACGATCTCGAGACCATCACCGGAGAGACAGGGCGCGGCTTCGACGGCTACGGCATCGGCGGTGCACTCGAGAAGCAGAACCTGGGCACCATCACCCGGTGGGTGAACGAGGAACTGCCCGAACACAAGCCGCGGCACATGCTCGGCATCAGCGAGCCGGACGACTTCTTCACCGCCATCGAGAACGGTGCCGACACGTTCGACTGCGTCAATCCGTCACGCGTGGCCCGCAATGCGGCGATCTACGTGCCGACGGGACGCTTCAACATCAACACCGCCAAGCATCGACGCGACTTCACCCCGATCGACGAGAACTGCGACTGCTACACCTGCGCGCACTACACCCGCGCGTACATTCATCACCTGTTCAAGGCCAAGGAGATGCTCGCCTCGACGCTGTGCACCATCCACAACGAGCGCTTCACGGTCAAGCTGGTCGACGACATTCGCGCCTCCATCGATCAGGGACGCTTCGCGGAATTCAAGACGGAGTTCCTGGGTCGCTTCTATGCGTCGAAGACTGCGTGAGCTGATCTTCGAGCTCCGAAATGCGCTGTAGCAGTTCCTGTTCCCGCTCGCCTGCCTTGCGCTGGTAGACCTCGGACAGCTCCGCGAGGTAGGCCGCGTCGTACCGAGGGATGATGCTGCGAGTGCAGTTCCAATCGAATGCCTCGACGTCGATGACGACGCTACGTTCGCACGTGGCGGCGACGGTCATGTCGCCGATCTTTCTCAATCGTTCCAGTAGCTCGGGGTCGTCGGCCGCTTCGACGGTACGTGCCCGTCCGTAGAGCTTGAGGCGTTGACGCAGAGGGTAATTCACGAGAAGCAGTGCGACGCGATCGTCGTGATCGAGATTGGCCGCCGTCACGTACTGGTGGTTACCGGCGAAATCGGCGAAACCCAACGTGTGGTCGTCGAGGACCTGCAGAAAGCCCTTCGGGCCACTTCGGTACTGGATGTAGGGCCACCCGGTCTCGGCGACAGTGGCGATCTGGAACTGATCGAGCGCGCGAATCATGGCCTTCTCGCGAGTGTCGAGAGGCGTCGGGCCGTCGTCCGGTCGCTCGGTCTGTGATCCGTAGGCGGTGAAACTGCCGTCGACCTTCTGTCGCGCAATCGCAGCAGGGCCGAACATCAAGTGGTGGTAGTGGTTGCTCTGCGGCACGGGTGTCACCTTAGGACACCGGGGCCTCGCGGCAATGGACGTGTCGGAGGCAACTGCAATGATCTTCGACGCGGGATATGTGTCGATCGCGCACAATGGACGAAGACGTCAGAATGCGCCCCAGTGAGAAGGTGATAGCCGTGACCACTCAGTTCGAGTTTCGACTGAAGGGAGTGACTGCACCTGAGGGCGAGCTGGATGCCAACGACCTGATTGCTCTCGTAATGGGTCTCAAGGCAGTTGCTATGAGTATCGGCCGAAGCGAGACCGATGCCGATCGGCTCGGCCGCGCACCCTCACGAGTGCACCGGGTTGCCAATCTGGTCATCGGGTTGACCCCTGGCAGCACCAAACTTCTTGTTCGCCGCGCAGGAGCTGGTGCGGATGCGTTGGATTTCGATCTGGCAGACGAGGAAGGCTTCGACGCAACATTCCAGAAGTTGGTGGAATCGATCGGTCTCGACCATCGGCCGGACTGGGTGAGTGATTCGCTTTCGAGCGCGGCTGGCGAATTGGCATCGGCGCTTCGTCGTGCTGCTCCGGAGGTCGAGTTCAAAGCCGATGGACTGACCTTGCAGACATTCGATACGGCTGCACTTCGACCCGAGACCTGGCAGGTCGCAACTGGCGTGTCGACCGAACTCCGAACCTTTATCGGACGCCTGTACTCGGCGAACCTACATACACACCGCTTTCAGGTGGAGGATGACGCCGGCAACCAGGTCGCTCTCCCCGACGTGGCCGACGACTCGGGACTCGGTCCGTTGCTCGGCAGGTACGTAACCGTGACCGGTAGCCCGGAAGCCGACGCGGGCGGACAGTTGAAGAGGCTGTTGAACGCCAGGATGGTTGCCCTTCCTGAAGCAATAGCGGAGACAGGTGTCCCCGACCCGGTCTCCCTCGAAGACATCCTGGCTGCTGCATCCGGTATCGAGCCCGGGGGGATAGACGGGGTGAGCGACGATGAAGCTGACGCGTTCTTTGCGGCTATCGGTCTATGACCCGGCCCGTGAGTCGGGGTGCTGTTCTCGTTGATACCGACGTATTCAGCATCCTGTACATCGACCCGGTCAAGGCTGCGAATCGTGGCCTTCCTGTCGAACAACTCCGTGCACAACTGGCTGGACTTCAGGTTGTGATTGCCTTCCAGACGAGGGCAGAGGTACTCGCGGGAGCGATGGTGGGCAATTGGGGTGAGCGCAAATTGACTCACACCCGGGCAAAGCTCGATTCGGCCCCTACGATTTCGATCGACACTGGAGTCGTGGATGCTTACGCGTCTTTGACCGCTGCATGCAGGCATGTAGGTCATGCGCTGCACGACAAGATTCACACCGGCGATCGCTGGATTGCAGCATGCGCGATCTCGAAGGAGGTGCCGTTGCTGAGCCTTGACGGCATCTATGCGGGAGCGCCGGACTTGGCTCTACTGGGAGGTTGAGCGCCCGCTGTCGCTTGCCAGGTTGATGGGACCACCTGATTGCCAGAGGGTAGGGACCACCGTGGCGCGTTATTGAGGATGCGCGTTGTCGGTGGTGGCGTCCGTCTCGCGCAGCCGGGGCGTACGGTGGTACTACCGACTGTGTAGTAGCAGCACGCCCTGGGGGGACCACCATGTTCGACGACGCCTTACCTGTGAGTTCGTCCCAGGCCGACATCTGGATTGCCCAACAGTTCATGCCGGACGTGCCCTTCACCATTGCGTACTACGTCGACATCATCGGCGCTGTGAACCTCGACGCGCTGGTCGAGTGCGGTAGCAGGGCGCATCGAGAGTTCTCGTCGTCGACGATGCGCATCGTCGAGATCGACGGCACCCCGATGCAACGGTTCGAGCCTCGGGAGACCGACAGGGTGGAGATCCTCGATTTCCGCGAACACGACCGGCCGGCCGACACGGCGACGCAGTGGATGAACGACGATTGCCGCACGCACTTCCCGATGGACGGCCAGCTCGTCCGGTTGCGGGTCCTTCGCGTCGGGGACGATCGCGTGTTCTGGTACACCCGAGCCCACCACATCGCGCTCGACGGTTATGCCTCGATGAAGGTGCTCGAGCGGGCGGCGGCCCTGTATGCAGCCGCGTCTGGTGGCGTCGAGCCTGCGACCATCGATCCGACGACGCCGACCGCGCTTGTCGCCGAGGACGAGCGCTACCGCACCTCCACCCGCGCGCGACGCGATCGGGCCCACTGGCAGTCCGCAGACCTGGGTCACGCCGAGCCTCTCGGCCGGATCGCTCAGCCTGCATCGGTGCCGATCGTCGTCGGCGAGGATCGATCGGTTTCTCCGACCGCTGCCGGTCATGCGACGTCGACTGTGGTGATCGCGGCCTTCGCTGCGTACCTGGCGCGGATGAACGACACCGAGAACGTGGATCTGTCGTTGCCGGTCTCAGCGCGGCCGTTGGCGATGTTGCGCCGGGCCGGGTCCTCGTTGTCGAACGTTGTGCCGCTGAGCCTGCCGGGCATCGGATCTGCGACGGTGAACAACGTGATCAAGTCCACCGAGGTGGCGATCGGTGCCGTGCTCCGCCATCAGCGCAGCAGACCTCAGTTGTCCGAGAGTGGTAATGCGCTGAGCGCAGGGCGTTTCGGGCCGACGATCAACGTGATGATGTTCGCGAACACCGTCGCCATCGGCAACTTCGACGGTGAGATCAACATTCTGACCACGGGGCCGGTGTCGGACCTCGCCGTCAACATCTACCCCGGGCGAGGTGGAGCGCGTCCTCGCATCGACTTCGAGGCCAATCCTGCCGCCTACGCACCGAGCGACCTGGCGCGCCACCACGCTCGATTCCTGCACTTTCTCGACCGTTTCGCCGAATCCGGCTACGGAGATACCGCGATAGCAGAACTCGACCTGCTCCTGCCTGACGAACCGTGTACGACGCCCGCCTCGGTGGGCGCGGCCGTGACCGAGCGTGGATCTCTGAACGATGTGTTCTCGACGGCAATCACGCAGCACGGCAATCGAATTGCGATCCAGGATGCGGAGGTGTCGGTCACCTACGCGGAGTTGGATACGAGAGTCGCCGCACTCGCATCCGCCTGGAGTACACGAGGAATCGGTAGCGAGGACCGGGTCGCCGTGCGCCTCGGCCGATCCGTGGAGGGGGTCGTCGCGTTCTGGGCCATCGCACGAGTGGGTGCGGTGTACGTTCCGGTCGACCCGAATCACCCACGCGAGAGAGCGCAGTTCGTGGTGCGAAACAGCGGAGCGGTGTTGGGCCTGTGCACCGGAGGTGCCGAGCTGGGCGAGGTGGAATGGCTGAACCTCGATGACGTTCTCGCGGAGGGAGGCCCGGGTGATGAACCCGCTCCGACGACACCGCACCACGCGGCGTACGTCATCTACACCTCCGGCTCCACCGGCACTCCCAAAGGCGTTGTCGTCACTCACGGTGGCATAGCCGCTCTGGTGCAACAGATCAGGAGCAGCTACGACCTCGACGCCGAGTCGCGCGTCTGCCATCTCGCCTCTCCCGGATTCGATACCGCTGTGGTCGAAGTGCTCGCCGCAGCAACCGCCGGCGCGGCAGTGGTGATCGCCCCGCCGGATAGCTACGGCGGCGCAGAACTGTCGGAACTGATTGCCCAGCAATCGATCACACATCTGCTGATCACGCCCTCGGCGCTGGCCACGCTGGATCCCGCAGCCCTGTCGCGTGTCGGGACCATCATCATCGGCGGTGAATCGGCACCGCAGGACACCGTCGACCGATGGTCGGTGGGTCATCGGCTACTCAATGCCTACGGGCCCACCGAGACGACCTGCAGTGTCACCATGACCGAGCCACTGAACCTGGGCAGCGCGGACGGAATCGGTCGAGCCATGGTGGGGGCGGTGATTCACCTTCTCGATCGGGCGTTGCGCCCCGTTCCCTCGGGTGCAGTCGGTGAAATCTACATCGAAACGCGCGGCGTTGCGCGTGGATATCTCGGGCGCACCGCAGAAACAGCAGCTCGCTTCGTCGCGAATCCGTTCGGCAGCAGCGGCCTTCGGATGTTCCGCAGTGGAGATCGGGCGCGTCTGCGCGGAGATGGGACATTGGAGTTCCTTGGACGTACCGACGACCAGATCAAGATCCGCGGCAATCGCGTCGAACTGGGGGAGGTCGACGCGGCACTGCGGTCGCATCCGGAAGTCGCTGCGGCGTCGTCGTCGTTGCGCCGCAGTCGAACTGGTGACCTTCGTATCGACGGGTACATTGTCGCGACGCGGCCGAGGGAACTCGTCGACACGACGCGAATCCGCAACGATCTCGTGGGGCGTCTGCCTGCCCATATGCTGCCGGCGACCATCTCGGTTCTCGACGAGATTCCGCTGACGATCAACCGGAAGATCGATCGTGGAGCGCTGCCGTCACCCGATCTGTCCATGGTGTCGACCGGGCATCGAACTGCGCCGTCCGGTGCAACCGAGGAGATGGTGGCAGCAGCCTTCTCGCGTGTACTCGACACAGATGACGTCGACTGCGCCACATCGTTCTTCGACCTCGGTGGTGACTCACTGGCCGCGACCAGAGTCGTCGCATCGATCCGGGCCGAGGCATCGGTGGACATCGGTGTCCGAGATCTCGCGGCGGCTCCGTCCGTCCAGTCCTGCGCGGCACGGATCGATGCACTCCGTCTGGTTGGGCTACAACATAATTCGAGACCTGAACAAGGTATGTCGCAGGGCGTGATTGCAATTCCGCTGGCGCCGCAGCAACGCCACATCGATCGAAGCGCAGCGCTACCGCTGTCCAATCTGCCGTTCACGGTGTCGATAACCGGGGAGTTCGATCCAGCGGCAGCCTCGCAGGCGTTGACCGATCTGATCGAGCGACACCGCACGTTGCGCACGCGCTATCCGGATGTCGACGGGATTCCAGTTCAGGTGATCGAGCAGGATTCTGCTGGGGTGGCACCGAACCTCGACGTTCTGGACTTCGATGCACCATCAGTGACGGAGACCCTCGAGCACCCTCTCGACGTGCGTACCGAGTTCCCGATCCGTGCTCGACTGTTCGCGCTAGCACCCGATCACCACGTGCTGGCGTGCGCCGTTCACCACATCGCAGCGGACGGGTGGTCGCTCGGGCTGCTGGCGTCGGATTTCGTACTGGCTTATCACGCCAGGATGGCCGGCAGTGCACCGTCGTGGCCTGAATTGCTTTTGCAGTACGCCGATTACAGTGTCTGGGCCGTCGATCGGGATGTATCGGCCGACATCGATTTCTGGCGTGCGGAACTCGCGGGTGTCCCCAGCGGCACAGAGTTGCCGTTGGACCGGCCACGTCCGCAGGAGTGGGATTTCTCCGGTGCACGCACATCGCTTCGCTTCGATGCACCCGCCACGGAGAAAATGACCGAACTTGCCCAGCGTTGTGGGACAGGACGATTCACCGTGCTTCGCGCAGCACTGCTGATTCTGCTCGCGGAGGTGACGGACTCCACCGATATCGTCGTCGGGACCCCGGTTGCCGGACGCGACGATCCGAGGCTCGAGCAGCTGGTCGGTACCTTCACCAACACCGTCGCGATTCGGACGGACATCGCGTCCGCTACGACCGTCGAGGACGTGGTGCAGGCGGCCCGCGGGAGCGAGCTGCGGGCCTTCGATCATGCATCGGTGCCGTTCGAGGATGTCGTCGCCGATCTCGCTTCTGACACGGTGGCCGGGCAGCATCCGATTTTCCAGGTTGCGCTGTCGTTGGACGTCTTCACCGCCGCAACGCTCGACCTGGGGGACACGCGTGTCGAGATCACGCCCCGACCGATCGACATCGCGAAATGCGACCTGCATCTGCACGTCACCGAACGGCGGGACGACCAAGGGAAGGCTATCGGTATCGACGTCGATATCGTCTATCCCACAACATTGTTCGACGCGAACACCGTTGTCGCGCTGGGACGGAATCTCGAGCAGATCGTGCATGCGATGGTCGCCGAACCCGACTCGGCGTGGCGATCCCTGGCGGCACTGGACCCATCCATGCAACTACTACACAACGTGTAGCATGTGTTGTGCGTGAGGTGCACGCGACTTTCCAAGCAAGCGGGAGAACGCATGTCCACCTTCAACGGCCTACCGGCCCACATTCTTCTCGTTCACTTCATCGTGGTGCTGGCACCGCTGACCGCGCTGCTCGCCATCGCGGCCAGCATCTGGTCCGGTGTGCGCAGCCGTCTCGTGTGGCTCATCGCAGCACTGGCGGTGTTCACGTTGGTGTTGACGCCGCTGACGACCGAGGCAGGTGAGTGGCTCGAGGAGCGCGTGCCCGAGACCGCGGCCGTCGAACAGCACACCGAGATCGGCGACTGGATGATCTTCTTCTCCGTCGGTCTTGTCGTCGTCGCCGCGGCGCTTGTGTTCGTGCATCTGCGTGAGCGTCGGGGCAATACCCCCGTGCGTTGGCAGTCGATTACGGTGGTGGTGTTGGCAGTGGTTGTCGGAGCGACCACAATCGTCCAGGTGTACAGAATCGGTGAGTCCGGCGCGCGCGCCGCATGGGATGACGTATCAGTGACGGCCGTCGATGAGTGAGCCCGAGCCGAGCCTGCACGATCACGAACCGCACGCAGATATGTCCGGTCGGCTGAACTGGCTGCGGGCAGGCGTGTTGGGCGCGAACGACGGCATCGTCTCCACTGCCGGCCTGGTCGTCGGTGTCGCAGCTGCCACCACCGACAAAGGATCGCTGCTCACTGCAGGCGTTGCGGGGCTTGTTGCGGGAGCCGTGTCGATGGCGCTCGGGGAGTACGTCTCGGTGAGCACGCAGCGTGACGCCGAGCGATCCCTGTTGATCAAGGAACGCAAAGAGCTGGACGAGCAGCCCGAGGAAGAATTGGCCGAGCTCGCGGCGCTGTACGAGGCCAAGGGGCTCTCGGCAGAGACTGCCCAGACTGTCGCGCGCGAACTCACCGAACACGATCCATTTGCCGCGCACGTGGACGTCGAGTTGGGAATCGACCCCGACGCATTGACCAATCCATGGCAAGCGGCCGCATCGTCGGCGGTGTCGTTCATCAGCGGTGCGCTCTTGCCGTTGCTCTCGATCCTGCTTCTGCCTGCTTCGCAACGTATTCCGGTCACCTTTGTCGTCGTGTTGCTGGCTCTGGCGTTGACCGGAACCATCAGTGCGCGCCTCGGCGGTGCGCCGAGTCGGCCGGCGGTGACTCGTATCGTGATCGGTGGTGCGATCGCGATGGCCGTCACCTATGCGATCGGCCAACTGGCGGGCGTCGCCGGTATCTGACCGAGATCAGCGAAAGATCGAGGTGGCGACTTCTCCGGTTTCGGGGGCCACCACATCTTGAACGACGTCGAACAGTGCCGTGGAAATGACGGTGAAGGCGAGGATCAGCACCAAACCGGCCGCGAGAACCCCGCGATCACGACGGTGCCGTGGTGGTTCGCTGAGGGCCTGCACGCGGCGAACGACGTCGCCGCCGGTACTGGCGAGCGTGCGGGTTCCATGGTCGAGTTGTTTCCGCAGGAGGGCGGTTCTGGCGATGGCAGACAACGTGTCTCGACGCCCGAGAGACGCTGCGCTCTCGTCGGCCTGACGCTCGGCGGCGTGCCGGACCTTCGAGGGCACCGGCCGGAGAATCGGATTCAGTCGAGCCGCGATCTCACACATCTGAATCCACACGCTGTGGCGATGCCGTAGGTGCGCACGCTCGTGTTCGACCACGGCGCGTAATTCGTTGTCCGACAAAGCCTCCGCGAGGCCGGTGGTGATCACGACGGCCCCTCCGCCGGAGGGGACGGCAAAGGCGTCGGGAACGTCGGAGTCGACCACGACGATGCCGCCCGTCGCCCGCGCCTCGTCACCGAATTCCGATGCGATCGACGCACCGACGGCGACGCGTCGAACATGGCGGGCGACCTCGATCACGCGCCAGAACATCCACGCAGAAATGATGATTCCTACCGCTACCCAGGCAATCTCACCTGACGCCAGCAGTACCGCAGCGAGTGCGGCCATGGACGCAGCCACGGAGAATGCGGTCACCATCGACAGGATGGGCAACAGGACGACGGCGGTCGACGGATTGAGTCGACGATCGAGTTGATCGGCTCCGAATCCCAGTAGCAGTGACAGCACCCACGGCAGGACGGCCACGACCAGGAGCAGGGTCATGGGTGTTGCTCGGCTGCGTCCGACTTGGCCAGCAGTTCGCGCAGCGTCGCCTCGTCCTCGGGGTCGAGTGCAGCCACGAAGCTGGCCAGTACGTCTGCGCGTTCGGCTCTGGCACCGAGTTCGGTGCGCATCCGCATCGCAGCCCGAAGAGCCGGGATCTCGTCGACCGGGGCGTTGAGGGTGTAGACGAAGGATCGCCCGCGCCGCTCGCGATCGACCAGGCCTTTCCCGTGCAGGCGCACCAGAGCGGTCATGACCGTGGTGTGGGCGAGATTCGAGCCCAGATGCTCGCGGGCCTGGGCCACCGAGAGTTCCGTGTGCTCGCCGAGCAACTCGAGGACCGACTCCTCCAACTGTCCGGACGCTCTACGCACTGCGATTCCTCACTCGAGTCGGTACTTCGAGGATAGGCGACGGTCGGGATTCGTGAAACCGTAGTATGTCGTAGATCTGGCGGGCGGCACGATTCTGTAATACGCTGTCGAGATCAGCCCATCACCTCGAGGACCAGCCATGAGCGTCGAAGGCAATACCCGCGCGATAGAGAAGACCGTCGTCACCGACTTCAGAGACCGTATGAGTTACGGCGCGTACCTGGACCTCGACACGTTGCTCAGCGCCCAGAAACCGGTGAGCACCCCCAAGCATCACGATGAATTGCTGTTCATCATTCAGCACCAGACCACCGAACTGTGGCTCAAGCTGGTACTGCACGAGACCCTGGCCGCGCGAGCAGCTCTCGATGCCGACGACATCGGTACCGCGCTGAAATGTGTGGCCCGGGTCAAGCACATCCAGAAGACGTTGACCGAGCAGTGGTCGGTACTGGCCACTCTCACCCCGACGGAGTACTCGCAGTTCCGCGACTTCCTCGGCAACTCGTCGGGTTTCCAGTCGTATCAGTACCGGGCCGTGGAGTTCGTGCTGGGAAACAAGAATGCGGGCATGCTGACGGTCTTCGATTCCGATCCGGCTGCGCACCAATTGCTTTCGACGCTGCTGCACGAGCCGAGCCTGTACGACGCCTTCTGGCAATCGCTGGCCCGGCAAGGCTACGACGTGCCGGCATCTGCCCTCGATCGTGACGTCACCGCGGCGTACACGTTCAACGAGGACCTGATGCCGCTGATCAAGTTCGTCTACGAGAATCACACCGAACATTGGGCGGTGTACGAGGCCTTCGAGGAGTTCGTCGATCTCGAGGAGAACTTCCAGCTGTGGCGCTTCCGGCACATGCAAACGGTGCTCCGTATCATCGGGATGAAGAGCGGGACCGGAGGCTCGAGTGGTGTCGGATTTCTGCAGAAGGCACTCGAACTCACCTTCTTCCCCGAATTGCTCGCTGTGAGAACGGACATCGGACGATGACGGAACGCGCACTCGAACTCGACGAGAAGGATCCACTCCGCAGCTACCGCGACAAGTTCCTCGGCAGTGACGATCCGTCGATCAGCGCGTATCTCGACGGTAACTCGCTGGGCCGGCCCACCAAGGCCAGCGTCGAACGGATCAACACCTTCATGACGCAGGCCTGGGGTGGACGCCTGATCCGTGGCTGGGACGAGCAGTGGTTCGATCTCCCCGTCACCATCGGGGACGCCCTGGCCGACGCCACCCTCGGGGCAGCGCCCGGCCAGACCACCATCGGCGATTCGACGACGGTACTGCTGTACAAACTGGCGCGGGCTGCGATCGCCATGCGGCCGGGCCGCACCGAGATCGTCATCGACCGCGATAACTTCCCGACCGATCGATACTTGCTCGAAGGCATTGCAGCAGAGCTGAATATGACCCTGCGGTGGATCGAGACGGACCGCCGCGGTGGTATCGAACCGGAACAACTTGCGGAGGTGGTGGGGGAGAACACCGCCTTGGTGGTGATCACTCACGTCGCCTACCGTTCCGGCTTCCTCGTCGACGTGGCCGAGGCGACACGCATCACGCATGCTGCCGGAGCTTTGATGCTGCTGGATGTGTGCCACTCCGTCGGATCGGTACCGCTCGAACTCGATTCCTGGGGAGTGGATCTGGCCGTCGGGTGCACGTACAAGTACCTCAACGGAGGACCCGGCTCGCCGGCTTTCGCGTACGTGCGCAGTGATCTTCAGAGCGATTTCGTCCAGCCGATCTGGGGCTGGATGGGTCGCGCCGATCCGTTCGAGATGGCGCAGGGTTACGTTCCGGCACAGGGTATTCGACGCGTCATCAGTGGCACGCCGTCGGTGTTCGGAATGATCGCGATGCAGGACACCATCGAGATGATCGCCGAGGTGGGGATGGACGCGATACGCGCGAAGTCCGTTGCGCTGACCGAATACGCCCTCGAACTGGTCCGCGAGATGCTGGTACCGCTCGGGGTGGAGATCGCCTCACCCGAGGACGCGAATCGACGCGGCGGTCACGTCACCATCGACCATCCCGAGTTCAAGGCGATCACCGCTCGCCTGTGGGAGAAGGGCGTCATCCCGGATTACCGCGCGCCGCAGGGTATTCGCCTGGGATTGAGCCCTCTCAGTACTTCCTATCGAGAGGTGTACCTGGGAATCGTGGCGATCCGTGACGAACTCCGCTCCTAATCCTGCCGGGGCGATCCTCGACGACTTCGAGTCCCGTCCGGGAAGCGCCACCTCACTCGTGCGCACGGTGCTCGGGGCCTACGTTCGCCCGCTCGGAGGGTGGTTCGCCATCGCCGATGTCGTCATCTGGATGGACGCGCTCGGGGTGCCGCCGGAGAGCACGCGCATCGCGGTGGCCAGGTTGAAGAAGAAGGGCGTCGTCGTATCGAGTAATCGTGAGGGCCGCACCGGCTATCGCATCACCGAGCAGGCCGACGCCATGTTCGCGCGCGGCGACGGTCGGATCTTCGGGTTTCGGCGGATGGCCGACGGCGACCCGTTTCGGCTCATCTCGTTCACCATCCCCGAGACCCAACGCGCCGCGCGCCACCAGCTGAGGCGTCGACTCACCGGAATTGGCTGCGGCACAGTTTCACCCGGTTTATGGATCGCACCCGACTACCTCGCGGAGGAGGCCGGTGCCATTGTCGACGCGTTGGAGCTTTCGCCCTACGTGACGACTTTCGTCGCCTCCGAGGTCGCGCCGCCGACCACGTTGCGTGAGAGCGCTGCGCAATGGTGGGATCTGGCCGGCATCGCCGATCGGCATCGGGCATTTCTTGCCGCTTACGAGACCGTCGCCCCGGCTCGGAATCCGCGGGACGCGTTCGTCACGTTCGCGACGCTGCTCGACGAGTGGCGCGTCATTCCCTACGTCGACCCGGGCCTCCCGCCGTCCATGACACCGGAGGACTGGCCGGGAACCCGGGCCGTCGCGACATTCGAGGCAGCGCGAGGGCGCTACCTCGAGGTCAGTCGAGAATGGGTTGCGAGCTAACTGCTCTGGTACGACGGTTCCCGCTTCTTGATGTACGAGATGACGCGGTACGTGATGGGGAGGACGAGGACCTCGACGAGTGTCTTCCACAGGAATCCGACGACGACGTAGTTGATGAAGTCGGTCCACGTGCTGATGCCGATGACGCCGGCGGCGATGGCGCAGAAGATCAGCGTGTCGAAGAATTCGCCGACGACGGTTGAGCCGATCAGGCGCGCCCACAGGTGCTTTTCCTTGGTGCGTTCCTTGATCTTGACCAGGACGTAGGAGTTGAGCAGCTGGCCGACGGCAAAGCCGGCGAGACCGGCGAGTACGAGTCGGGGAACGACACCGACGACGGTTTCGAGGGCCTCTTGGTTCTCGTAGAACGAGGCGGCGGGGAGTTCGATGGCGATCCAGAAGCACACCGAGGTGAGGATCAGGGAGCCGAAGCCGAGGTAGATCGCGCGGCGTGCGGCTTTGAAGCCGTAGACCTCGCTGAGGACGTCGCCGAGGATGTAGGCGAGGGGGAACAGGAAGAATGCGCCGTCGGTGTTGATCGGCAGGATCTGCAGTGGTCCGAGCATGACGTCGGACGAGGCGAAGAAGGCGACACCTTTGCTGGCGGCCACGTTCGAGATCAGCAGCGTCGCGACGAAAAGCGCGACGATGGTGGGGTAGTAGCCCCGGCTGATGTGAGCGAACGTGGCCTGCCCAGACTCGGTGCCGCCGTTGGCGGCGGTGTGTTCGGTAGTAGTCACTGCTCGATCCAAGCACCGAGACGACGATGGGCGCGAATCCCGGGTGAGGGATGCGCGCCCATCGAGGCGGATCTCAGGTCAGGCGACGCGTCCGCGCACCGTGACGCGGTAGGCGTAGGTTCCGGCGATGATCGTGATCGGAATGGTCACCAGCAGGCCGACCACGAGCAGGATCGCACCGAGGACGTTCAGGCCGAACAGGGCGAGCGCGAGCACGAAGATCGTGCCACCGTTCGACGCGATCGCCTTGGCGCTGGCCTTGATGGCGGGGATCGGCTCGTCGCCGCGGTCGATGACGAATTGGAAGGTCCACCACGTGAAGAACGTGACGACGAGTCCGGGGATGACCAGCAGGATGTAGCCGATGCCGGTTGCGATGCCGACGAGGATGCCGGCGATGACGATGGCGAAGACGTTGTTGAACTGGAAGAACGACCCGAACGCGGGCTTCATCCCGTCCACCTCGTGCAGAGCGCCGCGGACGAGTGCCGCCTGAATGAGGAGCGTGGCGACTCCGACGATGACACTGAAGAACAAACTGAGGACGAAGTTGTCGGAGCTCAACACGTAGTTCAGAACGCCCTGGATGATCGCGGCGATGAGGACGATGCCGATCCAGACGAGGGCGTTTTCCTTGAACTTGTTGAAGCCGTAGCCGATGGCCGTTCCCACGGACAGCTGCGTCGGCATCGGTGACTCACCGAAGGCCGGAGGCGGCGGATAGTTGCCCTGCGGGGGCGGTGGGTAGTTGCCCGGGGGCGGGTAGTTGCCCTGCGGGGGAGGCGGGTAGTTGCCGGGTGGTGGATAGCCGCCCTGCTGAGGTGGTGGGTAGTTGCCCTGGGGAGGGGGCGGGTAGCCGCCCTGCGGCGGGGGATAGCCGCCGGGGTTCTGCGGATCCTTGTCGGGGTCGTAACCGCCTGAGGTCATCGTGTCCTTCTCCCTCGGGAAGAGTTGTCGCGGCCACTGTACGTCCGATTCGTGCGCAGTTGGGTCCTGTCGCATTGCAACGTGATCTCGATCGGTACAACGGTCAGAGATTCGAGGGGTCGAACACCCACGGTTCGCGCGGTACCAGCGTCGGCTTCCACTGTTCGAGCAGTTCCTCGGCGTCGTTCGCATTCGGCATGCCGAGCGAGGCGGTGATGAGCGACCACGCGTCGGGCCGCTCGCGCAGGGTCACCGCGCCGTCTCGCTTGGCCAGACGCTTGCCCTCGATGTTCAGAGCGAGAGGCACATGGACGTAGGTCGCGGGGGTGAGGCCGAGAAGTTGCGCCAGATATCCCTGCCGCGGCGCGGAGGTGAGGAGGTCGTCGCCGCGCACGATCTGGTCGACGCCCTGTGCGCCATCGTCGACGACGACGGCGAGGTTGTAGGCGGGGACGCCGTCGGATCGGCGGAGGACGAAGTCGTCCACCTGGCCCCTGTAGAGGCCGTGCAGCTGGTCGACGATGGTGAATTCGGTTACCTGCGAACGTAATCGAATGGCGGGTGGGCGGTCCTTCGCTGCTTTTTGGTCTGCGGTCAGATTTCGACAGGTTCCGGGATATGCGCCGTCGGGAGCGTGGGGTGCGGATGCCGCCTGTTGGATTTCCCGACGCGTACAGAAACATTCGTACGTCATCCCGGCGGCGGTGAGCGTGCGAATCGTGGCGTCGTAGATTTCCCGACGCTCGGATTGCCGCATGATCGGCCCGTCCCAGTCGAGTCCGATGGCGGCGAGGTCGTCCAGTTGACGTTGCTCCGAGCCGGGTTTCACGCGATCGAGGTCTTCGACGCGCATGACGAAACGTCGTTCAGTGGCGCGGGCGAAGAGCCAGGCCAACAATGCGGTTCGTAGATTGCCGAGATGCAAGTCGCCGGAGGGACTGGGTGCGAAGCGGCCGGCGGGCATGGGGTGATCTTAGTTTCTGGTGCGTTGTTGAAGTGCGGGGTGCTCTAACGATGGCCTTCGATGCTCGCGCATGCACCCGCCGGGCGCTTTGGTCCTCGGTTTTTTGCTGGTGGTTGGATCATCATGCGGGTCTTCGCAATCAAGGAAGACTTCGTTCACCGTGCTGCAGATCAGCACGCGAACGCGTTGATCGAAGCGGCGAGCGTAGTCGCAGCAGCCTGACGCACCGTTTCGACAGCTCTTGCGGGTTGCGGCTTCATTTGGGGGAGACCGCTGCTAACCCAAGAAAAGTTGCGGTGAGAGGCAAGTACAGCTCGCCCAGGGCTTTCGCCTTGTCGTCGGCCAAGACTCGATCCGGTGCTTCCGAATCTCTCCGATTGGCCGCGTAGCTGATCTTGCGTTCCATCTTTGGGTCCAGCGGAAGCTCGCTACAGGCATTCAGGCCCTTTTCGGTGGCGACTCCTGGCTTGTACAAGACGATGGGAGTCGGCTGCCCGGCTAGTTCCCGTTGCCCCTCGCTGATCAGCTCCTTCGCGAGCGGTTTTCTGCGACAGTGAATGATCTTAACGACTCCGGCGTCTTCGAAGACAAAGTCATCCGAGTCAAGATCGATCTCACGCGCTACCTTGTCTACTACGAGGACTCCAATCGCCGTTTCATCGACGCAGTCGACCACTACCCATGCCCAGAACCACGTTCCCTGAGCACCGGATGGGTCAAGCTGGTGAGCAGCAACGATGCGGTATGGCTCGTCCTCGGTCATAAAGCAGTCTTGCACGGGAGATAGCCGTGCCTTGCGCACGACCGCCGATATCAAGGAAGAACAATGTCGACAATGACTCTTCAATGACTTGCTGGTCGATCTCCGGTACTGCCCACCACAGCGCGGTTGATCAACCGTGATGCCTTGCTTGAACCGTCGTCTGGGATACAACAGAGTGACTCGGGGCCCCGCCGTCAACTCACGTTGACCGTGCGGTAACTGGACATCCTCAAACGGAACTTGTGTGCCCGAAGTCTGGTGCTAGCAGCGAGCCTTATTTCCTGCCTTGATTCGAGGCTTAGCTGGGCGGCTGCTTACGCGGGTGAGATCCGTAATAGAAACGACCTTGCCTGGGATTTAGCCCGCGACCCGAGATCGTGTATTCGAGGGGCGGCCCCTTGTCGATGGTAGTGTTCCATCCTCCCACCGATGCGACGGCTGGATGAAAAATCATGCCCGGCAGTAATGCGAATGGGGTGTACACGCGGGGATGGTCCGCCCATTGGTCGGGATCGTCGCCGGCTCCCGCCGGCATCGGTATCTGTATGGACGTGTCAGCCTGATTGAAAGTGACTTCGATTCTGCGCTCGGTGGGCTGCAGCGTGACCGCGAGTACGTCTTCACCGACGACGTCAGACATCTGGCCTGTAGTGCGAACCGCATCCGTCATCAAGGATTGGAACTTGTGCGCCGAGGTGGACCCGTGTCTTTTCAGTGCCTGGCGGAGCATTCCGTGAACGAGTGGATTGTAGGAGCCGACGGCGTTCACATGAAAGGTTTGACTGGGCACGTGTCGTTTGGCTAGTTCGGTGTGTGTTGTTCCTGACTCGCAGTGCACTGTTTCGAACATGACCTGGCGGAGGCGGGGTGTGGCGTGTTGAAGGCCTGCACCGAGGATGGTGGTTGGATAGCGCCGAACGTGTGAGGGGAGCCGAGTATAGGCGTTTTCGATCGCTGCTGAGAGCCGGCTAGTGATTGACCGGTAGTGCATTTTGTCTGCAGGGAGTCCCCAAGCGGAAATTCCGCTTCCAGCAAGATTCTTCTGGCCTGATATTGCTTCGGCGATGAATTGGTCTGTTGGTATGCCGTCCAAGTAGGCGAGGCCGGTGTAGCCGATAACAAGCCAGCAGTCACTAGCGACGACGATTACCGTCTTGTTGCTGGCAATGTCCCACGCTTGGCTTCGGTTCTTGACCCGGCTCGGCACGGTGATCAGTCGGTCGCTTGTGTGAAACACGTGGTGGCCGACCGTCGCAGCCAGGATGAGGGTCACTGTGCAGATACTAGTCTGGCCCCGAGATTACCGTTCTCTCGTTTCGTAACATAAAGAATTACGTTCGCGAGGTTGAGCGATTCAGGCCGCCGCGTCGAGGGGTCGATCTAGACAATAGGTCAGCTAACGTGGGGCGGCCGTATCCTGACGTTGTGTTAACTGCAGTTTTCGTACGGGCGGGGTCGAGAACCACGGCGTCCAAACGCTCACGGCGTAAGCCCCTTCGCCTTTCCATCCATAGTTACCGACCGATAACGAACCGCGCCCCACCCGGAATCTTCAATCCCACTGCATCCGCGACCCGCACAGTAGATCCCGCCGCCAACTCCACTTTCAACACCGTCGAGCCCACCGTCACGTCGGCGATGCTGCGAAATCCGGTTGGCCTTAGACCCGAAACAACCCCACGAATCCCGTTGTCATTCAGCGCAATCAGCTCATGTCGCAACAGCAGCACGGCAGGCCCGGCCGGCAGATAAACTCCGTCGACCTCCAGCTCCCCGAGCTCGGAGCTATGCACCCCAACCCCATCCCACTGCCCCTCGATTTCGTTCATCCCGCCCATCAGTCGCGAGACTGCCAACGTGCTCGGGCGCGTGTAGGCCGTTGCGATATCGGAGTGATGCTCCAATCGGCCGTCGATGAGCACCGCCACCGAATCGGCCAGCACCGCCGCTTCCTGCTGATCGTGGGTGACGAGTAGCAGGGTCTGATCCAGCGTCGAACGCAATTCGCGCACCAGATCGTGCATCTCGGTACGCAACACCGGGTCCAGCGCACTGAATGGTTCGTCCAACAACAACACTCGCGGCGACCCGGCGAGTGAACGCGCCAACGCCACCCGCTGCGCTTGCCCGCCCGACACCTCGGAGACCGCCCGTCCCCCGATGTCACCCAGATGCACCAGGTCGAGGTACTCCCGGGCACGTTCGCGCGAACGCTTGCGACTCTCCCCGGCAGCTCGGTAGGCGAAGCCGATGTTGTCGAGTACCGACATGTGCGGGAACAACATCGGACGCTGAAACACCATTCCGACGCCGCGCTTCTCGGCCGCTGTATCGGTCACCTCGTGGCCGTCGATGTGCACGGTGCCGGCAGTGGGCGAATCCAGTCCCGCGATGAGCCGCAGCGCCGTGCTCTTTCCCGAACCCGACGGCCCGAGAATCGCCGTACACGACCCCGGCGGCACGGTGAGATCCAACGAATCCAGTGCCGCAACCGATTGACCGGTATGGACTTTGGTGAGTCCGTGTACGGACAGTTCGACGCTCATCGTGCACTCCTACGACGCAGCCGGGCCAGCATGAGCACCAGCAACAGCGGCGGCACCACGGCGGCGACCGACAGCGCAGCCACCACCGAATCGTTACCGGTTCCCGCAGCGAACGAGGCGACGAGAATGGGCACGGTGACCAGTCTGCCTCCACCGATCAACAAGGTGATCACGTAGTCGCTCCACGCCACGAGGAACGCGAGCAACGCCGCCCCCGCCAACGCCGGAGCCAGCAGGGGAATGCGAATTCGCCGCAGCACCATGGCACTCGACGCACCGAGAGTGCGTGCCTCCTCCTCGTAGCCGATGTCGTACGCGCCGAACGCCACTCGCATCAGATACGTCGTGTACGGAATGGCCGCAACGGTCAGCAACGCGATCACCGCCACCGTGCTCGGAATGCGTGAGCGCAGCACCAGAACATCGAGTCCCAATGCCACGGCGAACGGGGGAAGGGCAAGCGGCGCGAAGAGGATCCCGGCCACGAAAGCGGGGAAGCGGACAGTACCGTTCACCAGGGCGCGAGCGGCCAACGCGCCCAATGGCGTTGCGATGGCGGCGACGACGAGAGCGAGAAGGGTCGATCGCACGAACGCATCGACGCCACCAGTGTCGAGAGCACTCCTAACGCCGTCGAATCCCCATTCCTGGGGAACCGAACCGGGAAACGACCAGCGATTGCTGATGGCCCACAAGACAACCGGAATCAGCGGCAGCAGGAACCACAGGACCAGAGCGGACCTGCCGACGGCGGGAAGAACCCTTTTCATCTCCACGCTGCCGATCTGCGCAGATAGTGCAGGGCCACGGCGGCCACGACCACCGTCAGCGCGGTAGCGATCGTCGCGGCAGCTGCTGCCTGCGGACGCGTCTGAAGATCGATCGAGGTGAACAGGCGAATTGCCATCACCGACAACGGCTCCGGATACGGTCGACCCAGAATGCGGGCCACCTCGTAGGAGCCGACGGTATAGGCGAACGCGATGGCCGCCGACGCGATCAGCGCGGGACGAGCCAACGGCAGAGTGACCAACCGGAGCCGAGCCCACCGGCCGGCACCCAAGGTCGCCGCCGTCTCTTCGAATGCGGCGACTCGGGTGGCGAGCGTTCCGGCCACGACGACGGCTACGAAAGCCGATTCCTTCCAGGCATATTCGGCGACGACAGCGATCCACCACCGCCCGCCGACCAACTCCGGCCAACCGCCGTCGGTGAGTCCGAGAATGCGGGGCAGCATGCCCGAATCCGCCAGCAACAGGGCCATCGCGGCCGCCCCGATCAAGTGCGGCACCGTGACGGCCAATCCGGCGGCGACCAACGCGGCGCGTCCACCCGACAACGCCGTCAGCGCCGCGGCAAGCCCGATCACCGTGGCCAACGCCGTCGACACGACGGCAATCGACAGCGTCAGCACCACCGAGCGCCACAGGTCATCGCCCAGAGCGGAGTATGCGTCGACCGATAGTTCGGGGGTTCCGACCAACGGCATCAGACCCAGGCTCTGCAGCACCACGGTTCCGAGACCGCCGCCGACGACCAGAACTACCAGCACTACGGCAGGCAAGACCGCCGCCGTGCCGCGAAAGCTCTTCGTGGACGCGCTCACTGACCGGCGAGCACGCTTCGACGCCAACCCTCGTCGACCGGCGAGACCCAATCGGCCGAGAGTTCGGGATGCGCGTTTTCCGACAGCTCCTCGTAGGAGGGCAGAACAGTCGAGCTCGGCAACGCCTCGAACCGGGCTCGGGCGTCATCGGGCAATCGGTCGATATCGAGCACGGTGAACTGCCCCCACACGTCCGGCGTCGCCTTTTCGAGTTGTTGCTCGGGCGACAAAGCAAGATTGGCAACCACCTGAGCCGCGGCCGACTTCCCCGACGTCGACGGAATGGCAAGGAAACTCGCATTCCCGACGGTTCCCTCGTCGAGAGTCAGGACGCGGGTCTCCGGTGGGAAGGTGCCGTCGGCGACGAGCTTCGGGAGGGTTGCGGGGCCGTACGTCATCGTCATGTCGACCTGGCCACCGGCGTAGAGGGCGTCGAGCTCGGAGGAGGACTGCGGGTACGTCGTTCCCTCGCGCCACAGCGACGGGGCGAGCTCGTTCAATTGATCGAACAACGCCGGGGCCAAGCGGTCGTAGGAGTCCTGATCGAACTGAGCGGGAACCTCGTCGACCCCGCCGGAGGCATTGATCAACGCCTCACGCACGAACACCGAGCCGGTGAAGTCCGGGGGAGCGGGGTAGGTGAAGCGACCCGGGTTCGCGCGAGCCCAGTCGAGCACGCCGTCGAATGTCGTCGGCGGATCGGGGATGGCTGCCGCGTTGTAGACGAGGGTGAATTGAGCTTTGTGCCAGGGTGATTCGCAGTTCTCGACCGGAGTGCCGAAGTCGTCGAGCAACAGCTGATCCTCGGGATCGGTCAGTTCCATGTTCGGCAGATTCTGCGGCCAGCCGCACAGCCATGCGCCGGCCTGCTTACCGGTGCCGAAGTTCGCGCCGTTGACCCACACCAGATCCACTTCGCCGTCGGTGACCCCGGCCTGTCGCTCGGACAGGATGCGGTTCACGGCGTCGGTGGTCGATTCCACCGGCACGCGCCGCAGCGTGACACCTTCCGCGGCCGCCGCGGGGGTGAGCACGTCGTCGACGTAGGCATTGCCCTGCTCGTCGCCGCCGTACATCCAGAGCGAGACGGTCTGCCCCTGCGCCTGCTGTTCGATCTCGCTCCACGACTGCGCCTCGGCAATCGGTGCTTCCGAATCCGGCGCAGCGCAGGAGGTCAGCAGCAGCCCTGCGCTCGCCGCAATCGTCACTGCGCACCGTACTGAACGAATCACCGTGGGCCCTCCAGATCAACCGAAGCAGCCATCGTCGACGCTGCCCTCACCACCGTAATCGGTCGAATGAGACAACCGCTGAACACGCGGGCACACGGGTCTTGTGCACAATGGATCCTGACCGCCGGACGAGAGGCACACACCGTGACGCAGGACCGCCCGACGCGTAGTCGCCGCGGCACCACCCTGAAATTGCTCGCGGCTGCCGTGGTCGTCATCGCTCTGGTGATCGTGCTCGGCACCGTCGACCTACCCGATCCGTCGTTAATCCGTGACCGAGTCGCATCGGCCGGGCCGTGGGGCATCGCGCTGTTCGTGGTGCTCTATGCCGTCCTGTCGGCCACTCCGTTCCCCGCCAGCACGTTGACCATCGCGTCGGGACTGCTGTTCGGATTGGCGGTGGGCGCAACCGTCGTGGTGTTCGCCGCCACGATCGGGGCGTATCTCGGGTACTGGGGAGCGCGGGCGCTGGGACGCGGCCAGGTGGCCCGCACCGAATGGGACAGGCTCCGCCGGCTCGACGCCATGCTCGGACGACGTGGATTGCTCTCGGTTCTACTCGTGCGTCTGGTGCCGCTGCCGTTCTCCTTGGTCAACTACGCGGCCGGAGTCAGCGCGGTGGGGCAACGTGACTACGTGGTGGGCACGATGGTCGGCATCGTGCCGGCGACTGTCGCCTACACCGCGCTCGGGGCCTACGGAACGTCTCCATTCTCGTGGCCGTTCGCCATCGCATTGCTCGCAGTACTGGCTATCGCGGCCGGTTCGGCGCTGTTGGCACGCCGCCTGGGTCTCACCGGCGCTGCCGAATGATCGACAGCTTTCTGCGTCGCCACCTCGAAAGCCCGCTCGATCGCTGTGCCCGGGCCCTCGACCGCCCCGCGATCACACCCGACCGCATCACCGCCGCTGGACTGGTGCTCGGCCTCGGCAGTGCACTGGCCGCGGGGCTGCAGTTCTGGTTGCTCGCCTTGGTGTTGTGGATCGTCTCCCGCATCGCCGACGGCCTGGACGGGCCACTTGCGCGTAGGCGTTCCAATACGGCTGGTGCGGGCGGATTCTTCGACATCACCGCCGACTTCGTGGTGTACGGCACCACGGTGGTGGGCGTCGCGGTCGGTGCCTCGGCCGGATACGACGCCCCCTGGTGGCCGTTCTTGCTGGTGCTGTTGGCGTACTACATCAACGGCACCGCGTTCCTGGCGTTCTCCTCGATCGCCGAGCGCACCGGTCGTACCATCGACGACGGTCGATCGCTGTCGTTCCTGGGCGGATTGGCCGAGGGTGCCGAAACCATTGCGGTGCACAGTCTCTGGCTACTGCTGCCCGGTATCTCGTGGCAGATCGCGGTGGTCTGGGCGGCGGTGGTCGCGGTGAGCTCCACCCAGCGAATCATCGCTGGGTATCGCGCGCTCTCCTGATCCACGTGCCGCGCACTTTCGCCAGTGCGGTCGTTGCTCGGGAAATCACCGGAGAACCCAACTGCGCCTTCACGTCTGCTATCGCCGCGTTCCACGGTCCGTCGTTGTACGTCGGATACGGATGGGTGGCTCCGGCTAGGTCACGGGTACGCAGCCCCTGCTCGATGGCGATGATCAGCTCGCCGATCGTCTCGCCCGCTCGCGGTCCCACCACACACGCCCCGACGATGCGACGCTTGGCATCGAGCACCAGCGTCGTCGATCCGTTCGTAGCTTTCTCGGTGACGGCGCGATCGACGTGGTGGTGGTCCAGAATTTGCAGCCGTAGTCCGCGACTGCGAGCGGTCCGCACATCGATTCCCGCCGAGGCGATCTCGGGATCGGTGAACGTCACCCGCGGAGTTCCCGTCGTACTCACTTTTCGGTTCAGACCGAGTGCCGCATTGCTCGCAGCCAGACTGCCGTGCACACCCGCAGTGTGCGTGAACTGAGGATGACCGGTGAGATCTCCGGCCGCCCAGATGCGAGGATTGGTGGTTCGCAGATGCTCGTCGACCTGCACGAATCCGTTGTCGTTCAGTTTCACACCGGCCGCGTCCAAGCCGAGCGACGCGGTTCTCGGAGTCCGTCCGGTGGCGATGAGCACTCGATCGAATGGGATCTCGACACCCGTATCGGTCACGGCCGAGCCGTCGGCGATGCGCACGACGGTGGTGCAGGTCAGCACGCGCACGCCCTCGTCGGTCAACGCCTGCGTCAGGATCGACGAGGCCTCAGGATGCTCGCGGGGAAGGATCGTGGCCGACCGTCCGACGAGGGTGACGTCCGATCCGAGACGCGAGAATGCCTGCGCCATTTCGCAACCCACCGTACCGGCACCGACTATGAGCAGTCGCTGCGGCAAGTCCTTCAGATCCCACAGGGTGTCACTGGTCAGATAGTCCACGTTGTCGATGCCGTCGATCGCCGGCACCGTGGGATGCGCGCCGGTGGTCACGATTGCCTGACCGAAATGCAGTATCCGCGTTCCGACTTTCACCGTGTTCGCACCCGTGAAAACGGCGTCGCCACTGATCACGTCCACCCCGGCTTCGGTGAGTGCCTCCGGCGAATCGATCGGCGCGATCTCGGCGATCGAGCCGTGTACGTGCTGCATAACGCGTGCGAAATCCACAATCGGTGGCTGGGTGACGATGCCGAAGCGGGACGCGGATCGAACCGTCTGTGCCGCCGAGGCCGCCGCGAGCAGTGCTTTGGACGGAACGCATCCGGTCCAGAGGCAATCGCCGCCGGTGCGTTCGCGCTCGATCAGCACGACGCGAACGCCGAAGCCAGCTGCGGTCTTCGCCGCCACGATGCCGGCGGTGCCGCCGCCCACCACGACCACGTCGGCACGGTTCTCGGGCACACTCGAAGACGAACGACGGATTCCCATACTTCCCACTATGCCCGCGCCCTGGAGAGACCCGACATGAGACGACCGACGAAATACACGATGTCGGCCCGCCTGTACGACGTGATCTCCTTCGAATGGCCGGTGTATCGAGCCGGTCGGGAGTCGGCGTTCGAGCTGCTGAATCTGCCTGCGGGAAGCCATGTTCTGGACCTCGGCTGCGGTACGGGTCTGAACTTCGCCGGTTTGCAGCGGATGATCGGACCGACCGGCTCGATCACCGGAGTCGACGCGAGCTCACAGATGCTCGAACAGGCCAGGCGGCGAGCCGACCGAGCCGGCTGGGACAACGTCACGCTGGTCGCCGCCGACGCCACGGCCCTCACCAGCGCGGATCTGGGCGAGGCTGAGTTCGATGCTGCGCTGAGTACGTATGCGCTCTCGCTGATGACGCCGTGGCAGGCGGCTCTCGACTCGATGATCGCGCACACTCGCGAGGGCGGTGCCGTGGCCGTCGTCGATATGCAGCGACCCGTCGGACGGGCGGCGGTGTGGACCCCGCTGGCGAAGCTTGCCTGCCGACTCGGAGGGTCAGACATCGAGGCACATCCGTGGACGACGATGACGCCACGGCTGCATGATCTGTCGACTCGCTCCGTTCGCGGCGGCCACATCCAGGTTCGCGTCGGGACTGTTGTATCTCGCCCAGCAGCGCCGAGTTCGTAACCGACGCTCGCCTGCGTGACGACCGGTGAGTTTTTGCTCGCGCCGAGGTCCACCTGATCATGACGACACAGACCGTTTCCGTTCGCGGTGCGACCCTGACCTACGACGTGATCGGCGAGCTCGAGCCCGGGGCCACGCCCTTGGTGCTCATCGGCTCACCGATGGATGCCAGTGGGTTCGGTACGTTGGCATCGCACTTCCGCGACCGGGTGGTCGTCACCTACGACCCGAGAAATGTCGGACGTAGTCGACGAGACGACGCGACCGCGGCGGTCACCGTCGGCGAACATGCCGACGACCTGCATGCAGTGCTCACCGCCGTCGGCCACGGTCCTGTCGATGTCTTCGCCTCCAGCGGGGGCGCGGTCAATGCGCTGGTTCTCGTCAGCAAGTACCCGTCCGACGTTCGGACGTTGGTGGCCCACGAACCGCCCGCCGGAGGCACTCTGCCGGACCACGAGAACATTGCGGCGGTGTGCGCACACATGGTGGCCACGTACGACGCTCACGGCCGAGGCCCGGCCATGGCCGAATTCATGTCGCTGCTGATGCACGTAGGCCCCATCGACGATGCGTTCTTCGCTCGCCCGGCACCGGACCCGGCGCAGTTCGGCCTTCCGACCGAGGACGACGGAACCCGCGACGATGCCCTGATGTCCAACATGCGCGGGGGAGGCGTCGATTTCGCGCCGGATGTCGATGCATTGCGCGCTGCTCCCACCGCGGTGGTGATCGGCGTAGGGGAAGAATCCGGCGGTCCCGAGGACGGTCACATCGCGGCTCGCGCAGCGTATTCGACTGCAGCGCTCCTCGGATCGGAGCCGATCGTCTTTCCCGGCGGCCACTCGGGCTTCCTCGGCGGCGAATTCGGCCAAACGGGAAAGCCGACCGAATTCGCCGAGACACTACGAAAAGTATTGATCTGAAAGAGATTCCGTCCTACAAAACCAGGAGCAATCATGGGCCTCATCACGTTGGAGCTGTTCGCCACCCTCGACCTCGTCGCACAATCACCCGGAAGCCCCGAGGAAGATCCCGAGAATTTCCCCTACGGTGGCTGGCAGGTTCCTCTGCTCGACGAGGTCTCCGGAGCGCAGGTCGACGCCGCATACGAGGGCACGGACGCGCTCCTGCTCGGGAGGCACACCTACGACATCTTCGCCGCGTACTGGCCGAACCAAAAAGGCTCGTTCGCAACGTTGTTCAACGCCATACCGAAATACGTGGCCTCGCGCGGCACACCCGATCTGCGGTGGGACGGTTCGACTCAACTCGGACCGGACCTGGTCGGCGCGGTGCGCGAAATCCGAGATCGACACGACCACATCAAGGTCGTCGGAAGCCTCGATCTGGTTCAGACTCTGTTGCGCGAGAAGCTCTTCGATCGACTCGATCTGTGGGTGCATCCCATCCTGCTCGGAGTGGGAAAGAGAGTCTTCGCCGACGGCACCGTGCCCAGTAACCTGACGTTGCTCGTGCCACCGGCTGTCGGTGACAAAGGCACTGTCTACCTGTGTTACGGCCTCGATGCCGGAACCCCGGAAGTCGGCAACATGGACGATGTTCTGGGCGAATAATTCTGCGGGTAACTCACTTCTTCTGGCGTCGGCTCCCACCGTGCCAGTCCTGCTGCACGCCCGCCTCGTCCTCCTGAACGCCCAGCGCCTTCAGCTGGGGGAGCTCACGCAGACTGCGCTTCATCTCGGCGAATCCGGGGAAGCGAGCGAGTCCGATCACGTTGTCCCACAGTGGCACTGCCTCTTCGTCGCTGGGTAGACGGCTGATCACCGGCCCGAAGAACGCGACGCCGTCCGGCGGCTCGAAGGCGATGATGGGGGTGCCGACGTCCTTGCCGGTCAGTGAGAGAGCATGATCGGTTTCGGCCTGGATCTCGTCGTCGAGGGACGAATCATCCAGTGCTGCAGTGTGACGGGTGGGCAGTCCGAGTTGTTCGAGGATCGGCCCGAGGAATTCTGCGGTGCCGCGATGGCCGTGGCTCGTAGCGTCGTCGGGCACGACCTCGGTGTCGAAGATGTGGGTGCCGAGGGCCTCGTACAGTGGCCCGATCGCGGCCGACCCGTGCTCACGACGAATATCGGCAGCAGCCCGCAACAGCCGCAGACCCGCGGTGTGCCCGGCCTCGTACTCGGGTGGAAAGTGCGCGTCGTAGTCGATGTGCGAGTTGAGCAGTCGCAGCGAGATGAACCGCCAGTCGACGGTGTAGTCGCGCTGGGCCTGGACCTTGCGAACCCATTTGCTGGTCATCCAGGCGAACGGGCACACCGGATCGAAATAGAACTCGATATCTGTCATCGGGGGGACTCTCCTTATGGGACGTAGGTATTCAGTGTTCACCCAGCAGTGCCGAGCGCTGTTCGGTGACGACGGCCCGGATGGCGTCGACCACCGCCGACACCTCCGGCCGTCGCAGTGTTTCGGTACGGGTGACGAGCCAGTAGGTCAGTTTCACGGCGATGGCGTCGGGCAGGACTCGTCGGAGGTCGGGGTGGCGGTCGGCCATGAAGCACGGCAACAGCCCGATGCCCGCGGATGCGCGGGTGGCCTCGACGTGGACGAAGACGTTGGTGGAGGTGACCGATTCGCGCATCGTCGGGGTGAAGTTGGGGGCCAGATCGAGATCGTCGACGTGCAGCATCGAATCGATGAAGTAGATGAACGGGTGTGCGGAGAGGTCGGCCGGCACCTGCGGAGTTCCGTGGTCCTCCAGATAGTCCTCGGATGCGTAGAGGCCGAGTAGATAGTCCCCGAGCCGGATGGCCTCGGCGCGATGCACTTGCGGTTGGCCGACGACGATCTCGATGTCCAGGCCCGATCGTTGCTGCGACGCGCGCCGGGTGACCGCCACGATTTCCACGGACACCCGCGGATGAGCGCGCTGCACCCGCGCCGCGGCCGGAGCCGCGATGTAGGCGCTGAATCCGTCGGTCGCCGAAATTCGTACGACGCCTTCCAACGCGCCGACATCGCTCGAGACGAGGGTGCGCAGCGCATCCTCGACGGCCTCCGCCGCGGCCAGTGCGCCGCGGCCAAGCTGTGTCAGTTCCCAGCCACCGGCACCACGGGTGAGAACCCGGCCGCCGAGCGTGTCCTCGAGTGCGGCGATGCGTCGGGAAATGGTCGTGTGGTTGATGCCCAGGTCGTCGGCGGCGGAGCTGTAGCGACCGGTACGACTGACAGCGAGCAGCACCAGCAGGTCGTCTGCACTGGGGATCTTCGCGCCACCGAGCGTCATGTGTGCAGTTTTGCAGATCCGACCTGCGTTCATGGCTCTTGCGCCCACAAACATCTGCACCAATACTCAGAGCAACCCGCAGTTGTGTGGTCCATCACATGCATGAACGTGACGTGCTGAGTAACACAGGAGAAAACATGAGCGTCGATCAGCCGCTGACAGAACGACCAGAACCGGATCCCGATGCCACGCCCACAGGCCTGAAGAAGGTCGTCGGGGCGTCGATGGCAGGCACCATCGTCGAGTGGTACGAGTTCTTCCTCTACGGCACCGCCGCAACGCTGGTGTTCAGCAAGATCTTCTTCGCTGCCGGAACCAGTGAGCTCGACGCGATCCTCGCGGCCTTCGTCACCTACGCCGTCGGGTTCGTCGCACGTCCGTTGGGCGGCATCGTCTTCGGCCACTACGGCGACAAGTACGGCCGAAAGAAGTTGCTGCAGTTCAGCCTCGTCCTCGTCGGCGGAGCCACGTTCCTCATGGGCTGCCTACCGACCTTCGAGGCCATCGGCTACTGGGCACCGGGACTGCTGGTGACCCTGCGATTCATCCAGGGCTTCGCCGTCGGCGGCGAATGGGGCGGCGCGGTTCTCCTCGTCGCAGAACACAGCCCGAACAAGTCCCGCGGATTCTGGGCCAGCTGGCCGCAGGCCGGCGTCCCCGCAGGCAACCTGCTCGCCACCGTCGCGCTGCTCGTCCTGACGACCACACTGTCCGACGAAGCCTTCCTCAGCTGGGGCTGGCGCGTCGCGTTCTGGCTCTCCGCCGTCATCGTCTTCGTCGGCTACTACATCCGCACCAAGGTCTCCGACGCCCCGATCTTCCTCGAGGCACACAAGCAGGCCGAGGTCATCAAGGCCGCGTCGTACGGCGTCTTCGAGGTCGTCAAGCGTTACCCGCGTGGCGTGTTCACCGCGATGGGACTGCGCTTCGGTGAAAACGTCATGTACTACCTCGTCGTCACCTTCTCCATCACGTACCTGTCGGTCGAGGTGGGTACCGACACCTCCACGATCCTGTGGTGGATGCTCATCGCCCACGCGATTCACTTCTGCACGATTCCGTTGGTGGGCAAGCTCGCCGACCGCGTCGGACGTCGCCCGGTCTACTTCGCCGGAGCCGTCACCGCAGCAACGTGGGGCTTCTTCGCCTTCCCGATGATGAACAGCGGCCACAACGTCGTCATCATGCTGGCCATCATCATCGGTCTGATGTTCCACGCCTTCATGTACGCCACGCAGCCGGCCATCATGGCCGAGATGTTCCCGACGCGGATGCGGTACTCCGGTGTGTCCCTCGGCTACCAGGTCACCTCGATCGTCGCCGGTTCGCTGGCCCCGATCATCGCGGTCAAGCTGCTCGACATCTACGGCTCGTCCGTCCCGATCGCGGTGTACCTGGCCGTGGCCTGCGCGATCACCGTCGTGGCCGTCGTCGTCGCTCGGGAGACCAAGGGACTGGCGCTGGAAAGCATCGACATCGCCGACGCCAAGAACCTGGCCACCGAGGCCGAGCTGGCGAAGGCCGGTCTGCTCGACAAGACTGCACAGCGATGACCGACCTGAACGGACGCTCCGCCCTCGTCACCGGGGGAGCGTCCGGCATCGGGGCCGCGTGTGCACGCGAGCTCGCCGGTCGCGGTGCCCGCGTCACCGTCGCCGATGTGAACGACGTTGCCGCAAAGGAATTGGCGTCGGAGATCGGTGGAGACGTCTGGTCGGTGGATCTGCTCGACACCACCGCGTTGGACGACCTTCGGTTGGACGTCGACATCCTCGTCAACAATGCGGGTATCCAGACCGTCGCACCGATCGTCGACTTCGACCCGGGCGCATTCCGCAGAATCCAGACGCTGATGGTCGAGGCACCGTTCCTTTTGGTCCGAGCTGCGTTGCCGCACATGTACTCTCGCGGTTTCGGTCGGGTGGTGAACCTGTCCTCGGTGCACGGACTGCGTGCCTCGGAATTCAAGGTCGCCTACGTCACCGCGAAACACGCACTCGAAGGACTGTCGAAAGTGACGGCTCTCGAAGGTGCCGCCCACGGTGTGACGAGCAACTGCGTCAACCCGGGATACGTCCGAACGCCGCTGGTGGAAACACAGATCGCAGACCAGGCCAAGGCACACGGCATCCCCGAGAACGAGGTACTCGAGAAAGTTCTGCTGACCGAGGCGGCCATCAAGCGACTCGTCGAACCGGCCGAAGTCGCCTCACTGGTGGGCTGGTTGACCTCCGAAAACGCCGGCATGGTGACCGGAGCGTCATACACCATGGACGGTGGTTGGTCGGCTCGATAGTTCGGCCCCGCCCCGCGTCAATGGACCACTGCATACGTCTGGCCGCGTCAATGTGACATCGACGCGGAGACGTGAACTGGGTGGATGGACCACTGCCTACGTCTGACCGGTGCAGTGGTCCATTGACGCGAACGGGGTGGGCGCGAACCAGAGCGGGCGGGTGAACAATCTCGCCTCGAACAGCAAGAAGCCCCCGTGACATGTCACGGGGGCTTCTCTGGCGGAGGATAGGGGATTTGAACCCCTGAGGGCGTTAACCCAACCCGCGTTCCAGGCGAGCGCCATAGGCCACTAGGCGAATCCTCCGTGGGGGAGCTTACCCGGTTACCCCCACCATCTCCCAAATCGGGAGGCGCGAAGGGTGGTGATGTGATGTCGGACGGGAGGCGGCTACACTTCCTAACGGATCCCGCGCGGCGCGCATCCTGTGAACTCCCCCAGGGCCGGAAGGCAGCAAGGGTCAATGGGCTCTGCCGGGTGCGCGGGGTCCCCTTTATTTCAGTGACATCGACACTGTCCGGGGAACCCGTCACCGAGAGGCCGCTCCGCATGCCAGCGCAAACCCAGTTGGGTCTGATGAACCATGAGGAGCTTGCCTCCGAGCACGAGCGGCAGAGCGCGAAGTACACGCAGCTCAAAGCCGAGAAGCTCACTCTCGATCTCACCCGCGGCAAGCCGTCGCCCGAGCAGCTCGATCTCGCTGCTGACCTGCTGACGCTTCCGGGTGCGGATTACAAGGACGGCAACGGCACCGACTGCCGCAACTACGGCGGCCTCGCGGGCCTGCCGGAACTGCGTGCCATCTTCGGTGAACTTCTCGGCATCCCGGTGAAGAACTTGCTCGCCGGCAACAACGCCAGCCTCGAGATCATGCAGGACCTGGTGGTCTGGGCGCTGCTGCACGGGCTGCCCGATTCCCCTCGCGCCTGGTCGGCCGAGCCGAACGTGCGCTTCCTCTGCCCTTCGCCCGGCTACGACCGGCACTTCGCGATCACCGAGAGCTTCGGCATCGAGATGATCCCGGTTCCGATGGGACCCGACGGCCCGGACGTGCACGAGATCGCCAACCTGGTGGCGTCGGATCCGCAGATCAAGGGCATGTGGGTGGTGCCGAACTACGCGAACCCCACCGGTGCCGTCTACTCGGAGGACGTCGTTCGCGCGCTGGCCACCATGCCTGCGGCCGCACCCGATTTCCGACTGTTCTGGGACAACGCCTACGCGGTGCATCCATTGACCGAGGAATTCGCGCCGTCGTACGACGTGTTGGGCATGGCCGCCGAGGCCGGGTTCCCCAACCGCCCGTTCGTGTTCGCGTCGACCTCGAAGATCACGTTCGCCGGTGCCGGGGTCAGCTTCCTCGGCAGTTCCGAGGAGAACCTCGCCTGGTACCAGAAGCATTTCGGCAAGAAGAGCATCGGCCCGGACAAGTTGAACCAGCTGCGGCACCTGCGCTTCTTCGGCGATGCCGCCGGTGTGCGGGCCCACATGGCCAAGCATCGCGAGATCCTGGCCCCCAAGTTCGCTCTGGTGCAGCAGATCCTCGAGGACCGGCTCGGTGCGTCGAAGATTGCATCCTGGACCGAGCCCAAGGGCGGCTACTTCATCAGCCTCGACGTGCTCGAGGGCACGGCCGCGCGGTCGATCGCGCTGGCCAAGGAAGCCGGAATCGCTCTGACGGCCGCCGGCTCGGCCTTCCCGTACGGAAAAGATCCGGAAGACAAGAACATTCGCCTCGCCCCGAGCTTCCCGTCACTCGGTGAGCTGGAGAAGTCGATGGACGGCGTCGCGACCTGCGTTCTGCTGGCCGCGACGGAGAAGCTGCTCGAAGGCTGACGCACGTGAGCGGAACTTCGTAGCAGGCTACGAGGTTCCGCTCACATGCGGCGAAGCCGCTCAGTGCCCGACGACTACCGCACCTTCGGGTGCCGACGGCAGTGGCCCACTCTTGAGCAGCGTTGCCGACAGCACCGCGCCGAGCAGGAAGATTCCCGACGCCCACCAGAACGTGGTGGTGTAGCTGGCGATCTCCGCGTTGGCCTGTAGCAGTGCCACATCGGTTGCCGTCGCCATGTTCGAGCTGACGTAGCTGGTCGCCGCATTGGCTGCCACGGTGCTCAGCAGCGCCGTGCCGATCGAGCCGCCCACCTGCTGCATCGTGTTCACCGTTGCCGATGCGACACCGGAATCGTCGGGGTCGACGCCCGAGATTGCGCCCTGCATGGCCGGGGCCATGGTGGCTCCGAGCCCGAGGCCCATGATGACCAGGCCGGGCAGGATGTGCGTGACGTAGCTGCTGTCGACGTCGATCTGCGTCAGCAGTGCCATGCCGATCGAGGCCACGACCAGGCCGGTCGTCATCAGGATGCGGGGTCCGAAGCGAGGCAGGATCAGCGCCGTGGACAGCGTCGCCGTGAGGATCAGCGACGCGATCATCGGCATGAAGGCGAACCCGGTGGTGATGGGCGTGTACTTCAACGTGTTCTGCAGGTAGTACGTCAGGAACAGGAACACCGCGAACATGCCTGCGCCGGTGACGAATACAGCGAGGAACGATCCCGCACGAGTGCGGTTCAGCACGATCCGCAACGGCAACAACGGATGCTCGACGCGCATCTGGATGGTCACGAACACTGCGAGCAGTACGACACCGGCGGCCAGGAATCCGAGGGTGACCGAGTTGCCCCAGCCGTCGGACTCGGCGTGAGCGAAGCCGTAGACGATGGAGAACAGTGCGGCCGAGACGGCGAGGGTGCCGGGGATGTCGAGCTTGGGGCGGACGTCCACCTTGTGCTTGGCCAGGAACAGGAACCCGCCGACGAAGGCGAGTGCGGCGAAGATCAGGTTGACGTACAGGCTCCAGCGCCAGTTGGCCCATTCGGTGAGCATGCCGCCCAGCAGCAGGCCGAGAGCGCCGCCGCCGCCGGCGATGGCACCGAAGATGCCGAATGCCTTGGCGCGTTCCTTGGTGTCGGTGAAGGTGGTGGCCAACAGGGACAGGGCCGCGGGGGCGAGCAGAGCGCCGAAGACACCCTGACCGGCGCGAGCCGCGACCAGCATGCCGAAGTTGACGGCCGCGCCGCCCACAGCCGACATCAGCGCGAAACCGACGAGCCCGATGAGGAAGGTGTTGCGTCGTCCGAAGAGGTCGCTCAGTCGTCCACCGAGCAGCAGCAGGCTGCCGAACGCGAGTGCGTACGAGGTGACGACCCAGGAGCGGTCGGCGTTGTCGAAGCCCAGGTCGAGCTGGGCGGCGGGGAGTGCGATGTTCACGATGGTCGCGTCGAGCACGACCATGAGCTGAGCCAGCCCGAGCGTCGCGAGAATCAGCCAACGATTCCGATGCGAACGTTCGTCGACCGGCGTGGTGTTCGACGTGGCGTCGCCCACGTTCTCCGATGAAAGGGCGGTCATAGTGTCCTCGGTTCGACTATGCGGAGGTGTACCCTCCGGTTGTAGAACAAGGTAGCAGCGAAGTGGAGGAATGTCCTCCGCTTATCGGGTGAAACGGACATCGAATGAGTGTGAGAGCGGACACAGCGGCATCGAAGCCACTTCGGGCTGATGCCGAACGCAATCGACGTCGCATCGTCGACGCGGCCCGCGAACTGTTCGCGTCACACGGCATCGACATCACGCTCGACGACGTCGCGGCGCACGCCAAGGTGGGCGTCGGCACCGTCTATCGGCGGTTCTCGTGCAAGGAAGAACTGATCGACGGCGTGTTCGAGCAGCGTCTCGAAGACATGCTCGCGACCGCCGAACGGGCGCTCGAAGCCGAGGATCCGTGGGACGGGTTGGTGCAGTTCCTCGGCGATGTGTGCGCGGGAATGGCACTCGATCGCGGTCTCGGAGACGTCGTACTCGGGTCCGATCAGGGCTGCCGAGGGATCGCTCAGGTTCGCTCGCGCATCGATCCGTTCTTCGAGAAGATCGTCGAACGAGCACTGGCATCCGGTCAGCTTCGGCCCGACGTCGCCGTCAACGACTTCTATCCGGTGCTCGGCATGATCGGCGCGAGCGTCGAATTCTCCAGCACCGTCGACGCGTCGAACTGGCGACGCTATTTCACCGTGTTGCTCGACGGTCTGCGCGGCGACGGCGTTCCAAGGTCGACGCTGCCGGGGCGGCCCTTCACCAGCGACGAGGTCGATGCGGCCAAGACGGCGATGCATCGTCGTCGACGCTGATCGTGAGGACACCGAACTAGCCCTATGCGTTGTGTGACGCATCACGTAAGGTGCGTCACGATAAGTGCTACACGGGGTAGCGCTCACTTGAAGTCAAGTGATCGACGTTGGGGGTTATCAGGTGCGTTGCAAGCGCGTGTTCGGGTCGGCTGTGGCGGTAGCAGCAGTATTCATGGGGGTGACGGCACCCGCGGTGTCAGCGGCACCCTCGACGGGATCGACCGTCGAATCCGATTTCTACATTCCACCGAGCCCGCTCCCCGCAGGCTCCCCGGGTGACGTGATCCGGTCCGAGCCCTCGCATCTCGCGCTGTCGGTTCCCGGGATCGGTGGCCCACTGCCCGGTGCGGCAACCCGAATCATGTACCGCAGCAACGATTCCAACGGCGAAGCCAATGCTGTCACGGGAACCTACATCGATCCCGCCGCGGAGTGGACCGGGCCCGGCCCGCGTCCGCTCGTCGTCCTCGCCCCGGGAACCCAGGGACAGGGCGATCAGTGCGCGCCGTCGAAGATGCTCAACAACGTCATCACCTACACTCCGCCGCTCGGCTTCATGGTCGAGTACGAGGTGCTCGCGGCATACTCGCTGCTCTCGCAGGGTTACGGCGTGGTCATCACCGACTACGAGGGCCTCGGTACGCCGGGTGCGCACACGTACGTCAACCGCGCGTCGGAAGCTCACGCTGTGCTCGACGCGGCCCGCGCCGCACAGAACCTGCAGGGCACCAAGATTTCCGCCGACGGCCCGGTGGCCGCGTACGGCTACTCGCAGGGCGGCGGAGCAGCCGCTGCTGCAGCGGAACTCGCCGATGAGTACGCACCCGAGATGAACCTCGTCGGCACCTACGCCGGCGCACCTCCCGCAGATCTGAAGGCGACCCTCGAGCAGGTCGACGGCACCATTCTCACCGGAGTCATCGGATACACCCTCAACGGTCTGCTCAACTCCGATCCGGGTCTCCAGCCCATCATCGACGAGAACATCAACGACGCAGGCAAGGCCATGCTGAATCTGGTCGCGAATCAGTGTGTGGGGGAAACGATTCTGAACGTCGGGCTGCACCGCACCAACGAGTACACCAAGACCGGCGAGCCGCTCTCGGTGGTGCTGGACAGGCTGCCGGTCGCTCAGGAGATCCTGGCCAAGAACAAGATCGGTGAGCGGACGCCGAATGCCCCGGTGCTGATTCAGTCCGGTACGTCCGACGACATCGTTCCCCACGGACAGGCCGTCGGACTGGCCGGTGACTGGTGCGGCAAGGGTGCCACCGTGCAACTGAGCGCCGCGCAGGTTCCGGCCATCGTGCCGGGTTCGGGTGCCGGACACCTGATTCCGGATATCCTCGGCCTCGGCGAGGCGCAGAACTGGATCAAGGACCGGTTCTACGGGGTGCCCGCGCCGTCCAACTGCTGATCTTCTCGGTACGGCCCGCGTGAGTCAGCGCGGGCCGTACATGATCACCGCGACGCCGATGAGTGCGATCGACGCTCCGGTGATGTCCCACCGGTCGGGTCGGAAACCGTCGACCACCATTGCCCAGAGCAACGATCCCGCGACGAACACCCCGCCGTACGCCGCCAGAATCCGGCCGAAGTTCGCGTCGGGTTGCAGAGTCGCCACGAAGCCGTAGGCGCCGAGAGCGATCACCCCGGCTCCGGCCCACAGCCACCCGCGATGCTCTCGAATTCCTTGCCATACCAACCATGCTCCGCCGATCTCGAACAGAGCGGCGACGCCGAACAGCACTATCGACTTCAACACAGTCATGGCGTTCAGCGTCGCACAGCGCCGTGGGAGGTGTAGAAACAAGTGTTCGGGGGTAAGGCCTACAGGCCCAACAGGGCCGAACGGTAGGGGTTGAGTACTTCATGCGGGACAGTTACGCCGAGACATTGGATTCGCTGGCGTCGAATTTGTCCGAAATGTCGCGAATCGCTGAGAAGGCGATGGCGGACGCGACTCGATCGTTGTTGACGGCAGACATCGTTCTCGCCGAGCAGACCATCGAATACCGCGAAGAAATCGACATGCTCGCAGTCGAATGGGAGCACGGAGCCTTCGGCTTCCTGGCCCTGCAGGCACCCGTTGCCCACGATCTACGACGCGTCGTCTCGGGCATCAACATCGTCGCCGATCTCCAGCGCATGGGGGGCCTGGCCGTGCACATCGCCGAACTGGTTCGCCGTCGCCATCCCGCGCACGTACTGCCGCCCGAGGTCGAGGGCGTGTTCGAGCAGATGGGTCGCGTTGCCGTCGCGCAGGCCGAGTCCACGCAACGCGTCCTGGAGACCCGAGACGCCGAACTCGCCGCCGACCTGCGAATTCAGGATCAGGAGATGGACGCGCTGCACCGCAGCCTGTTCATGCTGACCTCCGCGCCCGACTGGCCGCACGGCGTTCCTGCCGCAGTGGACATCACGCTGCTCGGGCGCTTCTACGAGCGATACTCCGACCACACCGTCGAGGTCGCCAAACGAGTCATCTTCCTGGTGACCGGCGATCGCCCCACCGACGAGTCATAGTCTGCGCGAACGGCTCGAAGATGGCAGGATCGGCACGATGAAACGTGATGTCTCTGCGTACCTCGATGTCGACGTGACCGAGGCCAGCACCCTCGAGTTCCAGATCGCAATTGCACCGCATCCAGGAACCGATGTGTGGGAAGCACTCTCGTTCACACTCGACGGTCAGCCGATCGAGGCGCAGGAGATCAGCGGTGCTCACGGCACCCGCATCCACAAGATTCACGCCGGCGTCGGCAAGCTCGAGGCGTCGTACTCGGCGACCATCTACGGAAACACCGAGCCCGCTCCGGTCTCCGACTACGACCTCTCGCTGTACCTGCGGCCCAGCCGCTACGCCGAAGCCGACAAGTTCTTCGGCTTCGCAGCAACGGAATTCGGCTCTTACCCGCCGTCGGAGAAGTTGCTCGCCGAGGTGTCCTCGTGGGTCGGCGCGCGGCTGAGCTACGTACCGGGCAGCAGCGACCCCATCGACGGCGCAGTCGACACCCTCCTTGCCGGTGCCGGCGTCTGCCGCGATTACACCCACCTCGTGGTTGCGCTGCTGCGTGCCGTCAACGTCCCTGCTCGCCTGGTCGCGGTGTACGCGCCGGGCTGCGATCCCATGGACTTCCATGCGGTCGCCGAAGCATTCGTCGAAGGCCAGTGGCGAGTGGTGGACGCGACCTGCCTCGCACCGCGATCGACCCTCGTGCGCATCGCCACCGGACGCGACGCATCCGACACCGCCTTCCTGGACAACCACGGCGGATCGATCATCCTCAACAGCGCCGTCGTCGGAGCCGTCGTCGACGGCCCATTGCCCTTCGACGACATCACACAGTTGGTGTCGATCACCTGACCCCAGGGGTGCGTGGCAGGATCGAGGCCATGTCCCGCACACTGCACCTCGTCGGCGATCCTGAGGCCGATGCACTGCTCGCCGAGGATCCGTTCGCGCTGCTGATCGGCATGCTGCTCGATCAGCAGGTACCGATGGAATCGGCGTTCGCAGGACCGAAGAAGCTCGTCGACCGTCTCGGCGATCTGAACGTCGATACCGTCGCCGACGCCGATCCCGACGAGTTCGCTGCCCTGTGCGCGCAGACCCCGGCCGTCCACCGGTTCCCGGGTTCGATGGCCAAGCGCATCCAGGGGCTCGCGGCGTTCCTGGTCGAGAACTACGACGGCAAGCCGCAGGAGATCTGGACTCGGGACGATCCAAACGGTGCCGAAGTACTGAAGCGTCTCAAGGCCCTCCCCGGCTACGGCGATCAGAAGGCCCGCATCTTCCTCGCGCTGCTCGGCAAGCAGATGGGCGTCACGCCCGACGGGTGGCGCAAGGCCGCCGGAGCGTACGGCGACGACGGTGCGCGTCGATCCATCGCCGACGTGGTGGACGAGAAATCGCTGCTCGAGGTACGTGAATTCAAGAAGGCAGCGAAAGCCGCAGCCAAGAACAAATAGGTATGTCGGTGCCCGTCGATACAGTGGCCAGAACTTTCACCGGGGGGCGAAATGACCGACAGTATCGAGACCTACGAGGGCTGGCTGGCGTCTCTCGACGAGGACGCACTGACCGATCTGCTGCACCGTCGGCCGGACGTGGCGACCGACCCGCCACCGCGCTCGTTCGGCTTGCTCGCGCAGTTGCTCGGTGCACCGTCTCGGGTGTCGATGCTGCCGCGTCGACTCGACAGCGGCGCGCTCGCTCTCCTCGAATTGTTCGCGCTCATGGGCGACCTGAGCCGCGCCGAGATCGGGCACTGGGCGAGTGAGGGATCGGTCAACGAGACGCCGCACATCGATGCCGCTCTCGCCACACTGACGGCCTACGGGTTGATCTGGCCGCACTCCTCGCCCGGTGCAGGCACGGTCGAATACTCACCCATCGATCTGTCCGGGGTGTTCTCGCATCCGTTCGGACTTGCCCGCAGGCAGCGAAAACTGTTCCTGCACTGCGCCGTCGAGCAGGACCGGCTGGCTGTGCTGTCGATCCTCGGAATCGACCCGGCGCTCGAGCGAGGGACGCGCGCCGACGCCATTGCAGCCGCGATGACGCCCGAACGGATCAGGGCGCTGTTCGACGGCGGGTCGGAGGAGATGCGAGCGATGTTGTCTCGCTTCGTCGATGGCAAGCCGGTGTCACTGATCTTCGACATTCCGTCGAGCGCGGGGACCCTTGCCTTCGAGCGGGGATTGTTGTATCGACTCGACGGGCACCGCGTCGAGATGCCGCTGGAGGTGAGCATCGCCCTGCGCGGGGTCGGGTGGCGTCTGCCCATCGAAGCCACGCCGCCGACCTTCGAGACCCGCGTGCTCTCGCACGACGACGTGCGGCGCACTCGTTCCATCGCACTGCTGCAGTTCTGCGAACACACGCAGGCATTGCTGACGGCCATCGACGCCGACGGCCTGACGACGATGAAGACCGGCGGCGTCAGTGCCAAGGAACTTCGGTCGCTGACGAGCAGGTTGGGGTTCGCCGACGAACACGACACCGCGTTGATGTTGATGCTGGCACGCGAAGCCGGGCTGCTGGCCGAACGCGGAAAGACCGGCGTCGCGTTGCCCTCGGCCTACGAGACATGGTCGACGAGCGCCCGAGCCGAACAGGCGGCGACGCTGGTGACCGCGTGGTGGAGTTCGCCCATCACTCCCACCCACCGAGTGCCCCGTGCGTCGCAGAAGACCGTTCCCGTGCTCAAGAAGATGCTCGACGACCCCGCGGCAGCGGACCTGCGCGCGACGGCGCTGACAGCTCTGCTCCGATACGAGGACGTCGCCTCGCCGGTGACGGTTCTGCAGGATGCCGAGGAGTTCGCCCGGTACCTGGACTGGCACATCCCGGTCGTCTCGACGAGCGCCGGGCCCGGCCACGTGCACGCGCTGTGGTTGGAGGCGAGTCGACTCGGTATACTGGCCGACGGTGCACCGACCGATCTGTGCCGCACCCTCACCGAGTTCCCCGCGGGTCGAGACGGTGACCCGCGCGAAATCCGTGCGGCTCTGGCCGCACAGTTGCAGGACATGGCCGAGTGGGTTCCGTTCTCCGTTCGGCTGTTGCCCGATTCCACCGCGGTGGTGACCGGACCACCCAGTACCGAGGTGGCGTCGATTCTCGGCGCGGCCGCGCAGCCCGAGTCGAGGGACGTGGCGTCGGTCTGGCGGTTCACTCCCGCGACCATTCGAGGGTTCTTCGACACCGGCGGCACCGGCGACGAGCTGATCGATGCGTTGACCGCGATGGCCGACACCGACGTACCCCAGGCTCTGAGCTACACGATCCGGGACTGCTGGCGTACCTACGGCGCACTGGCCGTGCGCAGAATTCCCTGCGCCATCGTCTCCGAGGACGTCGTCCTGCTGACCAACATCGAGACCGACGAGTCCCTGGCCGTGCTGCAGTTCCAGCGCCTCGCTCCCACCGTTCTGGTCAGTTCTGCCACGCCGATCGACACCATCGCGGTACTCCGCAGGCACGGATACTCCCCGGTACGGCACTCCGACACCGGGCAACTCCAACTCGACAGCGCACCTCGCATCCGCGCGGGGGACACCCGGCCGACGCATCGTGCCGTCCACCCGGCACGGCACCGACGCGAACCACGCGAGCTCGCGCGGCTCCTGCTGGCCGGCAGCAGCGGAACCGTCGACGAGGCACGAGTGCGGTCTGCGCTGGATTCCCACAGCCGACTGCTGCCGCGAGAGCTGGATCTGTTGACCGACGCCGCAGCGCGCGGCACACCCGTCACGATCGACTATCAGAACTCCAGGGGAGCCATCGTGCGGCACGCGATCTCGGATGCGTTGCAGGACGGCCATTGGCTGTACGCGCTGTCGGAATCGACCGGAAGCCGCGAGAGCTTCGCCGTCATGAACATCAGAGCGGTATCCACCGCCGCACAATGACCGGCGATGCAACTGTGTCCGTGGTCGCCGGTACCCTTTCGGGCGTGGCCCTCTACCGGAAGTACCGCCCTGCGACGTTCGCCGAGGTCGTCGGTCAGGAGCACGTCACCGAGCCGATCAGCGTGGCGTTGGACAGCAACAGAATCAACCACGCCTACCTCTTCTCCGGGCCGCGCGGCTGCGGAAAGACTTCCTCGGCGCGGATCCTCGCCCGATCGCTGAACTGCGCCGAAGGTCCCACGTCGACGCCCTGCGGCGTGTGCAACTCCTGCGTCGCCCTCGCCCCGGGCGGACCAGGCAACTTCGACGTCGTCGAGATGGACGCGGCCAGCCACGGTGGCGTCGACGATGCCCGTGATCTGCGAGACAAGGCCGTGTATGCCCCGGCCGAATCGCGCTACGTCATCTTCATCATCGACGAGGCACACATGGTGACCCCGGCGGGCTTCAACGCGTTGCTCAAGGTCGTCGAGGAACCGCCCGAGCACCTCGTCTTCATCTTCGCGACCACCGAACCCGAGAAGGTTCTCCCCACCATCCGCTCGCGTACCCACCACTACCCGTTCCGGCTGCTCGCGCCGTCGACGATGCGCGTTCTGCTGGAAAAGATCTGCGGCCAGGAACAGGTTCCGGTCGAAGACGCGGTCTACCCGTTGGTCATCCGCGCCGGCGGCGGCTCGCCCCGTGACTCGCTCAGCGTCATGGATCAGCTCCTGGCCGGAGCCGGGCCGGAAGGCGTCACGTACCCGCGGGCACTGTCGCTGCTCGGCGTCACCGACGTCGCGCTGATCGACGAGGCCGTCGACGCATTGGCTGCGGGCGACGGCGGCGCACTGTTCGGCACCGTCGACAAGGTGATGGACGCCGGCCACGATCCACGCCGGTTCGCCATCGACCTCCTCGATCGCATGCGAGACCTGATCCTGATGAAAGCCGTGCCCGACGCCGGAGAACGCGGTCTGGTCGACGTGCCGGGCGACGTACTCGAGCGACTTCGTGACGAGGCCGATCTGCTCGGCTCGGCGACGCTGACTCGCTACGCCGAGATCGTGCACTCGGGACTCGGCGAGATGCGTGGTGCCACCGCCCCGCGTCTGCTGCTCGAAGTGATGTGCGCCCGCATGCTGCTGCCCTCGGCCTCCGACGCGGAATCGGCGGTGCTGCAACGACTCGAACGCGTCGAACGTCGCTTGGACGTCACCCTTCCGGCGGGGGAGCAGGCAGCCGTCGCCCAGGCAGTGGCGGATCCGACGCGACCGCAACTGCAACCCACCGAGGAGCCCGCCCCCTCGGGTCCGGCACCGGTGAGCAAATTCCAGCGACCGTCACAGCGCCCACCGGCCGCAGAGCCGACAGCGCCCGCACCGGCTCCGGTGGCGGCCGCACCCGCAGTCTCAGTCCCCACACCGGCACCAGCCCCAACGCCCGAGCCCACGCCGACACCTGAACCCGAACCGACACCTGAGCCGGTTCCGACCCCCGAGCCCGCGCCGACACCCGAGCCCGAGCCGACACCTGAGCCGGTCCCGACACCTGAGCCCGAGCCGACACTCGAGCCTGCGCCGGTGCCGACCCCCGAGCCCGCCCCGGAACCCGCTCCCGTGCAACAGGATTCGCCTCCGACCGCCCCGGCTGCATCAACTGCCCCGACGCCGCATGAGGATTTTCCGCCGGAGCCCGAGGACGATTACGGTCCCGAACCGGATCCCGTGTTCGAGTCGGAACCGGAACCCGTGGCGGCCCCTGCAGCCGCGTCGAGCGAACCCGACGCAGCCGCGGTTCGCGCGGTGTGGTCCGAGGTGCGTACGAAAGTGCGGGAGCGGAGCCGGACCGTCGAGGTGATGCTCTCCGGAGCCTCGGTGCGTGCTGTCGAGAACGGCACCATCACGCTCGGCCACGACTCGGCACCGTTGGCCAAGCGGCTCGAGGAGCCCCGCAATGCCGACGTCATTCGCGACGCTCTGCGTGACGTGTTCGGCGTCGAATGGTCGGTGGTATGTCTGGTCGGTGCCGCGGCACCACCGGAACAGTCATCAGCAAAAAAAGATGAACCGGCAGCGAAACCCGCGTCGCTGCCGAAGTTCTCGAGGCCGAGCCAGGCAGGGGCTCCCCGTCCCACGTCGGACGGGTTCGGATCAGCGGGCGACGGATCCTCGGCCGGCATCGGGGCGGACGACATTCCGATGCCGGAAGCCCCGGACTATCCGGACGAGCCCGAGCCGGTAGGGCCACCGCCGCCGGAGACCCCGGAGGACGAGGAAGAGTTGCTCAAGGCTGCCGCCGAGCCTGCCGATCCCACGGTTCGCCGGGACCCGGAGACAGTCGCGATGGAACTGCTGGTGAGCGAACTGGGAGCGGTACCGCTCAAAGAGATCTGATCGACGGGTGACTCAGCCGACGGTGAGATCCTCGTTGTCGGCGAACACCAGGCGGCCACTGTCGAGTGCCACGGCCCAACGCCGTGCCACCGCCCATTCCCTCGACGTGGTGTCGGGGGTCTGCACGCCGAAATCCTCGACGATGGCTCCGGTCTCGTAGGCGTCCTGACCGGACTCGTCGTCGGTGCCGGTGGTGTGAATGCGTACTTTGACGCGGGCGCCCACGGTCAGTTCGTTGTCGGTTTCCATGGAGGGTCTTCTTCCGCGCTCGGTAGATCTGATCTATCCGAGTGTCCCATGCCGACTTCGTTCAAACCTGAACTTCCGCGCCGGTCATGGAGAACGCTCGTTTCGGTCCTTATGTCGGATCGACCCGCGGTCCTACTGTGAAGTGAGCTGAGGTCTGTTGTGGCCTCGCATCGACGCGGTCGGCCAACACGGCGACGGCGACGCCGATCGAGAATGTGGAAGGAACTGCGCGCTGTGACTACAGAGGCATTCATTTATGAAGCCATCAGGACTCCCCGAGGCAAAGGAAAGAACGGCTCCCTGCACTCGGTGAAGCCGATTTCCCTGGTGACCGGCCTGATCGACGAGCTTCGTCGACGTTTCCCCGACATGGACGAGAACCGGATCTCCGACCTCATCCTCGGAGTGGTCTCGCCCGTCGGAGACCAGGGTGCCGACATTGCCCGCACTGCCGTGCTTGCTGCGAAGATGCCCGACACAGTCGGTGGCTTCCAGCTCAACCGTTTCTGCGCGTCCGGCCTCGAGGCCGTCAACCTGGCCGCGCAGAAGGTGCGTTCCGGTTGGGACGAGCTCGTCGTCGCCGGTGGCGTCGAGTCGATGTCGCGTGTGCCGATGGGCAGTGACGGCGGCGCGTGGGCCATGGACCCCGCCACCAACTACGACACGTACTTCGCCCCGCAGGGCATCGGTGCCGACCTCATCGCCACCATCGAGGGCTTCACCCGTGAAGACGTCGACGCCTACGCCGCGCAGTCGCAGGAGCGTGCCGCGGCAGCGTGGTCGGGTGGATACTTCGCCAAGTCCGTCGTACCGGTCACCGACCAGAACGGTCTGCTGATCCTCGATCAGGACGAGCACATGCGTCCGGGTAGCACCGTCGAATCGCTCGGCAAGCTGAACCCGGCCTTCACCGGTATCGCTGCCATGGGCGGATTCGACGACGTCGCACTGCAGAAGTACCACTGGATCGAGAAGATCGAACACGTCCACACCGGCGGTAACAGCTCCGGCATCGTCGACGGCGCAGCACTCGTCCTCGTCGGCAGCGAGCAGGCCGGCAAGGATCTGAACATGGTTCCGCGGGCGCGCATCGTCGCCACGGCCACCAGCGGTGCCGACACGACCATCATGCTCACCGGGCCGACCCCGGCGTCGAAGAAGGTTCTCGCCACCGCGGGGCTGACCGTCGACGACATCGATCTCTTCGAGCTCAACGAGGCGTTCGCGTCCGTGGTGCTGCGGTTCCAGAAGGATCTGAAGATTCCGAACGAGAAGCTCAACGTCAACGGCGGAGCCATCGCCATGGGCCACCCCTTGGGAGCTACCGGCGCGATGATCACCGGCACCGTGCTCGACGAGCTCGAGCGCCGCGGCGGTCGTTACGCGTTGATCACCCTGTGCATCGGCGGCGGCATGGGCGTTGCCACCATCATCGAGCGAGTCTGAGGTAAAGGCATGAGCAACAACATGATTCAGTGGGACCAGGACGCCGACGGCATCGTCACGCTGACAATGGACGACCCCAACCAGGGCGCCAACACGATGAACCAGCTGTACAAGGACTCGATGGGCGCCACCGTCGAACGCCTCGAGGCCGAGGTCGACTCCATCACCGGTGTCGTGATCACGTCCGCCAAGAAGACGTTCTTCGCCGGCGGCGATCTGCACACCCTCATCGCAGCCAAGCCCGAGGACGCCCAGCAGGTGTTCGACGAGGTTCAGGAAGTCAAGGGGCAGCTGCGTCGCATCGAGAAGCTCGGTAAGCCGGTCGTGTCCGCCATCAACGGCGCAGCACTCGGCGGCGGACTCGAGATCGCCCTCGCGACGCATCACCGCATCGCGGCCGATGTTTCCGGCGTCCAGATCGGTCTGCCCGAGGTCTCGCTCGGACTGCTTCCCGGCGGCGGCGGCGTTGCTCGCATCACGCGACTGCTCGGCATTCAGACCGGTTTCATGACCGTCCTCGCCCAGGGCACCCGGTTCCGTCCGGCGAAGGCTCTCGAGATCGGTCTGATTCACGAATTGGTCGGCAGCATCGACGAATTGGTGCCCGCTGCCAAGGCGTGGATCAAGGCCAACCCCGAGGGTGGCGTCGCACCGTGGGACGTCAAGGGCTACAAGATCCCCGGCGGAACGCCGTCGAACCCGAAGCTCGCGCAGATCCTGCCTGCATTCCCGTCCAACCTGCGCAAGCAGATCAAGGGCGCACCGATGCCGGCTCCGCGTGCGATTCTCGCTGCGGCAGTGGAGGGTGCGCAGGTCGATTTCGACAACGCGTGCACCATCGAGTCGCGGTACTTCACCGAGTTGGTCACCGGTCTGGTGTCCAAGAACATGATTCAGGCGTTCTTCTTCGACCTGCAGGCGATCAACGCCGGTAAGTCCCGCCCGGACGGCATCGAGAAGACCACGTTCACCAAGGTCGCGGTTCTCGGCGCAGGCATGATGGGCGCGGGTATCGCGTACGTGTGTGCCAAGGCCGGAATCGATGTGGTGCTCAAGGACGTCGCCCTCGAATCGGCTCAGAAGGGCAAGGCCTACTCCGAGGCCATCGAGGCCAAGGCGCTCTCCCGTGGCAAGACCACCCAGGAGAAGTCCGACGCTCTGCTCGCCCGTATCCACCCGACGGCCGACGCCAAGGACGTCGAAGGCGCAGACCTCGTCATCGAGGCCGTCTTCGAGTCGGAAGAGTTGAAGCAGAAGGTGTTCCAGGAGATCGAGGACCTCGTCGATCCGACGGCGCTGCTCGGTTCCAACACCTCGACGCTGCCCATCACGAGCCTCGCTCAGGGCATCAAGCGTCAGGAAGACTTCATCGGAATCCACTTCTTCTCACCCGTGGACAAGATGCCGCTGGTGGAGATCATTCGCGGCGAGAAGACGTCGGATGCAGCCTTGGCCAAGGCATTCGACCTGGTGCAGCTCATCAAGAAGACCCCGATCGTCGTCAACGACAGTCGCGGCTTCTTCACCTCGCGTGTCATCGGCACGTTCATCAACGAGGCCATCGCGATGTTGGGCGAGGGCGTCGAGCCGTCGACCATCGAGCAGGCCGGTCTGCAGGCCGGTTACCCGGCTGCGCCGCTGCAGCTCTCGGACGAGCTCACGCTCAACCTGATGCAGAAGATCCGCAAGGAGACCTACGACGCGCTCATCGCCGCGGGTCAGACTCCTCCCGAGGATCCGGCCGGTGCCGTCATCGACAAGATGGTCGACGAGTTCGAGCGTCCGTCGAAGGCCAAGGGTGCGGGCTTCTACGAGTACGAGGACGGCAAGCGCGCCGGACTGTGGCCCGGACTGCGTGATGCGTTCAAGTCGGGCTCGGCGGACATCCCGTTCGAGGACCTCAAGGAGCGCATGCTGTTCATCGAGGCCATCGAGACGCAGAAGTGCTTCGACGAGGGTGTCCTGAACACCACCGCCGACGCCAACATCGGCTCGATCTTCGGCATCGGATTCCCCGCCTGGACAGGAGGCGTGCACCAGTACGTCGTCGGCTACCCGGGTGGTCAGGCCGGATTCGTCACTCGTGCAGACGAATTGGCGAAGAAGTACGGCGATCGCTTCCAGGTTCCCGCCTCGCTGCGCTGACCCCATGTGAGTGGAACCTCGTAGCAGGCTACGAAGTTCCGCGCACATGCGCGTAGCGCACTCAACCGCGGTGCGCGATCAACCTCTCGGCGCCGTCTGTGAATTGTTGCTTCATCAATTCGCAGGCGGCGTCGATGTCGTTTCGAACGAGTGCCTCGATGAGGGCCTCGTGGTTGCGTACTGTCGCTCGGCCCCAGTCGCGGTCGGTGGCGTAGAGGCGGGTGGGTGTGTAGCGGGTGGCGTTGTTGAGAAACCACGCCAGTTTCGCGGATTCGGCGAGTCGGTTGAGGACTCGGTGGAACTCGAACTCGCAGTTCTCCACGTCCTCCGGCCGACCGTTCTCGACGGCGATCGACAGTGCGGCGGTGAGCTCGGCGAGCCGGTCGAGCTCGGCCTCGGTGATCTTCGGCGCGGCGCGGCGAACCAGCTCGGCGGCGATGTGGCCCTGCAGCCAGAAGATGTCGACGATGTCGCTCGGCGTCAGGGGCGAGACCTTGTATCCGCGATGCGGGACGAGTTCGACGATGCCCTCACCCCGCAGCGTCAGCAGCGCCTCACGAACCGGAGTGACGCTCACCCCGAGTTCGGCGGCGGTCTCGTCGAGTCGGATGAAGTCGCCTGGGCTCACTTCGCCGGACATGACGAGATGCCGGACGTGGTTGGCCACCTCCTCCGACAGCTGCGGCCGTCGGCGCAGAACCGATGCTCGACGCTTGTCCACCATTCCGAAAGCCAATCACACGGCGGGCTTCGTGCGAAGGAGGACCTTCGCGACCGGTTCGACGACTCGCGCCGCGATGGGCCCCAGGATGGCCATCAGCAGCACGTATGCCGTGGCCAGAGCAGCCAGCTCGCCCTCGACGGCACCCGCGGCCACGGCCAGCCCGGCGATGACGATGGAGAACTCGCCACGCGCCACCAATGCCGCACCGGCGCGCAGTCGGCCCGGCCGCCCTATTCCTTGACGCCTGGCCGCCCACCAGCCCGTCGCGATCTTGGTCGCTGCGGTGGCAACCGCCAGGACGACGGCCCAGCCGAGCACCGGCGGGATGGTTGCCGGATCGGTGGCGAGCCCGAACACCACGAAGAACATCGCCGCGAACAGATCTCGAAGAGGTTCGAGAACGCGGGTGGCGTTGGCGGCCGTGGAGCCGGAGATCGCGATACCGAGCAGGAATGCGCCGACGGCGGCCGAGACCTGCAGTTCCGACGCGATTCCGGCCACCAGCAGGGCAGCGCCGAGGACGTTGAGGAGCATGACCTCACGGTCCTTGCTGTCGAGCAGCGCAGAGACCGAGCTGCCGTAGCGCAGAGCGATGACCAGGACGATCGTGACCACCAGCAGGGAGATTCCGAGAGCTTCGAGCCCGCCGAGGAAACTGGCACCCATCAGAACGGTGGTGAGGATCGGCAGGTAGACGGCCATCGCAAGGTCCTCGAACACCAGGATGGACAGCACGATGGGGGTTTCTCGGTTGCCGAGCCGGCCCAGGTCGGTGAGGACCTTGGCGATGATGCCCGAGGACGAGATGTAGGTGACACCGCCCATCACCAGCGCTCCGACGCCGCCCCAGCCGAGTATCAATGCCACCACTGCGCCTGGAGTGAAGTTCAGAGCGATGTCGACCAGGCCCGCCAGCCAGGATCGGCGCAGTCCGGTGACGAGTTCGGTGGCGGTGTACTCGAGTCCGAGCAGGAGCAGCAGCAGGATGACGCCGATTTCGCTGGCGATCTCACTGAATTCGTCGATGCCGCCGAGGCTGACGATTCCGCCGTTGCCGAAGGCGAGACCGGCGAGAAGATAGAACGGAATGGGGGAGACCCCGAACTTGCCTGCCACGCGGGCGAGTAGGCCGAGGACGAAGAACACCGCTCCCAGTTCGGTCAGAGCGAGTGCAGTCTCGGCCACCGGGTCAGACCCGACGATTGTCAGGCATTGCCGAGGATCTTGGCAGCTGCGTCCAAACCGTCGGCGGTTCCGACGGCGACCAGCAGGTCGCCGGAGACGAGGGTGAAGCCCGGAGTGGGTGACGGTTGTACTTGGCCCGCGCGCATCACTGCGACGATCGAGACGCCGGTCTTGGTGCGCATCCCGGTATCGCCGAGGGGGCGGCCGTCGAAACGCGAGCCCTTCCTGACGGGGAGCTGGCGGGTGTGGATTCCGGGGAGGTCGCGATGCTGTTCCCCGAGCTGAGCGATGAGTTGCGGCGACCCGAGCAGATTGCCCAGAGCCGCCGCTTCCTCATTGCTCAACGTGATGGATTCCTGCGTCGCATCGGGGTCGTCCTTGCGCGAGACGATCAACTCGTTCGCGCCGTCCTTGCGGGTGATGACGCCTATGCGACGCCCGGAAGCGAGGGCGAAATCCTTCCGCACCCCGATTCCCGGCAGCAGGGTCACTTCGACGTTCATGGTCGAAATGCTAGCCCTGCAGGCAACGCATTATCGCAGGATCGGGTGTGAGCCCGACCCATGTCGATCAGGATGCGACGGCAGCCAGGAGGGCTTCGCGCTGGTTTGCACCGAGGCCACCGATACGGCGGGTATCGGCGATGGACAGCTGCTCGAGCAGCTGTGCGGCGCGCACGGAACCAACACCCGGCAGGGCCTTGATCAGGGCGGACACCTTGGTCTTCTTGACGATCTCGTCGTTCTCCGCCTTGGCGAGAACGTCAGCGACGCTGAGTTCGCCGGACTTGACGGATGCGAGCAGCTTCGACCGCGCAGTGCGTGCCTCGGCCGCCTTGGCCAGCGCCGCGGTGCGCTGTTCCGGTGTCAATACTGGTAAAGCCATGGCCTGTTCTCCTCGATTGTGGTGACCCGTCGCTCGTTGACAGGTCTCGACCCTCTTGCATCGTGCCTGGTGGCTCTCCCAATCTAACCGAACAACACGACTGTCATTCCGGTCGAGCCACCGAACCTTCCCAGCCAGGCTACGTCCTATCCGATTCGGGGTGTGCCCCGACCAGCACTTCGGCCCCGTGTCGGCCCTCGAAGGGCGTCGTGTACCGGGCATGTCCGACGCCTCCCTGCCCGCCTTTCAGGCAGGTGCCGGCGAGTAGGTCTTCCGGAGTGCGACCTTGACCACCTTGCCGCTCGCGTTGCGTGGGAGGGCGTCGACGACGACCAGATCCTTGGGGTGTTTGAACCGCGCGAGATGGTCGCCGAGCCACACCAGAAGCTCGTCGAGTGTCAGGTCCGGGGTGCCGGGCGAATCGTGCAGTGCGACCACCGCGACGGGCACCTCACCCCATCTGTCGTCGGGGCGGCCGATCACTGCGGCCTCGAGGATTCGGGGGTGGGAGAACAGGACGTTCTCGACTTCGGCGCAGTAGATGTTCTCGCCGCCGGAGATGATCATGTCCTTCTTGCGGTCGACGACGAACACGAAGCCTTCCTCGTCCTGGCGTACGAGGTCGCCGGAGTGGAACCAGCCGCCGTGGAATGCGTCCGCCGTCGCGTCCGGGTTCTCCCAGTAGCCCTGCATCAATGTGGGCCCTCGATAGACGATTTCGCCGATCTCGCCCTGCGCCACGTCGTTCATCTCGTCGTCGACGACGCGCGCGGCGATGGTCGGGATGACGCGTCCGACGGAGCCGAGTTTGCGGAGGGCGTCGACACCGTCGAGCACGCAGGTGATGGGCGACATCTCCGTCTGCCCGAAGACCGCGACGTTCAGCGCTCCCGGGAACGTTGTCGACATCGCGCGCAGGACGGTGTCGGAGGCCGGGGCGGCACCCCAGGAAATGACCCGCAGGGCAAGTTCTCTCGGGTTGGCGGCCTGCTCGGCGCACATTGCCTGCCATTGCACGGGGACGAGGAAGAGATTGGTGACACCCTCGGCGGCGAGTACGTCGAGCAGAGTGCCCGGATCGAACGCACCGACCGGGTGGACGACGGTGGGAATGCCGAGCAGCAGGCTCGGCGCGAGACTGCCGAGTGCGGCGATGTGGAACATCGGTGAGGCGCAGAAACCGACCTCGTCGGTCGCGCTCATCTGCAGTGCCCGGATGCAGGTGAAGGCCTGGGCCTGCATGTTCGCATGCGTGAGCACCGCGCCCTTGGGTCTTCCGGTGGTACCCGAGGTGTACATGATCAAGGCCGGGGCGTCGTCCGGAACGTCGACGGTGTCCGCCGGCTCAGCCGCGGACAGCAGTGCCTCGTAGTCGTCCCCGACGGTGATGATTCCGTTCAGTGAATCACTCTGCGCCACAACTGCTTCGGCCAGCGGAGCGAGCGTGTCGTCGGTGATCACCAGGGTGGAGCCACTGTTCTGCGCGAGAAAGGCCACCTCGGGCGGAGTCATCCGGAAGTTCACCGGCACTGCCAGAGCCCCGAGCGCATTGATTGCCAGCACCGCCTCGAGGTACTCGGGTCGGTTGAGCATCACGATCAACACCCGGTCGCCGAATCCGATTCCGCGGCTCTGCAGAACGCCTGCGCATCTCGACACGCGGTCGTCGAGTTCGCGCCACGTGATCGATCGCCCCTGGAACCGGAGCGCCACGGCGTCGGGCTGCATGAGGGCGTGCCGTCGAACGTGGTTGTTCCAGTGGTTTCGGTTGGACAACCCGGGTTCGTTCGGGTGAGCGGCCATCGCCGGTTCCTCTCGTCAGCGGTAAGAGCAGGGGATCGAATGTGATGCAGCCTACAGATCGTGTATGGCTTTGTCCGGAGCTTCGCCGACTGCATTTCTGCAGCTCAGCACGCCAATAAGTTTGCGGTCATTCGCATCGATGCCGCTACTATGGGGAATCGAGACGACCGGCGGTGCAAGGGCAGGCGATGAACGAGACAGGTACGACGGCGCAGCGGCGTCGGCCACGGAATCGAAAGGCGCAGATTCTGGTGGCCGCGGCCGAGGCCTTCAGTGAGCGCGGCTATCACCCCGTCGGAATCGAGGACATCGCCGCCACCGTCGGCATTTCCGGGCCCGCGCTGTACCGGCACTTTCCCACCAAGTACTCCTTGTTCGTCCACACAGTCATGCGGATGACCGACTCGTTGGTCGCGGCAACCGATCCGGCCGTCATCGATGTGGAGGATCCGCAGGCTCGCATCGACGCGGTCATCGGTGCCATCATCGCCACCACCCTCGACAATCGGCGCACCGGTGGGTTGTATCGATGGGAGGGGCGCTATCTGGTCGGTTCGGACCGTGAGTACTTACGCCGAGCGCTGCGAACGGTGCACGAGCGGGTGACGGTCCCGCTGCGACAGCTTCGCCCCGATCTGTCCGAATCCGATGCAGCGCTGCTGGCCACCGCGGCAATCAGTGTGGTCGCCAGCATCACCGCGCATCGATCGGCGTTGTCGGCCAAGCAGATCGAGGAGTCGATGCTCGCTGCCGCACGGTCGGTTCTGTGGACCGAACTTCCGCAGCAGGGCAGCGCATCTCCTCACCGCGAATCCGTGCTCGAGCATGCATCGAAACGCGAAGAGCTGCTGCATCATTCGATCAGGCTGTTCTATCTGCACGGCTACCACGAGGTGGGCCTGGACGACATCGGCGCAGCGGCGTCGATCACTGCCTCCAGTGTGTACCGCTATTTCCCCAGCAAGGCCGAACTGCTCGAGGCTGCGTTGCACCGTGCCAACGACCAGCTCACCGACACCCTCGCCGGTGCGCTCGAGCAATCGAGCTCCCCGGTCGACGCGGTGCGGACGTTCGCCAGGCTGTACACCGAATTGACCTTCCGGCAGGGCGAACTCGTGGCCGTGTACTTCGCCGAGATCGGAAATCTACCGGCCGATCGGCGGACGACGCTGCGCAGAATTCAGCGCCACAACATCGACGGCTGGGCGCAACTACTGCGGGAAGCACGGCCGAACACGAGCGTGGTGGTCTCGAAATTTCTGATCCACGCCGCTCTCGGGTTGGTCTTCGACGTCGGTCGCACGGTGCGGTTCGAGCGCTCCGACCGAACCATGGCCCGGGTGCAGCAGACGATGACCGCGGTACTGCTGGGGTGATCGCCGCCGAACTCAGGCAGGCGTGGCCACGGCGGTGTACGGGCACGTACCAGCTCCCAGATCCCGAGGGCGGTAGCCGACGGGATAACCGGGGTAGGTCTTGTTCGACGCGTCGGCGGTGGCGCGCGATTGCGTCCGCTTGGGCAGGAACCGCTCCACGCGGGCTCGGGCACGCAGAGCCCGCACGGCGGCCCGCTCGATCGTCGCCGAGCCGGACGGGAAGCCGAAGGCACCCGCCATCCGGTCGTCCAGCAATGCGAAGACACCCTGTTTCACGGCGGGGGTGAACGCGGCGGGGTACCACGAGCAGTACAGCTCGAGGGTGTACGTGCCGATCCGTCGGTTGTCCTCGCTGAAGCGAAACGTGCGCTCCTCGTAGTCGAGCTTGAACTGCGCGAACTCGGCGTACGAGGAGGGAATGTTCTTGATCCCCATCCGCTTTCCCACTTCGCAGTAGAAGTGGAACGTTGCGAGTCGCTCCTTCGGATGCAGGCGACGCCATCCGTAGGTGTCGATCCACTCGATCGGCTCGTAGATGAACGTCGTCAACACGTAGAGCATGTCGTCGTTCGAGATGTCGAACTGCCCGTGCATCCGGTTGACCATCCGAAGCGATTCGCGCCCCCGCTCGGAGTCGTATCCGTGCTCGAGCAATTCGGCCATCAGCAGCGCGGTGTCGTCGTAGCGCTTCTGCGGCCGGTTCTCGAATTCGCCGGTCCTGACCAACAGAGCCGAGATGGTCGGCACACAGTAGGTACGGAACAACGCGAATTCGAGTGCACGCTGGTAGTCCCACGGAAACTCGTAGCCGGCGGTGATGCGGTGGATCGTGTGGCAATCCCGCACCGGGTCGAGTTCCTCGATGCGGCGGAGCCAGCCGAAGCGCCCCTTCTTCGGCTTGATGTCCATGTTCAGCCCCGTCCGTGACGAAGCTTCAGCGCCAGCACGGACAGCTTCATGTTTCGCGCTTTGCGCTTCATCGTCAGCAGATTGACCGGAGCTGCAAAACTCTGCACGGTCAACGATTTCACGGTGCTGAATTCACGGAGACCGTCGGCACCGTGGATTCGTCCGAAGCCCGAGTCGCCCGTGCCGCCGAACGGCAGCGCCGGAACACCGGCGAAGCCGAGCACCGAATTGACCGTCACGACACCGCAATCGAGCTTCTCGGCGGCGCGTCTGCCCACCGCTCCGTCCTGGGTGAACACCGATGCGCCGAGTCCGTACTTGGACGCGTTGGCGCGCTCGATGGCCTCGTCCAGATCGCGTACCTTGTTGACCACCACGGTCGGACCGAAGGTCTCTTCGGTGATCGCCGTCGAATCCTCGGGTACGTCGGTGAGAACCACCGGGTCGATGTACGGACCGTGCAACGAGTCGAGTCCGCCGACGACCGCCTTGCCGCCCTTGGCCAGAGCGTCCTCGATCTGGCCGCGCACGATGTCGCTCTGCTTACCCAGCGTCATCGGACCGTAGGACGAGGTCTTCGTTCCGCCGGGCTTCAGCGCTTTCACCGCGGCGGTGAACTCGCCGACGAAGCGGTCGTACACCGGAGCCGCGACGTAGATGCGTTCGACGCCCGCGCAGGTCTGGCCTGCGTTGCCCATAGCACCGAACGTCGCGAATTCCACTGCGGCAGTGATGTCCGCGTCTGCGTCGACGAGCATCGCGTCCTTGCCGCCGCACTCGGCGACGAGTGGGGTCAGCGACTTCGCGCAGGTGGCCATGACCTTCTTGGCCGTGGCGGTGGAGCCGGTGAACGCGATCTTGTCGACACCGGATTCGACGAGGGCGGTGCCGGTGGATCCGTCGCCGGTGATCGTCTGGAACACCGGGTGCGGAGCGGCAAGCGACTGCCACTTTTCGGCCAACCAGGTCCCGACGCCAGGCGTCAGTTCGCTCGGTTTGAACACGACGGTGTTGCCTGCCGCGAGGGCGTACGCGATCGAACCCATCGGTGTGTAGAGCGGGTAGTTCCAGGGGCCGATCACTCCGACGACACCGAACGGGCGGTACCCGACGTAGGCCTTCTGATTCACCGCGAGCAGGCCCGATCCGACCTTGCGCTGCCGCAGGATCTTCTCGGCGTTGCGGGCCGCCCAGTCGAGGTGTTCGACGCCGAGCATGACCTCGAGCAGAGAGTCCTCGTCCGGCTTGCCGGTTTCGGCGGCGATGACGGTAGCGAGGCTTGCGGCGTCCTTGGCGATGGCGGACTTGAATTCGAGCAACCACCTTTTGCGTCCGACGAAGCCCTGTACGTCCCACCAGCGCGCGGCCGACCGGGCGCGAGCGACGGCGACGTCGACTTCTGCGGTGCCCGCGATCGGATACGTGGCGAGTGCGACACCTGTTCTGGGGTCGAGGCTTTCGAAGGTGCTCTCGTTCGTTCGTTCGATCTGGTCCGTCACGGGCTCTATCCTCCAGCAGATCGCATCACATATATTTGATGTGATTCAATGTTGTCCAGGACACACTATGCGTCCGATTCGGTTGCTACAACCCCCGCCGCCTCGATGTGCAGGAGCCGATTCATGAGTATCGATCTCACCCGGGAACAGACCGCGTTCGCCCAGGCTGTCGCGTCCTTCTGCGCCAAGGAAGCCGGTACCCGCGCCCAGCGGGACGCGCTCACCGAGCACGGGAAGCACACCCACAACCAGGCGCTCTACGACAAGATGGCCGAGCTGGGCTGGCTGGGTGCGATCATCTCCGAGGAGCATGGCGGGGCGGGCGGCAGCACCGTCGACCTGTGCATTCTTCTCGAAGAATCTGCCAAGGCCATGGCTCCCATCGGCGGCATCGGACCCACCCTGATCACCGGTGCGGCCTACGAGAAATTCGGCACACCCACACAGAAGGAGACCGTTCTCGGCGGCATCGTCGCCGGGCGGAGCTATTCGATCTCGATGTCCGAGCCCGAGGCAGGCTCGGACGTCGGCAACCTCAGCTGCCGCGCCGAGAAGACCGACACCGGCTGGCTGATCAACGGCCAGAAGACCTGGTGTTCCAATGCGCACTTCGCCGATCGGATCCTGCTCGTCGCACGCACCGGCAGGAGCGGAGCCGGCGGAGCGACCCAGGGAGGCAGAGCGGGTGGGAAGCACGAAGGCCTGACGATGTTCGACGTTCCGGCCGATGTCGAGGGCCTGAACATCGTCGGCATCGACACGATGGGCGGCAAGGAAGTCAACGATTTGTACTTCACCGACTGCGCGCTGCCCGAGGACGCGGTGGTCGGGGTGGAAGGGCAGGGGTGGTCTCAGCTGATGACCGGTCTGAACATCGAGCGCCTCATTCTCGCGGCGATGATGCTCGGTACGGCGCAACGAGCATTCGAAGACACACTCGACTTCATCACCCAGCGCAAGCAATTCGGACGGCCCGTCGGAACGTTCCAGGCACTACGGCACCGCATCGCCGATCTGGCCACCGAGATCGAGTGCGGACGGCTGCTGGTCTACCACGTGGCTCGGTTGGTCGACGAGAACCCGACGAAACTCTTCCCGCGCGAGGCATCGATGGCCAAGCTCAAGCTCACCGAGACCGCCAAGAAGGTGGCGCTCGAAGGCATGCAGATGATGGGTGGCTACGGCTACGCCACCGAGTTCGACATGGAAAAGCATGTCAGGACGACTCTCGTGTCCTCGATCTACGGCGGTACCAACGAGATTCAGCGCGACATCATCGGCAAGACGTACGGACTGTAGGTCATCGTGTTGCGTCGTCGACCACAGCTCGCGGAGGATGTCGCCGCCAGTATTCGCCAGCAGATCGTCACGGGTGCGCTCGAGCCAGGGGCATTCGTGCGAATCGACGAGACGGCGGCGGAGTTGGGCGTCAGTGCCACTCCGGTGCGCGAAGCACTCGTTTCGCTGCGCGGGGAAGGGCTCGTCGAGCAGGTGCCTCGACGCGGCTACCGCGTCGGTGAGCTCTCGCGCCAGGATGTGGACGACATCTTCTGGCTGCAGGGGACCATCGCCGGCACACTCGCCGGTCGGGCCGCTCGCAGCATCACACCCGAGCATCTGGATCGGCTGACCGCACTCAACGACGGTCTCCGTGACGCCGTGGCCCGCTCGGATACCGAATCGGTTGAGTACTACGAGTTCGAGTTCCACCGATTCGTGAACAAGATCGCAGGCGGAACCAAGTTGGCGTGGTTCCTCCTCGGTGCGGTCAGATACACGCCGCGGTTGTACGCGACCGACAAGCGATGGGGTGAAGATGCAGTGCGCAGTCACGAAGAACTGATCGAGGCCTTTGCGCGACGCGATGTCGAGGCCGCCGACGACGTGATGCGTCGACAGTTCCGGCAGTGGGACATCGGCGCGGAATCGACGCCGTCGTGACCGGCGATCCGGATTTTCTGCGCAAGTCCATGACCGGGCTGGGGCTGCTCGCCGGCTCGGCGAACGTCATCATGCAACTGGGGCACCCGGCCGTTGGGTACGGAGTGTTCGAGAGCCGGGTCGAATCCGGACAGATCAACCGGCACCCGATCAAGCGCACCCGAACCACGTTGTCCTATCTCGCCGTCGCGGGTATGGGCGACGACAAGACCAAGGCCGCATACCGCAAGGCGACCAACCGATCTCATGCAGCCGTGAAGTCGACGCCGGACAGTCCGGTGAAGTACAGCGCCTTCGATCCCACCTTGCAGCTGTGGGTGGCGGCGTGCCTCTACCGGGGTCTCGAGGATGTGTACGTCGCCTTGTACGGGCCACCCGATCCGGGACACCGTGGACGAGATGTACCAGGCATGCCACGTCCTGGGCTCGACGCTTCAGATGCCACCCGAGATGTGGCCCGCAGATCGAGCAGCCTTCGAGAAGTACTGGGACGCAGCGCTCGACGACATTCCTATCGACCCGACGATTCGACGCTACCTGCACGGCATCGCCTCGGCCACGTTCACCAAGCCGGCTGTACTGCATCCGCTGATCGGGCCGTTCTTCCGCTTCGTGACGACCGGATTCTTACCCCAGCGATTCCGGGACGAGATGGAATTGGCCTGGGACCCGGTCAAGCAGAGACGGTTTGCGCTGTTGCTGCGCAGCGCGTCCCTGCTCAACCGGATATCGCCGCCCGTCGTGCGCGCATTTCCGTTCAACATCCTGCTCCGCGATGTCGAGCGTCGGATGCGGTCGGGGCGAGCACTGGTCTAGTTCGAGCCTCAGCTCAGGTGATGCGGCTGCGGGTGCGACTTGTGCCCCTCGTCCGATCCCTCGTTGTCCTGATGACCGTTCGCCGTACCCTGCACGCCTGTTCCCGCCGGAACCATCGCGATGATGACCGACTTCGAGGTGGGGGTGTTGCTGTGCAGCGCAGTCGAATCCAGCGGGATCAGCGGATTGGTTTCGGGGTAGTACGCAGCGGCCGACCCACGCGGGGTGTCGTACTCGACGATGCGGAACGACGGCGCGCACCGATCCACGTCGTCGTCGTCCCACTTGGTGACGAGGTCGACTATGTCGCCGTCGCGGAAACCGAGCGCCGAAATGTCCTCTCGGTGCACGAAGACGACGCGTCGGCCGTTCTCGATGCCGCGGTAACGGTCGCTGAGTCCGTAGATGGTGGTGTTGAACTGATCGTGGCTACGCAGCGTCTGCAGGATCAGATGGCCCGGCGGAACCTGCAGCACATCGATCGGTGAGACCGCGAATTCGCCCAGGCCGCTCTTGGTTTCGAACGTCCGGCTGTCGCGCGGCGGATGCGGAAGCACGAAGCCGCCGGGGCGTCGAACATTGACCTCGTAACCCTCGCAACCGGCGACGACGCGGGAGATGTGCTTGCGGATGTTGCGGTAGTCGTCGCGGAAACCCTTCCAGTCGAGACCGTATCGGTTGCCGAGTGTCGCCTCGGCGATGCCGCTGACGATCGCGACCTCGGAACGAAGGAACTCGCTCGCGGGCTTCAACGGTCCGCGCGAGGAATGCACCGAGCACGTGGAGTCCTCGACCGAGATCCATTGCTCACCACTGGCTTGCACGTCCTTCTCGGTGCGTCCCAGAGTCGGCAGGATGATCGACGTCTCGCCGCAGACGAGGTGCGAGCGGTTGATCTTGGTGGAGATCTGCACCGTCATCCGCATCTTGCGCAGTGCCTCGAAGGTGACGTCACTGTCCGGAGTCGCCTGGACGAAGTTGCCGCCGAGGCCGAGGAAGAAGTGCGCCTTACCGTCGCGCATGGCCCGGATGGAATCGACGGTGTCCAAGCCGTGCTCGCGCGGCGGCTCGAAGTCGAATTCCGCAGCCATGGCGTCGAGGAAGGCCACCGGCGGGCGTTCCCAGATGCCCATCGTCCGGTCGCCCTGCACGTTCGAGTGGCCGCGCACGGGGAGCAGCCCGGCACCTGCCCGGCCGATGTTGCCCTGTGCGAACGCGAGATTGGTGACTTCCTTGATGGTCGCGACGGCATTGCGGTGCTGCGTCAGACCCATGGCCCAGCAGAAGACCGTTGCCTTGGAGTCGCGCAACATCTCGGCTGCCTCGGTGATCTGCGCTACCGACAGTCCGGTCACCTCGGTGACGAGATCCCAGTCGACCTCGGCGACGTGCGCCTTCCATGCGTCGAAGCCGACGGTGTAGTTGTCGAGGAACTCGTGATCGAGTGCATCCCACTTCACCAGCAACGAGCCGATGGCCTGGAAGAGTGCAAGGTCGCCGTTGATCTTGATCGACAGGTGCAGATCCGACAGGTCCGTTCCCGGGCCCACCATGCCCCGCGGGGTCTGCGGGTTCTTGAAGTTCAGCAGACCCGCTTCGCGAAGTGGGTTGATGGACAGAATCTTTGCGCCGTTCTGCTTGGCCATCTCGAGGGCCGAGAGCATGCGGGGGTGATTGGTTCCGGGATTCTGACCGGCGAGGATGATCAGTTCGGCATTGTGGACGTCGTCGAGCGTGACGCTGGCCTTGCCGATGCCGATCGATTCCTGCAGCGCGATGGACGTCGACTCGTGACACATGTTGGAACAGTCGGGCATGTTGTTCGTGCCGAACGCCCGGGCGAAGAGCTGATAGGTGAATGCGGACTCGTTCGAGGCGCGACCCGAGGTGTAGAAGATGGCCTCATCGGGACTCGCGAGGGACTTCAGCTCATCGCCGATCAGGCGGAATGCGTCGTCCCACTCGATGGGCTCGTAATGGCTGCCGCCGGGCAGCTTGATCATCGGGTGCGTGATCCGGCCCTGCTGGCCCAGCCAGTGTTCGGTGTGGCTGTCGAGTTCGGCAATGCTGTGCTGCGCGAAGAACTCCGGCGTCGCCCGCGTCGTCGTCGCTTCCTCGGCAACGGCCTTCGCGCCGTTCTCGCAGAATTCCGCTGCGTGCCGGTGGCCCGGATCGGGGTCGGGCCACGCGCAGCTCATGCAGTCGAAACCCTCGGCCTGGTTGAGCTTGAGCAGCGTCTGCGCGGTGCGCTTCGGGCCCATGTGCCCGAGCGCTCGCTTCATCGACACTGCGACGGCGACGGGGCCTGCCGCGTGGGTCTTCGGCTTTTCGATGTCGAGCTCGGCCTCGTCGACGTCGCTGTCGGTGCGTCTCATGCGGGTCCCTTCGTTGCGTTACCCCCGCACTCGACCATAGCCGTTGGCTCAGCCGGCGAGGAGCTTGGTCACCAGATCCACGTACTGCTGCTTCGCCGAATCCTGGCTCGTACCTTCGAGCTTCGCCCAGGCATCGAACTTCGCTCGGTTCACCATGTCCAGTCGTCCGGGCCGCTTACCCGACGCGTCACCGATCGAACCCTGCTTGTAGAGCGAGTACAGGCTCAGTAGGTCGTCGTTGCTCGGCTTGGACGTGAGCTTCTTGACGTCTACCTGCGCGTCGGCGAACGACTGGTCGAGATCGGACATGAAGAACTCCTTCGGTTAGAGGTGGTGTCATCCTCGCACGGAGGCCTCGGAAATCAGCCGAATGCAGTGCGCCACGAGGGCTTCGCGGGTGACGGTGAGCGTGCCGTCGAGATAGCCGATGAACAGGGCCGTCAACGCCCCGACGGTTCCGACGGCGATCAGCTGTCTGTCTTCGGTGGCGGGCAGTTGGGAGTGCACCAGTTCGACGAAGCCAGGCAGGAGATCGAGGCCGCGTCGGCTCAGTGCCGGTTCGGCCAACGGCGCGATGAGCAGCACCCGTCCGGTTCGCGGCTCGTCGATGATGAGTTCGACGAATGCGCGTACCGGCGCGGCGATGGTGTCCTCGGCAGTGCTCGCCTGCATCACGGCGTCGAGCAAGGCGCCCTGTGCTCTGGTGCCCACCCACGCGTACACCGCGCGGACGAAGGCGTCGCGGTCGGCGAAGCTCTCGTAGAAGTACCGCTCGGTCAGGCCGGCGGTACGGCAGACGGCCCGCACGTTGACCGCCGGACCGTCCGGCGAGCCGAGCAGCTCGACCCCGGCCGCGAGCAACGCGTCGTAGCGCTTGGATCTGCGTTCCTCCAACTGTTGACTACGCATGTTGTCAACCCTAGTCTGACAACATGCGTAGTCAGCCCGATCGACCCGTCCCGCTCGGTCCCGATTCGCTCACCTGGAAATACTTCGGCGACTGGCGCGGGATGCTGCAGGGCGTCTGGGCAGGGTCGATGCAGAACATGCACCCAGGGCTCGGAGCCGGGGTCGAGCAACACTCCACGTTCTTCGACGAGCGCTGGCAGCGCCTGTACCGGTCCCTGTACCCCATCGGTGGGGTCGTGTTCGACGGCGATCGGGCCGAGGAGACCGCACTGCAGGTCCGCGGCTATCACACGAACATCAAGGGAATCGACTCCAAGGGCCGCAAGTACCACGCGCTCGATCCCGACACGTTCTACTGGGCGCACGCCACCTTCTTCATGGGCACGGTGCTCACTGCAGACCACTTCATGGGCGGGCTGACCGAGGCTCAGAAGGTGCAGCTGTTCGACGAGCACGTGCAGTGGTATCGCCTCTACGGCATGAGCATGCGGTCGGTGCCTGCCACCTGGCCGGAGTTCCAGCAGTACTGGGATCACATGTGCCGACACGTGTTGGAGGACAACATAGCCGCCCGCGGGGTGTTGGACCTGTCGAAGCTGGGACCACCGCCGTATGCGGCCTGGCTGCCCGAGCCGATCTGGGCCGTGTTCCGGCGTCCGGTGGCGAAGTTGTTCGTCTGGATCACCGTCGGGCTCTACGACGAGCCGGTACGCCGACTCCTGGGCTACAGCTGGTCTGCCCAGGACGAGAAGCGCCTGGCGCTGTTCGGCAAGGCAGTGAACCTCGTGTTCGGGTTGGTTCCGCCTCGACGGCGACTGCACCCGCGAGGCCGCGCCGGATGGGACCGTGCTCGGGGCCGGATCGACCCGACGTCACCGCTGGTCCATACGCCGGCCCGCAATCTGCCGCCGGTGGAACGCCGCACGGACCCGTCGCACTACAGCCCGAAGGTGTAGATCGGCGCGCTCGGGGTACAACGCGGGGTATGTACAACGTCAGAACCGGCACCGGAAAGCCCCTGGTCCTCGTCCACGGTCTCGGTTCCTCGCACCGCAACTGGGACCCCATCGTGCCCGCCCTCGCCAAGCACCGAGAGGTCATCGCCCTCGACCTACCAGGGTTCGGGCAGACTCCGCCCCTGGCCGAGGTCTCCATCGCGACGTTGACCGACGCGTTGCGGGAATTTCTCGACAGCGAGGGGCTGTCCGACGCCGATCTCGTCGGAAGTTCGATGGGTGCGCGAATGGTCGTCGAGCTGGCCCGCCGCGGTCACCGCGGATCCATGGTGGCGCTCGATCCCGGCGGGTTCTGGAACGACCGGCAGGTCAAGATCTTCGGGGCCACGATCACCGCATCGTTGGCGCTGATGAAGAACGTGCAGCCGCTGGTACCGTTCCTGGCCGGCAACCCGGTCACCAGAACTGCTGCACTGGCGCAGTTCTCGGCTGCGCCCTGGAAACTTCCGAGTGGGCTGGTCGAGCAGGAGCTGAAGGGTTTCTCCTCCAAGACATCGCCTTCGCTCGACGCCGCACGCAAGGCGCTGATCCACGGGCCGAAGCAACAGGGTTCCCCGAAAGGTTCCCTGCAGGGCTCGCTGCTCATCGGCTGGGGCCGTCAGGACAAGGTCACCACGCCCAGCCAGGCCACAGTGGCGTTGGAGCGATTCCCCGACGCCACCCTGCACTGGTTCGACAAATGCGGACACTTCCCGCACTGGGATCAGCCGACCGAGACCGCGCGGGTCATCCTGCGGGGAACGGGTCGCTGACGCTCCCATGTGCGCGGAACCTCGTAGCAGGGGTCGAGTTTCCGCTCACAAGCGTCAGCCGTTCCACCAAGGCCGCAGGGGGACGTCCGCCTGCCCCTTCGGTCCGAGTTTGACGGCCAGAACCTGGTGCAGCTGAACCACATTGCGCTCGAATCCCAGACGAGAGCCGGCCATGTACAGGCCCCAGACGCGGGCTGTTCCCTCACCGGCTTCGGCGACGCAGGCGTCCCAGTTCTCGACGAGGTTCCGGCACCATCCGGCCAGCGTCAGGGCGTAGTGCTCGCGCAGGTTCTCCTCGTGCCGAACCTCGAGTCCAACGTCCTGGATCTCGGTGATGATGCGGCCCGACCCGGTGAGTTCGCCGTCGGGAAAGACGTACCGGTCGATGAAGCTGCCGGCCTTGGCGTGTGCGCGATTGTCCGGCCGGGTGATCGAGTGGTTGAGGAGCCGGCCGCCGTCGCGCAGCTTGGACTGGATGAACGTGAAGTACGACGGGTAGTTGTGCACGCCGATGTGCTCGGTCAGCCCGATGGAGGAGATGGCGTCGAAGTTGGTCTCGGGCACGTCGCGATAGTCCGAGAAGCGCACCTCGGCCAACTCTGACAGGCCCTCGTCGGCGATGGCCTGCTGTGCCCACGACGCCTGCTCCTGGGAGAGCGTCACACCGATCACCTTCACTCCGCGGCGGGCGGCGTAGCGCACCATCGAGCCCCAACCGCAGCCGATGTCGAGCAGGCGATCACCCGGTTGCAGGCCGAGCTTGTCGAACACCAAGCGATACTTGTTCTCCTGTGCGGCTTCCAGCGACTGATCGGCGCTCTCGAACGCCGCGCAGGTGTACGTCATGGAGGGGCCGAGCACCTTCTCGTAGAAGGCATTGGACACGTCGTAGTGATGGTGGATCGCTTCGGCATCGCGAGTCTTGGAGTGGCGCAGACCTTCTGCGATGCGACGCCACCGCGGAATCGCTTCCTGGGGTGGGGGAGCGATGGGCCGCAACACATCCCAGCCGAGCGAACGGGCGATCGATGTCAGCGTCATCGCCGAGGGCCGACGGAAGTGCAGCTCGTCGCCCATCAGCGCCAGCAGCTCGTAGGGGTCGCCCGGATGGACTCCCGTTGCTTCGAGATCGCCCGAGACGTACGCGCGCGCCATGCCGAGATCGCCGGGAGCGGTTGCGAGATAGGTGGTTCCGCGGGGGCTCTTGAGGTTGAGGCCGATTCTCGCGTCCTCGGGTCCTGCGGTGCTGCCGTCGTAAGCGGTGAAGCGCAGTGGGATGTTGCCGTCGGAGATCAGTTCGAGAATCTCGGAGATCTTGAGCTTCTGGGCACCGTTCACCGTGCGATTGCCGGAGTCCTTGAACGTCGTCATCTGCGTTGCACCGCCTTCGAGTACAAATCCAACAATCGGGATTCGGGATCGTATTTCTTCTTCAACACTTCGTATCGATCGCCGCCGTACAGAACGGCGAATTCATGTTCGGTGTAATAAGCGTCCGAGTACAGCGATTTATGCCCGTCGAACTCGGTGACCTTCTTCTCGATGGCGCGGTTCGCGGCACCCTCTGGTTCGCCTGCAACGATCGGGACCGAAGACCAGAAGCCGATGTTGACGTATGTGCGTTTGGGCTCGAGCGGGTACAGCGGCCACGGCCTGGCCGGATTTGCGCCCGGTGCTGCGGGCTCACGAAGACGTAAGGGACACAACCACAACGGCTCGATCGGGATGTTGCCGAGGAACCACGCCACGAAGCCTGCGGTGTGCTCGATCGGAACCTCGACATCCTGCACGACGCGTTCGCGCGGCGGATTTCCTTTGCGTTTCTCGAGTCGATCGCCGATGTCGTACTTACGATCGAGACCGATGAGCTTCCAGTAGAAACTACTGCGCCGGTACTTGCGCGGCCAGAAGCGTCGGATTCTCGGGTTCTGTGTTCCGAATGCGCGGGAACACCAGAACCAATCGGTGTCCCAGCGCCACAGGTAGTCGTGAATGGTGAGGCGGTCGGTCTTGGGTGTATCCGACGCGTGCTGGATCGATCGGTAGAAGATGTCGGCACCGGTGTAGTCGCTGACCGGGCCCGGTTCGTCGGTCTGGACGCCGAGGGTGAGGTAGCTTTCGTCGGCGCTGAAGACCACACCGTCGAGGTACTGGACCTCGATGCCGTCGTACTCGCGCTGCGCGACGATTCTGTCCATCGTGGACTGCAGGGTCTCGAGATCGTGAAATCGCAGGTGGCGCAACGCGACATACGGCAACACGGGTTCGAGCTGGATCTTCAACCGAGTGGAGTAGCCGAGGGTTCCGTACGAGTTGGGAAAGCCCCAGTAGAGATCTGCGTGTTCACCCTCCGGTGTTGCGGTGACGATCTCGCCGCTGCCGGTGAGGACATCGATCTCGAGCACCGATTCGTGGGGAAGTCCGCTACGAAACGACGTGGACTCGATGCCGAGTCCGGTGACGGCTCCGCCGAGGGTGATCGTCTTGAGCTGCGGGACGACGAGGGGTGCCAGGCCGTAGGGAAGCGTCGCGTCGACCAGGTCCTCGTAGGTGCACATTCCGGCGACATCTGCTGTGCGCGAGGCGGGATCGACGGTGATGACCTTGCTCAGGCCCGACACGTCGAGCCCCGGTGTGGTGGTGGTCGTCCTGGCCCGGAACAGGTTGGACGTCTTCTTCGCCAGACGCACCGTCGCATCGGCGGGAATTGCGCGATAGCTGCGAAGCAGCTGCTCGACACCCGACCGGTGCGCTGCGTAACCGCTCTCCCTCGGTTCTGGCCGTCGTCCGAGAAGAGCATTCACTGAAGCCACACTCAGACGCTATATCTCGTACCGCGTGGTATCCACCGGCATCGGCGTCCGACCGGTGAAACTTCACGCAACTGTTGCCGAATCTCCGCGGAGAATCGGAGTAAATCGGACAAATGGTTGCGTCATGCATGTGTTTTGCGGGATCAGAAATATGTGTGTGAAGCACATCACACACGGTCCGGCGGGATGCCGGCCGCGCGTGCGCGGCGAGGCAGTATGGACGCACATCCCGTTCGCTATCGAAGGAGAACGTTTCCGTGGCTCAGGTCAGTGCATCCAGTTCCGCCACCATCGCCACCACACCGGATCGAGTGCTCGCTGCGCTCGCCGACTACGAGACGGTGCGCCCACGCATCCTCCCCGAGCAGTACCGCGACTACGAGGTGGTCCAGGGCGGGCAAGGAGACGGAACCGTGGCCACATGGACCCTGCAGGCCACCGAGAAGCGAGTGCGCAACGTCGCCGCGACCGTCACCGTCGCCGGATCGACCATCACCGAACGCGACGCCAATTCCTCCATGGTCACCACCTGGTCGGTCGCCCCGGACGGCGCGGGCACCACGGTCACCACGACGACGGAGTGGAAGGGTGCAGGCGGCATCGGCGGATTCTTCGAGAAGACCTTCGCACCGCTGGGACTGAAGAAGATCCAGGCCGCGACGCTGGAGAACCTGCGCCGCGAGTTGATCTAAGCCTGCTCGAAGTCGGGGGCCTCGATGAGCTCGAGTGTTCCGACGACCACGGTGCGCATCGACCACAGGAACATCCCGTCGGGTCCACGGTCGACCGTGTCGTAGGCCCCCGGCAATGTATCGAGGTCGGTGCGCGCCGCGATCGCGTCGTCGTACTCACGATCGCGTCGAGCAGAGTTGTAGACCATCTCGGCCAAGGCCAGCGCATGCTCGCAGACAGTGATGACAGCCCACGTCGCCTGCTTCGGAGTGAGGTCGTATCGAGTTCGATAGCGCGTCTGCACCGAGTCGGCCATACGGATCGCGTCGATCGAGCTGGGAGTCAGGCCGATCAGATACTCCGCGATGCCCGGGTTGGAGTGAACCAGCTCGCGCATCGCGGAAGCGAGTGTCAGCAACGCGTCGTGCATCGATTCGTCGTCACCGGGAAGCGGAGGCGACCACCTGCGCAAAATCTCCTCCGCCACGAGCGCCTTGAGGGAACCGAGATCGTCGATGTTGTTGTAGATCGCGACGATCGACACGCCCAGGCTTTCGGCCACCGACTTCACCGACACCTTCGGCAGCGTCAGCGCAATACCCGCCTCGGCCATGGTCTGAGGCGTCACCCGACGCTTGCGAGGGGAGCGACCCTCGGGGTTCGTCGGTTCGTGCATCCGAGGATGGTACGCGCCTCAGTTGTGACGCATCCTCAGCTGTGTGGCGCGGCGTCCGCGAACCTTCGTGCGACTACGCTGGGGATCGCTTCGACCCACGCGAGAGGACGACACAGTGCAACCCGGTGAACAGCCCGACATGGCATCGATCCTGCAGCAAGCCCAGCAGATGCAGCAGCAGCTGATGGCGGCGCAGGCCGAGATCGCGGAAACCGAAGTGACCGGCCAGGCGGGCGGTGGCCTCGTGGTCGCCACCGTCAAGGGAACCGGTGAGGTGGTCGGACTGACCATCGACCCAAAGGTCGTCGACCCGAGCGACGTCGAGACGTTGCAGGACCTGGTGATCGGCGCGATCGCCGATGCGTCTCGCGCGGCTCAGGCCGTCGCGAGCGAGAAGATGGGCCCCCTCGCTGGTGGTCTCGGTGGCATGCCCGGCCTGCCCGGGTTCTAGGCGGTGTACGAAGGTCCGGTTCAGGATCTGATCGACGAACTAGGCAAGTTTCCCGGGGTCGGTCCGAAGAGCGCTCAGCGCATAGCTTTTCACCTCCTGGGCGTCGAACCTCCCGAGGTGGATCGGCTCATGCGCGCGCTGCAGCGCATTCGCGACGGTGTGCAGTTCTGCATCGTCTGCGGCACGGTCTCGGACAAGGAACTGTGTCGAATCTGCGCGGACTCGCGTCGTGACAGATCCATGATCTGCGTCGTCGAAGAACCCAAAGATGTTCAGGCCGTGGAACGTACGCGAGAGTTCAAGGGCCGCTACCACGTGCTCGGTGGGGCACTCGATCCACTGAACGGAGTGGGGCCGGATCAGCTCCGCATCCGAGAGTTGTTGACTCGTGTGGGAACTCAGGACGACGGCGTCGACGTCACCGAAGTCATCATCGCCACCGACCCCAACACCGAGGGCGAAGCCACTGCCACGTATCTGGTGCGCATGATGCGTGACTTCCCCGGCCTGGCCATTACCCGCCTCGCCTCCGGCCTGCCGATGGGCGGAGACCTCGAATTCGCCGACGAGTTGACGCTGGGCCGCGCGTTGACGGGGCGTCGGCGCATGTAGAGCGGCTTCGCCGCACGTGCACGAAACCTCGTAGCAGGGGTCGAGTTTCCACTCACGACCCGAGGTTATGCACAGCCTGTGGATAGATTCTGACGTGGGCGCTGGAAACCGGCCATCCTGAGGGCCATGAGGACAAGACCAGCGGGTACCTGGCAGCGATTATTGGACGAGCAGCACGGAATCATCACCACGAAACAGATGCATGCGTTCGGCGTCGGCAAGGATTCGATCAACCACTACGTGGAAACCGGGCAATGGCTGAAAGTGTTTCGTGGCGTCGTCTCGTTGACCAATGGGCCGCTGACTCGTGAGATGCAATTGTCTGCGGCGCTGCTGTACGCAGGGCGGGGAGCGCTGCTCAGTCACACCACCGCCGCGGAGGAATGGGGGTGGGTTCGGCCTGGGGCAGGCCCGGTTCACGTCACCGTTCCCTACGGATGCTCGGCCACCAGCAAGCCGCCGACGATGAGACACGCCAAGCAGAACTTCACCTCGGAAAGCAACGAACAAATCCATCCCGGCGTTGTCGTCCACCGTTCCCGAGCCATGGGACACATCAGTGTCGAGACGAATCCGGCGCGAACGAGCGCTGTCGATACGGTCCTCGATCTCGTTGTCGCAGAGCCGACGTCGAGGCAAGCGACGATCACATTGGTCTCGGCGATGTCTTCGGGTGGCGTGAACGTCGCGGCCATGACGAGCAAGGTCGAAGTCCGGCGACCGATGCGCTACCTCAAACCGATTCTGCACACGCTGGCTCTCATGCGCGACGGAGTCCATTCTGCACTCGAATACCGTTACGTACTCGACGTCGAGCAGGCACACGGTCTGCCGGTCGGGCAGCGGCAGGCCCCGGTATTCGTTGACGGCCGACAGCTTTTCGAGGACATTCGCTACCAGATCTGCGACCTCATCGTCAGGCTGGACGGCCAGGCCTTCCACTCTGCCAAGCAGCGGCGATTTCGCGATCGCAGACGTGACAATGCCGCGGAGCTGAGGAACCTGCCGCGGTTGATGTACGGCTGGCACGAAGTGGCCGACGACCCGTGCGGTGTGTACCGCGAGGTCCGCGAGGTGCTGGTCAGAGAGGGTTGGACCGACGCGTCGTATCCGTGTGACCGTTGCGCCTTGTGAGTGGAAGTTCGTAGTGGGCTACGAGTTTTCGTTCACGTGCGGCGCAGCCGCTCCTTGCGCAGCTCCGCAACCTCCGGCAGCTCGAGTGGAGCGAGAGTGGTGCCCAATGCACGCTCCAGCAGATAGTCCGCCAATTCCGGGTTCCGGGCGAGAACCGGGCCGTGCATGTACGTGCCGATCACCGAACCCTGCACGACGCCTTCGCGTCCGTCGCCGACACCGTTGCCGACACCGTGGGTGACCTTGGCCAACGGGGACGCATCCAGGCCGAGAGTCGTTCCGCCGCGGTGGTTCTCGAAACCGGTGAGCTTCTGAGTGAGTCCTTCGAGCGCGGGTTCGGTGACGACTTCACCGATCGAACGCGTCGCCTGCGGTGCGGTGGTGACGTCGAAGAGCGAGATGCCGTCGACGCGTTCGCCGGCAGAGGTTTCGTACCAGTGGCCGAGGACCTGGATCGCGGCGCAGATGGCGAGCACGGGCGCTCCGCGGGCAGCGGCGTTCTGTAGTCCGGGGTATCGGGTGAGGTGACGCGTCGCCAGGCGTTGAGCCGAATCCTCGGCTCCACCAAGGGTGTACACGTCGAGTGAATCGGGGACCGGATCGCTGAGGGTGATCTGCACGACCTCGGCGTCGATGTCTCGCATCCGAAGCCGCTGACGAAGAATGAGCGCGTTGCCGTTGTCGCCGTAGGTGCCCATCACATCGGGCAGGACCAGACCGATGCGGACGGTGGACTCAGACATTCTTCACCTCACGTGCCAGCGCGCGCCCGAGGTCGCGGAACGCAGTGTAATTGGCAAGCACTTCGACGCGCCCCGGCGGACAGGACGCGATGGCCTGCAACGGATCTGCGATGGTGGTGTGCTGCGAGCCCGCGTACAGCAGGCGAACTCCGAGGTCGGTCGCGCGCTCACCGGCGGCGACGACGGCGACGTTCTCGAAATGCTCGAAGCGGACATCCCACAGCCACGACAGGTCTTCACCGTCGGGTACCTGCCCGTTGACGGCGATGACGAGGCCATCGCAGGTGGGGTCGATCATCGACAGCGCCTCCTGCCAGCCGGCAGGGTTCTTCGCGAGAAGCATTCGGACGGAATGGGATCCGTACTGGATGGTGGAGTAGCGTCCGGCGACTTCGTCGACGCTCGACGCGGCGGCGACGGCATCTTCCGCGCTCGCGCCGAGGGTCACTGCGGCGGCCACGGCCTGAGCTGCGTTGCCGCGGTTGGCTTTTCCTGGCAGTGACAACGTCATCGGCAGGACGAGTCCGTCGGGCCCGTAGAGATTCTCGTCGTCGAGCCACCAGTCCGGCGTCGGGCGCTTGAAGTCGCTGCCGGTGCTGTACCAGTGCTCGCCCTCCCACAGGATGGGCTCGCCCGTGCGCGGGCAGCTGACCGAATCGCCTGCCCATCCACCGCCGGCTGCGACCCAGACGACGTTCGGTGCGTCGAATGCTGCCGAGGTGACGAGGACGTCGTCGCAGTTGGCGATGACGACGGTCTCGGGATGCCGGGCCAGTCCGGCGCGCAGTTTGCGTTCGATCATGTTGATCTCGCCCACGCGGTCGAGCTGATCGCGACTGAGGTTGAGCAACACGATGGCCGCCGGTTCCACCTCGTCGGAGACATGGGGGACGTGCAGCTCGTCGACCTCGAGAGCAGCCAGTTCGGCATCGAAGTGAGCATGCAGGGCCGCGACGATGCCGGCATCCATGTTCGCGCCGTCGGCCTGGGTGGCGACATCGCCCAGGGTGGCCAGGGCAGCGGCCGTCATACGCGTGGTGGTGGACTTGCCGTTGGTGCCGGTGACGATGACGGTGCGTCGTCCGCGACCGAGCCCGCCGAGGATGTTCGGATCGATCTTGAGGGCGACGAGTCCGCCGATCATCGATCCCTTACCTCGACCCGCTTTGCGAGACGCCCAGGTCGCCAGCTCCGCCGCGCGCAGTGCCACACGGCCACGTGCACCGATACGTCTGCGCTCACCCACTTCAACCATCCGCCGAGTCTGGCACAGAAGAGCGTGCAGTTTCACGTCGGCGGTTTCTACCCCTCGGTCATTCCGCAGGCTCCACTCCCGCTACCCCCGGGTCGTTCCGCAGGCTCCACTCCCGCTACCCCCGGGTCGTTCCGCAGGCTCCACTCCCGCCCTATTGGGTCATTCCGCAGGCTCCACTCCCGCCTCTCACACCGGTGCTTTCTCCCGAACTTCGACCGACCTTCGCACGGCCATGCCGCCGAGGCATCCGCCGATCACGACTACTCCACCGATCAGTGCGAGCACGGACGGGTTCTCGCCCAGGAAAATCCAGGCACCGGCGATTCCGACAACGGGAACCAGCAGTGAGAACGGCGCGACCAGTCCGGCGGGGTTGCGGCTCATCAGGATGCTCCAGAGACCGCTGCCGATGATGGTGGCGGGAATCACGATGTAGGCCAACGCGACCAACCCTGGCCAGCCTTGCGGACCGAACGACTCCGTCAGCGCATGCCAGCCGGTGCTCGGGCCCTCGAAGATCGCGGACAGCGCCAGCATCGGCAGCGGCGGAACGACGGTCATCCACAGCATCAGCGTCATCGGCGAATCGGACTTGGCGAGTCGGTTTCCCAGATTGCCGAACGCCCAGCCGAGGCCGGCGAGGAGGGTGAGGATCACCGGGAGCAGGGAGGCGTTCTGGGCGCGGTCCCATCCGATCAGGACCATTCCGAGGACGGCGACCGCGATGCCGATCGCCTGTCTGCGAGAGACGTGTTCGCGCAGCAGAACAGCGCCGAGAACAACGGTGAACGGGGCGGACGACTGCAGCACGAGTGACGCCAATCCGGTGGGCATGCCTGCTGCCATCGCCGCGAACAGGAATGCGAACTGCAGGAATCCGAACCCGAAGCCGTAGAGCAGCAACCACTTCAGCGGCACTTTCGGCCTGGGGACGAACAGGACGACCGGGATGGCGATGACCAGGAAGCGCAACGCGCCGAAGAAGAACGGCGGAAAATGATCGAGTCCGATGCGAATGGCGAGGAAGTTCAGTCCCCACAGCACGGCGACGGTCAATCCGAGGAGGCGGTCGCGAGTGGTCATGGCGTCCATCGTGTCCGCTGCAAATGATCAGCACAATCGAATATATCCGCATCAACAGTTAAGATTTACTGCATGAATGTCGAGCGGTTGCGGATCCTCGCGGAACTCGCCGACCGTGGAACTGTCGCAGCGGTGGCCGACGCGATGTCGATGACCCCCTCGGCGGTATCCCAGCAACTCAAGCTGCTGGCCAGGGAAGCGGGTGTGACGCTCCTCGAACCGGACGGTCGCCGGCTCCGACTGACCGACGCGGGACGCGCTCTGGTGCTGCGTACCGACGAGGTGCTCGCTGCGGTCAGCCGCGCTAGAGCCGAGATGGATCGGTACCGTGCGTCCCCGCGGGGACGCGTCCGAGTCGCGCTGTTCCCGTCCGGTGCTGCTCTGCTGCTGCCCGGGGTGCTGACGCGGTTGGGTAACTCGGACGTCGACATCGAGGCACGCGACGAGGACCTGCCTGCATCCTCGGTGCTGGAACTGTTGGCCGACTACGACGTGGTGCTCACCCACCGCGACGAGCGGGCCCCGTCGACCGCAGGCCCGCGCATCGAAGTGACGACACTGATGCGTGAGCCCATCGATCTGGTGCTCCCGCCCGGTCATGGTTTGGCGCAACACGAATCGATAGACCTCAGGGACCTGGTCGACGAACGGTGGATCAGTGTTCGCGGCGGTTTCCCGGTCGACGACGTGCTGCTCTCGGTAGCCGCGGCCACCGGCGTCGAACCCCGAGTGGTCCAGCGAGTGAATGATTTTCGCGTCACCGAGGTGTTGGTAGCGGCCGGTCACGGCGTGGCCCTGATGCCGCGGTACGCCGTGGTGCATCCCGGTCTGGTGCGTCGAGAACTGTCCGGCGTTCGGGCCGGGCGCATCTATGAACTCGCGACCAGGCCCGACGCTCGACGCCTACCGGCAATCGCTGCCGTGCTCGACGCGTTCCGGGCGGAGGCGGACCTCAGGACAGAGCTTTGGCCTTGAGCGTCCTGAATTCGTCCTGATCGATGGTTCCGTTGTCCAGCAACGTCTTTGCGTGTGCGATCTCCTCGGATGCGGACCGACCGGCCACTTCTTTGATGTAGTTCTCCTGCTGGTCCTTGGCGTGCTGCAGGGCGGCAACCTGGCGCTCGGCCATGTTGCCGCCGTTCACGATGAGGTAGATCAGCGCGGTGAAGAACGGCGCGATGATGAGGAAGAGCACCCACGCGGCTTTCACGAGCCCGGATGCTTTGTGGTTTCGGAAGAGGTCTCCGATGATCGACAGCATCACCATGAGGTAAGCCACGAATGCGAAACCGACGATGAGAAGCCAGAGAAAATCCCAGAAAGAATCCATGGCGAACTTCCATTCCCTAAAGTGCCCCGACGGCAGGTTCATTGTCGCACGCGGCGTACCAGCTGAGCGTCGATAAACAGCGAAAAGCCGCCCATTCGTGATGAATGGGCGGCTTCGCGTCGAGCAGAGAAATCTACTTCAGTGCACGGTTCACGGCCGAGACCACGGCGCGCAGTGATGCGGTGGTGATCGAGGTCGCGATGCCGACGCCCCAGACGGTGGTGGCGACACCGGCGGGTGAGGTGACCGAGGCCTCGACGTAGGCCGCAGCCTGGGCGTCGTCGCCGGCGGACATGGCGTGCTCGGAGTAGTCGAGGACGCTGACGTCGTATCCGATGGTGGACAGTGCGTCGACGAACGAGGCGAGGGGGCCGTTGCCGGATCCGGAGATCTCCTGCTCCACGCCGTCGACCTTGACCGTCGCGGTGATCGTGTCGGTGCCACCGTCGTGCTCGGCCGCGATGACCGACTGCTTGATGCGCTCGAGGGGGCGGATCGGGGTCAGGTACTCCTCGGCGAAGACGTCCCACATCTCCTTGGGCGAGACCTCGCCGCCCTCACCGTCGGTGATGCGCTGCACGGCCTGGGAGAACTCGATCTGGAGTCGACGCGGCAGGTTCAGTCCGTGATCGGACTTCATGATGTACGCGACGCCGCCCTTGCCGGACTGCGAGTTGACGCGAATGACGGCCTCGTAGGTGCGACCGACGTCCTTCGGGTCGACGGGCAGATACGGGACCTGCCAGGTGACGTCTCCGATGTCCGAACCCTGCTCGTCTGCAGTGACTTTCATCGCGTCCAGGCCCTTGTTGATGGCGTCCTGGTGGCTGCCGGAGAAGGCGGTGTAGACCAGGTCGCCGCCGTAGGGGTGACGCTCGGCGACGGGAAGTTGGTTGCAGTACTCCACGGTTCGACGGACCTCGTCGATGTTGGAGAAGTCGATCTGCGGATCGACACCGCGGGTGAACAGGTTCAGCCCGAGCGTGACCAGGCAGACGTTGCCGGTGCGCTCGCCGTTGCCGAACAGGCAGCCCTCGATGCGGTCCGCACCGGCCTGGTAGCCGAGTTCTGCTGCGGCAACACCGGTTCCGCGGTCGTTGTGCGGGTGCAGCGACAGCACGATGCTGTCGCGGCGATCGAGGTTGCGACTCATCCACTCGATCGAGTCGGCGTAGACGTTGGGTGTCGCCATCTCGACGGTCGCAGGCAGATTCAGGATCAGGGGCTTGTCGGGCGTGGGATCGATGATCGCGGTGACCGCGTCGCACACCTCTTTGGCGTAGGACAGTTCGGTGCCGGTGTAGGACTCGGGGGAGTATTCGTAGCGCCAGTCGGTATCGGGGAACTTGGCTGCTTCTTCGAGGACTTTTCGGGCACCGTCGGTGGCGATCTTCTTGATGACGTCACGCTCGGCCCGGAACACCACCCGGCGCTGCAGGATGGACGTCGAGTTGTAGAAGTGCACGATGACGCTGCGGGCACCCTCGCACGCGACGAAGGTGCGCTCGATCAACTCGGGACGGCACTGCGTCAGCACCTGGATGGTGACGTCGTCGGGGATCGCGCCGTCCTCGATGATCTCGCGGACGAAGTCGAAGTCGGTCTGGCTGGCCGACGGGAAGCCGACCTCGATCTGCTTGTAGCCCATGCGAACCAGCAGGTCGAACATGCGACGCTTGCGGGCCGGGCTCATCGGATCGATCAGCGCCTGGTTGCCGTCGCGCAGATCGACGGCGCACCACTGCGGGGTGCGATCGATGATCTTGTCCGGCCACGTGCGGTCGGGAAGGGTGACGTGCTCGACCTCCTCGGCGAACGGCCGGTAACGGTAGGTCGGCATCGAGGAGTTCTTCTGGGTGTTCCAGGCGGGCTGGTCGCTTGGTGCGGGCCGCGAGGGCGGGGTGATGGTGCGAGTTCCCGAGGTGAATGCGTCGGCTGGTGACATGGTCTTCGTCTCTCCGTACAGATCAGAGCAATGTGTTCGACCGGCGCAACGAACCCCGCGACGGGAAGCCAGTCTGGTCTCAGACCCCGTCGCGGCTGTTAAGAAGGAGAGCTCGCAGCATGGGCTGAGTGTACTACCGCGCGCCGACCGCCTACCCCAGGGTTGACGAGTGGAATTCTGCAGTTGCTGCATCGACTCTGCGCTGCCAGTGCCCGATGTCATTCATTCGTCCGACGTCGGTGATCGTCCAGCAGTGCGCGAGGAGTTCGTACCCGAGGCGATCGACCTCGGCATGCTGCGACCACACCCCATGAGCCCACCGCCGATCGTTGTGTGCGGCCTCGGCACCGGCCAACGCGGACCCGACCAGCTCGAACTGGACGTCGCGCCGGGCGGTGAGAGCGCTCGATCCGGCGACGTCCTCGGTGCGCAACACCGTCAGCAGATCGGCGCTGAGCGTCAGGACTCGGCCGTCGGACCACTGCAATGCGCGCCTGAACGCCCCGGGAAGCAGCAGCCACAGCGCAGCGAAGGCCAGAGCGACGCCCACCGTGGTTTCCACGATCCGGTCCACGACGATGTCCTCCAGGACAGCTCCCGGATGTGTCAGTGTCCCCATCAGCAGGGCGAGCGGCGTGATGAACGTGACGGCCAACCCGTAGTTGCGCGCCACCGAGACCTCGATCGCGAACTGCAACACCATCAACACCACGATGACGGCCAGACCGGTCAGCGGCGAGAGGAAGATGGCGGAGAACAGGGCCACCCCCGCGAGGGTTCCGCCGAGCCGCTGCAGGCCCCGATACGTGCCGTGCACCCGGTCGGGACCCTGTTGCAGCACCAGGACGGCACCGAGTATTGCCCAGTCCGGACGGCTCAGATCCAGCGCGACGCTGATCCCGCCTGCCGCCGCAGCCGCGCAGAAGACCCTGATCGCCGTGGACGATGCGTGTGAATCTCGATGCAACGACCGGCGCAACCGGTAGGCGATGCTCGGCCTCGCCAGTGGCAGCTGATCCGACACCGAGTCGACTGCCTGGTCGGCATCCATGCTTCGAGAGGTAGTGGCCGCGAATGCCCGATGGGCGTCGAACAGCCTCTGCACCAGCACCGGCCTCGACGACAACCGTGCGGCACCTGCGTCGTACACGGCGGCCCAGGCTGCGTGCAGACGCGCGGCCGCGACGTGACGATCGGCGGCAGACGGCGTCTGCGAGCTCGTGTATTTCTCGATCGCGCCCACCGCTGCTCCGACGGCCTCGCGCTCGGGTCCTCGCGGATCCCACAGCACCCCGGACATCGACACCAGTAGCGCCGACGCGACGCCGATCGCCGCGCAGACCGCTCCGTGAACGGCGCCGATGCCGGCCCCGGGGATGTACGACGACACCGCGCACACCAGCACGAAGAAGAACGCACCCGGCGGTCCGAGTCGCAGCGCAGCGATGACGTAGACCGCCACGAGAGCCAGGAGCGAGAGCAGGGTCACCGGGATCATCTGCGCCCATCCGGTGCTCCCGAGATCGAGCGCCACCTGCCCGGCCGTCGCCCCGAGCCACACCGACGCCACCAGTGCGCCGCCCGCGGTCAGGACGACCCACCAACGCGAACGATAGGGACGCCCCTCGCCGTAGATGACGGCGAAACTTCCCGAGACCACCAGCAGGGCCTCGGTGTGGAACCCGAGAACCCACGCCGCGATCGCGGGGATGCCGAATGCCAGAGCCGAGCGCAGTCCACCCGGCCAGCGGCGGCCGACGGCAGGGAGCCCGAAGAGCACCCGCAGACCTCGCGGGGGTGGGGGTGGGCGGTGCTCGGGAAGGGTCACCCGAACATGTTAGGTCAGGCGTATCCGCAGGCGAACCGCCCTAAAGTCCCAGCTCGGAGCTACCCGGCCCACTGCTCGGGGTGCCGGATCGGTAAGGTGACCCCGGAACATTTCCCCGACATTCTCGTGATCGTCGGCTATCCAGCGGAGGTAAACACGCGTGGCTCTCATCGTCCAGAAGTACGGTGGATCGTCGGTGGGGACCGCCGAACGTATCCGACGCGTCGCTGAACGAATCGTCGAGACCAAGAAGGCCGGCCACGACGTCGTCGTGGTCGTGTCGGCCATGGGCGATACCACCGACGAACTGCTCGACCTGGCCCAGCAGGTGTGCCCGGCCCCGCCGGCCCGCGAAATGGACATGCTGCTGACCTCGGGAGAGCGCATCTCCAACGCTCTGGTCGCGATGGCCATCCACTCGCTCGGTGCCGAGGCGCGCTCGTTCACCGGCTCTCAGGCAGGCGTCGTCACCACCAGCGTGCACGGCAACGCCAAAATCATCGACGTCACCCCCGGCCGCGTGCGAAGCGCACTCGACGAGGGCTCGATCGTTCTCGTCGCTGGCTTCCAGGGTGTCAGCCAGGACAGCAAGGACGTCACGACGCTCGGTCGCGGTGGGTCCGACACCACCGCCGTCGCGCTCGCCGCAGCCCTGAACGCCGACGTCTGCGAGATCTACACCGACGTCGACGGCATCTTCACCGCCGATCCGCGCATCGTGCCCAACGCCCGGCATCTCGACACCGTCTCGTTCGAGGAGATGCTGGAGATGGCTGCCTGCGGTGCCAAGGTGCTCATGCTGCGCTGCGTCGAATACGCGCGTCGCTACAACGTTCCTGTTCACGTGCGCTCGTCGTACACCACGAAACCCGGAACGATCGTCTCCGGATCTATGGAGGACATTCCAGTGGAAGAAGCAATTCTCACCGGCGTCGCACACGATCGCAGCGAGGCGAAGGTCACCGTCGTCGGTCTGCCCGACACCCCCGGCTACGCCGCCAAAGTGTTTCGCGCCGTGGCAGATTCCGAGATCAACATCGACATGGTGTTGCAGAACGTGTCCAAGATCGACACCGGCAAGACCGACATCACCTTCACCTGCCCCAAGGCCGACGGCCCGACTGCAGTGGAGAAGCTCACCAAGCTCCAGGCCGAGATCGGCTTCGCTCAGGTGCTCTACGACGACCACATCGGCAAGGTCTCCCTCGTCGGTGCAGGCATGAAGAGCCACCCCGGCGTCACCGCGACGTTCTGTGAGGCCCTCGCCGACGCCGGCATCAACATCGACCTGATCAGCACCTCGGAGATCCGTATCTCGGTGCTGTGCAGTGACACTCAGCTCGACGAAGCAGTGCGCGCGCTGCACGCCGCCTTCGATCTGGGCGGCGACGAAGAAGCCGTCGTACACGCAGGAACAGGACGATAGACGATGACCACAGTTGCAGTCGTAGGAGCCACCGGCCAGGTCGGTGCCGTCATGCGAACCCTGTTGGAGGAGCGCAACTTCCCCGCTGACACCGTTCGCTTCTTCGCCTCAGCCAGGTCCGCGGGCAAGAAGCTGCCGTTCCGCGGCGAGGAGATCGTCGTCGAGGACGCCTCCACCGCAGACCTCGCCGGAATCGACATCGCACTGTTCTCCGCGGGTGCCACGCTCTCGCGTGAGCAGGCACCGCGTTTCGCCGCGGCAGGTGCCACCGTCATCGACAACTCGTCGGCGTTCCGCAAGGACTCGGACGTGCCGCTGGTGGTCAGCGAGGTCAACCCCGAGGATGCGAAGAACCCGCCCCGCGGCATCATCGCCAACCCCAACTGCACCACCATGGCCGCGATGCCGGTGCTCAAGGTTCTGCACGACGAAGCAGGCCTGCAGCGTCTGATCGTCTCGAGCTACCAGGCCGTGTCCGGCAGCGGACTCGCTGGTGTGGAAGAACTCGCCACCCAGGCGCGCGCCGTCATCGGCGACGTCGAAAAGCTGGTGCACGACGGTTCGTCGGTGGATTTCCCGGCCCCGAACAAGTACGTCGCGCCCATCGCCTTCAACGTCCTGCCGCTGGCCGGTGCGTTGGTGGACGACGGATCCGGCGAAACCGACGAGGACCAGAAGCTGCGCAACGAATCGCGCAAGATCCTCGGCCTGCCCGACCTGCTGGTGAGCGGCACCTGCGTGCGCGTGCCGGTGTTCACCGGGCACTCGCTGTCGATCAATGCCGAGTTCGATCGTCCGTTGTCGGTGGAGCGGGCTCGTGAGTTGCTGGCATCGGCACCCGGCGTCTCGCTGGTCGACGTGCCGACACCTTTGCAGGCCGCAGGCGCGGACGATTCCCTCGTCGGCCGCATCCGCCAGGATCCGGGCGTCCCCGAAGGACGCGGACTAGCCCTGTTCGTCTCGGGCGACAACCTGCGTAAGGGTGCCGCGCTCAACACGATTCAGATCGCCGAGCTGCTGGTCTGACGCCGTGCGCGTTGTGCGTCCCCAGGGGTACGCACAACGCGCACGACGGTCAGTTCAGGCGGTGACCCTCGGCGGAGGCGTCGAAGATGTGCGCGTGCGCGTCGTCGATACGGACGTGGACGCGGTCACCCTTCTCGGGTGGGCTGCGCCAATCGGCCCGGGCGACGATGGTCTCGGTGCGGCCGTTGATGTCTGCACGGCCGAACACGAAGGCCTCGGAGCCGAGTTCTTCGACCACGTCGATCTCGAGAGCGATTCCGCTGCTCGCGATCTCGATGTGCTCGGGCCTGATGCCGAACATCACCTCGGCGGCCGACCCGAGGGTCTGGCGCGGCACGGGAATCACCTGATCGGCCAGGCGAACGCCGCCGTCGGTGACCGGGACACGGAACAGATTCATCGACGGTGAGCCCATGAACCCGGCGACGAACGCATTGACCGGCTTCCGGTACAGCTCGCGCGGGGTGGCGCACTGCTGCAGCACACCACCTTTCAGGACGGCGACGCGATCGCCCATCGTCATGGCCTCTACCTGATCGTGGGTGACGTACACCGTCGTCGTTCCGAGCCTTCGCTGCAACTGGGCGATCTGGGTGCGCGTCTGGACCCGCAGCTTGGCGTCGAGATTGCTCAGGGGCTCGTCCATCAGAAACACCTGGGGTTGACGAACGATGGCGCGGCCCATGGCAACTCGCTGACGCTGACCGCCCGAGAGCGCCTTGGGCTTGCGGTCGAGATACGGCTCGAGGTCGAGTAGCTTCGCGGCCTCCTCGACGCGAGTGCGAATGTCGTCCTTGTTCGCCTTCGCCAACTTCAGAGCGAAGCCCATGTTCTCCGCGACGGTCATGTGCGGATACAGCGCGTAGTTCTGGAACACCATCGCGATGTCGCGATCCTTGGGTTCGGAGTGGGTGACGTCCTTGCCGCCGATGAGGATGCGACCGGAATTGACCTCTTCGAGCCCCGCGAGCATCCGCAGCGACGTCGACTTTCCGCAACCCGACGGGCCGACCAGAACGAGGAATTCACCGTCCTCGATGTGCAGGTCGAGCTCGTCCACCGCGGGGGCGTCGGAGCCCGGAAACAGCCTGGTGGTGCGCTCGAAAGTAATCGTTGCCATGACAGATAGATCCCTCCACCGGCAGGAACGTGCCGGACGATCCGAGTGTGGGGTGACGGCGGGAGCCGACGGGCACATAGTATGGCCCCAATCACAACAAGGAGAGAGGAGGCTCGGTGAGCGGATCTGTGTCCAGGCGAACCGCCCTTCGAGGGCTCGCCGTCGCCGCAGTAGCCGCTGGTGCCGCTGCACTCCCGGTGGCGTCGACGACGCGCCGCGCGATGGCCGACGACTTCCTCCGTGGCCAGAGCCCCCTGCTGTTCCACTCACCGCCCCTCACGCCGTTCCGGGACGAGCTGCCCAGGTTGCCGCTGATCAGCGGTACCGAGGTGACGTTGGACGCGCACAGCTCCACCCACGTGTTCCACGCCGATCTACGACCCGCGCCCACCTTCGGGTACGGCCAGTGCGACTACCTCGGACCGACCATCGAGTCGCAGACCGGTCAGCCCTGGACACTGAAGTATTCCAACACCACCGCGGGCAACCCGCTCGCCGCCGACATCGACACCTCGCTGCACGGCATGAGCGAGATGGACCGCACGATGACACCGACGGCGCTGCACCTGCACGGGGCCGTCACCGAACCGGCGAGCGACGGGCACTCCGAGATGCTGGTGCGCCCGGGGGAGTCGATGACGCACAACTTCTCGGGGCTCAACGACGCCGCGGGACTCTGGTACCACGATCACGCCATGTCGATGACGCGCATCAACGTGTACGCGGGCCTGCTCGGCATGAACCTCGTGCGGGACCGTTGGGACACCGGCACGCCCGACAATGCGCTGGGGCTGCCGTCGGGTGAGTTCGAGCTGCCGTTGGTGCTGCAGGAAAAGATCATGAACCCCGACGGCAGCATGAGCATCCGTTCCAATATCACCGTGCCGCAGGGTAAATGGGAAGGCGGCGGCACCGGAGACGTGGGCGTCGTCAACGGCAAGATCTGGCCGACGATGGAAGTCGCCCGGGGAATGTACCGGCTGCGCGTCGTCAACGCCGGGTCGTACAGCGTGTGGAACCTGTTCTTCACCAACAGGCTTCGCTTCTGGGTCATCGGGAACGACGGGGGATTGCTCGACGCTCCTGTGGAAGCCACCAGCATCCGACTCGCCCCGGCCGAGCGCGCCGACATCCTCGTCGACTTCGGTGCCGTCGAGGCAGGTGCTCTCGTTGAACTACTCAACGACGAGCCGCCGCCGGCGCAGGCCGCGTCCCTCGGTGCGGTGCCGATGGCGATGTTCTGCCAGTTCCGCGTCGCGTCCGCGGCCGGGTTCCGGGGCGGTATGCCGACGTTGCTGCGCGGCGGCAAGGGACAGCCGGATGTGTTGCCGCCGTTGCCGACCGCGACATTCACGCGAACGGTCACCGTCAACCAGCCGTCCGGTGGGCTCAACCTGGACATGACGCTGATGAACCTGAACAACCTGAGGTACTCGGACCCGGACATCGAGATGCCCAAGCAGGGGACCGTGGAGATGTGGAACATCGTCAACACGACGGTGGAGCCGCACCCGATTCACCTGCACCTGGCCCACTTCCGGACGCTGGGACGCATCCCGATCGACCTCGCCGCCTACCAACGTGATTTCCCCAGGCCAACATTCGGTACCAGATGGGCTCCGCCGGTGGAGAAGTTTCTCACCGGTCCGTCGGTGCCGCCTGCGGCGTGGGAAGCCGGGTGGAAGGACACCGTCAACACCTACCCGGGCACCGTCACGCAGATCCTCGTTCGATTCCCGACGGCCGACGAGCTCGGCTTCGACCCCGACGCCACCTTCGCCGGGCCGGCCGCGCACCACGGCGGCGAGCACGGTGGACACGACATGGGTGGGGGCGGCGAACTGCAGGGGTATATGTGGCACTGCCACATGCTCGATCACGAGGACCACGAAATGATGCTCAGGTACCGCACCGTCGCTCCGTGACAAAGCTTGTCGGTGGGTGGGTATAGCTTTTCCGGTGTGAAGACATGGGGGGATGTGTTCGGGCTCGGCGACCAGGAATTGGTCTCCGAGCTCGCTGGCGTGTCCTCCCTCGAAAACGAGCTCGCTGCAACGCGATTGACGCTGCTGGCGGAGATGGACCGCCGCGGTCTGGCCATGAAACTCGGGTACTCGTCGGTCACCCGGTGGTACGCGCGATCGGTGCGCATAACCGACGGGTCCGCGGCCCGTCAGATGGAGCTGGGGCAGTGGCTCACCGACCGGCCCAGCGTGTTGAACGCCCTCGCAGGTGGTGACATCCACGCCGCGCATGCCTCGGCGATCGCCGACGGTTACGCCACCGTGGTGGTCGCCGACCCCACCCTCGACGAACAACGCCGCGAGGCTGTCGTCGCCGAACTGCTCGAAACCGCCATGCGCAGCACCGCCGGGCAGGTCGCCTCCCGCGCGCAGGCACTGGCGCATTCCGCGGCCGAGGACGCCAGAGCCCGCCACGAGCAGGCCGAGGAGCAACGACAAGAACAGGAGCGGACACAGGAGCGGGACCGGGCGAGCCGAGCTGATGCAGGTGGCGCGGGTGGTTCCGGTGGCTCGGGTGATTCCGGTGGCTCGGGTGAGCCCGAACCTGCTGGGCCCGAGCCTGTTCCAGCTGGGCCGCCGCCGATACCGGTGTCGGAGAACTCGGAGTTGAACCGTTTCGATGTTCACCCTCTTGCCAGTGGCCGCTTCCAGATGGGTGGCAACGTCGACCGGCTCCTGGCCGAGAAGCTGCTCACCGCGCTGTCGGCGTTGACCGCGCCGCAGCCCGGCCCTGGAGGTGAACGCGATCTACGTGGTCCGTCGAAGCGGCGGGCGGATGCACTCGATCGGATCCTCGACCGGCACCTGAGCGGTGGTGGCCGCGGATCGGCGGGCGGGTCGCGGGCATCGGTGCACTTGATCGTCCCGCTGCGGGACCTGCTCGCCGACCGCGGACACACGCAATCGAACAGCGCAACAACGGGTTCGACGACAGACGGTTCCGGTGGCGACTCACGGGCCGGCGATACCGATACGGGTCCCGTTGCCGGCGCTGACGGCGGGCACCACGTCAGTGAGAGTCCCGAAGCCGGCGACAGTTTGCGGACCGGTGATGTCGACGCGGGTCCCGTTGCGGGCGCTGACGGCGGTCACTACGTCGGGTGCGGTGCCGGCGACAGTTCACGAGCCCGCGATACCGAGGCCGGTCCCGATCGTGGCACTGGTCGTCGGGTCAGCGGGAGCAATGCTGGTGCCGGCGGCAGTTCACGAGCCCGCGATACCGACGTCGGTCCCGATCGTGGCAACGGTCGTCGCGTCAGCGGGAGCGGCGCGGGTGCCGGCGACGTCTCACGGACCGGCGATACCGAAACGCCTCCCGTGGCTGGCACTGACGGCGGGCACTACGTCGGGAGCGGTGCTGGTGCCGGCGACGTCTCACGGACCGGCGATACCGAAACGCCTCCCGCGGCTGGCGCTGATGGCGGTCACCAGGTGAGTGAGAGTGCCGGTGCCGGCGACGGTTCATGGAACGGTGATCCCCGCGGCGATCGTGTCGGTCCCAGCGCTGGTGCCGGTGACCATTGCGGGCGGAAGTCTGCACCCGACCCCGGTGATGCCGACTGGCCGTTCCACTTCGACTGGACCGGGCCGATGAGCCGCGCCTTCGCCGAACTTCTCACCTGCGATGCCGACCTCACCCCGATCATCGTCGACCACCACGGCGTCCCCCTCGCCCTCGGCCGCACCACCCGACTCGCCAGCGACGACCAACGCATCGCCCTGACCATCCGCGATCGGTGCTGCGTGATGTGCGGCCGCCCCGCACAGTGGTGCCAGGCCCACCACGTGAAATTCTGGGAACACGGCGGCCGCACCGACCTGAACAACCTCGCGCTGGTCTGCGGAGAATGCCATCGCCTGGTCCACCACGGCGACTGGCAACTGCTCATGGGCGACGACGGACACCCCTACGCCATCCCACCCGAATCCATCGATTCCACACGACAACCCATCCCCAGCTACCACCGCCGAAAACGTCGCGCAGCCTGACAGCACCTGAATCGGGCTACTCGGCCGCCCAAGCCATTCCCTCTCTCGAAGCCGTGCGCCAGCCGCGCGGCTTCGGCGGGCTGGCCCCCTGCGCGCACGGTGCTGTCGATCAGCGCTGACGGGCCAGGCACCTCACGCATCAGCAGTTCTCCTGCGCGCCCGAGCTTTTCCGACTCGAAGTCGAGTACCGACCCTTCCACGTCCGCAGCAACCACCGCGATCGGAGAGGGCACCGGTGCACCCTTGACCTGCTTCACCGACGACCGGCTGGCTTTCAACACTCGGTAGGCATCCATGTGGACCAGGTCGCTGGCGGCACCAGCGGTGGACTGTCCGTCGCCTATCCGTCGCGCAGCGGTCGACGGCCGGTGTCCGAGGGAGCTACGGGGAGTGTCAGATTAACGGTGGATCCGACCTTGGCGTCGGTTAGTTTCCGTTCGGGGTGATGCGTCCTTCGAAGGTG
>NZ_JAWLKE010000016.1:0-12093 GCF_033042225.1 Rhodococcus cercidiphylli
ACCGGCCAGGACCCACTCCTGTCGGCAACCCACGCTTACATGCGGAGGGGCCCCAGCCAAGACCTCCATACCGTCTAGGCCTTGTCGGGCTCGGATGCCTTCAGCATGTCCTCACGCTCGACGACCTTGACTCGTTCGCGGCCTTCGGGTTCGCCGAGGGAGCGTTCGTGGGCGTCGAGGCGGTACCAGCCGTCCCAGGTGGTGAAGGGGACCTGCTTGCCTTCGAGGAACGAGGTGACCGCGTCCAGATCCGGCTCGGCCGCACCGACGAAGTTCGGCGCATCCTCGAGCAGGTTCGCGACGGTTTCGTTGGCGTCGCCCTTGGTGTGACCGATGAGGCCGACGGGTCCGCGTTTGATCCAGCCGGTGACGTAGGTGGCGGGGACGGGTGTGGTGGAGTGCGGTGATTCGACGACGCGTCCGGCTTCGTTGGGGATGGTGCCTGCTTGCTCGTCGAAGGGGAGTTGGCTGATGTTCTGGCTGAGGTAGCCGACGGCGCGGTAGACGGCTTGGACGTCCCAGTCGTTGTATTTGCCGGTGCCTGTGACGTTGCCGGTGCCGTCGAGTTCGGTGCGTTCGGTGCGGAGGCCGACGACTTTGCCGTTGTCTCCGAGGACTTCGTGGGGGGATTCGAAGAAGTGCAGGAACAGTTTGTGTGGGCGTTTGCCGACGTCGCGGATGGCCCAGTCCTGCAGGGTGTTGGCGACCATGTCGATTTGCTTGGAGCTGCGGCGGGCTTGTTCGGAGCCTTCGTCGTAGTCGATGTCCTCGGGGGCGACGATGACCTCGATGTTGGGGGAGTGGTCGAGTTCGCGGAGTTCGAGTGGGGTGAATTTGGCCTGTGCCGGTCCGCGACGGCCGAAGACGTGTACTTCGATGGCCTTGTTGGCTTTGAGGCCTTCGTAGACGTTGGCGGGGATTTCGGTGGGGAGCAGTTCGTCGCCGGTTTTGGCGAGGACGCGTGCGACGTCGAGGGCGACGTTGCCGACGCCGAGGACGGCGACTTTCTCGGCGTCGAGGGGCCAGGTGCGGGGCACGTCGGGGTGGCCGTCGTACCAGGAGACGAAGTCGGCGGCGCCGTAGCTGCCGTCGAGGTCGATGCCGGGGATGTTGAGTGCGCGGTCGGCGTTGGCTCCGGTGGAGAAGATGACGGCGTCGTAGAAGCGGCGCAGGTCGTCGAGGGTGATGTCGGTGCCGTAGTCGATGTTGCCGAGCAGGCGGACCTGGGGCTTGTCGAGCACCTTGTGCAGGGCGGTGATGATGCCCTTGATGCGTGGGTGGTCGGGGGCCACGCCGTAGCGGATGAGCCCGAACGGCGCGGGCATGCGCTCGAAGAGGTCGATGCTGACGCCCGGTCCGCTGACATTGTGGTCGGACTTCATGAGCGCGTCGGCGGCGTAGATGCCTGCCGGTCCGGCACCGACGATGGCGACGCGGAGTGGACGAGTCTGATCAGTCATGTGCAGCGAGCTACCTTCTTCGAGGGAAGTGCGGACACCCCAGCATAAATTAAGGACAACCTGAGCTGGGGCAGTGGGCAACTTGCCGGATTTCCCGGTTTCCGGTAGGAATTGCTCTGTGGAGACGACATACCTGGTCCGACGGTTCACCGTCGACTTCTGTCGTACCTGCACCAACATGTGTTGTCGGTGACAAGACCCGACGCCCGTCCCCTCCTTCTGTAGGTATTCAGCAGGTCGGGTTCCCTCCCTTTCGCGGCAGCGTTGCCGAAGATCAGCGCCGGCCGTGCACAGATTCGAGGACACATGACCACTCTGGAACAGCCCGTCACGCTCACTTTCGACAAGCTCGGCCCGTCGTTCGGTGCCGAGGTCATCGGCCTCGACGTCGCCGCGGCGTCCGATGCGCAGATTCACGCCGTGCGCCGAGCCCTCGTCGAGCACAAGGTTCTGGTGCTGCGCGGGCAAACGCTCGACGACGCTGCACACGTCGAATTCGGTCGCAGGCTCGGCGACCTGACGGCTGGCCACCCGGTGCACGACAGCGGCCACGTCGCCCCCGAGGTCTACGCGCTCGACAGTCAGGACAACGGATTCGCCGACGTCTGGCACACCGACGTCACGTTCATGGAACGTCCGCCGATGGGTTCGATCCTGCGGCCCGTTGTCCTGCCACCGCACGGCGGCGACACCAACTGGGCCGACAGCCAGCTCGCCTACGAATCGCTGTCCGCACCCGTGCGTCGAATGATCGACGGGCTCACGGCAATTCACGACGGCAACCGTGAATTCGGCTACTACCTCGCGCAGAAGCGCGGCGGAAAGGGCAACGTGTGGGACGGCAAGGAAGTCACCGCGCTGGTCCCCGTCGAACATCCCGTCGTGCGGGTCCATCCGGAAACCGGCCGCAAGGGGTTGTTCGTCAATCCGGGTTTCACCTCCCACATCGTGGGTGTGTCGGAGGCCGAGAGTCGCGGGATCCTGGATCTGCTCTACGCGCACCTGACCAAACCCGAGCACATCGTGCGGCACCGCTGGCGGCTGGGCGACCTGGTGCTGTGGGACAACCGCAGCACCTCGCACTACGCCAACCGCGACTACGGCACCGAGCACCGCAAGATGCACCGCATCACGTTGCGTGGAGACATCCCCGTCGGCCCCTCTCACTGAGAGGCCCCAGCTGAACGCGGACCCGTCGGATCGAGGAAGATTGGCTTCATGGCGTCGTGGAGTGAACGTAGGCAGCAGTGGGTCGACAGTCGTGAGGAAGCGCGCAACAACGCATCCGAGGCGGCTGCCGAGTCCGGTGAGCAGCGTCCGCCCAACGCGTGGCCGTTCATCATCGCCGTGGGCATCGTCGTCGCCTTGCTCGTCGGCATCTTAGCGGCCTCGAAGTTCGCTCCCGCGGAGGACAACGTGACGCAGGCCCAGTTGCTCACCGACAGCCTCGACGGGTTCCTCGAAGCGCAGAACACCGGTAACGCGGAGCTGCTGCGTCAGAACACATGCTTCGATCAGGTCGAGCGCCTGATTCCGGGTGACGACGTGCAGTACCGAACCGATCGGGCAGGCGAGGTCGAGCGCAACGGCGAGACGTCCATCGACGGTGTGCCGACCGAGTACCAGGTCAACGGCGACCGCGGAATGGTCACGGTCCCGCTGAAGGAAGAGAAATCCGGAGTGCAGACCGACGACGTGTGGAATTTCGTCCGTGTGGACGACAAGTGGCTGGTGTGCAATGTCTGACCGGTACGTGTGTGATGTCGAAACAGCGAGTGACGGAAGGCTGATCAAGTGACCTACGCAGGTGACATAACCCCGGAAGCTGCCTGGGAGTTGTTGCAGAGCAACCCCGAAGCAGTGCTCGTGGATGTTCGGACGCGCGCCGAGTGGCAGTACGTCGGTGTCCCGGACACCTCCGGCATCGACCGCCCGACGCACCTGATCGAGTGGGTCAGCTTTCCCGACGGTGCCCGCAACGCCAACTTCGTCGACGACCTGAAAGCCGCAGGCGTGGACGGCGATCGGCCGGTGGTGTTCCTGTGCCGCTCCGGTCAGCGATCCATCGGTGCCGCCGAAGCCGCGACCGCTGCGGGAATCGGCCCGTCCTACAACGTGCTCGACGGTTTCGAAGGTGCCACCGACGCCGACGGACACCGCGGAGCCACGGGGTGGCGTGCGGTCGGGTTGCCTTGGAGGCAGTCGTGAGCGGGAATCCGAAAGGCGGCGGTTTCGACAAGCCGTTACCCGAGGGTGTGGGTCAGGCAACGCTGGGAGTTCGCGGCGGCCTGATGCGATCCGGGTTCGACGAGAACGCCGAAGCTCTGTATCTCTCTTCGGGTTTCGTGTACGAAAGTGCCGGAGCCGCCGAACAGGCGTTCACCGGAGACATCGATCATTTCGTGTACTCGCGCTACGGCAACCCGACGGTCAAGATGTTCGAGGAGCGACTGCGCCTGATCGAGGGTGCCGAGGCGTGCTTCGGTACCTCGAGCGGAATGTCGGCGGTGTTCACGGCCCTCGGTGCCCTGTTGAAGGCCGGTGACCGATTGGTTGCTGCGCGTAGCCTTTTCGGCTCGTGCTTCGTCGTCTGCAACGAAATCCTGCCGCGCTGGGGCGTCGAGACCGTCTTCGTCGACGGCGAGGACCTCGAGCAGTGGGAGCAGGCGCTGTCGGTGCCGACGACGGCGGTGTTCTTCGAGACTCCGTCCAACCCGATGCAGTCGTTGGTCGATGTTCGACGCGTCTCCGAGATGGCTCATGCGGCCGGTGCAACTGTGGTGCTGGACAACGTGTTCGCGACGCCGCTGTTGCAGCGCAGCCTCGAACTCGGTGCCGACGTGGTGGTGTACTCCGGTACCAAGCACATCGACGGTCAGGGGCGGGTGCTGGGCGGTGCGATCCTCGGATCGAAGGAGTACATCGACGGTCCGGTGCAGACCCTGATGCGGCACACCGGTCCGGCGCTGAGCCCGTTCAACGCGTGGACCCTGCTCAAGGGATTGGAGACGATGCCGGTGCGAGTGCGGCATTCGGTGAACTCCGCGCTGCAGATCGCCGAGTTCCTCGAAGCTCACCCTGCGGTGCGCTGGGTGAAATATCCGTTCCTGCAATCGCATCCGCAGTACGAGCTGGCGAAGTCGCAGATGTCGGGCGGCGGTACCGTGGTCACGTTCGAGCTCGATGCTCCCGAGGGCGAGGCCAAGAAGCGTGCCTTCGAGGTGCTCGACGCACTGCGCATCGTCGACATCTCGAACAACCTGGGTGACTCGAAGTCGCTCATCACCCACCCGGCGACCACCACGCACCGCGCGATGGGTCCGGAAGGTCGTGCGGCAGTGGGGATCACAGATGGCGTCGTACGCATTTCCATCGGCCTCGAGGACACCGAGGATCTGATCGGAGATCTGGACCAGGCCCTGAAGTAGTCGGCGCAGCGGACGAATCCACGCCCCGCGTGCAGATCCACACCCCGTTCGGCGGGCGTGGATTTCTGCGCGAGGCGTAGATGTTGTGCGGACCGGATCGAATCAGCGGTCGAAGACGCTCAGCACGGTTCTGAATTTCGCTGTGGTTTCGTCGAGTTCGGCGTCGGGATCCGAATCCGCGACGATGCCCCCGCCGGCGGTGGCCGTTCCGGTCAGGCTGTCGGCCGAAAGTTCGATGCAGCGAATGGTGACCATCCACTCGCCGTCGCCGCTGCCATCGGTCCATCCGACGGCCCCGGCGTAGAAGCCGCGGGATCCCTCGACGCTGTCGATGGTGTCCATCGCCGCAGCTCGGGGCACCCCGGCGACGGCGGCGGTGGGGTGCAGCGCAAGCGCCAGGTCGAGTGCCGAGGTCGCGGGATCGGCCAGCGTCCCGACGATGGGCGTCGACAGGTGCCACAGCTGCGGAGTGCTGCTGAGCTGGGGGGAGTCGGGCACCTCCAGCGTCTCGCAGAACGGTGTCAATGCGGCCCGGATCTCGTCGACGACGAAGCGATGCTCGGCCTGATCCTTCGCACTCGCCGCCAACGCCGCGGAGATGCGCGCTTCCTCGTCGGGGTCGGTCGACCGTGCTGCTGTTCCCGCGAACGGATGGCAGGTGACGATGTTGCCGCGCTTGCGAACCAACAGTTCCGGGCTGGCACCGACGATGTGTGTGCCGGTTCTGCCTGCGGGCGACAGGTCCGCCAGAAAGCCGTGGCCCATCGGATCCCGGGAGACCAACGCGCTCAGCACCGAGACAGGGTCGATCGGCGAATCCGCGGACACCTCGATGGCCCGCGCCAGCACGATCTTCTCGGCCACACCGGCTTTCAATTGCTCGACGACATCCCGGACTCGCTGCACGTGAACACTCGGATCGGGAATCTGCCGCGCAACGGTCACGGTCGGCAAAGGCGGGAGAGCATCGACCGTTGCCCACGGCCCGTCGAGTCGGTAGAACTCCTCCGGCTCGATCAGCGCGGTGGCGTCGGACATGTCGAAAGGGATTGCGCCGACGACGTTTCGGCCGTCTCGCACCGCGGCCACCGCGTCGGCGATATCGGGAAAAGCGTGCCGGACACCCCGCCCGACGACGTGGTGATCCTGCCGGGAGAGAACGAATTCGAGTGTCATCAGAACGGGTTCTGCGTGCGGCCCACCAGGTCTGCGACGGAATCGAGGACCTTGGTCGGTCGGTACGGATACTGCTCGACAGATTGGACCGTCGAGATGCCGGTGAGGACCAGGATGGTCTGCAGTCCGGCTTCGAGGCCCGAGAGTACGTCGGTGTCCATCCGGTCGCCGATCATCAGCGTGTTCTCGGAATGGCCACCGATCGCACGCAGCGCCGAACGCATCATCAACGCGTTGGGCTTGCCCACGTAGTACGGCTCCTTGCCGGTGGCCTTGGTGATCAGCGCGGCAACCGAACCGGTCGCAGGCAGCGAGCCCTCACGGGACGGTCCGGTGGCGTCGGGGTTGGTGGCGATGAATCGCGAACCCTTCTCAACGAGACGGATGGCGGTGGTGATGGCCTCGAACGAGTAGGTCCGAGTCTCGCCGAGTACCACGTAGTCGGGGCTCGAGTCGGTGAGGGTGTAGCCGATGTCGTGCAGGGCCGTCGTCAGACCCGACTCGCCGACGACGTAGGCGCTGCCGCCGGGTCGCTGATTGCCGAGGAACGTCGCGGTCGCGAGAGCGGAGGTCCAGATCGACTTCTCCGGAATGTCCAGACCGGTGAAGGCGAGACGTGCGCGCAGGTCACGAGGGGTGCGAATCGAATTGTTCGTCAACACGATGAACGGAATCTCGTTGGCCTGCAGTTCGGCGAGGAACGTGTCGGCCCCGGGAATCAGATGATCCTCGTGAACCAGAACCCCGTCCATGTCCATCAGGTACGTCCACTGCTGAGGCTTCTCGATTTCGCTCACCTCCGTATTTTACCTACTTGCCCATTGCGCAGGCTCCACTCGCGCGTTCGGCTCGGCGGTTGGTCGGGAAAATTGTGACGTTGTCGATTTCCGGTAACGCCGAGTCGCGCGTGCGCTGGTCACGGCGTTCAATAACGGGCAAGGCAGACGTAACGACCACAGCAGCGTTGCTTGTTCGGCGACAGACGCCACTGCATTGCAGCACCTCCCGAGCTCGATTCCGAGCCGGTGTCCGTTGGCTGAGTGTTGACCCAGTGGGGATGATCGACATGAACGACGCTTTTCGCTTCGCCGCTTCGTGCAGTTCACCGAGGGAACTGATCGCCCGACTTCAGTTCGGGATGACGGAATTGTGGCCCGAAGGCGCGGCAATTCCCGTCCGCTGGCACTACATGGCAGACATGATCGATTCGGAGCGAGGCTTGCTCGTCGAATTGGACGGTGCGGTGTCGAGTCCGGTTGTGGATGTGCTTGCCGCGACGGCAGAATTGTGTAGGCAGTCGGCGACCGAAGCTGTGCCCCAGTCGGATTGGGCACTTCTTCGTCGTGCTGCGGCATGGCTCGATCGGAGTTGTTCCGAGACCGATCGTGCGCTGCTCTCGGTGGCAGAAGAAGTGGCACTGACAGGGCTCGACGGAGTGGAGCCGGACTTCTCGGTCGTGTCATGGCTGTGTCTGGAGATGCTCGCGCAGTTCGAGGCAGGCCGGGAAACAATCGACTATTGGGTCGAGCGCGCGAACCTGACGGAGCCGAGTGTCGTTCTTCATCGCGCAGGTTCGGTCCTGGAGCGGGGCGAACGAAACCAGCTGTCGGTGGCCGTCTGAGTCGTCGGACAATGAGGGTCTGACCGGAACATTCTCTACCGTGTCGGTCGTTGTACTTTGCATGACAAAAGCAGCAGTTGCAGCGTCCTACGGTGGTCCGGAAGTCGTCGAGATCGTCGATCGAGAGTTACCCGAACCCTCCGAGGGTGAGGTTCTGGTCGAGCTGAAGGCGATCGGAGTCAATCCCTTCGACTTCAAGAGCTACAGCGGTGCGTTCGGTACCGACGAATCGAAGCTCCCGATCGCCCTGGGCAGTGAGGCGTCGGGAATCGTGGTGGCAGTCGGCGGCGCTGTCGAGGGCCCGGGCGGTTCGATAGCCGTCGGCGACGAGGTGATCGTCTCCGGCGTGAACGGCACGTACACCGAGAAGATTGTCGCGCCCGCGCGCTTCGTGTTCCCGAAGCCGGCGAATCTGGATTGGGACGTCGCCGCCGGGGTGCTGGCCGTTGCCGGAACAGCCTACGACGCACTGGAATCCGTCGGCGTGAAGAGCGGCGACACGGTGCTCGTGCACGGGGCTTCGGGCGGCGTCGGGTCCGTGGTGGCTCAGCTCGCTCTGGAACGCGGTGCAAAGGTCATCGGGACTGCTCGCGCTCAGAATCACGAAGCGCTGCGTGCCTTCGGGGTCGAGCCGGTCGAGTACGGCGACGGACTGATCGACCGGGTCCGGGTAGCCGCACCGAACGGCATCGACGCAGCCATCGACACGGTGGGCACCGACGAGGCCATCGACGTGTCTCTCGAATTGCTCACGGATCGAGCAAGATTGGTGACGACGGCAGCCTTCGGGCGGGCCTCGGCAGACGGGTTTTCGACCGTCGGTGGGCCGGCGAGCATGGAGCGTCGACGCCTCGCGTCGCCGGTGCTGCTGGAGCAGGCCGGTGCGGGGGTGTTCGAGGTGACGGTTGCCAAGACCTTCCCACTCGATGACGTCGCCAGGGCGCACGCCGAACTGCAGACGGCACACCCTCGCGGGAAGTTCGTCCTGATTCCCTGATTGTTCGGGTAACTTCACACCCTTTCTCCCGACCGATCAGTCGAACTCGGGTCAGACCAGGGGTGATCGGTCGGCATAAGGGGTGTGAGGTCTCGGCCGCTCGAGTCGTCAGGCATCGCGGGGTTGTCGGCCCGGCCGATATTGGCGGCGCTCAGGCGGTCCTGCGGCAGTTCGCTCGGAAGTCTCGTCCGTCTTCGAGGTCGAGGATTCTCGTTCGGCGGCCGATGCGCTCAACACGGTGCAGCTCGATTGGGATCGGCTCCGTGCTCAGGCTTGTCGGTTCAGCACTCGCGTTCCTACAACGCGATTTGGCATGGATGTGGATCGGACTGTCGGTCGGTCTACTGGCACGAGCTTTGTGGCCGTATCGCACTGCTTCCGAGGGACGCGAATCCGGCAAGAGCCCGCTGGTCGAAATCTCGGCCCGCCGGACCTAGTTTTCGTCTTCGCGGACCTTTTCAGTTAACGATCGGGTCTCGACACGACCGGGGCACTGCTGTGCAGGCTCTACGATTGTCGGCATGACTGCCGATCCGACTACGCCCGCACCGTCGACCAGCTCGGCGAACTGGAAGAGGCGGGGCATTCTCGTCGGAGCCGGCATCGTCCTGCTGTTGATCGCCTACTTCATCCTGGCAGCGTTCCTTCCGCGCTGGTGGAGTCTGCGGGTGGAGACCCTGGCCGACCGCACGTTCACCAAGGGCATTCTGTGGGGCCTGCTGTTCGGCATCGTCTGCACGTTCGCGCCGCTGGTGTTCTTCTGGAGCGCCTGGTCGGTTCGGAAGGGCAGGGCGGGCAAGCAATTGGCGATCGGCTCGGTCATCCTGGCCGTCGTCACGGCCATCCCGAACCTGTTGACGCTCACGATCGTTCTCGGAACCAGCAACGCCGCTCATGCCGGCGAACGCACCCTCGACACCAGCGCGCCTGGCTTCCGTGGTGCCACGGCACTCGGGGCCCTCATTGCCGTGGTTCTGTTTGCCTTGCTGGTGTTCGTGGTGGTCCGGCGGAAGCGTCGCCGCAGAGCTGCTGCTCTGTCGCAATAACTCTCAGGCGCTGCGCAGAGTGGTCGGTTGGGTGATGACGCGTATTCCCGGTTCCGGGTCGAAGCGATAGCCGGTTCCCCGGACCGTGGTGATCAGTCGACCGAACTGACCGAGTTTGGTGCGCACTCGGGAGAGGTGGACGTCGACACTGCGTCCGCCGTCGGAGGTGCCGAGTTCGGATCGTCCGACCACGACCCGAGGGTGCCGCGCCAGGTAGGCGAATATCTCGAACTCGGTGGGGGAGAGCCGAACGCTCCTGCCGCCGAGGATCACATCGCGGGCAGGCAGATCGATCACCAGGGGAGCGTTGAGATCGCTCACGCGTACATCGAAGCGCGTCAGGATCTTCGCGTGCGGGGCGTAGCTCTTGGCGGCGCTGCGGAGGGCATCGGCGAGTGCATGCAGTTGTGGGCGAGTCAGTCCCTGCAGGGACGCCGTGCCGGAATCGGAGATGCGGACGACGACGGTCGCTCCGGTGCTCATGATGGATAGCTCCTGTGGCAAGGGTGCTGCGGATGCTGGACGGATGGTCAGCGGGAGCGGCGACAGTTCTCGCTCACAGACACAGGCTCGTCGGCTATCGGCAGTTCCGCCAGGGATCCACTCACCGTGATCGCAACGGTTGACCCCGTGGCCGTCGACTCAGGATTTCGGCAACGTCATGATCTCTGCACCGTCGTCGGTGATGATCACGGTGTGCTCGCTGTGCGCGGTGAGGCAGCCCGTCGTGCTTCGTAGGGTCCAGCCGTCGGGGTCGGTGACGAGTTCGGCGGTGTCCTCCATGACCCACGGCTCGAGTGCCAACATCAAGCCGGGCCGTAGGCGGTAACCGCGGCCGGGCCGTCCGGAGTTGGAGACGTGGGGATCCTGGTGCATCGTCGAGCCGATGCCGTGACCGCCGAACTGCATGTTGATCGGGTAACCGGCAGCGCTGAGCACCGTGCCGATGGCGTGGGAGATATCGCCGATCTTGTTGCCCGGTCCAGCTGCTTCGATTCCTGCAGCCAACGCACGTTCGGTGGCGTCGATCATCGAGAGAGCCCTGGCGGGCTTGTTCTCACCCACGACGAAACTCATGGCCGAATCCGCCGCGACGCCGCCGAGGATCACGGCCAGGTCCAGCGTCAGCAGATCGCCGTCGGCCAGCGCATAGTCGTGTCGAAGGCCGTGCAGCACAGCATCGTTGACGGAAGTGCAGATGTAGTGACCGAACGGACCGCGGCCGAAGGACGGCGCATAGTCGACGTAGCAGGACGTCGCCCCGGCTCCTTCGATGATGTCCTTGGTCCACTGATCGATCTCGAGCAGGTTGGTGCCGACTGTGGCGCGTTCGCGGACGGTCCGGAGAATTCCGGCCACCAGAGCGCCGGATTCGCGCGCGAGGGGGATCTTGGTGGGGGGAAGAATTTCGATCATGTGGAGCCTTTCGCCGTGTGCCGAACAACGATACCGGTATAAGTATTGGTGACGAGCCCGACGGCACGCATAGCCGTGAGCTGGATCGTGCGACGCTGTCTGTCGTGTCTGCTCATCCTCTCGACGACCCCGTTCGCAATTCCCTCGAGGGCCCACTTTCGCGGTTCGCGGTCCGGCGCGGACGGATCATGCGCGCCGATCCTGCGGTGTCTCCGTTTCTGGTGCACCCCGACGTCCTCGAGCCCAAGGACTGGGACGACATCGCTGCGCTGTTCGGCCGACGAACCGTCGTCGGGCTGAACGGCCCGGAACGCGCACTGCCCGAGGGGTGGTCGCACCTGGAGACCTTCGGTCTGGTGCAGCTCGTCGGCACGCACCTCGAGACGCGGCCCTTCGCCGAGGCGGTGGAGCTGACAGCAGCGGACGTCCCGGAGATGCTCGATCTGGTGGGCCGCACCGAGCCCGGGCCGTTCCTGCCCCGCACCATCGAACTCGGCACGTACCTCGGTGTTCGACGCGATGGCGCGCTGATCGCGATGGCAGGCGAGCGCATGCATCCACCGGGGTGGACGGAGATCAGTGCCGTCTGTACCGACCCGGCGTTCCGTGGGCAGGGGTTGGCCACCGACCTGGTTCGAGCGGTCGGCCACGGTATTCGCGCCCGCGGCGAGGAGCCGTTCCTGCATGCGTCGGACGCGAACGTGCGCGCCATCGAGCTCTATCTCTCCATTGGATTCGAGTTGCGTCGTACCTCGCGTCTGACATTGGTTCGAACGCCCGCGCCGAAGCCCCAGGGTTCTGTCTGAGCGAACGCACCGTCTAGAACGGCGGCTCGGCAGTGTCTTCGGCTGTGGGTTCTGTTTCGGGGTCGCGGTTGTCGGGTGGGTTGGGGTAGGCGATGTGGCCGGATCGTTTCGGTGTGGTGGGGATGTGTGGTCTGAGGTCGTTG
>NZ_JAWLKE010000017.1:0-10335 GCF_033042225.1 Rhodococcus cercidiphylli
GGTGACCGGTTCGCCGGCCAGCATGCGTTCGCACAGTCGTCGGCGCGCATCGATGGGATAGGTACGGGGCATTGTGACCTCCTGGGATCACTGTGCTCCAAACTCCAACACACCATGGTCAACGACACGGGTACACATCAACCGTGTTCTAGATCCACGGTGTGATTGATTCAGTCGACGTCGCAGCCGTCGACCGGTTGGTGGTTGTGGGTGCAGTGGGCAGCGTACGCCCCCGCAAGCGGGAGGGACCCCCAGGACGGCGTGAGGTAGCCGAGTGATGAGTGCCGGTGTCGATGGTTGTGGTCGTCCTTGAAGTCCTCGATCACCACCCTCGCTTCGAGCAAGCTCGTCCAGTGATTGCGGTTCAGGCATTCCTTCCGTAGCCGATTGTTGAACGATTCGATGTGTCCGTTGTTCCACGGCGTCCCCGGCGGAATGTAGGAGATACCGACCCGATCTCGGCAGAACTGTTGCAGCACATGAGAAATGAACTCTGGACCGTTGTCCATTCGCAGCACCAACGGTGGCCCGCCCCACAGCGCGAACGTCTTGTCGAGCTCGTCGGTCAGCCCTGCGCGGTGATCGAGCGCTCCACAATGTTCAACAGGGACTGCCGGGTGTGTTCGTCGATCATCGAAGGCGATCTTGATCGCCTTCCCATCGACGGTCGAATCGAACTGAAATTCCATAGCCCACACCACTTTCGGAGCATCTGCTTCGATCTGCGGGCAGGAGCTGATGCCGGCGCGTTTGCGCGGATGATAGATCCGAACCTGCAGACCCTCCTCCTTCCAGAGCCGGTGCACCTTCTTCTTGTTCACCGACAAGCCCTCGTCGTGCCTCAGATGCGCCCAGGCGCGACGGAAGCCGTACAGCGGATGCGAGCCTGCGTACGTCCGCAACGCGGCCCTCAGGGCTGCGTCGGGGTCCGCGGGTGTTTCGGCGATCGGTGTTCGTGCGTACGTGGAGCGGGCAAGCCCAACAGCTTTGCACGCCAGTCGTTTCGACAGACTCATGGTGTTCACGAGCATGTCGACGGCGCGGCGCTTGGCGGCTGGGCTCAGAATTTTCCAGTGCTACCTCCCGCAGTGCGTCCTTCTCCAGCTCGGCCTCGGCGAGCAGGCGTTTGAGCTTGCCGTTCTGCTCGCGAAGCTCCTTGAGTTCCTTCGCGGCATCGGTGTCCATCCCGGCGTACTGACGCCGCCAGTTGTACAACGTCGCCGCCGACACGCCGACACCTCGAGCTCCGCCGCGATCTCCTCTTGCGTCTTGCCTGCAGCGGTCAGTTCGTCGGCACGGCGCAGTTTGCGCACGATGTCCTCGGCAGAGTTGCGTTTCCGTCCAGCCATGTTTTCCATCGTCCTATCCGCCCAGCTCACGGGCAACAAGGCTCTAAATCGAGATGGCTCCGTTCACTTGGGGACACGCCAACCTCTCAGCTGATTAATTCGACGGAAGTTCCGAAACCATGTACCAGGTACTGCACGTACCTGATACTGTGCGAACACCTTATCGCGACGAGCTGCGCAGACAGAAGAGGAGAACCAGTATCTATACAGAAATTGCTGGTCGAGCGACAGCCAGTCTTGTGACCTTTGGAAATTCGATTGCCCTCGCCGGCCAGGCATTGCGGTGGGCCGTGCGCGATATTGTCACCGGACGGTTTCCGTTTCGGGAGGTTGTCACACAGACGTGGTTCGTCATCACCGTAACGACGTTGCCAGCGATCCTGGTCGCGATTCCGTTCGGCGTCATCGTCTCGGTGCAGGTCGGAAGTCTAACCCAGCAGGTCGGGGCCACATCTATCGCCGGAGCTGCCGGTGGACTCGGGATCATTCAGCAGGGGGCACCGATCGTCACCGCGCTCCTGCTCGGTGGTGCGGCAGGGTCGGCCATCGCCTCTGACCTTGGCGCACGCACCGTCCGTGAAGAAATCGATGCCATGGAGACGCTCGGACTCAATTCGACACGTCGACTCGTCGCACCTCGATTCGTCGCGGTTCTCATCGTCGCTCCGATGTTATGCATGCTCATCGTGTTTACCGGTCTCGTGGCAGGCTACATCCTTAGCGTCAACGTCCAGGGCATCACGCCGGGGAGCTACGTCGCATCGTTCGCATCGTTCGCATCATCGGCGGACATCCTTGTAGCGCTGATCAAGTCAGTGGTGTTCGGTCTCGTGGTCGTGACAATCGCGTGTCATCGGGGCCTGTCCACGAAAGGTGGCCCCAAAGGTGTGGCCACATCTGTCAACGCCACCGTGGTCCTAGGGGTAGTGGCGTGCTTCGTCATCAACGTGTTCATCACCCAACTGACCATCATGTTCGTCCCGCAGACCATCGGATGACGGAGAACACGTGACCGCAGTACCATCCACTCGTTATACTTTTGTTACTCGTCCGATCGTGCGTGCTGTGACACCACTCGCTGAGGTCCCCGCGCAGCTCGGGCACATTACAACATTCACCATCGACACCGTCGCCGGAATTCGGCACGTCGCAACCACCTATCGACGACAGACGTTTTTATTCATACAGGAGTTTGCCTGGGGACGAGGCGCTGTACTGGTCGGCGGGGGTACCGCGATCGTGCTTGTGATTCTCGGAATGGCTGTCGGGGCGTCCATCGGCATCCAGGGCTACGCCTCGCTAGACCTGGTCGGGATGGGGTCTCTTACGGGATTCATTTCGTCATACGCCAACACTCGAGAGTTGGCACCGATGATCGCCGCGATCGGTTTCGCAGCCCAGGCCGGCTGTCGCCTCACTGCGGAAATAGGTTCGATGCGTATCGCCGAAGAGATCGATGCGCTCGAGTCGATGGCGGTGCGGCCGATTCCGTACATCGTCAGCACGCGTGTGGTCGCGGCGATCACTACCATCATCCCCCTCTACATCGTAACGCTGATACTCAGTTTCGGCGCGGCCAAGCTGGTCGTCATCCTTCTACACGGCCAGTCGGGTGGCACCTATGACTTCTATTTCGATGCGTTCCTCAAACCGCAGGATCTGGCGTTCTCAGTAATCAAGGTCCTCGTTTTCGTGGTGTCGGTCGTCATCATCCACAGCTACCAGGGTTACTACGCCAGCGGCGGAGCAGAAGGCGTCGGCCGCGCGTCTGGTCGAGCGATCCGCAGCAGTCTCATCATCATCGTCGTGGAGGACATGATCTTAACCCTGTTGATGTGGGGCTTCGATTCGGGCGTCAAGATTTCGGGCTAGGAGTTCAAGTGGCTGTATTTCAAGATCCATCAGGACGCGCGCCCTCACTGGCGAACTTGACCCTGCGCGGGATCGGGGTTCTCGTCGTAGTGACGGTTGCCGGCTATCTTCTGGCGGGCAACGCGACCGGAAAATATGAAGACAACACGACCGTGACGATCACCACCGACGCGGTTGGTGACGGGTTGAAGGGCGGATCGGAGGTGAAGTATCGGGGCTTCACGGTGGGCAAGGTGTCCTCGGTGTCGGGGCGCGACCAAAGTGTAAATGTGAAAATCGAGCTCACCGGAGTGAACGACGACATCCGGTTGCGTCAGGGCATGGCCGTGAATTACACGTCCGCCAGCGCGCTGGGGCCGACGGCACTGGAGATTGTCGACCCCGGGCGGGGAGTCCTCATCCGTGATGGCGGCAGCGTCTATGTGAGCAAGCTGCAGTCCGAACACACTTCGGTATCGACCCTGATTCGAAAACTCTCGAAGCTGGTCGATGCTCTCGATCAGCCGGCGTTCAATTCTGTGGTGAAGTTTGTCGTCGATGATTCCCAAACGTTTGCCGATGCCGGCCAGCTCATGTTCCAGATCGCGCAGCTCACTCGGGACGTTCAACAGCGGCCAGTGGGCCAGGATTTGGCGATCGCGGCAGACCTGTCCCAGGGCGTTGCCGACTTCATGACGCCGTTCGTTCCGGGCATCCTCATAAACGTCGACGTCGCTGACTTCTTCGCCACCGACGAGGCCATCAAACAGGCCACAGGCAACCTCAACAGCACCGGCGAGGTTCTGTTCGGGGGACTGGGAGGACTGTTGAGCGAAAACTACCCGGCGTTGAGTTCGGTACTGGACGTCGGCCTCGATCTGGCGAGGCCGGTCGCCAGATCGGCATCGGGACTCGCGCAGACCATTTACACCATCCCGCAGATCCTGGACAGCATCGACAACGCCACGCCGCAAGTCGGCGAGCGAGTACAACTTCAGGTCGCCCTGGTAGTGCAGACGTCACCTGCGCTGCAGAGCGCGCTTGCAGCAGGAGGACCGAGAAGATGAAGCTCAAGTCGTTAATTCCCACCATCGTCAAGATCGTCGCGTTCGCCGCAGTCATCGGCGTTCTCACCTACGTGATCATCGCCATCCTCGAACCCAGCTCGGACGGAGCGAGTTCTGAACGGTCTGCGGTTTTCTCCGATGCATCTGGGCTCAAGCCTCGCGACGGTGTGCGTTTGGCGGGAGTAAAGGTCGGTTATGTGACGGCGATCGGCCTGAAAGGGCCCACCGCGGTCGTTCATTTCCAACTGAACAACGACGTCGCGATCACGTCGAGCACCACCGCCGCCGTGCGTTATCAGAATCTTCTCGGACAGCGATATGTCGAATTGATCGGTGCGGCACAGGGAAAGACACAGGGGGCGGCGCTCACACAGGTGGCGCTCGACAAGACCGTTCCCTCATTTGATGTGTCCACCTTGTTCAACGGGTTCAAGCCGGTGTTCGACACGCTTAACGCCGACGAGATCAATGAACTGCAGTCCAACTTGTTGCGCGTTGCTCAAGGTGATGGAAGGGGTATATCGCCTGTTCTGGAGCAGGTCGCCGACATCACCGCCTACGGGGACCAACGGTCTGAGATCATCACGAATATCGTGACGAGTCTCGGCCAGGTCTCCGACCAACTCGAAGGCCGCTCGGCGCAGCTGGTCGAGCTCGTCGACCAGCTGGGATCGATCGTCGACGCCTTCAGCCGCGTGAGTGACCGGTTGCGGGAGTCGCTGGGCGAGGTCAACCGGTCCATGGAGAAAACTGTCATCGCCGGGGAGCAACTTGAGTCAACGTACGACCAGAGTTTCGCGACGATCTATCAGCGTCTGAGGCGAGAACCCGGGGAGTTGGAGGGGCTGCTGAATGGCGCGGTACTGCTCAAGCCTCTAATGGACTCGCTGAACGCTTCGACGAAATCCACGCCGAGTGAGGCACGATGTTCGAAAGGCCTTCTGCCCCTGCCGGATACAGCTACGATTGCGCTTATGGGGCAACGATTGGTGGTGTGTAAGTGAGGTTGTTCAGTCGAAATCGACCGCATCACCAGTCCGAACGCAGACGCGACCTCATCGTCGCCGCTGTGGTGGTGGTGACCGTGGTGGTCGGTCTGGTAATCGCCGGGACCGTGTATATCGCACCGCCCGGCCAAAAGGTGTACTCGGCTCAACTGGTCAACACCGGAGGGCTGGAGTCGGGTGATCAGGTGCGTATAGCGGGGATAAGACAGGGAACGGTGTCGTCGGTGGACCTCGCGGGAACGTTTATCACAGTCGAATTTCGACTCGACGGCTCAGTGCCAGTCCGTTCGGATGCCACCGCAGCGGTTCGCCTGATCACGCCGATCGGCGGGCGAGTTCTCGATCTGGACCCAGGGTCAGGACCGACCTCGCTGTCGGGGGCGATCCCCCTTGTTCAGACATCGAGTACCTACGACATTTCGGACACGCTCGAGACGACGACGCCGGTGTTCCGCGATGTAAAGGGCGTCGATCTCCGTCAGACTGCGTCGCTGCTGCAGAATGCGTTCTCCGACGGCAACACAAACATTCCCGACGCACTGAGGAACACCAGCAGTTTGATGGAACTCTTAGAGCGACAGTACGGTCAGCTCGACAAAGCGGTCGCTCTATCCGATGAATACGTCAACGCTTTCGCCGATCAAAAACAGGTGCTGGTCGACTTTCTCCGTCAACTCAGCTTCCTTGCCAGTACGCTGGGACCTGATATCGAGAACGTCCGCGGCGGGTTCGACCTTCTCAGGCGTCTGTTCAAACTTCTCACGAGGCCGCTCGTGGCTTACAGCGATGGAATCGAACCGTCTGTCCAACAATACAAGACGCTCCTCGACAAGGTGTCGACAGAGCTTCCAGGCTACTCCGATGCCCTAACCCAGGTTGATCAGATCACTCAGCGCCTCGGCGTCCTCCTCCAGGCGCCGGTCGGTGCGTCGACTACCACAGAACCAGAGGTTCGTGTGTGCATTCCGAGTGGTGACGACAAATGTTGACTACATGGATCCGAAAACTGTTGCTCCTGATCGCCGTGGTGGTGGTTGTGGTGGTCGCTAGTGTGGAAATAGGGGGGAGGGTGTCCGACGACACGCGCTCCCTGTGTGCAGAGTTCACCGATGCATCGGGCCTCTTCGAAGGCAACCCAGTAGCCATGCTCGGCAAGAAGGTAGGCAGCGTCGTCGGGGTGCACCAGAATAGTGATCAGTCCGGTGTAAGGATCGACATGCGGATCGACAAGAGCGTTCTGCTGCCCGCCGACGTCGGCGCGACTCTGGTGTCGACATCCATCGTGACCGAACGTCAAATCGAGTTCACCAAGCCGTACTCTGATGGAGCCCGATACGAGACGGATCAGTGCATTCCGTTGAGTAAGACGAGAACCCCGCTGGGAATCAGTCAGACGCTCGACTCGATCAGCAACTTGTCCGAGGAACTGGTCAAGGACAACGGCAGGAACACCGACGCGATCTTGCAGTCCCTCGAGCTCGTCTCCCGCAATCTAGAAGGAACGCAGGGTGACGTGGCCGGGATCATCAAGGACTCTGCCACGCTCATCGACGACCCGGCAAAGCGGGATATGCAGATTCGCAGCATCGTCGGGAACCTCGCCGCACTGACGGGGGTGGCAACCGAGAACGACAAAGAGGTGACCGCCCTCTTCGACAACTTCGTAGGTGCCATCGAGGTCATCATCGCGTTCGGCCAGACCTTCGGCGCGGCAGTCGAGTACGCGGGGACGTTCGTTCCGATCCTCTCGAGGTTCGCAACGGATTTCGGTCCCCCGATATTCGCGATCGGTGATGCTGCCGTTCCGCTCATCGCCGACATGGGAGAGCAGCCGGACATGGTGGTAGCGATCGCAGCCCGCACGGCAGACCTCATCGTGAAACACCCCGATGCCAAGTCAATTGTGCAGGCGTTCGCAGTGTCGCTGCCTTTGCGAAGCCTGGTCGGTGGCTGCGCCGCGCCGGTGGCAAACGGAGTCTGCGGGTCCAGCGATGTATCGAGGACGATCGCAGGGATGATGGGGGGAGGGGCCTGATGATCTCGGTCAATCGCGCATGCTTCGGACCCATGGTGGTCGCACTGATGGCAACGATAGTTTTCGTGACGTCGTGTGGGATCAACGCCGACAATCCGCCGACGATAGCGACCTCCGACGCGGACGGTTACGACATCCAGATGGAGTTCACCAGCGCACTCAACTTGCCGGCCCTCGCAAAAGTTCTCTCGGGGGGAATCAGCGTCGGAGTCGTCGAAGATGTCACGTACGAGAACGGGCATGCGGTCGTGAAAGCTCGCATCGACAACACGACTCAGCTGCCGGGCGAATCGCGGGCTGAGCTGCGTCAGGACACTCTCCTTGGTGAGATCTACGTTGCCATCCTTCCCCCAGCCGAGCCGTCGACGGGTGCCTTGCTGCGGTCGGGTTCGGTGATCCCGTTGGCACGGACTGAGCCGGCAGCAAATGTCGAGGACGTCATGCGCGGGATGTCGAATGTCCTCGGCGGCGGTGAGCTCGACAAGATCCACACCGCGATCTCGACATTGAACACCACGTTCCCCAAGGATTTGCAGCAATTCGACGCCCTGTATCGGACAACGCTGGAGACCGTCTCGGAGGTCTCCTCGAATACCGACAAACTCGACGTAGTGTTGAGGTCGGCGGATCAGACTCTGAAAGTGATCTTGGACGATCCGTCGGGAATCGACCGGATGCTGACCAAGGGCGGACGCAACTTTTCTGGTCTCGGCTACTCCCTGATCGAGGTCGCGTTACTCATCGCCAACTTGCGTGATTTCGCTGTGTCCGCGGGCAGGATCGTGGATCCGGAGTACTTACGGATAAAGGAGTCAGTGGCCGGGATCGCCCCGGTGATCGATTCGATCGCCAACTCCGACATCTACTCGAAGTCCGTCACGGAGCGAGCAACGAGCGTCATCCGCGACAAACTCATTCCATTCGTGCGGTCGCCCGACATTAATCTCTCGGACATCTCCATCGATGGTCGGGACCTAGCGCGGCGTGACGCCGAATCCTTCATAACCGTGTTGAGATCAATCGGAATGATGCCGTGAACCGCAGCAGCACGCTCATATCGATACTGGCTCTCGCCGTCGTGTTCGTCGTAGGGCTCGGCTACCTCGTCGTCGGCGTGGCACACATCAACCCCACCCGCTCCGAGTACTCGTTAACCGCCATCATCGACAGTTCAGGCGGTCTGCTGGACACATCGCCGGTGATGGTGCGGGGGGTACCCGTCGGAAAGGTGTCCTCGATCAACGTCGCGGATTCGGCAATTAAGGTCGTGATGACGATCGATTCCGACCACAAGATCCCCCAGGACAGCGAGATGTCTATCCAGAATCTGTCGCTCGCGGGGGAACAGTACATCAACTTCGTGCCCGCGGGCACGGCCACCGGTGGGTACTTCGATAACGGAGACGTGGTGCCCGCGGACGCGGTGCACGTGTCGCAATCGGTTCCCCAGGTGTTGCCAAAGTTGGCTGCAGTGGCAGATGGGCTCGACCCGGAATCGATCGAGTCCATCAACAAGACCGTCGCCGAGGCCGTCGCCGGACGGCAGGAAGACCTCGACACGATCGGCGACATGATGCACCGTTTAGTCGATTTCGTCGGCAAAGATGGGTCCGTCCGGGTGACCGCGGACAACGCCGAGTTCCTGCTCGGCCTCTTGTCCAATGCCGGGGACGTCCTCAGTACGGCATCTGTGCGCACCCCTGACGCCGTGAACGGGCTGGCGCGGATTCAACGGGCGTTCATCAGGTTCACAACCACCTCGTACGACAAGTGGCCTCCCGTGTTGAAGCTTGTGGAAAAGCTCAACGGCTATATTCAGATCCTGCAGCCGGATCTGCTGACGATCACCCGGGCGGTGAAACCGGCGACCGAGAAGGTCGCGGACACATACGTCGACTTCGGGTCGATCGGCGACCTCCTCGGCCGAACTTTCCCGGCGTCGCGACCAGGTCGCGCCGAGGTCCCCGTCACCGTGTCGTCGCCGCCACGGTGACGACCCGTCCGCAAGCGACTGTCACCGTAAGTACACAGAAGGTCCCACATGACAAATGACGACCGAACGAAACCGCACCCCGAGCCCACTGAGGTCGAGGACAGCGCGGCAGCAGCGACGCCGGATGGCGATCTACTGCTGGACGAAAACGCCCCAGCCGCGTCCGCCGTAGCCACGGCTGGGGCTAGAGACAGCGACGTCGACCCCCCCTCGCCAGGTGGGCACCGCTGGTCAGCATTGCCGCGATCACGTGCCGTGGTGGTTTCGGCCGTGATCGTGGTGCTCGCTGTGCTGGCCGGCGTGTTCGCCTACCTCTACCTCGAGGCCGACGAAGCGAAGTCGGTATTGGAAAACGACGCCGCGCAACGGGCCGCCGCGGCGAAGGCCGCCTCGGATTACACGACCAGATCCCTGACCTACAGCTACCAGAACACCGACGCCTTTTTCGCGGCAGTCAAAGAGGACGCGGGTGAGGCGCTCGTCAAGCGGTACGACGAGGTTCGGCCGACGCTGACCCAGATTATCCAGCAGGCCCAGGTGCAGGCGTCGGGACGCGTTCTGGCCACCAGCGTCACCGGTGACGCCGACGGAGAATACACGGTGATGGTCTTCGCGAGCCAGAAGACGCAGAACGTGCAGAATCCACAACCGAGTGAACTGCCGACATTGTTGAAGGTGGTCGTGGCGAAAACCGCCCAGGGCTGGCAGATTCAGGACTATAGCCCAGCTGAATGAGACGGCTGCTCCGCAGAAGGAGTTCCACGAAGAGCAAGATGCAGGACGGTACTCATTCTTCGACGCGGTCGCAGATGTCGGAGATGTCGGCGGGGTCGACGCCGGTGAGGAGTTGGGTGATCTCTTCGGGTGGCGGGTGCCCCTCGATCGGGTCAGTTTGATGTGTACCCGTGTCGTTGACCATGGTGTGTTGGAGTTTGGAGCACAGTGATCCCAGGAGATCACAATGCCCCGTACCTATCCCATCGATGCGCGCCGACGACTGTGCGAACGCATGCTGGCCGGCGAACCGGTCACC
>NZ_JAWLKE010000007.1:0-430957 GCF_033042225.1 Rhodococcus cercidiphylli
CCATCGCCCGCGAAATATTCGGCCTACTGAAGCCCACACCCAGCCCTTGACAGACATAGGAGCATCATTCAGTGGACTTTTGGGGGGTCAATGTCACATCGAGTGGACTAGCTAGAGGCCCATCTGGGCGCGCAGGTCGAGAACGCGGATCGCGATGATGCCCAGGGACACCAGAGCGACGGCGATGACCGAGAGCCATGCCATGGACAGGCCGGCCCTGGTTCGTTGTTGTCCCGTGTCTCGGGTTCGGTTGGACAAGAACACCAGACCGGCGGTGGCGGCGGCTCCGGCGACGAGTCCGCCCATGTGTCCCCACAGCGAGATGCTGGGGATAGAGATGCTGATGAAGATGTTCACCGCGATGATGACGAGGATGGGTGCTGGGCTTCGCTTGAGCCGCAGCAGGATCACGGCCTGTGCGCCCAGTAGACCGAAGACTGCACCGGACGCGCCGACAGTCAGCGTCAGTGGGTTCTCCAGCAGCATCACCGACGCGCTTCCTCCGAGCAAGGAGAGGAAGTAGACGACCAGGTAGCGGGTTCGACCGAGCACGAGTTCGACGTCACGGCCGATGATGTACAGCGCGAACATGTTCACGAGCAGGTGTATCGGCCCGTAGTGGACGAAGCCGCTGCCGATCAGCCGGAACACGTCGCCGTTCGAGACGAGCAGGCTGTTGAGAGCCCAACCGCGGGCGAGCGCGGATCCGGAAGTGTTGTTCATCGGATCGCCGGATTGCGCCACCGTGATGGCATAGACGATCACGTTGACGGCTATGAGGGCGTAGGTCAACGGAGTCTTGGCGGACCGTGCCATGGGTGCACCGGCGACGGTCTGCGCAGTGCGGACGTTCTTGTTGCCTTCTCGCACGCAGTCGACACAGTGCTGTCCGACCGCGGCGGCCTGCAGACACTGCGGGCACGCCGGCCTGCCGCAGCGAGAGCAGGCCAGGCCGGTGGGGCGATCGGGATGTCGGACGCACACCGACTGGGGTGGGTTGGGCTGGTCGCCGTACGCGCCACCCCAGCCGGGGTTCGTCATCTTGTCGAAAGTCCTTCGGTCAGATCAAGCGATGGTGACGTTGTTGATGACGACCTCGTCCACCGGGCGATCTCCGCGGCCGACCGGCGTGCTCGAGATCGCGTCGACGACCTTCTTCGACGCCTCGTCGGTGACCTCACCGAAGATGGAGTGCTTGCGGTTGAGGTGCGGGGTCTTGCCGGTGGTGATGAAGAACTGCGAGCCGTTGGTGCCGGGGCCGGCATTTGCCATGGCCAGCAGGTACGGGCGATCGAAGGAGAGCTCCGGGTGGAACTCGTCCTCGAACTTGTAGCCCGGTCCGCCTGCACCGGTGCCGGTGGGGTCGCCGCCCTGGATCATGAAGCCGTCGATGACGCGGTGGAAGACCGCGCCGTCGTAGAACGGTCCGCTCTTGGCACCCGACGCGTTCTGAGTCGTGTACTCCTTGGATCCGTCCGCGAGACCGACGAAGTTCGCGACGGTCTTGGGGGCGTGATTGCCGAACAGTTCGATGACGATATCGCCGCGGTTGGTGTGCAGCGTGGCCGTTTGGGTCTTGTTTGGTGAAGTCACGCCCTCCATCGTGCCATCTCGGGTGATCGGGCAGTTCACAACGGGCATCGAGTCGGGTGTATCGGGAGGGTTCAGCGGGGCCGTGTTGTGGAACAGTGAGGGTATGACGAGCACAACGAAGCCCGACCGGGTTCGGTCGACCAGAGGTACCGCAGCGTCAGCACTGCTCGGTGCCGCATCCGCCGCGAGCAAGGGCCCGGCCGGAGTCGGCCTGCTTCTGGCCAAACAGGGTTACGGACTGGCCCGCAAGCAGGCTGCGCAGCGGCGGGCAGTGACCGCGGAGCGAATCGCCCAAGCGAATCGCACCCGAGAGCTCGTCACGGTCGACTCGGGATCACGTCGGACCCGGCGAGTTCTGGTGTTCGGCGCCGTTGCTGCCGTTGCGGGAGGTGTCGTGTTCTTCCTCGGTCGCCGTCGCAACGAGGTGCCGCCGCCCGCCGATGTTCCGCCGAGCTTGGCCGACTACGACGACACGTCGTCATAGGTACAGCACCTCCTGCAGTAGGTCGAACAGCCCCGGCCTCGTTCTGATCACGGCCTCTGCGCTGCGGTCGGCGACGACCAATGCCGTGTTGTGGCCGCTGGCGGAGCTCTCGGTGAGATAGTCGCTGTGCCCGATCGAGCGGCCGGCACTGTCGGTTTGCTCCGTGGACAGCAGAGTGACTCCGTCCAGCGCCCCTGGATCGCGGCCGAATGCACCCAGGTCGGCGACGATGTCGCCCGTGGCCTCCGCCGCGAAGACGTGTCCGACGGGAAGCTGGAGATCGGCGAGGCTGTGTGTGCCGAGTCCCGGTGAACCGAGAGCCACGAAATCGTCGACCCCGGTGTCGTCTCGAAGTGCAGTTGCCGCGGTGAGCGATCCGTACGAGTGGGCCAACACCGACAGATGCGGATCGCTCGTCCGTGCGGCGTCGAGACCGTTCAGGAACGGGACCAGCCGATCCGCTCCTGCCTGCGCAGCCGAATCCGAGGCCACGGTCCGGTCCGGATCGAGCAAGCTCCACCCCAGCTGTGGTGCCTGGTAGTCCAGCCAGGTCACTGCAGCCGCAGACTGCGCCGGGTCCTGCGAAACAAGCTGCTGCACAGTGTTTTTGACGTTCTCCATGTCGTCGTCGTAGCGGAGCAGATTTCCGTGCACGGTCGAGCCGAGACCGGGCACGAAGACGGCGATATGGGTCGCCGTGTCGACATCTCCCACCGCGACGGCCGCCATCGTCTCTTCGTACGAGGAATTGTCGAGGACCAGGAGCTGCCGAGCCCCCAGCGCCAGCGTCGCGTCGATCGCATCGAGTGCTGCCAACCGAGTGCGCGTTTGTTCGAGCCCGGCGTCGGCGTCGCTTAAAATGCCGCCGAATACGTTGTCGGACAACTCTTTCTGTAGCTCTACCTCGACGGCGCGAAGGCGGATACGCTCTGCGGCCAACACCCGCCGATTTGCGCTGTCACGCACCCGACCCGGCAGGCCGTCGAGATTGCCGATCAGCGCCGGCTGTTCGACCAGCAATCTGGTGCGTGCCGCAGTCGAGAGTGCGCTCCAAAATGCAGCATTGGCCGCCGGTGTGCCGTCGCGCGGCACCCAGGCCGCAACTGCCGTCGCAACGGAGGCTGCGGAGGTTCCCCCGACGAGGCGTCGGGCAAGGACGGCGTCGAAATCCGTGGCCGTACGAATCAGCTGTGCGATTCGTTCGGCGAGCTCCTCACGGCACCGCCGTCGCTCGCGCATCGTCGACCACAAGTCAACCAGTGCAACCGAATACGACGCTGCAAGGTCGAACACCGAGCCGTCGGATGCGACCGCGAATCGCTCGTCCGCCGCCGTCCGCTCCACCGAGCGGAGCGCAGCGACCAGGCCGGCCATGTCGATCGAGGCATCCGCGGTGCATGTCGCTATCCGAAGCAACTCGGCTGCGGCGTCTGCCAGATCCGACCGGATACGTCTCATCGCCTCCCGCGCAGCCTCGGCCGCGGGACCGGCCCACCCGTCTCCCACGATGTCGTCGGTAACCGAGTCGTGCACGGCGGCAACCTCCCGCCACCGGTGCATCAGGCTGTCGGACGCCGCTACCAGCACGCGGCTGTCCCAAGATCTGAATTCGTTCAGAGTGACCATTGCGTATCCCCCGCAGCATCGTCGTTTCCGACGAGTCAACGCGAAAAAAGCACCGCGTCGGAAAATCTATCCCCAGCCTGTGGATCAAATCTGGGGATCAACGATGCGTCGAGTGAGCGCTACTGCGCAATTCTGCGAATGGGGCCGCTGTAACCGGCGTCGGGATCGGACGGCCGACTGGTCCTCGGCGGCCTGCTTCGCTTTGCCCGGTACAGATCGGCGTCGGCTGCCCGATAGATCTCGCCCCATCGGCGACCCGCGGGCATGCAGGCCAATCCGACGCTCCACTCCGCGCGGTGAGCCCGACGCAGACGCTCGATGATCTGCCAGGCCTCCTTCTCGAGAACCCCAGGCATGAACAGCACGAACTCGTCTCCACCGAGCCGACCCAGAACGTCCCGTTTGGTCAGCTGACCCTTCCAGGCCTTCGAGACGCGAGTGAGCAGGACGTCACCGGCAATGTGGCCGTACTCGTCGTTGATCTCCTTGAAATTGTCCAGATCGAGCACTGCCAGGCTGACCGACAATCCGCGAGCAGCACACGCGGGCAACATCTTCTCGATCTTGGACTCGAACCCGAACCTGTTGAGCAGACCGGTCAACGCGTCGTGCGTCGCGGAATACCGCATCCGACGCGCGAAGACACCGAAGACCTCCGTCGCGCCGACGATGCCGAGCGCGACGAGGATGTAACTGATGAACGGAGTTCCGTACGGCGCGATCGCCGCTCCGATGACCGCCGAAACAGCAAGCACGGCAACCCAAATGCCTGCGCTACGTTCTGACCAGAACGCGCCTATGTGCATACCGAGGAACATGGCCGCCTGCACGCAGATCAAGAACGCAGGCATGGTGTCGCTACTGCCCAACGCACAGGCGAGTGCCATCACCGACAACGCAGTCGCGAACCCCACCGCCTGTTTCGGGCTCGGCACACCCGCCCTTGCCAACACCACGATCGCCATCGGACCCAGCAACAGAGCCAACGCGGCCAGAACCTGCTGGGCACCGGTCAGATTCGACCACGACGCAATCGCGCTGGCAGCGTAGAGAACCGTCGTGACCGCAGCGAATACAGCAAGCATGCGGCCGGACTCGTCGAACCTAGGCCTGCTCACCGGTCGATTCCCACCGTGCAGGACCATGATTCGGCCGACCGGAGGCAGCGTTCACCGAAGAGAACACCACCACTCACCCGATACCCCCCAGGCACCATCGGCCCTCCCCACGCACTACGGCCATCGCCTCACATGACCCAACGATGCCCGGACTCTAACACCTCCGAGACCCGATCACGACTCTGGCCAGCGAAAGCGCAGCAGGTCAGGACGCCTTCTCGGCGCGCGCTGCCTCCCTGGCAAGTAGTCGATCACGTGACTCCTCGAACTTGGTTGCCTTCTCGGCCAAGTCCTCGACGAACGCTGCGAGACGATCACGATCCCGCTCGCCCTCGCCCGTGAAATCGTTGCGCTCGAAGATCTTCCACTTGCGCAGGACAGGCATCAACACCTCGTCCAGATGCTGCCGGAGATCGTAGATCCCGTGCTTGGCCAAGGTCATCGCGTTCTTGCGGAAATTGGGCATGTTCAGGCCGGGCATCTGAAAGTCGGTCGCGACATCGGTGATGGCGCGGACCATCTGATCGGGCACCAGATCCAGCGACGCCTCACCGAGGTTCCGATAGAAGATCATGTGCAGGTTCTCGTCGGCAGCGACACGAGCCAACATTCGATCCGCCACCGGATCCCCGCACGCCAGTCCCGTGTTTCGATGCGACACCCGTGTCGCCAACTCCTGGAACGTCACATACGCCACCGAATGCAGGAAATTGGCACCGTCCATCGGCGCATCGACACCAACCGTCATGTGGTGCATTCGAGCCCGCTCCAACTCGACGGGATCCACCGCACGAGTCACCACCAGATAATCGCGCATGACGATGCCGTGACGATTCTCCTCCGCAGTCCAGCGCCCCACCCACGTCCCCCAGGCACCGTCCAACGAAAAATTGTCTGCCAGCCCCCGGTGATACGACGGCAAATTGTCCTCGGTGAGCAAATTGGTGATCATCGCCGTGCGCGCCAGTTCCGACAGCGACGACTGCTCGAGCGACCAGTCCTGTCCACCCATCGCCGCGAAATTGCGACCCAGATCCCACGGAACGTAATCATGCGGATGCCATTCCTTCGCCATCGACAGATGACGATTCAAATTGGCTTCCAACGTGCCGTCGAGTTCCCTCAACAGCTCTTCATGATCGAGAACGCGCGTCATCTGCGGGACTCCTTCGAGATTCGAGATTCCCGAATCGCCGATCGATTCGAGACAGTGGCGAACACCGCCCGCCGAGATCGAACGACGGCACACCCCCCTGCGGTGCGCCGTCGCGACCATTCACGTCGATCCGAGAACCGACGTCCTTGCACAGCGACCACGCTAAGGACCGAACCATCGATACGACACCGAACCGACGACTGTCTGGACATGTGGGCGCCGAAACACAGATCGCCTTGGGTCCAATCACAACCGGTCAACCTGAGTGGCCGGGGAATCTCGCGGCTCGATGGCACTCAATGTGACATCCAGTGGACTTTTCGGGGGTCAATGTCACATCGAGTGGACTTGGGGGGTCGGCTGGAGAGACGAAAAAGGACGCCCACCGAAGTGGACGTCCTTTTCTTTGTGGAGCCTAGGAGATTCGAACTCCTGACATCTGCCTTGCAAAGGCAGCGCTCTACCAACTGAGCTAAGGCCCCGGGTGTTGCCGGTAATCGTGGACGAACTCTACACGTCCACTCCGAGCGATTGTCACGCGGTGGGGATGCTGTGCCAGACGCCATCCGAGCTGCGCTGCGAGCGCACCTTCGATACTGTCAGCACTGCGATCACCGCCGATGCGACAAGAAGAAGGATTTTCATGTCCTGCCTCTTTTCGTTCGTTCGGTGTGGGCCTAGGAGGACTTGAACCTCCGACCTCTTCCTTATCAGGGAAGCGCTCTAACCGCCTGAGCTATAGGCCCTCATCACTACTTCGGGCCGAAGAAAAGCTCTCCTCGAACCGAGGGATGAGGTTACCGTATCGGGCCGCTGTCTTCCAAAACGGCCCGATACGGCTCTCGATGGTGCAGGTCAGTCGCGGTCTGCCAGTGTCACTTCGACGCCACCGACCAGGTCCGACGACAGGTTGTAGATGAAGGCGCCGATGGTGGTGAGAGCAGTGAAGAGTACGACATTGATCACACCGATCACCGCTGCGTAGCCGAACACCTGCCCGGCACTGACGAGTCCTCCGCCGCCGGATTCGTTGACGATCTCGGTGAACGCACTGTTGAGACGTTCCCAGACGCCCATGCCGTCGAGCACGGCGTACAGCAAGCCGACGGACACCATCCACACGAAGAACAGTGACACTGCGATCACGAGGGCGATCTTGAGCGTCGACCAGGGATCGATCTTGCGGATCTGGATGGTCGCCCGCAGGGGGTCGCCGTCCGCACTGGCCACGGCCGTGATGGCTGCCGGTGCTGCGCGCTCGGACTGGGACGGCTCCGGGTGCCGGACGGCAGACAGGTCCGGCATGTCCTTCGCCAGATCCTTGCGTTCGATGTGCCGTGTCGGTCCGTCGATGACCGCAGCCTTCGACCGGGCAGCTTCTCGCCGTTCGGTCTTGTCCTCCGTCGACTCACGCTGAGTGGGCTCGGCGGCCGTACGTGCATTCCGGTCGAACTCACCGTTCGGTGGCAGTGCCGCTCCGCGTCCGGACAGATTGGTCTGCGGCTGATTCTGCGGCTGCTGCCGGTCCGTTCCCTGCGGTGCGGGCCGCTGCGCTGCTCCGCGCTGCCACGGCGAGGTTCCGGGGCCGGCCTGCGGATCGTCGTTCTGTTGAGCCGGCATCGCCTGAGTTGCTGCGGGACCTGCCTGATCCTGACCCCGAGCGGGCTCGGATGCACGAGATCCGTCACCGGTGGCAGCCGAGTCGGCGGATACCTGCGGTGTGCGGACGGTCTCGTTGGGCGAGGCCGAGGGCTGCTGTCCCGACGGCTGCGGTTCTGCCTGCCGAGGAGCTTGACCGGCCGGCGCCTGCCGCTGCGGCGGTTGGCCGTTCGGCGGCGGACCGACGGGCCGTCCGGGAGCCTGCTGACCCGGACCTGGCTGACGGCCGGGAGCCTGCGGCGGCTGGGACTGACCGGCAGGAGCCTGTCCCTGCTGGGGTGCAGGCGGACGCTGCGTGGCGGCCCCCGGCGGTCCCTGAGGTGCAGGCGGTCGCTGCGGGGGCGGGGGTCCCTGAGCCGGGCGTGCCGGACCGTTCGGATTTCCGGGTGCTGGTCTGATCGGAGGACGAGCACCCCCCTGCGGCGCCGGGCCACGGCCCGCGGCGGGCGCGGGACGATTGGCCGGCTGCGGGCGGCTGCCCGGGCGAGCTCCCTCGGGCGGCGCGGGACGCGCGGGCTGCTCGGCCTCCCGGCTGTCCGGTCCACCGCTGGGGCCGGGCCTGCTACCAGGCCGGTTGGGAGTGCTCACTTACGACTCCTTCGCTGCATCGTCTTCTGTGCCCAGAGAATCCGGTTCGATCTCGTCGGCGTTGCGCGCAATCGCGAGCAGGGTGTCGCCTTCACCGAGATTCATCAACCGCACGCCCTTGGTCTGTCGGCCGGCCTTCCGAACCTGCTTGGCAGCGGTCCGGATCACACCACCACTGGACGTGATGGCATACAGCTCGTCCTCGTCGTCGACGATGAGAGCTCCCACCAGCGTGCCACGCTTCGGGTCGTACTGGATTGTCAGCACTCCCTTTCCGCCCCGGCCCTGCTGCGGGTAATCCTCCATCGCGGTGCGCTTGGAATAGCCACCCGACGTCGCGACCAGCAAGAACTTGTTCTCGCTGACGACGTTGAGCGAGAGCAACGCGTCCTCGCCGTTGAATCGCATGCCCTGCACACCCGAGGTGGCGCGACCCATCGGGCGCAGCACTTCGTCGGTGGCCGAGAACCGGATGGACTGACCCTGCGCCGAGACCAGCAGCAGATCGTCGTCCGAGGATGCGAGAACCGCGCCGACCAACTCGTCGTCGCCGCGCAGGTTGACCGCGACGATGCCGCCGCTGCGGTTGGAATCGAAATCCGTCAGACGCGACTTCTTGACGAGACCACCCTTGGTGGCGAGCACCAGGTAGGGGGCATCCTCGTAGGTCTTGATCTGGATGACCTGGGCGATGCGTTCGTCCGGCTGAAAGGCGAGCAAGTTGGCGACGTGCTGACCACGGGCGGTTCGGTTCGCCTCGGGCAGCTCGTAGGCCTTGGCCCGGTAGACGCGACCCTTGGTGGTGAAGAACAGGATCCAGTCGTGCGTCGAGCAGACGAAGAACTTGCTGACGATGTCGTCCTGCTTGAGGCCCGCTCCCATCACTCCCTTGCCGCCGCGCTTCTGCGAGCGGTAGAGGTCGGTTCTGGTGCGCTTGGCGTATCCGGTCTCGGTGATCGTGACGACCACGTTCTCCCGCGCGATCAGATCCTCGTCGTTGACGTCCCCGTCGGCGGCGATGATGCGCGTGCGACGGTCGTCGCCGAACTTCTCGACGATCTCGGCGAGCTCGTCCCGCACGATCTGTCGCTGACGCTCCGGCTTGGCCAGAATGTCCTGCAGGTCTGCGATGGTGCGTTCGAGTTCTGCCAACTCGTCGATGATCTTCTGACGCTCGAGGGCTGCGAGGCGCCGCAGCTGCATGTCGAGGATCGCCTGAGCTTGGATCTCGTCGATGTCGAGCAGGTCGATCAAGCCCTGCTTGGCGAGATCCACCGTCTGCGACGCACGAATGAGCGCGATGACCTCGTCGAGTGCGTCGAGAGCCTTGACCAGGCCACGCAGAATGTGAGCCCGCTCCTCCGCTCTGCGCAGCCGGTACCGGGTACGCCGAACGATCACGTCGAGTTGGTGGGTGACGTAGAAGCGAATCATCTGATCGAGGCGAAGCGTGCGCGGTACGCCGTCGACGATGGAGAGCATGTTCGCGCCGAAGCTCGTCTGCAGCTGCGAGTGCTTGTAGAGGTTGTTGAGCACGACCTTCGCGACCGCGTCGCGCTTGATCGTGACGACGATGCGCATACCGACTCGGTCGGACGACTCGTCGTCGATCTTGGAGATACCGGACATCTTCCCGTCCCGTACCTGCTCGGCGATCGAGGTGATCAGGTTGTCCGGGTTGACCTGGTAGGGCAGCTCGGTGATGACGATCGTGGTGCGACCGTTGGAGTCTTCTTCGATCTCGACGACGCCGCGCATCCGGATCGAACCGCGACCGGTCGAGTACGCGTCCTGGATACCCTGGCCGCCGACGATGAGTCCGTGGGTGGGGAAGTCAGGGCCCTTGACGCGTTCCATGCACGCGGCGAGGGTTGCTTCCTCGTCCGCCTCGAAGTTGTCCAGGGCCCAGAACACCGCATCGCCCAGTTCACGCAGATTGTGCGGCGGGATGTTGGTGGCCATACCGACGGCAATGCCGTTGGAGCCGTTCATCAACAGGTTCGGCACCCGCGACGGAAGTACCGTCGGCTCTTGGGTTTTGCCGTCGTAGTTGGGGATGAAGTCGACGGTTTCCTCGTCGATGTCGCGCAGCATCTCCATCGCCAGCGGGGTCAACCGGGCTTCGGTGTATCGCATGGCTGCGGCACCGTCGTTGCCACGCGAACCGAAGTTGCCCTGGCCGTCGACCAGTGGGTACCGCATCGACCACGGCTGAGCCAGACGCACCAGTGCGTCGTAGATCGAGGTGTCGCCGTGGGGATGGTAGTTACCCATCGTTTCGGCAACGGGGCGTGCGGATTTGACGTAGCTGCGGTCAGGCCGGAAGCCCGAGTCGTACATCGCGTACAGGACGCGACGGTGCACCGGCTTCAGGCCGTCACGCACCTCGGGCAGAGCACGACCGACGATGACGCTCATGGCGTAATCGATGTAACTGCGCTGCATTTCCTGCTGGATGTCGACCGGATCGATCCGGTCTCCGCCCTCGGCGTTGGTGGTCGAACCCGGCGGGGGTCCTACCGGCGGTTCGGTGATGTCAGACATGCAAATCTCCTCGAGAAACGGTCACCTCCACGCACCGAGAAACCTCATCGATGCGTGAAGGGAAGTGACTAAACGTCAAGAAAGCGAACATCTTTCGCGTTGCGGGCAATGAAGCTTCGGCGTGCGGAGACGTCCTCGCCCATCAGGACGCTGAACAGTTCGTCTGCCGCGGCCGCGTCGTCGAGGGTGACCAGACGCAGCACTCGCACAGCCGGGTCCATCGTGGTTTCCCACAGCTCCTTGGCGTTCATCTCGCCGAGGCCCTTGTAGCGCTGGACGCCGTCCTCGACGTTGATCTTGCGCTTGTTGGCGATGCCGGCCTCGAGCAGTCCGTCGCGTTCACGATCGGAGTAGGCGAAGTCGGGTTCACCGCGGCTCCACTTGAGCTTGTACAGCGGCGGCATGGCGAGGTAGACGTGACCGTTCTCGATCAACGGACGCATGAACCGGAACAGCAGAGTCATCAGCAGCGTCGAGATGTGCTGACCGTCGACGTCGGCGTCGGCCATCAGCACGATCTTGTGATAACGCAGCTTGGTGATGTCGAACTCGTCGTGGATGCCGGTTCCGAAGGCGGTGATGATCGCCTGGACCTCGTTGTTCTTCAGGACGCGGTCGATGCGAGCCTTCTCGACGTTGATGATCTTTCCGCGCAGCGGCAGGATCGCCTGGAACATCGAGTCGCGTCCGGATTTGGCCGAGCCGCCTGCGGAGTCGCCCTCCACGATGTAGATCTCGGACTTGCTCGGGTCGTTGGATCGGCAGTCGGCGAGCTTGCCGGGTAGGCCACCGATATCGGTTGCGCTCTTGCGGCGCACCATCTCTCGGGCCTTTCGCGCAGCCATCCGGGCCTGAGCAGAGGAGACCGCCTTGTTGATGATCGTCTTGGCGTCGGCCGGGTTCGACTCGAACCAGTGCGAGAGGTGCTCGTTGCAGGCCTTGAGGACGAACGATCGGATCTCGGTGTTGCCCAGCTTGGTCTTGGTCTGACCCTCGAACTGCGGCTCACCGACTCGGACCGAAATGACCGCGGCGAGGCCCTCGCGAATGTCGTCGCCGGTCAGCTTGATGTCTTTTTCCTTGACCAGCTTCTTCTCGAGGGCGTACTTGTTCACCGTCGAGGTCAACGCGGTGCGGAAGCCCTCTTCGTGGGTACCACCCTCGTGCGTGTTGATGGTGTTGGCGAAGGTGTGCACCGACTCGGAGTAACCGGCGTTCCACTGCATCGCGATCTCGACCTCGTGGCCTTCACCCTTGCCGGTGAAGCCCACGACCGAGTTGTGGATCGCGGTCTTGGTGCGGTTGATGTGCTTGACGAAGTCGACCAAGCCGTCGGGGTAGTGGTACGTCCGCTTGCGGACCTTGGCCGGCTTCGCGTTCGCCGCATCGGCCTGCTCTTCCTCGGCGGTCTTGGGAGCCTCGGCGGTCTCGCCCAATTCCTCCTCGGTGGCGTCGGTCGCGGCCACTCGCTCGTCGGTGAAGTTGATGGTCAGTCCCTTGTTCAGGAACGCCATCTCCTGCAGGCGGCGGTGCACGGTCTCGAAGCTGTAGTCGAGAGTCTCGAAGATCTTGCCGTCGGCCCAGAAGCGGACGGTGGTGCCGGTCTCGTCGGTGTTCCCGACGGTTTCGAGCGGTCCGGGCTTGGCGTAGTCGTAGGTCTGGGTGTAGCGGTGACCGTCACGCGCGATCTGCAGTTCCACCTTGGTCGAGAGAGCATTGACCACGGAGATGCCGACACCGTGCAGTCCGCCGGACACCGCGTACGAATCGGAGTCGAACTTGCCGCCGGCATGCAGCTGAGTCATGACGACCTCGACGGTGGGGACGCCGGAGGAGTGCATGGCGACGGGAATTCCTCGACCGTCGTCGGTGACCTCGACGCTGCCGTCCACGTGAATGGTGACGCCGACGGTGGAGGCGTAGCCGGCCATGGCCTCGTCGACGGAGTTGTCGACGACCTCCCAGATCAGGTGATGCAGGCCTCGTTCACCGGTGGAACCGATGTACATACCGGGCCTTTTACGAACCGCCTCCAGGCCCTCGAGGACCGTGATGGACGAAGCGCCGTAATCCTTGCTGTTCTCGTTGTTACCTGACTTCTGGGCAGCCACGGTTAGCTGGTTCTCCTTCTACGCGTCCACTACCCCGCTCACACCCCGACAGGGTGCTACCGCAGGGGCGAGCGCAGTCGATTCCGGCCGCGCCCGGGTCCATGCGTTGTTCCGGGCTTGATGTCGTACCGGTCCATAGTACTGGTTGCCTGCGACAGCATGGGCACGATGACACCCCTAAAAGGCCTCTGATTGCTTCACAGGCGCATTTTCAGGGTGCCGGGCGACAAAGATGAAGGGTAAATGCAGCGGCTCGGCTAGAGATCGAGCACGATCCGTTCACCCTCGGAACGGGACACGCAGATCAACATCTCGTGTTCCTGCTCCTCGGCGGTGAGCCGGTTCTCCCGATGCTGCGGTGTTCCGCTGAGTACTCGAACGCGACACGTCCCGCAGAACCCCTGCTGGCAGGAGTACGCCACATCGGGCCTCAGACGCCGAATGGCATGCAACGCAGTCTCGTCCGGAGCCACTGCGATGATCTGTCCGGAATCGACGAGCTGCACCTCGAACTCGGCACCGTTCTTCACCGGCGGCGGTGAGAAACGCTCGAAGTGCAGATGCGTTGCGGGCAACGAGTCGAACGACGCCCGAACCAGATCGATCATGGGCGGGGGTCCGCACACGTAGACCGAACCGCCGGGCGCCGCGGCACCGAGCAGATCCATGCTCGACGGCATCCCGTCCACATCGTCGGTCCGCACCGTCACGCGGTCGGCGTCCCAGCCGGCGATCTCGTCGAGGAACGGCATCGATTCACGTGACCGGCCGCAGTAGACGAGGTGCCAGTCCATCCCCGTCTCTCGAGCGCGACGCACCATCGAGATGATGGCTGTGATGCCGATTCCTCCGGCCACGAACACCGCGTGCTCGGACTGTACGAACGGAAAACCGTTGCGCGGCCCGCGAATTGCGACCTCGGTGCCGACCTGCAGATCGTGCATCTCACGCGATCCGCCGCCGCCGTCGGGCACCAAGCGCACCGCGATGGAGTACGAGTCGGCATTCGGCTGCCCACACAACGAGTACTGCCGACGGCGTCCGGACGGGAGATAGAAGTCCAGATGCATTCCCGGTGCCCACGCGGGCAGCACCTCACCGTCGGCGGCCGAGAAGGTCAGTTGGACCACCTGCTCGTCGACGCACAACACCGTGCGCGAGACCAACGTCAACAACCGGGTCCGAGCCACGGGCGGCGCAGCGAACGACGCGTCGTAGTCGTCACCGTCCAGCAGAGCGAACCATTTGTCGAGCGCATCGGTCACCAGAGACACGGTCTGATCGGGCTCGTCGCGGCCGTACAGATTCTTCGGAATGGTGCGTCCCGCCCGGAACGAGTCCACCATCTGTGCCATTGCGCCGAGCTTGCTCCGCAACGTGCGTTTGGTCATCGATCGGCGGACCGAGCTGCCGGTGAGGTGGCCAGATACTGCACTGCCTGCGCCGTCGAACCTTCCTGGGAAGGGTGGTAGGTGCGCTTGAAGTAACGCAACGACGCCTTCACCATCGACATCGGGGTCGGGAACAGGCCGGCATGGGCAACTCGACGAAATTCTCGGAACGACGGTGTGCGCTGCTTGGGTGGCAGGTGCGCCAGCGTCGGGTCCTGGCTCATCAGAAAGCGAACACCGCGGGTCCAGAACCACACCAGGGTGGGCGCGATGACGACGTAGGTACGAATACGGCGGGCCGGGCGGACGTCGAAGTACCGCATCACCTCGTAGGCCACCGACCGATGCTCGACCTCCTCGGCTCCGTGCCACCGCAGCAGATCCAGCATGATCGGATCGACGTCGGCCTCGTCCAACTCCGAGGCATTGAGCACCCAATCGCCCAGGAAAGCGGTCAGGTGTTCTGCGGCAGCGATGAGGGCGAGACGTTCGACCAGACTGTTCTGACCGTGACCGGACCTGTTGCCGAGAGCACGGCCGAACAGGAATTTCATCTGATCGACGTACGGGTCGACATCGATGCCGTGTGCCCGAAGCTGATCGTGGATATCGGTGTGCGCTTGCGCGTGCATGGCTTCCTGACCGATGAACCCGATCACGTCGTCGCGCAGCTGATCGTCGTGGATCAGCGGCAACGCTTCCTTGAAGGTGCGCACGAACCATTCCTCACCCTCGGGCAGGAGCAGGTGCATCACGTTGATCAGGTGCGTCGCGAGCGGATTGCCGTCCATGTAGTGCAACGGCAGGGACTTCCAGTCGAACTCGACATTCCGGGCATGGAGAACGACTCGGTCTTCGGGGGTCCCGTCGACATCGACGGCCGCCGTCGATGCCTTCTTCGTTGGTGCAGACACAACTTCTCCTCGTCCGATGGCCGCGTAGAACATCTTCATCGATCCCCCGACCGCTGAGTGTCGCGAATCACGCTACGCACATCGACCATGTCACAGCAACACTGGCCCCAACATCTGTTGAGGATCACCTGGACCAGGCGCTTCGAGAAGCCTACGTTGGGACGTCTCACTATCCGTACGTGTCCCGCGGGCCCCGCCCGCGCACGTGACGCTCACCTTTTCTCCAGCTCTGCGTCGTCGGACCGGTGATGCGCAGAGACGTCACAACGCCGTGACCCACGGCGGCCGCGATCTTCGCCAGAATCTGCGACTGCATCAGCCTCAACTGCGTCGCCCACGCCGTGGACTCCGCCGAAATGCTCAACACACCGTCCTTGAGACCGGTGGGCTCCGCATGAGCCGAGATGTCCTCGCCGACCACGCTGGGCCACCGGCCCAACACCGCGCCCTCGGACACCTTGGCCGACCACCCCCGCTTGGACGCGATCGAGTTCGCCAACGCCCCGAACGCCTGCGGATCACGGTCGTCCGGCCCGGCTCCCGACCAACCACGTCGACGACGCCCCCGCAGTGCTCGAACCCCGCCGGTGGGAGACGACCGTCCCTGCCCCACCGATTTGCCACTGGCCTTGGCTGCGGCTCGGGCGTCCTCGAGTGCTCGACGCGCCAGATCGACACCTTTCAGTTCCGGTACCTCACCGTTGCCCGTGGGCGCTGCATCGTCGTCGGTCATCGAACCTCACCTTCCGAAGCTGCGGTGCCGGTATCGGCCGACAGGTCCGAGATACGCGAGATACGCCCTGCTGCACCGGAATCCGAATTCTGCGTCGCTTCGACCCCGTACCGCCGAGCATCGAGTTCGGGAGGTACGTCCTCCGGTACCGCCGCGGTGATGAGCACCTGCTCTGCACCGGCGGCCACCGTCGCCAACGCCGCGCGCCTCTTGCGGTCGAGCTCGGCGAACACGTCGTCGAGCATCAGAACCGGGTCGGTACCGTCTTCCCGCAGCAACGCGAACGACCCGAGCCGCAACGACAGTGCGTACGACCACGACTCACCATGGCTGGCAAAGCCTTTCGTCGGTTGATCACCGAGCATCAATTCCAAGTCGTCGCGGTGCGGTCCCACCAGACACACCCCGCGTTCGATCTCGCGCTGTCTCATCACCGAAAGTTGATGCAGGAACGCAGCTTCCAGCACCTCGGTGTCATCGGGTTCGGGTGCGCGATCGGCATCGGAGAATTCCGGTGGGAGCGCATCGGCCAGACTGCAGCGATAGGCGACTGCGGCCAACCGCGATTCCGGCGCGATCGAACTGTAGGCCTGCTGTACGAAAGGCATCAGCTCGTGCACCAAAGATATTCTGGCAGCGAGCAATCGAGCACCGTGCGCCGCGAGATGCCCGTCCCAGACGTCGAGGGTGGCAAGAGCGCTGGCGCCGTCACCCGACGACGAACCGCGGCGCAACGATCCACTCGCGGTCTTGAGCAGAGCCGATCGCTGCCGCAGTACTTTGTCGTAATCGGCACGGACAGTGGCCATTCGAGGAATACGACTGGTGAGCAGCTCGTCGAGATAGCGTCGGCGCTCACCGGGGTCACCGCGGACGAGCGACAGATCCTCGGGAGCGAACAACACACTCTGCAACACGCCCAGGATCTCGCGTGGGCGACGCAGCGGCGACCTGTTCATCCGAGCCTTGTTGGCCCGGCCTTCGAGCAGTTCGACGTCGATGATCAATTCGCGACCGTGATTGACCACAGCACTACCCACGAATGCTTTGGCTGCACCTGCCCGGATCATGGGACCGTCCGAGGACACACGATGGGAGGACAACGTCGACAGATAGTTGAGCGACTCGAGCAGATTGGTCTTGCCGTGTCCATTGGGCCCTACGAACACGGTCGAGCCCGGTCCGAGGTCGACCGTCAGGTCGTCCCAGGATCGGAAGTCGTGTAGCTGCAGAGACCGGACGAACACTTACTCGGTGTTCTTCGGCGCCGGGGCGCGCAGGGTCTCGTCGGCGTCGGCCTTCTTGACCGCATGCCCGCCGAACTGGTTCCGCAGGGCAGAGACAGCCTTCATGGCAGGCGAATCCTCTTGCCGCGAAGCAAATCTGGCGAACAGTGCCGCGGAGATCACCGGCGCAGGGACGGCATGACGGATGGCTTCCTCGACGGTCCAGCGACCCTCACCGGAGTCCTCCGTGTACCCGGAGATCTCACTGAACTCCGGATCCTGACCGAGAGCTTCGACCAGCAGATCGAGCAGCCACGACCGCACGACCGTGCCCTTGCTCCAAGCCCGCAGCACGCCCTGCACATCCTGCACGAGCTCTTCGGCTTCGAGGATCTCGTACCCCTCGGCATAGGCCTGCATCAACCCGTATTCGATACCGTTGTGCACCATTTTCGAGTAGTGACCGGCACCGACCGGGCCGGCATGCACGAAACCGTCCGCGCGCTCGCCCTCGGGACGCAACGCGTCGAAGATCGGCATCGCTCTGGCGACATGCTCGTCCTGGCCGCCGACCATCAGGCCGTAGCCGTTCTTCAGACCCCAGACGCCGCCGGATACTCCGGCGTCGATGTAACCGATTCCCTTGGCGTCCAACAATTCTGCGTTGGGCTTGTCATCGGTGAAGCGTGAATTGCCGCCGTCGATCACCAGATCGCCTGGTTCGAGCACATCCGCAAGGCCGTTGACGGTGTCTCGGGTGATCTGACCGGACGGGACCATCACCCACACCACCCGGGGCGCCGTCAACGATTGCGCCAGCCCGGCCAGTGACGGGGTATCGGTCACCTCGGGTCGGGGGTCGTAGCCGATCACCTCGTGACCGTGCTCGCGCAATCTCTCGCGCATGTTGAAACCCATTTTTCCGAGACCGACCAAGCCGAGCTGCATGATGACGCGTCCTTGTCTGTGTCAGGTGCGAAAATTCCCGCGGATTCAACAGTAACGAGGCAGGATCAGCCCGGCAGCCTGACGGGCATCAGCAGATACGTGTATTCGGACTTCGGCGCCGCGAACTTGCCTGCGTCGTCGGGCACGAGTTCCTCGTCGGAGGTCGGCCGCAGCACTGCGGGCCGGCTCGGCGTAGTGAATCCGAAGGTGACCTTCTCGCTGTGCAGCGAGGACAACCCGTCGATGAGGTATCCCGGGTTGAAGGCGATGGTGAGTGCCTCGCCCTGGAAGTCGGCAGGCAAAGCTTCCTCGGCGCGGCCGGCGTCGTCGCCACCTGCGGACAGCAGCACGCCGTCTGAGTTGAATTCCAGGCGTACCTGCGCGCCGCGCTCGGCAACGAGAGCGACACGCTTGATGGCCTCGACCAGCGAGGCGATGTCGAGGGTCGCCACCGCAGTGTGTTCGGCGGGCAGCAACTGACGGAACTTCGGGAACTCTGCGTCGAGCAACCTGGTCGTGGTGCGGCGCCCGTCGCTGACGATGCCCAGCAAACCGTCGCTACCGATGGACGAGCCGGAACCGAGGGCCAGTTCCACCGGTGAGCCGGAGTTGCCGCCCAGAGTCTTCGCCGACTCGGACAAAGTCTTGGCAGGGATGAGCACCGCGGTGGTGGTGTCGGCACCGGCGGGAGCCCACTCCACCTCACGAACCGCCAACCGGAAACGGTCGGTGGCCGCGAGAACGACGTTGGTGCCGTCGATCTCCACGCGGATACCGGTGAGCATCGGAAGCGTGTCGTCCTTGCCCGCAGCGATGGCGACCTGGGCGATTGCCTCGGAGAAGACATCACCGGCCAGCGAGCCGGTGTTGCCGGGCAACTCGGGGAGCTGTGGGTAGTCCTCCACCGGCATCGTGGGCAGTGAGAACTTGGCGCTTCCGCAGTTGACCAGAACGCGGGTTCCGTCGACCGTGACGTCGACCGGCTTGTTCGGCAACGACTTCGTGATATCGGCAAGTAGCTTGCCCGACACCAGAACTCGACCTGCAGTGGCAACCTCGGCCGACACCTTGACCTGAGCGGAGACCTCGTAGTCGAATCCGGAAACCGTCAGACCCTGCTCGTCGGCAGCGAGAAGAACTCCACCGAGAACGGGAACGGGCGGCCGAGACGGCAGGCTACGGGCTACCCACGCGACGGAATCGGAAAAATCTTCACGAGCAACGCGAAACTTCAAACTTCCAAGCTCCATCGCTCGGCATTTCCTCTCGTTCGGTGGTGTTCGGCGTTACGGCCGGAGCGGTGCAACCACGATGGTTGCGGCTCGAACCGCTGCAACGACGAGTGTGGCACATCCAGCGCAAGCACACCGTATGCCCTCCGGAGCGAAGACGAAAGCGCGAGGTTCGCGTCGAACGTGGGATTCGGGGGTTCTCGGAGGGCCTGTGAACGGATCGTTCCCCAACACCTGTTTTCAAAGAAGTTCTTTCAAGGAGAAAACAGAAGTATTAATAGGTCCTGTGGAATCTGTGCACGGACCGTTCGATCCGCTGGTGGCCGAGCGTGGTGTCGTGGGGATGAACTCGGGACCAATACGCGGTTGACGCGTGGCTGCCTGTGGACGAATCACATCGGTGCACAGGCGCCCACATTCCATCCCCAGAACTTCGATGTTGTCCACATGGTTATCCACAGGTGTGAATCAATGGTCGACGGCTCGAAAACTCGCCGAATCCGCGTCGAGAATCGGTCCGACGAACGACCGGAAACAGCAACGGCACCGAACCCTCGATGGGATTCGGTGCCGTCTTCTCGGAGTCCGTCCGTCTTCGGTGGCTACCGCTTGGAGCGCTGCTTGATCCGCGCAGTGAGCTCCTGCACCTGGTCGTACACCTTGCGACGCTCGGTCATCTCTTTGCGAATCTTCTTGTCCGCGTACATCACCGTCGTGTGATCCCGACCGAACGTCTGCCCGATCTTGGGCAACGACAGATCGGTGAGCTCGCGGCAGAGATACATCGCGATCTGCCTGGCCATGGCCAGTGCTCGGGCCTTGCCCGGCCCGCACAGGTCCTCGATGGAGGTGTTGAAGTACTCGGCTGTCACAGCCATGATCGTCGCCGCATTGATCTCGAGACTCGACGAGTCGGGGATGAGATCGCGGAGAACCACCTCGGCGAGAGTGAGGTCGAGTGCTTGTCCGTTCAGCGATGCGAACGCCGTCACTCGAATGAGTGCGCCTTCGAGCTCACGAATGTTGCGTTCGATTCGGCTGGCGATGAGCTCGAGCACGTCGTGTGGCACATCGAGCCGGTCCATCCGAGCCTTCTTGCTCAGAATGGCGATCCGCGTCTCGAGCTCGGGTGGCTGCACATCGGTGATCAGGCCCCACTCGAAGCGGGTACGAAGCCGCTCCTCGAGGGTGGCCAACTGCTTGGGTGGGCGGTCGGAGGACACAACGATCTGTTTGTTCGCGTTGTGCAGGGTGTTGAAGGTGTGGAAGAACTCCTCCTGGATGCCTTCCTTGCCCTCGATGAACTGGATGTCGTCGACCAGCAGCACGTCGGTCTCCCGGTAGCGACGCTTGAACGCCACTTTGCGGTCGTCACGAAGACTGTTGATGAAGTCGTTGGTGAATTCCTCGGTGGAGACGTACTTGACGCGCATGCCTGGGAACAGGCGCTGCGCGTAGTGCCCGGCCGCGTGCAGGAGGTGAGTCTTGCCCAGACCCGACGCCCCCCACACGAACAGCGGGTTGTACGCGCGAGCAGGTGCTTCGGCGATCGCCACCGCAGCTGCGTGGGCGAACCGATTGGAGGCGCCGATGACGAAGGTGTCGAAGGTGTACTTCGAGTTGAGGCTGTTGGCACCCGAGGACGGAGGCGTCGAGTCGGGAGGCTTCGTGAAGTACGTCGGCCACGAGTTCTGGACGCTGGCGAGAGCCTCGCGTTCGTCGTCGACCTCTTCGTAGTCGGCCGTCTCGGAGTCCGACGGCTCGTCGTCTCTGCTGGTCAGGACGCGGCGCCGGTACGTCGGAGAGCTGGCGGCATCGGGATACGTCGATCGCTCGGAGTCGATCTTCTCGTCCTCGGGAGCGGAGATACGCACGCCGAGTCCCTCGACACCCTGTCCCAGATGACGGCCGAGGGCGCCGAGGATGGGTTCGCGAAGATCTCGTTCGATCGCTTCCTGCGCGAAAGTCGACGGCACTGCGAGCAGCGCGAACCCCTGCGTCAAGGTCAGCGGTTTGACCAGAGCGAGCCAGGCCTTCTGGCCTTTGGTCAGCGGAGACCCACTGTGTCGGTCGGATGTGAGCTCCGCGACCACCTCGGGCCAGATGCGCGCGAGCGCATCCGGATCGTCGTTCACGTTGGGCCCTCCGTCGTCGAGCATTGGTCTCGGGCGGTGTTCGACGCAGGAATCCGCGCGCCGTTTCGTACCCGCGCGGCAACGTCGTCGGATAGCGTCGTCGTTCGTGCGTCGCTGCGGCCGAGACCAGGGTCCGTGGATGGACCCCGCAAGGTACGAATATGCCACCTGAACTGTGTTTCCACACAATTATCCACAGGTGTGGATAAACGACACCGATGTGACCCCAGAACGCGTTCCGGCTCGTGCTATGGCAATTACGCCAGTCTGACCTGCACCGATGCCGACTGTCTGTAGTGCGATCGGACGACGTGCGTCGGAGCGAGCGGCCGTCCGGTGGCGATTTCGACGTACATCACACCGTCTGCGGCCGGAAACCGACGCTGCCTGTGCATGAACGACGACACTGTCCGCTCGAGAGCGAGTTTGACCGGCGGTGACTCGATCAGTACTCTCGAACAGTCACCCAATAGCGAGGTGGCCGATGCTTGCTGGCTGCTTACAGTCTGTCTTCACTCGGATTTCTCGCTCGGGAGGCAAGCAAGTCCATCCGGACTCGCTGAGTACCTTTCCAGCAGGCGCCGACGAACGGCGTCTTTTCAATCTCGAGGAGTGTTGACCGTGGCCAAGGGCAAGCGGACGTTCCAGCCGAACAATCGCCGCCGCGCGCGCGTTCATGGCTTCCGTCTTCGTATGCGTACCCGTGCGGGTCGTGCAATCGTTTCCGCACGTCGCGGCAAGGGCCGTAAAGAACTCACAGCCTGATATCTGTTCGTCCGAAGCTTGGAGCTCGGGATGCTTCCTGAGCCGAATCGACTACACCGAGCACGTGATTTCTCCGTAGCGGTGCGTCGAGGACGCCGAATGGGTAGATCGGATCTTGTGGTTCACGCCGTCGTGCGTGACGAACAGGACATCGCATCGACTGTTCGTGGTCCACGATTCGGATTGATCGTCAGCAAGGCAGTCGGGCCGGCCGTAACTCGTCATCGAGTTGCGCGCCGGCTTCGGCATATCTGTACCGACGTCATCGGTGAACTCCCCGAGACCACCGACGTGGTGATCCGCGCACTGCCCGGAGCCGCGAGCGCGTCCTCGACAGATCTACTGATTCAACTGCGTTCAGGATTGAAGAAGCTCGGTCTTCTCGAAGCTCCGAAGGGTCCGCCGTCATGACATTCATGGGCAACCTTCGTTCCATTCCTGCTCGAACACTCGTCTACTTCATCGGGTTGTACCGGACGTACGTGTCCCCGATGAGGCCTCCCACCTGTCGCTTCTCCCCCACCTGTAGTGAGTACGCCATCGAGGCGCTCCAGGTGCACGGAATGACGAAGGGCTCGTTGCTGGCAGTCGTCCGCCTCCTCAAATGTGCTCCCTGGCACTCTGGAGGGTGGGACCCGGTGCCCGAACCCGGTAGGTGGCGCGCGACCGTCACCGAGCTGACCGAAACCGAAGAACACCACGATCTCGCGCGAGTGGAAGAACAGAGGAGTACATAGAGCCGTGCTCGACTTCATTTACTACCCGGTTGCCTGGATTCTCTGGGTGTGGCACAAGGTGTTCGGCTTTGTGTTCCAGGATCCCAGCAATGGGTTCGCCTGGGCACTGTCCGTCGTCTTCCTGGTCTTCACCCTCCGCCTGATTCTGTACAAGCCCTTCGTCAAGCAGGTCCGCACCACTCGGCAGATGCAGGAGCTACAGCCGCAGATCAAGGCTCTGCAGAAGAAGTACGGCAAAGACAAGCAGAAGATGGCCGTCGAGATGCAGAAGCTCCAGAAGGAGCACGGCTTCAATCCGCTGATGGGCTGCCTGCCGGTGCTGGCGCAGGCGCCGGTGTTCATCGGCCTGTTCCACGTGCTGCGCTCGTTCAACCGCACCGGTACCGGCTTCGGCCAGCTCGGATTGACTCCCGAGGAGAACCGCGAGCTGTCCAACTACGCGTTCAACGTGTCGGACGTGCAGTCCTTCTTGGACGCTCGTCTGTTCGGTGCTCCGATCTCGGCGTGGATCACGATGCCGCAGGACCAGCTCAACGCATTCGCCGTGGGACCGGGCGCAACCATTCCGTCCACCTGGGTCATTGTCGCGGTGTCCGTTCCTCTGATGATTATCGCGGCGATCATGACGCACATGAACTCGCGCGCGTCCGTGGCCCGTCAGAGCGCCGCTGCGGCAGCGAACCCGCAGTCCGCCATCATGAACAAGCTCGCCCTGTACGTGTTCCCGCTCGGTGTGCTGGTGTTCGGTGCCCTGCTTCCCATCGCCATCCTGCTGTACTGGGTCAGCAACAACACCTGGACCTACGCGCAGCAGCACCTGGTGTTCGGCAAGATCGACAAGGAAGAAGCTGCCAAGGCCGCTGCTGCAGTGGAGAAGCGTTCCGAGAATGCGCCGAAGCCCGGCGTGAAGCCTGTGTCGACCACCAAGCCGAAGCCCGGCGCTCGCCCGAAGCTCTCGAAGATGACGCCGACGAGTGATTCGGCGACGGCCGAGACCGGTGAGGGTATCGCTGGTTCGACGACCGGTGCCGCATCGCCGGCCAAACCGAGACCGCAGGCGAACCGGAACAAGTCGACCAAGCGCAAGCGGCGCTGACCGACGCGTCGAGAGAAGGACGAACATGACAGCGGACGTAGAAGAAGCTCAGAACGACGAAGTGCAGACAGCCGGGGCGGTATCCGGGGATGGAGCAAGTGACGTGGTGGTCGAGGCCGATCAGGTGAGTGCAGTCGACGTGGAGGCAGACGAGACTCCCGTGGTGGAGAAGTCCGAGGACTCGGGCGTCGTCGAGAACAAGACCGACGACGACTCGGATGACGACGACGAGGACGACGAGGACTACCTTGTCGAGGAAGGCGAGATCGCCGGCGATTACCTCGAGCAACTCCTCGACGTCCTGGACTTCGACGGCGACATCGATCTGGATGTGGAAGGTGACCGCGCCATCGTCAGCATCGACGGTGGCGACGATCTCGCCAAGCTCGTGGGCCGCAAGGGTGAGGTTCTCGATGCACTGCAGGAGCTGACTCGCCTCGCGGTCCAGCAGTCGACGGGTGAGCGCAGCAAGCTGATGCTCGACGTCGCGGGCTGGCGTGCGAATCGGCGGACCGAACTCGGCAACCTCGGTGCCGAAGCTGCGCGTCGTGTCCTCGAATCCGGTGAGCGCGAGGAGCTGACCCCGATGACTCCGTTCGAGCGAAAGATCGTGCACGACGCGGTCGCCAAGATCGACGGCGTCGCGAGCGAAAGCACCGGCGTCGAGCCGGCTCGACGAGTAGTCGTCGTCAAGGCGTAACAGAGCGTCCCCAGTCGATGGCCCCCACTTCCGTGGGGGCCATCGTCGTATCCGGATGTAGTAGATCCTTCGGTCGAATGTCATCGATGTAATTTGCTCAACGACGGCGGACGTCGGCGCGGGTGCGATCGATTTTCTCGCCGGATTCTCGAGATCAGTCATGCACTGCGCTTTCGTCACTGTGACGGCAAAGTCGATGGTGTCTTTCTTGCCTGTTGCTCGCGTCGGTCGCGTTTGTTTCACGTGAAACAGGCGGCATCCGAAGTGGGTGAATTTGTTGCCGATACGCCAGTGTGAGTTCTGGATTCGAGGACTGTCGTTCTATCCATAGGGTCGGGGTAGAACGATCTCCAGAGACCCCCTAGGTTCCGAGATCTGAGTGCCGGATCGACACGGTCTGGAGTCGGTGCAGTTTCACGTGAAACATTGCAGGCGATCATGGATGCCTCGAACTATCGACGAGCACGTGCGATCGAGTCGAACGTGGTCCGACTCAGGGAAGGATCGAATCTGACTCCAGTGGGTCTTGTCGGATTCGGCGCCGCTACCGAGCGGCGCTCGACGGTTCACGCAATCGAGCAGTCCGTGACTCTTCATCCGACGGACGACCGATGGAACTTGCGTCGGTCGGTAGTAGCGGTGAACGAAAAATCGACGACGCCCGATCGGGGTCATCTCGATGGTGGATGTATCCGCGAGGGTCGAGCTTCAGGGACCGCGCTATCGAAAGTCCGGACGTGTTTGTCTTCATCCGGGCAACGCGGCGGTCGACCTGACGTCACTACGACGGTCGCCGATCGAGAATCTCGTTCGTGCCGACTCGAAGACACGAGACGGCATGACGACGTATGTCCGGACGACGACACTTCCAGTGCCCGCATGTGTGGGACCGTCGAGCCCCGTCGAGAATCGAGGCGACCGCGGACCCGGAAGACGTGCGAAGTTCGGATGCGGCAAAAAGAGGCTCCGGCCGATCGAGACGCGATCGAGAATGGAGGCGAGTCTGCGGCTCTCCCCTGACTAGGTGTGTCATGGCACGCAGGTGCCCGGAGCGGCATACGTGGTCGACAAGTATTCGTCCAGATCTCCACCGGCTGACGGTTGTCGATCAACTCCTTCCAGAAACGTGGACTGGTACAGGCACGTAGTTTCACGTGAAACATCCACGAGCCGATCAGTCGTACTTCGCCAGCCGGACGGGGCATGAATGTGTTCGATTGCGAATGGCGTCAGCCGCTCGCGGTACAGGTTCGGTCGGTACTACGCACGTTGGACCAAGTCCCTGACTTGTGTGGTCGCTGCACTCAGACCGGTGCCTGCTGTCGAGAACCCGGAACGTCGACGCTGAATACGTCACCGAGTCGTCACGCGGCACTGACGATAGTGAGGCAATGGCAAAGCAGTTTCACGTGAAACAGCGCGGGGCATGAGACACCCCCCAGTCGCGGCCGGACCAACTGGCGGGGCCGCGGGACGGGCGGTCTGACGAACCGTGCGGGGTCGGCAGATCTTCGGACCGAAACAGACGGGAAGTCGATCCGGATGGTCTGACCGCGCCGAGAATCGGGACGGGTCCACTCGTCGTGGATCGCTGCGCCGCCGGCCACCTTTCGGTCGCGTTGGTACCGGATCTCGGCGGTTCGACGTCGATTCGATCGAGTTACAGCGATGTCGTTTGGCGTTCGGTGCCTGGGCACGGGAAGATGTTTCACGTGGAACAAGAAGGCTCGGATAGCAATCAGTTGACGGCCGTGGCGGAGCAGATCTTCGGTGATCGGCTCGAGTTGGCACGGAGGTACCACGACTCGTTGGCCACGGCCGGCGTCGAACGAGGACTCATCGGACCGCGTGAAGTTCCACGCCTCTGGGAGCGACACATCCTCAACTGCGCGGCGATCGGTGAGCTCATCGACGAGGGCGAGACCGTCGTCGATATCGGCAGCGGTGCTGGCTTGCCCGGTATCCCGTTGGCGATCGCGCGGCCTGACTTGCGGGTGACCCTCGTCGAGCCCCTCCTCCGCCGAACCGTCTATCTCGCAGAGTTCATCGAGGAACACGATTTGAACATCTTGGTCGTGCGCGGTCGCGCGGAACAGCCCGGCGTCAAGAAGGAAGCCGGCGGTGCCGATGTGGTCACGTCGAGGGCCGTCGCGCCATTGGAGAAGCTCGCCAAATGGTCGCTCCCTCTGGTGCACGAGCACGGTCGGATGCTGGCTCTGAAGGGGTCGAGCGCCGGCGAAGAGATCGAACGCGACCGGACTTCCCTCGCCCGGATGGGTGCTGGCAAGCTGGAGGTAGTGGAGTGCGGAGTGGGTCTGTTGCCTACTCCCACCATCGTCGTCAGAGCGGTGCGTGAGCCGCGGAGACTGAGTCGTCACTGATTTCGATCGTGGGCTCACACGTCCCGCGCTCGATCCGATCGATCGTATTGAACACAGTCAGTTCCGCACTAAGGAGCACATATGTCGGGTGGGTCCGATCCCGCTGTTTCACGTGAAACAGCGTCCAAGAAGAACGCGTCGAGCAACTCGGGGAAACAGTCGGGGGTGGCGGCCAGCTCCGGGTTCGAGTACACCAACGCGATCTCACCGAACGACACCCCGATCGGCGCCGCGGCACATCGAGCCAGCCAGGTTCTGCATCCCGGATCGGTGTCGCTGCCGAAGCCGGCGAAGCGACGCATGCTGACGATCGCCAATCAGAAGGGTGGCGTCGGGAAGACGACGACCGCCGTGAACCTGGCCGCCGCGCTAGCCCTCCAAGGACTGACCGTTCTGGTGGTCGATCTGGACCCTCAGGGCAACGCCAGCACGGCGTTGGGCGTCGAGCATCACTCGGGTGTGCCGTCGAGCTACGAGGTCCTCATCGGTGAAGTGAGCGCCAAGGACGCAGTGCAGAAGAGTCCGCACAGCGACAGGTTGTTCTGCATCCCGGCGACCATCGACCTCGCCGGCGCCGAGATCGAGTTGGTGTCGATGGTGGCCCGCGAAGGTCGCCTCAAGACGGCCCTGTCGGTGGAGGAACTCTCCGGTATCGACGCCGACTTCATCCTCATCGACTGCCCCCCGTCGCTCGGTCTGCTGACGGTCAATGCACTCGTCGCAGCGACCGAGGTCCTCATCCCCATTCAGTGCGAGTACTACGCGCTCGAAGGTGTGGGTCAGCTCCTCCGCAATATCGAGCTGGTGCAGTCGCACCTGAATCCCGAACTGCACGTCTCCACCGTGATCCTGACGATGTACGACGGGCGCACCAAGTTGGCAGACCAGGTCGCGGAAGAAGTACGCAAGCACTTCGGCGACGCCGTCCTACGCGCCGTGATCCCTCGCAGCGTGAAGGTATCCGAGGCCCCCGGATACGGCATGACGGTGCTGGATTACGACCCCGGTTCACGAGGAGCGATGAGCTACCTGGACGCCGGACGAGAGCTCGCTGCCCGATCGGCCGGCATCGACGAAGCACGGAAGAAGTGAACAGATGAGTTCCACACGTAAGGGTGGTCTGGGCCGCGGCCTGGCCTCACTCATCCCCACCGGACCTGATGCCGGACCACGCCTCGGCAATGCGGCGGCAGACGTGATCATCGGCGCGGATCGCAACGCCAAGGACCGCCCGGATACGTCCACCAAGCCGAAACGCTCCGCACCGGCGGATGAACTCACGGAGACCGCGACAGCACCCACACCGACCCCGCCGGTGCTGAACGGCGACGACCTCTCCCCCGTCGGTGCCGTCTACCGAGAGATCGCACCCGATCGAATCGAAGCCAATCCCAAGCAGCCGAGGCACGTCTTCGACGACGAATCGTTGGCCGAACTGGTCCACTCGATCCGTGAATTCGGGCTCATGCAGCCCATCGTCGTCCGTCTCGTGTCGGGTTCCGCTGGGGCCGGAGATGCAAAATATCAGCTCGTCATGGGCGAGCGTCGGTGGCGTGCAAGCCAGGAAGCCGGCCTCGAGTCGATCCCGGCGATCGTTCGGGAGACCGCGGACGACGCGATGTTGCGCGACGCCTTGCTCGAGAACATCCACCGCGTCCAGCTCAATCCGCTCGAAGAAGCAGCCGCGTACCAACAGCTACTCGAAGAATTCGACGTCACGCACGAGGAACTGGCCGCGAAAATCGGTCGGTCGCGTCCGGTCGTGACCAACATGATTCGTCTGTTGAAGCTGCCGATTCCCGTGCAACGACGAGTCGCGGCCGGGGTTCTGTCGGCCGGACACGCTCGCGCTCTGTTGTCTCTGGACGCGGGGTCGGATGCACAGGAGTCATTGGCGGCGCGAATCGTCGCCGAAGGTCTCTCCGTCCGCGCGACCGAAGAAGCCGTCACCCTCGCCAACCGAGAGGACGGGAAGAGCCCGGAACCGGCGCCCCGGCGCAAGCCCATCCAGATGCCGGGCCTCCAAGACGTCGCCGATCGCCTCTCGGATTCGTTCGATACGCGGGTCACGGTCAGCCTCGGCAAGCGAAAAGGCAAGATCGTGGTCGAATTCGGATCCGTCGATGACCTTCAGAGGATCGTCGAGATGATGGAAGCACAGAAGAAAAAGTAGCCACGATTTTTCAGGACCAGTCATACGCGGTCGAAACGTCACTGTGACGTAGCTCGGTCGGAGGTGGTCCCGAAATCTCGAAATCTGCTCGAAAAGTACTGTGAAACAACACATTTGAATGATCGGCTCCACCCGACGGGTCAAGCGAATCAATCGCCTATCCTGATCGAGGGGCAGATCGGCTCCGATCGAGAATTCTCGCGGTGAACGAGTGCACGAAGGCTGAGGTAAGCGGTGTCGGCGATGGTGACCGGAGTGACGCTCGGTTCGTTCGAGCACTTGCCGACGCATTCGCGTCGGTGCAGCTTCTGGGTACTCGATCCCGCGTCGGAGAGTTCCTCGGTCGACCTCGAGTTCGAGAACGAAGTATGGCTGTCGACGATCATGCTCGAATGGGGATCCTGCGGACAGTTGCTGTCCGTCGACGGCAAGACCATCGGCTGCGCGCTCTACTGCCCACCCCGAGCAGTTCCACGAGCCGGCACGTTCCCGACGTCGCCGGTGAGCCACGATGCAGTTCTATTGACTCAGCTGCGAATCGATTCGCCGGATGACGCCGACATGCATTCGGCCACGTTGATCCAGGCCGTCGTGGGCGATCTCGTCAATCGTGGAGTCCGCGCTCTGGAAGCGTTCGGCATTCGACGCAACGCCGACGATGCTGCGCCGGTGGTTCCGAACGCCACGGCACAGCTGATGTGTTCGGCGTCGACGTGCATGATCGAAGCAGACTTCCTCGAGAAGGTCGGGTTCGAAGTGATTGCGCCCCACCACAGATTTCCGAGACTGCGGCTCGAGCTCGATCGCGATCACGGCTGGAAGCAGGACGTCGAATCGGCACTCGAGCAGCTACTGATCGCAGCCAGCATCTCCGTCGTCGACATCGAGCAGAAGTCGACGGTCGGGGCGCGGTGACACCTCACCCGCCGACGCGTTCGCGCGCGGTGGTTCAGGGGCGATCGGAAGCAGCAAGTTCCTCGGCGAGCAACTCGGCGAAGGTGAACGTTCCGGTCGGCTGATCGTCCTGACCGAGTAGGTACAGACGCTTGACGGCGATCAGAATCGCTTCGGCGATGATGTCGCGGAAGCGCGGATCGCTGAGCACCTCGACGTCGGACTCGTTGGTGAGGTAGCCGAGATCGATCTGGATGGTCGGCATGTTGGTCAGACGCAACAGATCCCACGTGCGGCCGTGGCTGCGACAGTCGAGAAGTGGTGTGCGAGCGACGATTTCACGCTGTACGTAGCTGGTCAGTACTTGACCGATCATCGAGGTGGAGCCGTGCGAGTTACCGAAGTGGAAGCTGGCGACGCCGTTGGCCACAGGGCTGGTGCTCGATGCGCAGCGCAGCGAGATCATCAGATCGGCACCCCAGGCGTTGGCGGTCTCGGCGCGGTCGGCGACCGAGGGGTTGGTGCCGCGCGCACGGGACAGGAAGGTCTCCATGCCGGTCGCGGCCATGCGGCCCTCGAGTCGGCTCGCCATATCCCACAGGATCTCGGACTCGGAGACGCGGCCGAACGTTCCCTCGACGATGCGACCTGTGTCTGCTCCGCCGAGATCGGGATCGATGACGATGCGCTTGCCGGTCAACTGCGGTCCCGATTTACGGACGAGTTCTTCCTCGCTCATGGCGTGCGGGGATCCACCGGTGACGCGCGTGCCGAGAAGGTCGAGAGAGCGCAGAGTTGCCGGTCCGCAGATGCCGTCCGGGGAGAGGCCGATCTCGCGCTGGAACGAGGACAGTCCCTCGTGCGTGCGGGGACCGAAGAAGCCGTCGACGCGCTCGCTGTAGAAACCGAGGTCCTGGAGTCTCGTCTGCAACGAGGCGACGTCGTCGCCGTACAGCGGAGCGGACAGCTGGTAGATGAGGGTTCGAGCGCCGAGGCGGTACGACGCTTCTTTGAGTGCGCGATATGTGGCCGGGCCTACGACGCCGTCGACCAACAGACCGCGGTGTTGTTGGAATGCGCGGACGGCACCTCCGAGGGCACCGTCGAAGACGGAGCCGGGAGCCGTCCAGTGGCCGTCGTCCATGGGACCGGGGGGAACCACCGCTTCGTGGAGAAAGCCGAGAGCCGACAGAGTGCCGCGGACCTCGGCGACGGCGGGTCCGGAATCGCCGTGACTGAGTTCCTGCATCCTCGACAAAGCCTCTCGATCGTTCCGACGGCACTCACACCTTGCGGCTGATGTGCCGATGCCGAAGCATCGGCACATCAGATGATTGTCGCAGAAAGACTGGCTTCCGCTGCAATCCACACTGTGTGCAGGTGAGTCAGATAACGCCTTCGAGGTCCTTGAGCAGCGCGGCCTTGCCCTTTGCGCCGACAATTTGCTTGACCGGCTTGCCACCCTGGAACAGGATCATCGTCGGAATCGACATGACCTTGAAGTCGCGAGCGGCCTGCGGGTTGGCGTCGATGTCGAGCTTGGCGATGGTGAGCTTGTCCTTGTGCTCGGCCGCGATCTCCTCGAGAACCGGGGCGACCATCTTGCACGGGCCGCACCAGGTGGCCCAGAAGTCGACCAGGACGGGCTTCTCACTGGTCAGGACGTCGTCGGCGAACGACGCGTCGGTGATGGTGACAGTGCTTTTGTCGTCGGACATTTTCTATCTCCTCGATGTGGAAGTTCGGTGCCTGTCAGGCGTTGACGGCGTCGACCGGCTGGTCGGCGTGTTCGAGCGTGTTGCTGGTGATGTCGCCCTGCTCGGCCAACCACCGCTCGGCGTCGATCGACGCGGTGCAGCCCGTACCCGCAGCGGTGATGGCCTGCTGGTATACGTGGTCGACGAGGTCTCCGGCAGCGAAGACGCCCTCGACGGACGTGGCCGACGTGGGCGACGCGACCTTGACGTAGCCGGCATCGTCGAGCTCGACCTGGCCCTTGACCAGCTCGTTGCGGGGATCGTGGCCGATTGCGACGAACATTCCGGTCACGTCCAGAGTGGTCTTCTCGCCGGTTTCGGCGTGCTCGAGCGAAAGCCCGGTGACGCTGGTGTCACCGAGGACCTCGAGCACCTTGGTGTCGGTGAGGAAACGAATCTTGTCGTTGTTCTTGGCGCGCTCGAGCATGATGCGCGACGCGCGGAACTCGCTGCGGCGGTGCACGATCGTGACGCTGCGTGCGAAGCGAGTGAGGAAGGTTGCTTCCTCCATGGCCGAGTCGCCACCACCGATGACGGCGATGTCCTGATCACGGAAGAAGAAGCCGTCACAGGTGGCGCAGGCGCTGACGCCGCGTCCGAGCAACTTCTCCTCACCCGGGATGGACAGATAGCGAGCTGCTGCGCCCATGGCGAGGATGATCGCCCGAGCCCGGTAGGTCTCGCCGCCGGCGGACACCGTCTTGATCGGGCCCGTCAGATCGAGCTCCTCGACGTCCTCGGTCCGGATGTCGGCGCCGAATCGCGCCGCTTGCTCGCGCATCTGTTCCATCAGATCGGGGCCCATGATGCCCTCGCGGAACCCGGGAAAATTCTCGACCTCGGTGGTGGTCATCAGCGCACCGCCGAACTGTGTTCCCTCGAACAGGATCGGCTCCAGCTCCGCCCGTGCGGCGTAGACGCCGGCGGTGTAACCGGCCGGTCCCGAGCCGACGATGATGAGATCGTGAACCTTGGGGGTACTCAATGCAGACCTTCCGATCATGTGCGGCGTATACGTGCAGTCGACAACCGAGTGTTCAGCGCACACGCCGGTCGACGTACATCTGGTCAACACCACCCTAGAGGCAGTTGTTCCCCGGTGAGAGATCTGTCAGCCGATATCGCGACGCGTCAGCACGTCCGGGTTTGCAGTGCTGCAGTCGTTGCCCACCGCAAGGGCGATGAACTGTGAGGGCTGTTCTCCGGCGAGGACGAGCAGCGTTCCGTCTCGGCCGTCGACGCGCACTCGACTCGATCCGAGAACGGTGGTGGCCGGATCCACGTCGTTGGACTGCAGACAGGCAGCGAGGTCGGCCGGATCGGCCAATGCTCCGGGATCCCGCTTGCCGATGATGCCGAACGCGAAACCGGAGTCGAGGTCGGCGGAATCGAGCACCAGAGACGAATCCGGAGCCTGCGTGGGGTCGGCAACGATCGATTCGGGCTCGTCCGGAGTGAACACGGCCGCCGCGACAGCAACCGATCCGGCCGTCAGAAGCGCTGCGGCAGCGGCGGTTCCGAGAACCATACGACGTCTGCGCGGACGGAGCGGAACGACGACGTCCACCGGGGACGTCGATTGCTCGACCGTGTGCAGGGTGCGATCGATCTGTTGGGCGACGTCGGGCGGAATCGACAACGTCCCGGTGGGGTCCTCGCCCAACTCGTGCAGTCGAGCCGAGACGGCGTCGAGACCGGCGAGGATGCGCATCGAATCCTCGTCGAGGCGAACCAGTGGCCACAGTCGCCGACTGACGTCCTCGGGAAGTGCATCGGCATGCAGATCGGCGAGTAGCTCCGGCGAGAACGGGGCTTGTAGAGCGTCGGTGCTCGACGGCACGATCCTGCCTCCCTTCGCCGAGTCTGCTTTCTCTCTCACACGGTATAGACGCGAGGGGGTCAGATTCGGTTCCCTGCATCTTTCAAGTACGCGAGTTGCGTCGAGAGCTTGAGTCGACCGCGGGCGCATCGACTCTTCACGGTACCGGTGGGAACGCCGAGCAGGTCGGCAGCGTCGGCCACCGAATACCCCTCCATGTCCACGATGACGACGGCTGCACGTTGGTCGGGTGGCAACGTCATCAGAGCCTGTCGAACGAGAATGCTCGTCTCCGTCTCGGAAATCCGATCTCTGGGAGATACGGGCTCGTGACTTTCGTTCTCGCTCAACGGAACCGACGGGCGTGCCTTGTTCCTGCGGATGCGGTCGAGGCAGGCATTGACGACTATCTTGTGCAACCAGCTTCGGACCGCGGCGTCGGCGCGGAACGACCCGGCCGTGCGATGAGCGGAGAGCAACGCCTCCTGCAGAGCATCGGAGGCGTCCTCGGGCGTGTAGCTTGTGCGCCGAGCCGTCAGCCACAGGTGTTCGTGGTGTCGGTAGATCAGCGTGGCGAAGGCGTTCGGCTCTCCGGCCGCATGAGCAGCCAGAAGCTCCGCATCCGTGCGCTCCCCTGGCGCCGAATCGAAACGTTCGGTCATACGAAAACGGCTCCCCCCGTGTTAACGCATTGGGGGGAGCCTAGGCCATGAATACCGTGAAGTACGAAACGAGCCGGTATTGATTACCGAATGCCCGAATTAGGTGTCGAAACCGATCCCGGAGATCGAGGTGGCGATGCGGCCACCCTGTTCGCCGAGACTGGTGATCCAGACGAGGACGTTCCCGGTCGGCTCCGCGTCGTCGAGGGCGATGTCGGTTCGGCCGTTCTGCAACGTGGCCTCACCGAGCAGCGTGGTGTCGCTCAGGCTGGGTGAGTCGTTCGGGGCCGACCGGATCTCGACGACGGTTCCCGGAGACGTCGATTCGATCCATGCGTTCTGCAGCGTCGAGGACGGGATGGACACGAGCAGGCCGACGCCGTTCTTGAGAGCCGGGAACTGCTGGAAGTACGAGTCGGTCGTCCATGCGGTGCTGGGGTCGTTGTCGATCACGTTGGACGCGGTGCTCGGGTTGTCGGCGGAACCCTGGGGTGAGAAGACGCTGACGTCGTCCATCGCTACCGGGCCACCGGCTGGAGCCGGGGGGGCCGCGGAATCGGCTGCGGGCGGTGCCTCGGCCGGAGTCGTGAGTCCGAAGTCCTGGGTGTCGAGCGGAGTTTCGGTGTTGTCGCCTGCGATCGAGGTGAACAGCCAGAAGCCCGCGAACGCGAGCACGACGACCGTCAAGGCGCCGAGTACCGCGATGGCGATGTTGGTGCGCATCGACTTCGCCTTCTCGGCGGCGATCTCCTCGGGGTCGGCGAGCGAGTGCCCACTGGCGCCCGGTGCGCGTTGGCCCAGTCGCAGAGCCGGCATCAGATCCGTCTTGTCGTTGACCACAGCTGCTTGGTCCAGGACGTGCTGCACGGTGGCAGCGGTACGGATTCCGCTGTTCTGTTCCAGCGCCCGCACTGCGACGGCGGAGATCTCGAACGGAACATCCGGACGAACCTGCCTCGGCTCGAGCGGGGCACCCTTGTCGTCGCGGTCGGCCGGACGCATACCGCCGACGCTGCGTGCTGGAGCTGCGTCGCCGGGTACGACGGCGCCGCCGGTGGTGTCGGACAGGGGCCACTTTGCGGTGATCAGGGCGTAGAGCATCGCGCCGAGTCCGCGGACGTCCGAACTGGGGTCGGCGTCGGCCAGTGTTGCGGGGAAGGCGAGGACGGCATTGCCGCTGGAGCTGATGCGCACGCGATCGGGATGATCGATCGACAGCGCACCTCCGCTGCGGTGCGCGGCCTCGGCCGCTGCGGCGAGGACCTTGATCGCGCGTGCCGCGCCGGTGGGTGCAGGCACGGTGTCGGCCATCTCGCGCAGTGACCGGCCGGGCGTCCACTCCGCGACGACGATGCCGCCGGAGCTGCCACGCACCACGTCGAGCACGCGTGCGAGGCCGGGCGAATTGATCCGACCCAGACGCAGCGTGCGCGAGAGGATCGCCTGCGGTCCCTGAGTGCGGTCGTCGGTCGAGGCGGTGGATTGCTGGTCGGCGTCGACGAACGTCAGCGCGACCTCGCGATCGAGCTTGACGTCGTGGGCCTGCCAGAACTTGAGGCCGCGCGCGCCGCCGTGCGGTGCCAGCAGTCGGTACCGTCCACCGGCAACGGAGGCACCGGGAATGAGCGTCGGGCCGCGGAGCGTGCGCCCGGGAGCGCTCGCCGCAGCCGCTGCAGTGTCGACGTCGTCCGTGGAAGACGAGTCGTCGTTACCGGGTGTGGCCGGTACTGCTGCGGTCTTCTCGGAATCCGCATCCGCCGCGGGCTTCGAGTCCTGTGTGGACTTCTCGTCGTCGGTCTCGACCGGCAGATCGGCCTTGGAGATCGAGATGGTCTTGTCGGTCGGACGCGCCGCGAGAGCAGCCTTGGAGATGGAGACGGTCTTGTCGGCCGGCTTCGGAGCAGACTTGGCGGCAACGGGCTTGTCGACAGCGGGCTCGACGGCCGTTGGCTCGTCGGCGGACTTCTCGACGTCCTGCTCGGGAGCAGGTGCCTTCGACTCGGCTGCAGTCTTCGATTCGGACGCGGTCTTCGCCGGCGTCTCGGCGGGCTTCGGAGTCTTGGAGGAAGAAGCCTCGGCCTTCACGGGCTCGGTGCGGTCCTGGGTGTCGACCTCGACGCCGCCGCTCGTTCGGTCGGCTTCGCTTGCTGGAGATTGTGCCGGCCCCCCAGCAACTTCGTCGTCGGTCACTGTCACTCCTTCAGGCGAATATGCCCCGTGTTGATCTGCGAACGGTCGACCCTCATGAGCTTGTGCCCCCGGGTGCCGATGACCAGGGTACGGGAGCCGATCCCGCGCAGTGTCCCATGTGGGCTCGCTTCGAATAACCGGAATAACGCCGGTTTCTGCAGCGGCCAGATCTGCGTCCCGCGTGTCGGATCCGCCGCGGAACCTGCGGACGAGGCGGCTCAGGGCCACGGTGACCGCCAGAACTTCGGGAATCTTGCCGAACCAGAGGATCGAGAACGTGATGCCGAGCATGATGACGGCGTCGATCGCCACGCGGGCGAAGTTGCCTACCCAGCCGTTCATCATGGCGTCGAGCCCGAGGATCCGGTCGATCGCGAGCATGGCCGCGCCGCCGGCCAGTGAGGCGATGAGCACCAGCCAGACCGTCTTGCCGACGTTGGCCATCCGCAGACTGCCCAGGCTCTTGTGCAGCAGGTATCCGCCGATGATCGCGCCGACGGTGTAGCCCAGACCGGTCGCTGCGCCGAGGAGCAGCACCACCTGCTCCGGCGAGGACGCGACGATCGGGGCGAGCAACGACAGGCCGATCTTGACGGCAGTGATACCGAGGATGATCCACGTCGGCGTCCAGGCCTTCTCACGGGCGTAGAAGACACGCAGGTGGATCAGCACAAGGGCGTACGGGATGAGGGAGAACGCCGACCAGCTGACGGCCTCGCCGAGTCTGGGTGCGACCTCGGCGAACCGGCCGAAGCCGTACAGCGCCTCGCCCACCGACGGACCCGCGAAGGTCAGGAACACCACGATCGGCACCAGCGCGACCATCGTCAGGCGGGTCGCGACCGACAGATCGTCGACGACGGACGGAGTGTCACCGTTGGCGGCGTTGCGGCTGAGTCTGGGCATGATGGCCGTCAGTACCGTCACGCCGAGGATGCCGTAGGGCAGCTGCAGCACGATCCAGGCCTGCGAGTAGATCACGTTGCTCGCATCGTCGGTGCCCGACGCGATCCTGGTGGCGACGATCAGCCCGATCTGGCTGATGACGACGTAGAGCACGATCGCGGCGGCCATCGCGCCGAACTTCTTGAGTCGCTCGTCGAATCCCCAGAGCGGGCGCAGGTCGATGCGTTCGCGGCGCAAAGCCGGGATCAGAGCGAGAACCTGGGTGACGACACCCGCGGTCACACCGAGGCCGAGAACGAGGATTTTGGGGTTGCTCATCTCGATGGTGTTCGCGGTGATCTCGCCCGGGACGAAGGGGTACAGGGCGAACACCGCGAGCACGATCAGGTTGTTGAACACCGGTGCCCAGGCGCCGGGCTTGAAGTTCTGCCGGGTGTTGAGCACGGCCGTGAGCAGGCCGGACAGTCCGTAGAACATCAGCGCGGGCAGCACCAGATAGGTGAACGCGATGGTCAGGTCCTCGTTGACCTTCGGATCGCCGTCGAGCATCAGCCTCGCCAGCAGCGGGGCTGCGATCGTCGCCGCGAGCGCCACGGTTCCGAGCAGCGCCACTGCGATGGTGAAGAGGCGTCGCACGAATGCCCGCCCGCCGTCGGCGTCCTCCTGCTCGGCTCGGACCAACACCGGCACGACGATGGCTCCGAGCACTGCGCCGAGGACGAGCTCGGAGATCATGTTCGGCAGGATCGTCGAGACGGTGAACGCACTGGCCAGCGCCGCGCCGAGGGTGGCCGTCATGGCGACCTGCTTGGCGAATCCGGTGATGCGGCTGACCAGGGTCGCCACCGCGATCGAACCCGACGCGGCCAGCAGTGACTTCTGCGGCCGCGGCTCGGGCTGCGGTGCCGGGTCGGACCCGCCCGGCGGAACTCTCGTCGGCGGAACCGTTCCGGACGGTGCTGTGCTCGACGAAGGATAGGGGTAGTCCTCGTCCCGGAATCGCGGGATCATCTGCGTGACGGTGTCGTCGGCGGCCGGCTGACCGTCGAGCGACGGCGGTGCCGGGTAGGAGCGCAGCTCCGGCCGCGACTGCCGCTCCCAGGGGGCGGACCGCGGTGGCGTCGTGCGTCGGAACACCTGCGATGCGGGCATGCGTGACCGCGGCAGGTCGCCGTCGTACGGGACGTTGCCTGTCATGGTCTCTCGTACCCTTCGTCGGCCGGGTCGGGTTGACCTCTGAATCGGTGCCAGAGGCGTCGACCTGCAAGTAACAGTAGGAGAGCACCGGCGCAGGCGGTAATTATCGCCAGTGCCTGGCCGTATGCGTTCGATCGCACGGACACCGTCGAGACCTCACCGAGCCGGGACCCGTCGAGCGTCGTGACGGAGAAGTCGACCGACAGATTGCGCGTGTCGTCCACTTCGGCCGGCACGGTGATGGTCCGTGATCCACGGGCCGGAAGTTGGGTGACGCCGACGTCGCTGATCGTCATCTCCGGCGGCGCATCGACCCTGAGCAGCACGTTGACCGGGACCGGAAGGTCGTTGCGGGCGACGAGAAGCAGCGGACTCTGTTCCGAGGCGAGGGTGTAGACGCCGCCAGGGGCCAGCACGGTCACCGACCCGTAGATGGTGTCCAATCCGATGCGGATGGCGGCGAGTCGGTCACGCGCCATCACGCCGGTGTCGTCACTGGCGGCACTGGCACGACCGGCCGTCGACAGCGCTCGGAGCATGTCCTCGCGCAGCGGGGCGGTGTACAGGCGCGGGGTCAGCGCCGACTGCGGGTCCTCGACGAGTGATTGCATCAGAGTGTCGACCCGGGCGCTCTGCGATTGCACCAGGCCGATGGTGCCGGTATCGAGTTCGGTGGCTGCATCGATGCCGGTCACCGGAGGTCCGGACGTGGGCTCGGCGAGCAACTCGGCCAGTGGGCGCGGCGTGGCCAACCCCGAACGCAGCAGCGAGGACACCGTCGACAGAATGGCCGACGGTTCGTCGCCCCCCGCGGTCCAGTACTGCGGGGGCGCGACGGTGACGGTGCGCCCGGGCCGATCGGTGCCGACGAGCGCATGGAAGTTGACGGCTCCGAGCGCGTCCTGCAGGCGTGCGGTACGAGAGTCGGTGGCGAGGTCGAAGCGCTGCTCGGTGGGGGTCAGGGCGGGGGTGGACGGGGTGTCTCCGACGCCGGCCAGCGCCGCTGCGGTGGCGGCGTCGTAGTGGGTGGCGGCCAGCGTCTCGGTCTGCTGGGTGTCCGACGGTTGGGTCTCGGACGAGACCAGCAGCGATGTCGGGGCCGATGTCGGCGGGCTGATGCTGTTGTCGGCGACCAGTACGGTGCCGGTTCCTGCCGTGCGCAGGGCATCGGCGGTGTCCGCGTCCACGCCACCGGTGGTGCTCCAGGTGAAACCGCGCGTCGAGGTGATGCCGAGGATGCCGTCGACGATGTCTGCCGGGGCGCTGACCGCACTGCTCAGCAACGTGGGATCGCCGATGTCGGCCACTGCCCCCAGATCCGTCTGGGCGAACGGCATCGCCGTCACGCAGGTGCTCGACGCGACCGTCTCGAGTCGGGACAGCCACTGGCCTGCGGCTGCGCTTCCGGTGCCCTCACGCGTCGTGCTGGCGGGATCGGCCGGGTTGTCGACGACGAGGTAGCCGCGGGTCATGTTCGAGACGGTGACGAGCAGGTCGGGGTCCAGGCCGATACACAGGCTCGACGCCAGTCTGCCGTCGGGATCGAGGCCGGGTTGCGTCGCGAACTCGACGGCCTTGAGGAGGGTGTCGAGTCGCCCGCCGGTGGCGAGTTCGCCGGCGAGCTCGTCGTCGATCAGTCGCACACGCTCGTCGACGGATCCGGGAATTCCGGCAGCGAGGCGAGGGATGTCGGCGAGCGGCCACAGGACCGTCATCGCGACGGGGTTGCGGGTGTTCGGGGGCAGCGGCAGCGCGCCCGGTGCGGTCGGGTCCATCTCACCCGGGTTTCGGGGCAGTCCGACGACCGGGAGCAGGAAGCGAGCGTCGTCGAGTCGTGCGGTTCCGCCGTACTCGGGGGTGCCGTTGACGTTGAGCAGCAGCGGGTAGACGCCTGGCGCCTCGATTCCCAGTGAAGGTTCGGTGGTGCTGCGCAGCTGCATCGACATGTCGAACTGGCGGCTCTCGTCCTTCTCCAGTGAGTCGGCGACCGTGACGAAATCGCCCACCCGCTCGAATCGGTCCTGGTCGAGAGTCAGGGAGGTCCGCAGGCCCGCGGTGGTGTCGACGGCGGCAGCGGCCTGCATCCGGACACTGACGTCGTCGACGCGGCGGTCCCCGGTGTTCGTCACCGTGGCGCGAACGGTGACGAACGGGTCGCTGCTGGTGGTGACAGTGGAGGGGGCGACGGTCTCGATGCTCAGCGTCAGGAAGGGGTTGCCGTCCTGCGTCATCGGAGTGTCCGGAACGGCGCTGGTGGTGCCGGACGCATCGCCGACGGAGGAGTCGGGTTGGGCCGCGGCGTTCGGAAGCTGCGCGGGGACCAGTGCTGCGGAGCCGACCGACGGAGCCACCGCAAGAACGAACGTGGTCAATGCGGCGGCAGCGACCTTCCGGGCCCGCACGATCACTTCCCGCCGGGGATGGGTGCGCCCGAGTTGCCGCTGCTCATGTCCTCGATCAGACGGGTGGCGATGGCGGCGAGCTTGCGTTCGTCGGCGTAGGCGAGTCGAGAGGGCAGTTCGGTCAGCGGGACCCAGGCGACCTCGGTCACCTCGAGGTCCTCGTCCGACAGTTCGCCGCCCAGGAATCGGAGCAGGTAGTGGTGGACGGTCTTGTGGACGCGTCGGCCCTCGGTGACGAACCAGTAGTCGATGCTGCCCAGCGAGGCCAGGACGGTACCGCGGATGCCGGTTTCTTCGGCGACCTCGCGCATGGCCGTCTGCTCGGCGGTTTCGCCCTGTTCGATGTGACCCTTGGGCAGGGACCAGAGGAGGCGTCCGCGGCGGTCGGTGCGGCCGATGAGGGCGGCGCAGCGCTTGGCCGGCGGCCCGTCGAGGCCGTCGACCACCAGGCCGCCTGCCGAGGTCTCGCGGACGGTCCGCAGCTTGGGTGCTTCGGTGTCGGCGCGTGCCTGACGCCGCCGCGGGTTGCGGCGGCTCCTGTTCGCACGTTCGGCAGCAGACACCCGATCCATACTAGTTGCCTGTGCGCACTCTTCTACCGTGCCGCACCGCGGGGGGTGAAGGCCGGAACAATCGATCGGCTCGGCGCAAGTAGGCTCTCCCACCGTGGCCGATCAGTCCCTGTCCTCCGTTTCCGCCGAGCAGACCGATGCCCGCCGGGAGAGGTTGCTGGCGGGAGCTGCTGTGACGCTGCGCGAACTCGCTCCGGTGTTGACTCCGCTGGGCGCACTGTTCGCCGCGGCGGGGCACCAGCTCTTCCTCGTCGGTGGCTCGGTGCGCGATGCAGTTCTCGGTCGACTCGGAACCGATCTGGATTTCACCACCGACGCCAGGCCCGAGGACGTTCAGGCGTTGCTGTCGGGCTGGGCGGACCATCAGTGGGACACCGGCATCGCGTTCGGGACCATCAGCGCGGCCAAGGACGGCCAGACGATCGAGATCACCACCTATCGCACCGACTCCTACGATCAGGTCTCCCGCAATCCCGAGGTGCAGTACGGCAACAGCCTCGAAGAAGATCTCGCTCGACGCGATTTCACCGTCAACGCCATGGCAGTACGTCTCGGAGCGGACGGTGCCCAGGAATTCGTCGATCCGCTCGGCGGCATGGACGCGCTGCTCGAGGGCGTTCTCGATACTCCCTCGGCACCGGAGGTCTCGTTCGGAGACGATCCCCTGCGCATGCTGCGGGCCGCGCGGTTCGTCTCTCAGCTGGGGTTCACTCTGATGCCACGGGTGCACCGGGCCATCGAGGACATGGCGGAGCAGATCGACCGCATCACCGCCGAGCGAATCCAGGTGGAGCTGGACAAGCTGATCCTGGGCGAGCACCCGATCGACGGCATCGACGTGATGTGCGAGACGGGCCTGGCGCAGCGGATCATCCCCGAGGTGCCCAACATGAAGCTCGAGATCGACGAGCATCACCAGCACAAGGACGTGTACACCCACTCGCTGACTGTGCTGAAGCAGGCCATCGATCTCGAGGACGGCGATCCGGACCTCGTATTGCGTTGGGCCGCATTGCTGCACGACATCGGCAAGCCCGATACCAAGCGAAACGAGCCGGGCGGCGGAGTCAGCTTCCATCACCACGAGGTCGTCGGTGCCAAGTTGGTGCGAAAGCGCATGCGCGCCTTGAAGTATTCCAAGAAGATGATCGAGGACGTCTCGCATCTGGTGTTCCTGCATCTGCGTTTCCACGGCTACGGCAAGGGCCAGTGGACCGACTCCGCCGTGCGGCGCTACGCCACCGATGCCGGTGAGCTACTGCCCAAGCTGCACAAGCTGGTTCGGGCCGACTCGACCACCAGGAACAAGCGTCGAGCCGCCGCGCTGCAGGCCACCTACGACGATCTCGAAGAACGCATCGCCCGTATCGCCGAGCAGGAGGACCTGGCGCGGGTGCGGCCCGATCTCGACGGCAACGCGATCATGGAGTTGCTGAACATCCCGGCCGGACCCGACGTGGGCAAGGCGTGGAAGTTCCTGAAAGAACTGCGTCTCGACCGGGGACCGCTCTCCCGCGAGGACGCCGAGGCCGCGCTGCTCGAGTGGTGGCCCACGCAGTAGGAGCGGCTGCGCCGCATGTGAGTAGAACCTCGTAGCCTGCTACGAGTTTCCGCTCACGACGAGCGAAGCTCGGCCTTGACCAGATAGACGTTGTAGCTGTCCCATTCCGAGACGGTGAAGTACAGCTCGTTCGCCGTCGACCACGGGTGAACGAAGCCGCCGTAGGTCTTGGGGTACTCGGCGGTGTCGATCAAGGTGGTCGGCGCGGTCCACTGCCCTTGCGGTGAATTCGATTCGCGCAGAACGATATCGCCGCGCAGCGGATCGAGATACGTCATCCGCCAGAGGCCTCGGGCCTCGTCGTGATGGACCGACAGTTCCCCGGCCGTACCGTCGGCGATGGGGGTGGCCTCGTTCGATCCGACGGGAGCCCAGGTGCCGTTCACCCAGTACTGGTAGGCGGTCTTGTTCAACACCTCGGCCTTCGGGACGCGGGCGAGCCCGACCTGTCCGGCGCGTCCGTTGACGGTGCCGAACATGTAGACGTACTCCCCCGCCGGAACCATCGTCGACACCTGGAACTTGGAGAAGCCGAAGAGGTTGTCCCACTTGGCATGCTCGTCTTTGACCCAGGTGGAACCGTTGTCGTCCGAGTAGGCGATGCCGCCGTAGTTGGTCCACCACATGCCGGGAATCGTGCTCCAGCGCCTGATGGACATGTACGACATGTACTGCCGGTCGTCGATGGCGAAACCGGACGTGGGGATGACCGTCGTCTCCCAGTTCTTTATCTTGCGCGACGGCAGCAGTTCGGCTGCGTGACAACGGGAATCCTGCACCATGGAGTCCAGGGTCATGCCGTCGGACAGGTCGGTGTCGGTGCTGTGGCCGAGTGCGTTGGAACGCCAGTCGTCGCCGCCCACGACGCCGAACTCCCACCCCTTGCCGAAGGAATCGCCGAAGGCGACGGCGACCTCACCGGGCTTGCTCTCCCACATGATGCCGAGGTCGGTTCCGTTCACCTGCCAGCGCTTGTCGGTGCGGTTCTCCGATCCCGGTCCGGTCAGCTGGGAGACGACCTCGACGGTTCCGACGGCGGGTGCTCCTGGCGGGACCGTCGTGGGTCCTGGCTCCGCTGGGTTGACGGCGGGCGCGGGCGGCGGCGTTCCCGGGGCAGCGGGGCCGGGAATCGGGATCGGAATGGTCTCGGGTTGCGGGTCGATCTCGATGCGCGGGAACGGCAGATGGTCTGCCGAGCCCGTTGCCGGCGTCGGTGAATCGGTGTCGTCGGTGAGATCGGGGCACGGGTCCGCACACGGGTCGGTCAGCGGTTCGGCCTGTACGCGGGTGTTGTTCGGGGCCGGATCGGGAACCGGTACGAGTTCGATCGACGGATAGGGCACGGGGATCACCACACGATCCGGCAACGGCGGCAGCTGTGGTGGATTGCCCGGTCCGATGGGCTCGGGTGGGTAGTCCTTGGGGTCGAATCCTGTTTCGCCACAGGAGTTCACCGGCGGAGGCGGCGCCGCGAACGCCGGTGGCGCAGCGAGAACGGCCGTACCTGCGGCAACCGCGAGTATGCAGCCGAGTGACGTCAAGCGGCCGTGCATGCGGTGCCCCCGTGTTCTCCGACGAAACCCATCGGTCCGATACGGAAAGATACACCACGTCAGCGGCGTGTGCGCCCGGTGTTCACCACCGCTGCGGCCAGGCCGAGGGCGTAGATACCTGCCCCGACGAACACCAGGATGTGCGCGGTGGGGTCCTGGCTCAGATCGGTCGTGTCGGGGCCGACGGCGAAGGCCGCAGCAGCGAGGGCGGCGACGAAGGCGACGTTGAACACGGTGTCCTGCAACGCGAAGACGCGTCCGCGATGGGCGTCGTCGATCTCGATCTGCATGGCAGCGTCGCCACTGAGTTTGACGGTCTGCCCGGCGATACCCAGGAGGAAGGCTCCGAGCAGCAGGCTGGTCTGCGTCAGGCCCGAGACGGCACCGAGTTGCGCCACGATGGCGAGCACCAGAGCGGCAGCGATCGTGCGGGTGCGCCCGAACCGGGGAACGGCGAAGGGGGTGATCAGGGCGGCGAGGAACATGCCGACCGCCGAGGCACCGACGGCGATGCCGAAGCCGGCAAGGCCGCCGGGCAGGGTGCTGCTCGTCGTTTCGCGGAGAACCAACACCATGATCAGTGTGTTGATGCCGAACACGATGCGGTGCGCGCCGATGCCGAGCATCGCGGTCGTGACACCGGCGGAGCGCCAGACGGCCTGAGCACCTGATTTCAGTCCTGCAGCAACGTCTTTCAGTGGACTGTCGGTGCGGTTCTCGATGCCCGGTCCGAGGGATCGTGGTCGGAACCGCGCGGCGGCAACCGCCCCGACGACCGACCCGGTGGCCGAGAGACCCACGGCGACACCCGAGCCGAAATCCCCGGCACCGATCACTCCGATCACCGCTACGGCTAGACCCGCACCTGCCGCTGCGAAACCGGATCCGACGGTGGCCAGCACCGAGTTCATCGGTACCAGCCACGATTGCCGAACCACGTGCGGCAGCGACGCAGACGCTCCCGCGAGCACGAACCGACTGAGCCCTACGGTGGCCAGAGCCAACAGCAACAACGGTGTGGCATCCACCCCGGCGCACAGCAGGATTGCGGTGGCGACGATCAGCACCATACGAACGATGTTGGCCCACAGCAGGACCGACCGGCGATCCCAGCGGTCGAGAAGCGCTCCGGCGAACGGACCCACCAAGGAGTACGGGACCAGCAGCACCGCGAATCCGGCCGCGATCTCGGCCGGATTGGTCGCGCGCTCGGGGTTGAAGAGAATGGCACCACTGAGCGCGGCCTGAAACAACCCGTCGCCGAACTGACCGGCGAACCGAATGGTCGTCAGCTTGCCGACCCCCGGAGACTCACGCAGTCGGGTACGGAAGGAAGCGTCGCTCACCGACGGGACTTTAGCCCCCGCCCGTCATGCGGAGACGGCGGGCGTCGAGGCTGTCCACCACGCCATCGTTGCGGTTGTGCCGTCGGCGAGTGGGGTGGGCTGCTGCCCGAGGATCGCCTCGCTGCGACTCGAGTCGAGAAGGTAGGGGTAGCGGAACTGGTAGAGGGTGTCGCCGAGCTCCTTCATCGGACCGGGTACCGCGCTCAGCAGTCGCAGTGCCCAGGCCGGAATGGCTCCGACCTTCGGAGTCGGCAGATCTGCAGCAGCCGAGAACATCTCGATCATCGTGCGCTGCGAGACTGCGGGCGCGGTGGGTGCATGCAGGACGGTGTTCCACATCGACGGGGATGCCGCGGCCGTGAGCATGGCGGTTGCCAGATCCGGGACGTAGGTGAACGAGTGAGGAAGGTCGGCGGAGGCGAGGACGCGGACAGTATTTCCGGCGAGAATCGGCGCGATCACCCGCTCACCCATGTGCGAAGTGATCACCCGAGGTCCGTAGAAATCCGAGGCGGCGACGCTGACGGTGGGGGTCGCGTGAGCGTCGCGCGCGGCGAGGAGCTGGGTGCGCACACCCAGCTTGCGGAACGTCGCCTCGCGGGGTGAGTCCTCGCGGATCGGTCCGTCGACTCGGCCGTAGGCGTACAGACTTTCGGGAAACGCGACGACGGTGCCCGCGGCCGCGTCGAGCACGCGGTTCTCCATGGCGACGAGCTTGTTCCGCCACACCGTGTTCTCGTAGGCGACGTGGGTGCAGTGGTAGACGGCGGTGGCACCGTCGAGGTGTCGACGAAGATCGTCGGATTCGATGTCGACGGCGCGGCGTTCGATTATCGGGTGCTCGGGCCCGCTGCCGGATCGGGTCAGGACCCGCACCGAATGACCCTGTGCAGCAAGCTGTTCGGCAACTGTCCAGCCGACGGGCCCGGCTCCGGTGACGACGTGAAGTTCGGTCATGATCGCTCCATTCGAGGAAAACGAGAGCGGTGCTCTCTGTTATGAAGAGTGTGCACCCGCGGCGGCGATAATGCAAGAGCACTGCTCTCTGATAAGAGCAGCAGTTACAGTGGCAGCCATGGCGAGCACTCCCCGCACCCGGGCCCGCGTTCAGACCTTGGCCGATATCACGCGGATCGGCCGCGAACACCTGGCCGCCGACGGCGCCGCGGCCCTGTCGTTGCGCGCTGTCGCGCGGGACCTCGGTGTCGTCTCCTCGGCCGTCTACCGATACGTCGCCAGCCGCGACGAGCTGCTGACACTGCTCGTCGTCGACGGATACACCGAGCTCGGAGACACCGTCGACGCAGCGGTGGACGCAGCGGACGGACCCAAGGAGAAGTTCCTGGCTCTCGGCCGGACGGTGCGGCAGTGGGGACTGCGGGAGCCGGCGCGCTACGCGTTGCTGTTCGGCAGCCCGGTGCCCGGATATCACGCCCCTGCAGAGCAGACCACAGGGCCGGGCACCAGGGTGATCACCACCCTGGTGGCCGTCCTGCACTCGGCGTGGCAGACACGTCGACCGGACGTCGAGACCGACCCGCCCGAGTTGGCGTCACTGCACGGCAGCTTCGAGGACATCCGTGCGCAGATGGAGATGGATCTGCCCGACGGGCTGATCGCACTGGGCGTCATGGTGTGGGCGTCGCTGTTCGGGGCCATCAGCTTCGATGTGTTCGATCAGTACGGGGCCACGACGTTCTCCAGCAGGGACGCGTTGTTCGAGTACCAGTTGGGATTGTTGACGAAGATCGCCGGGCTCGATTAGGTCGCCAGGACTGGCCGCATCGCTTGCGCCACATCCGGCGGTGGGCGGTGCCACAATGACTAGCGTGGCAGCGCATGCGGAGGAACCCGAGGACCAGACGGCATCGGCCTTGCGCGATGTCCGTCCCGGCAGTCTGTTGGTGTCGTCCATCGAACTGGTCGAGCCCACGTTTCGGCGCACCGTCATCTACATCATCGAACACAACGATGCGGGCAGCCTCGGTGTCGTGATCAACCGTCCCAGCGAGACGGCGGTGCAGAACGTGCTGCCCAACTGGTCCGAGCTGGCAGCCAAACCGCAGGCGCTGTACGTCGGTGGCCCGGTCAAGCGCGATTCGGCTCTGTGCCTGGCGACGCTGCGGACCGGTGTGTCGATCGACGGAGTACCCGGTCTGCGCCGCGTCGACGGCCGAGTGGTGATGGTCGATCTCGATTCCGATCCTGCCGATATCGCCCCACTCGTCGAGGGCGTGCGCATCTTCGCCGGATACTCGGGCTGGACGTTCGGGCAACTCGAAGGTGAACTCGACCGTGACGACTGGATCGTGTTATCGGCTTTGGCATCCGACGTGATCGGTCCGCCGCGGATCGACCTGTGGGCGCACGTACTGCGTAGGCAGCCGATGCCCTTGGCGCTGCTGGCATCTCATCCGATCGACGTCGACCGCAACTAGTGCCGCAGGCACTAGTGAGCGAAAGCCTGCGCCGTCGAGTGTCCACCTGACTTCAGGCCGGCGAGCACCTCGTCGATGGCGATGCACAGCATTCGGCCCAGGTCCGCGCTGAAACCCTCTCGCACTACGACTCTGAGCACGGCGACGTCGGTTGCGTTGTCGGGCATCGTGTATGCCGGCACCTGCCAGCCGCGGGCGCGTAGTTCGTGGGAGACGTCGAAGACGGTGAACTCGCAGTGGTCCTTCAGCATGAACGACAGGACCGGGATGGCCGATCCGTCGGTGATGACCTCGATGTCGGGGTGTTTCGCGAGGTGACGGCTGACGCGAACTGCGGTGTCGCGCAGCGCTTTCATGATGTCGGTGTAGCCGGATCTGCCGAGGCGTAGGAAGTTGTAGTACTGCCCGATCACCTGGTTGCCCGGCCGGGAGAAGTTCAGCGTGAAGGTGGGCATGTCGCCGCCGAGGTAGTTGACGCGGAACACGAGGTCCTCGGGCAGGTCTTCCTTGGTTCGCCAGACGGCGAATCCGATTCCCGGATAGGTCAGTCCGTACTTGTGGCCGCTGGCGTTGATGGACTTGACGCGAGGCAGCCGGAAATCCCATTCCAGTTCCGGGTACAGGAACGGTACGACGAATCCGCCACTGGCTGCGTCGACATGGACCGGTACGTCGGGCCCGCCAACGCCCGCGATCTCGTCCAGTGCAGCGCAGATCTCCTGTACCGGTTCGAGTTCTCCGGTGAACGTGGTGCCGAGGATGGCGACGACGCCGATGGTGTTCTCGTCCACTGCATCTCGAACCTGCTCCGGGGTGATGACGTAGCGTCCGCGCTCGACGGGCAGGTACTTGGGCTCCACGTCGAAGTAGCGGCAGAACTTCTCCCACACCACCTGAACATTGCTGCCGAGCACCAGGTTCGGAGTGCCGGTACCTGCTCCCCTCGCTCGCCAGCGCCACTTGAGTGCCAATCCGGCCAACATGACGGCCTCACTGGAGCCGATGGTCGAGACCCCGGTGGCCGTCGACGGGTCCTCCCGGTCGAGTCCGGGGGCGTGGAACAGGTCGGCGACGATGTTGACGCAGCGTTCCTCGATGGCGGCGGTGGACGGGTACTCGTCCTTGTCGATCATGTTCTTGTCGAACGTCTCGGCCATGAGTTTCTCGGCCTGCGGATCCATCCAGGTGGTGACGAAGGTCGCCAGATTGAGGCGCGAGCTGCCGTCGAGCATCAGTTCGTCGTGGATGAAGCGGTAGGCGGCGTCCGGATCGAGCTGTTCCTCGGGAAGTCGCAGTGCGGGTACGGGATTGGTGGCGAGGCGGCCGGTGTAGGCCGCAGAGACGATACCGTCGGCATGGATTTTCCTGGTCATCGTCTTCTCCCGTGATCGGTTCGAGTGACACCCAATCTAGTCCGCGACGCTGCCCACCGGGCTCTGTTCCGATTGCGGTCGTCGCGCGAGCTGCTGGGCGATCACGGTGCACACCATCAGCTGAATCTGATGGAAGATCAACAGCGGCAGCACGATCAGTCCGACGGGTTGGCCGACGAACAGCACTGCGGCCATCGGCAGCCCGCTGGCCAGGCTTTTCTTGGATCCGCAGTACAGCAGCACCACCCGATCCTCGAAAGCGAAGCCCAGCCACTTGCCTCCGTACCAGGTGATCGCCAGCACCACCGCGAGCAGCGCAGCGCACACTGCGACGACGATGCCGATGCGCCACACCGGCACCGAGGACCACACGTTCTGGTTCATGGATTCGCTGAACGCGGCGAACACGACCAGCAGGATCGAACCACGGTCGACGAGTTTCGTCGGCGCGCTGTGCCGGGTGAGCCAGCCCGTCACCCAGGGCCGGATCAACTGTCCGACGGCGAACGGAAGCAGCAGTTGCAGGGCGATATCGAGTACGGAGCTGGGGTCGATGGTCACGGAACCGGTCGTGGTCATCAGGGCGATCACGAGCAGTGGGGTGACGAACACTCCGATGATGTTGGAGAACGAGGCGCTCACCACGGCACCGGCGACGTTGCCGCGGGCGATGGAGGTGAAGGCGATCGAGGACTGCACGGTCGACGGGACCAGGCAGAGGAACAGCATTCCGGTGTAGAGGTCGTCGCTGATCACGCCGGGGACGAGAATCCGCAGGGCCAGCCCGAGTGCCGGGAACAGCAGATACGTGCACCCCAGGATCACCGAGTGCAGCCGCCAGTGCTTGACGCCGTTCCAGGCGTCGCGCGGTGAGAGTCGAGCGCCGTAGATGAGGAACAGCAGGGCAATGGCGATGCGCGTCACCCAGCCCAGGACGTCCTCCGCTGTGCCAGTGGCCGGGAACAGGCTCGCCAGCGCTGCGACCGCGAAGATGCCCAACAGGAAGGGATCCAGCACGGTATCCCGCAACAACTTCACTTGGCTAATTTAATCCACCGTGGCGTTGCGAGTGCGGGCGGTCAGGGTGTTGAGCGTGCCCGCGATCTTCTCGGCGTGCACGGATCCGATGGTGAGCCGGTCTCCGTTGGCGAACGTGACGAAGGCTGCGGGGCCGGCGTCGGTGGCGACGGCGTAGTTCCCGCGGCCCTTGGCCCGAAGACCCCAGCCCCCGAACTCCTTCGACGGATCGACCGCCCGCACCGACGCACCGGTGATCTCGTCGATGTCGTAGTCGAATGCCGCCATGCCCAGGCTGGAGACGAAGAGGCCGTCGCTGTCGATGTGCACCGTGAAGCGCAGCAGGGACAGAATCAGAATCGTCAGTGGGGCGAACAGGAAGATCGGCCACAGTGAGCCGGACAGCCAGCACGTCAGAGCGGCTCCGGCCAGAGAGACTGCCACGACGGTGATGCCGGCGACCCGGCTGGCTCCGACGCGGACCACCAGCGGCAACTCCGGGCTGCAGCGCGGGAGATCTGCGTGCGGCGGTGATGTGGCGTCGACGCGTTCGCGGTAGTCACGCAGCCTGGACGCACCGAACAACCCGGCCGCGAATCCGACGACGGTCCCCACCGCGATCGCCCAGCCGGGGATGGTCACGCTCTGTTCGGACGCCATGTCCAGCTCTCGGACGAGGGTCGCGATCTGCAGAACACCGATCGTTCCGACGACGGTCAGCCCGATGATCAGCATGGTTCGACGCATGATCAGCAGCACCCGAGTCAACGACGCGACGGCACTGCACCCGCCGCCGACCAGCACGATCACGATCGCGAGGGTCCAGGCGTTGGAGAGTGGATTGGAGAAGTCGTCCGGTTCGGTGCCGCTGAAGTGAGTGGCGACCTGTTCGGGCAGACGGCCTTGCCACAGGTACGCCAGGACGAGTCCGAGTGCGGCGACGACAAGGGGGACGGCAACGCCGAACACGACCCCGGCCGGGTCGAACGTGCGTAGTGCCTTCGCCTTCATCTGCTCAGCTCGGCTGGCAGGCGTCCTTGAGGCTGCACGAGATGCACGAGCTTCCGCATCCGTCCGCCTCGGCGGGTGGCGGAACGGCCGCTGCTGCGCGGGCCCCGATGGATCCGCCGGCTGCGGCGATGAACAGCGCGGCCACGAGGGCAACGACGACGCCGACGACGGCGGCGATACCGCTCAGGGCGAGGGCGGCCACTGCGCCGATGGCCAGTACCAGCGCCGATGCGGCTGTGGTGGGACCGGCGACGCGATTGGCGAGGGTGAACGTCTCGTCGTCACGCATGGCCTCGGCGGTGCGGACACCGGCGAAGCGGTTGCGTGGGAGCCGACCCAGCAGCGACAGGGCAGCGACAGCGCCGACGACGAGCGCGAGCACGAACAACACAACCGAGACGATGACCACCTGGCCAGGATACGGCGCAGCGAGGTCCTGGTACCAGGCGGGCCGCGTCACACTTTAGGCTGGTAGGTGTGACCGATTCCGTTGAAGCACCCACCGAGTCCGCCCCCGAGTACCGCTACACGGCCGAACTCGCCGGGCACATCGAGGAGCAGTGGCAGGACCTGTGGGAGACACAGGGCACTTTCGACGCTCCCAACCCGGTCGGAACCCTCGCCGGAGAGGTCCCGAAGGACAAGCTGTTCGTCCAGGACATGTTCCCGTATCCGTCGGGCAGCGGCCTGCATGTCGGTCATCCCCTCGGCTACATCGCCACCGACGTCTTCGCGCGGTACCACCGCATGCAGGGTCGTAACGTGCTGCATGCGCTGGGCTACGACGCGTTCGGTCTGCCGGCCGAGCAGTACGCCGTGCAGACGGGCACGCACCCGCGCAGCACCACCGAGAACAACATCACCAACATGCGCCGCCAGTTGCGTCGGCTGGGCCTCGGGCACGATCGCCGACGGTCCCTGGCGACGACGGACGTCGACTTCTACCACTGGACGCAGTGGATCTTCCTGCAGATCTTCAACTCGTGGTTCGACGCGGACCTCGGTAAAGCCAGGCCCATCTCGGAACTGGAGGCGGCGTTCGCCTCGGGTGAGCGCACGTTGGACGACGGCCGCTCCTGGGAATCGCTGACCGTCGGTGAGCGGCGTGAGGTGATCGACGGCTTCCGTCTGGTGTACGAGTCCAACTCGATGGTCAACTGGTGCCCCGGTCTGGGTACGGTGCTCGCCAACGAAGAGGTCACCGCCGACGGACGCAGCGATCGCGGCAACTTCCCGGTGTTCCGAAAGAACCTGCGGCAGTGGATGATGCGAATCACCGCGTACTCCGACCGTCTTGTCGACGACCTCGAGTACCTGGATTGGCCCGAGAAGGTCAAGACCATGCAGCGCAACTGGATCGGGCGATCCCGCGGTGCGCAGGTCTCGTTCTCGAACATCGAGGTGTTCACCACTCGCCCGGACACGCTGTTCGGTGCCACCTACGTGGTGCTCGCCCCCGAACACGAACTGGTCGACGGGTTGGTTGCTCCCGAGTGGCCTTCCGACGTGTCCGACAAGTGGACCGGCGGAGCCGCAACTCCCGCGGAAGCCGTTGCGGCATACCGTGCTTCGATTGCCGCAAAGTCCGATCTGGAGCGGCAGGAGAACAAGGAGAAGACCGGCGTCTTCATCGGTGCCTACGTGAGCAACCCGGTCAACGGCGAGCAAGTTCCGGTGTTCATCGCCGACTACGTGCTGACGGGCTACGGTACCGGCGCGATCATGGCCGTCCCCGGACACGATGCCCGAGACTGGGAGTTCGCCACGGCATTCGATCTGCCTGTGCGCGAGGTCATTTCGGGTGGAGACGTCACCGAGGCCGCGTACGTCGGCGACGGTGCCCTGGTGAACTCCGACTTCCTCGACGGTATGCCGGTGGACGAGGCCAAAGCCGCCGTCATCGCGCGGTTGGAGGCAGACGGCACCGGCCGCGGCACCATCCAGTACAAGCTGCGCGACTGGCTGTTCGCTCGCCAGCGCTACTGGGGCGAGCCGTTCCCGATCGTCTGGGACTCCGAGGGCAACCCGCACGGATTGCCGGATTCTGCTCTGCCGGTGGAACTCCCGGAGGTCGAGAACTACGCACCGGTCTCGTTCGATCCGGACGACGCCGGCTCCGAGCCGTCCCCACCGCTGGCCAAGGCGTCGGACTGGGTCGAGGTCGAACTCGATCTGGGCGACGGGCTGCAGACCTATACCCGCGACACCAACGTCATGCCGCAGTGGGCGGGCAGTTCCTGGTACCAGCTGCGCTACATCGACCCCACCAACTCCGAGGCCTTCGCGGACCCGGAGAACGAGAAGTACTGGGTCGGACCGCGTCCGGAGATCCACGGACCTCACGATCCCGGCGGGGTCGATCTCTACGTCGGTGGCGTCGAGCATGCGGTGCTGCACCTGTTGTACTCGCGCTTCTGGCACAAGGTGTTGTTCGATCTCGGCCATGTCAGCTCGAGCGAGCCGTACCGTCGCCTGTACAACCAGGGCTACATCCAGGCCTTCGCCTACACCGATGCTCGCGGGGTCTACGTGCCCGCGGCCGAGGTGATCGAGCGCGACGGCGGCTACTTCCACCAGGACCAGCCCGTCAACCGTGAGTACGGCAAAATGGGTAAGTCCCTGAAGAACTCGGTCTCCCCCGACGAGATCTTCGCCGAGTACGGTGCCGACACCCTGCGGTTCTACGAGATGTCGATGGGCCCGCTGGACACGTCGCGGCCGTGGGCGACCAAGGACGTCGTCGGCGCGCAGCGATTCCTGCAGCGGGTGTGGCGACTGGTGCTCGACGAGGTGACCGGCGAGGTCCGCGTCACCGACGCCAAGCCGACCGAGGACACACTGCGCGTGCTCAATCGTGTGATCGATGGTGTGCACGCGGATTACGCTGCGCTGCGCGACAATACGGCCGGTGCCAAGCTCATCGAGCTGACCAACCACATCACCAAGGCGTACCCCGACGGTGCGCCGCGCGGGGTCGTCGAGCCGCTGATCCTGATGCTCGCTCCGCTGGCTCCGCACCTGTCCGAGGAACTGTGGAGCAAGCTCGGCCACGAGAAGTCGCTGGCACACGGTCCCTTCCCGCGCGTGGAGAAGAAGTGGCTCGTCGCCGATACCGTCGACTACCCCATCCAGGTCAACGGCAAAGTACGCAGCCGCATCACCGTCCCGGCCGATGCGACCAAGGACGACGTCGAGAAGACTGCACTGGCCGACGAGAAGATCGTCGCCCTGCTCGACGGCAAGGCCCCGACCAAGATCATCGTGATCCCGGGTCGAATGGTGAACATCGTCCTGAAGTAGGCCCCGTCGAGCTCGAAGTTATGGATGAAAATCTGGCGATTTCCGTCCATAACTTCGAGGTCGGGGCTTTAATTTGTTCCATGTCACAGGTCGGTAAAGGATTCGTGGTGAGGCTGGTGGCCTCCGTCGTCCTGGTTCTGGGGTCCGTCACGCTCGTGAGTGTCCCTGTTGCACAAGCAGATCCGGGGCCCGGCTCACCGATTCCGGCCGACGATCCGTTCTACGATTGGGACGGCGGCCTGGACGTCTCCCCGGGGACGGTGCTCCGGTCGAGGCCCATGACCTTCCGAACGCCGAACCAGCCGACGCCGGTCACCGGTAGCCGGGTCCTGTACAGGACTACCGACCAGCAGGGCGACGCCGTCGTCACGGTCGCCACGGTGCTGCGGCCCCTGATCCCCGGCCCGACGCGAATCGTGTCGTACCACATGGCATACGACGCCCTCGGGTCCCAGTGCAATCCCTCGTACACCCTCAGCGGCGGGTCCACGAGTCCTATTGCCGGCGCGGAACAGGTGGTCATTGCCGGTTATCTCGCAGCCGGTTACACCGTCGTCGTGCCGGATTACGAGGGCGAGGAACTCGAGTGGACGATCGGACGGCAGTCGGGGTACGCAGCTCTGGACGGCGTTCGCGCGGCACAGTCCTTTCTGCAGCTTCCGTCGAACACCCCCGTCGGCATGGTCGGATACTCCGGAGGCTCCGTCCCGACGCAGTGGGGTGCCGAGATTGCCCCCGAGTACGCACCCGAGCTGAACCTCGTCGGAGCGGCGGCCGGCGGGCTGCCGGTCGACCTGGCTCACAACCTGCCGTACGTCAGCGGAAGCAAGGAGTGGGCGGGCGTCATCCCGGCACTGATCGTCGCCTACCAACGCGCCTACGGTCTCGACCTGGACGATTTCATCTCCGACTACGGCCGCCAGGTGATCGATCAGGTCGATCAGGAGTGCATCGCCCAGTTCGCCGACGACTACCCGACGCTCACCGACGCGTCGATGGTCAAGGCTCCGTACACCTCCATGCTCGACGTACCCGAGGTGGTGGCGGCGATCGACGACAACATCATGGGTAGCCAGGGCACTCCGCGGACGCCGATGTTCCTGGCTGTCGGGCAAGCCGATCCGATCGGCGATTCCGTCATGATCACCGCAGATGTACAAGGACTGGCGTACGAATACTGCGGCCGGGGCGTCGATGTGCAGTACGCGCAGTACGACGGCTTGTCGCACAGCGAAGCCTTCCCGGCTTTCGAGGCTCAGAGTCTGCAGTTCCTGACCGAGCGGTTCTCCGGTGGGCCGACGCGCAGCAATTGCGGAACCATCCCGCCTGGAAACAGCCTGGCACCGACTCCGTAGTACGCACCCGGGTGGTTCTGTCAGATCGCGCCCAGATCGGCCGACAGCCAATGCTCCGGCTGCAGGTAGAACACCACGTTCTCTTCGTGCTCACTGTCGGCCATCTCGAGGTAGCCGTCGACCTTCTCCGGCGGTAGATAGCGCGCTGCCATGGTGCGCAGTAACTCCGGTGTACTCGGCTCTTCCCGCGCAACGGGTCCGTCGACCGAGACGTACCTGATCCTCGGGTCCGACTGCTCGATCATGAGCGTGAATCGCCCTGCAGCTCTGATCAATTGAGCCTTCTTCGACGTCTTCCCGGTGAGGACCCAGGCCTGAGCGCCGGGGGTGTAGTCGTACCAGATGGGGACAGTCAACGGCCCGCGATCAGGGCCTGCAGCGACGGACAGCGCGGCGATGTGGGGTTCGGCCAGAAACTCTTCGCGTTCTGCCTTCGACAGTGCCATGAAACAACCGTAGGACTTTCGCAGACCAAGTTCTAGACCTGAGACGAACCCTGGGGCCGGGTGACGTCAGGGCGTCCTGGTCGAGATGCCGGGCATGAGTAGTCGGAGAACGCCGTCGGCAACGTCGGTTGCCGATTCGTTCGGCCGCGTCAAGCATCGGAAGAGAACGTTGTTGGTCAGCATGACTGCCGCCTCGATCGTCGGTGCCTCGTCGCTGAAAACGCCGGTTTCGCGACCGCGTTCGAGGATGGGGACGACGGCGGCAGGTAGGTACAGGTTCTCCATCACGGTCGTGATCGTGCTCGGCTGTTGGAACTGCTCGAAGCTGAGCGCGAGGAGCATCCCTGTGCTCATCGCGCGGTTGTCGATCACGAACTCGCCCACCGCAATCAACGTGCGCTGCAGAGCGATTGCGGGCTCGATGCCGAGGCGTTCGTCGGCTCGGCGCAGTCGTAGGACGCGATCGAACTCGGGTTTCAGTGCGGCGACGATGATGTCTACCTTGCTGGGAAACAGGCGTCGGAGATCCTCGACTCGAATCTTTGCTGCTGCGGCGATGTCGGCGAGCGTCACCAGGAAGTATCCGTTGTCGAGGAAGAGCGCTTCCGTGGCCGCGATGACGTCGGCCTCCAGGTCGGGGCGGAGGGAGGCGGCATCGTCGAGCGCGCCGACGGGGTCGGGTTCGGTCGAGTTCCGATCGGAATGCACTGGGTCGACGGCCCAACGCAGGATCGAGGTGACTGCCTCGGCTACCTCGCTCGTGGCAACGGAACCGGGCGTGAGCATCTCGCGAAGAGCGTAGCCGTCGAGAAGTGCGCCCAGGGCAGTGGACAGGGACGTCAACGACAGCGGCCGACGCACGGACCCGCCCTGAGCTTGGATGGCCTGACCCACCATGGTGCGCAGGTCGGCATTCAGGCGCTCGAATTCGGGGGTGACGGCTTTGCGTGCCCCGTCGTGGTCGCTGGCGAGCAGGGTGGCGACCAGGCGCCGACGCATCAGGCCGGAGGTCAGGTCCTCGAACAGGGCGGACATCGGTGCGGCCGCGTCTCGCAGCCCGGCAGGCGGGTCGATGGGCGTCGTGCCGGTGTAATTCACGGTGAGGTTTTCGAGAAGATCCGCCACGAACGCTTCTTTGCCGCCGGAACCTCCACTGCGGGAGTTGCCTGGGTAGGTGTTGTGGAACGTTTGATGCGACAGCCCAGCACCGTCGACCACCGCCGAGATGGACAGCGAACGGGCGAGGCCGGTCATGTCCACGTCGTTCAGGAGCCGGTATCCGGCGTGGAGAAATTGTTCACGCGGGACGGGCCTGGGGTTCAACGTCGACCGCCTTCACTGGACTTCACAGCACCTGAATGGATCACGAACCATAGCAATCGAGTGACCGAGCTCGCAGTGTTTAGTTCTAACTACATGTCTGTGTAGTCGAAACACTCGAATCGATGTTGTTCTCGAATTGGTTTGTGTTGCAGGGGGTTCGCGGGCCGTGGTCCGATACTCATCGGCCTCAAGGCCGGTATCTCGAGGAGGACCCGATGGTGTTGATCGATCGTCGACCCCAAGTCCAGACGCGCGTCGCAGTGCCCGGGACAGTGCGTAACCCTCTCGGCCCGAGGCCGCCCGTCACCCGTTCCACTCTTGCATCGGGGCGAGTCCATGGCCGACGGCCAACGCCGACGTACGCGTCACCCGGACTGACCGAGCGTGAAGTTGCAGTCCTGAAGGTCTGGTTGGACTGCGACTCCAAAGTCGAAGTCGGTGCGCGCCTCCACATCGCCCTGGGAACCGTCAACACCCACCTGACACGAATTCGAGACAAATACTCCCGCGTCGGTCGGGCAGCACCGACCAAGGCGGCACTCGTCGCCAGGGCCCTGCAAGACGGCATAGTGAAACTCGACGACCTCTGAGCGCTGTGAGCGGAAACTCGACCCCTGCTACGAGGCCGGAGTGGAGTGTGCGCAACGACCGAGGGGACTTTCGCTCACCTGGTGCGCAGCACCACTTCGGTGGGATGTGCGTCGGCAGGAGTATCGATGGCGTTGCGTACTGCACGGGCAACGGTGCTGGGCTGCAGGAACTTCGAGCCGTCGTATTCCCCACCCTCGTGCGCGACGATCTCCTGCTGCATCTCGGTGTCGATGCGTCCGGGATGCACCGACGTCACGCGTAGCGACGGTTCCTCCTGTCGCAGTGCATCTCCGAAGGCCCGGAGCGCGAACTTGCTCGCCGCGTAGCCGCCCCAACCGGGGTTCGCACGAATACCCGCACCCGAATTGATCAGCACCACATGGCCGTTCGCCTTTCGTAGTGCAGGAAGAAGCAAACGAGTCAGCTCGACGACGGCGATCACGTTCACCTCGTACTGCCGCCGCCAGTCATCGGCAGTCGACTCCTCGACCGTCCCCAGCGCCGCGACTCCGGCGTTGTGCACCAACACATCCAGAGAATCGATGCCCGACGCGGCCGCCGCAACCGCGTCGGGATCGGTCAGTTCCACCGGCCACGGGGTAGCTCCTGCCAGTTCCGACGCGATCGGCTCGAGAGATTCGGCCGATCGTCCGCCGAGCAGTACGTGGTGATCCGGCGCGAGAAGTCGGGCGATATGGGCCCCGAGGCCACGGCTTGCTCCGGTCACCAACGCAGTACGAGTCATGAAAGCAGGTTACTCAAAAGCTCATACCGGCTTCGGCTGCCCAGGTCCGGGTGGTGTTCGCTCCGTCGAGTTCTTCACGAATGATGTCCGCATGTCCCGCGTGCTGGGAGATCTCGCGCAGAATGTGAAGCACCGTGAATCGTGCGCTCTGCCAGATGCGTTCGGGTGCCCATGGTGCCGTCGGCACCGGGACCGACAGGTCGAGGTCCAACGTCTCGAGCGCAGCCGAGGTGGAACGCGCAACCTCTTCCCATTCGGCGATCAACCCCGCGACGGTTTCGTTCTCGGCCATGACGTACTCGCCGCCGGCGCTGGCCATGTCGAATTCCGCGTTCTCGTCCAGGTCGGCGATCACCTTCATCCAGTGCCGTTCGTTGCTGATCACGTGATGCAGCAGCCCACCGAGGGTCAGCTCGCTCGTGGTGGTGCGGGTGCGCGCCTGTTCCTCGGTGATTCCGCGGACGGTGATGTGAAAATTGGCGCGTTGTTCGTCGAGCATCTTCACGATGTCGGTGTTCTCGGTGGTCATTGTTCCTCCTGGTGGTTGGTGATGTTCACAGTAGGAGCGATCGAGGACAGGTTCGGTCCGCAATTTCAAACGAGCGGAATGTCGCCTGTGCACGCAAACTGTCTGCATGGGCGATCGAGGTTTCACTTCCACGCAGCTGGCAGCGCGCGCGGCATATCTGCTCAGGGGCAACGACCTGGGCACCATGACCAGTGCGGCTCCGCGGCTGTATCCGCACATGTGGAGCTGGGATGCGGCATTCGTCTCCGTCGGACTGGCTCCGCTGAGCGTGGAGCGGGCCGTGGTGGAGATGGACACCTTGCTCTCCGCGCAGTGGAAGAACGGGATGATCCCGCACATCGTGTTCGCCAACGGTGTCGACGGCTACTTCCCCGGGCCGGCGCGGTGGGCCACCGGCACGCTCGCGTCGCACGCACCGATGAGCCCGCAGACCTCGGGCATCACGCAACCCCCGGTCCACGCGATCGCGGTGCAGCGCATCCTGGATCACTCCAAGCGCCACGGACGCACGACGCGTGCCGTCGCCGAGGAGTTTCTCGATCGCCGCTGGGGTGATCTGGTGCGGTGGCACCGCTGGCTCGCCCAGGCCCGCGATGTCGACGACAACGGAAGAATCGCGGTTTTCCACGGCTGGGAGTCGGGGATGGACAACTCGCCGCGGTGGGACTCGGCCTACGCGAATGTGGTTCCGGGAGAAATGGATCCATACTTCCGGGAGGACAAGGCGGTCATCAGCGACGCCTCCCAGCGGCCCAGCAATCTCGAGTACGACCGCTACATCTGGCTCGTGGAGGAGATGAAGCAGGTCGGGTACGACGACGACGCATTGAAGACGAAGATGAGCTTCGCCGTCGAGGATGTGTTCGTCAGCGCCATCTTCGCGGTGGCCTGCGATGTGCTCGCGACCATCGGCGAGGACCATTCGCGTCCGCACTCCGATGTTCGGGAGCTGCGGTCGTGGGGGGAGAAGTTCCGCAAGGGAGTGATTGCGACGACGGACGCGCGCTCCGGCGGGGCCCGCGACTTCGATCTGCGGACGGGCCAGTGGATCGGCACCGAGACCATCGCGATGTTCGCGCCGTTGCTGTGTGGCGGCCTGCCCCGCGAGCAGGAACGCAATCTGCTTCGGATCTTCGAGGGCACGAGATTCTGCGGGCACCCGGATCTGCGCTACGCGGTTCCGCCGTCGACGTCGCCGGTCTCGAAGGACTTCCGTGCCCGTGAGTACTGGCGCGGGCCGGTGTGGCCGGTGATGACGTGGCTGTTCTCGTGGGCATTCGCGCGTCGTGGGTGGTCCGAGCGGTCACTGTCGTTGCGCGACGAAGGCCTGCGCCAGGCCAGCGACGGCAGCTTCGCCGAGTACTACGAGCCGTTCACCGGCAAGCCGCTCGGCAGCATGCAGCAATCGTGGACGGCCGCGGCCGTGCTGGATTGGCTGGGGTAGAGCGAGATCAGCTGAGGTAGCTGTCGACCAACGGGCCGACGACGTCGAACGAGGTGGCGTCGGGCACGAGGTACTTGGCGACGGTGCCGCAGACGAAGGGATGCCACGCGGAACCGGAGTCGGTCCCCAGGGACGAGACGGCCAGGATGTCGCCGAAGTAGATGCCGGGCAGGTGGCGCTGAACGAGTTCGTCGTTGTGCGAGGCGACGGCGAGCAATTCTTCGACATGGCTGCGATCGATCTCGTCACCCATGGCGGCGAGGAGATCGGCACCCTCGGCGCGGGCCCGGACAGGGTCGCTGTCGAGCAGCGTCAGTGCGCCGACCGTGACGTTCCGATTCTGCAGTTCGACGGCGATGGCGTGAGCGAGAACTCCACCGAACGACATGCCGAGGAGGTGGACGGTGCCGTCGGTCTGGATGCGAACGATGTCGTCGGCGTACCGCGCAGCCAGTGCCGCGAGGGATTCGGCGCGCTCACCGGACGCGGGTACCTGGACGCCGTAGATGGGGCGGTCGTCGTCCACGTGAGCGGTCAGGCCCGCGTAGCAATCGACGAGACCCACCAAGGGGTGGATGCAGAAGACGGGGTCGAGGTGTCCGGTGGTTCGGATCGGTGCGATTGTCGGCACCGCGTAGTCGGACGGGTCGAGCTCCGTGAGAGCCAGATGCGAGAGATCGTTCACGACAGTCATGGGTGCGCCTCCGAGCCAAGAGATGTAGTTCGTGTTTCCATTGGACTTGTTTGTTCGTGCCGACTCTGGGTATGTCGCCATCGGCAGCGTGAGTGTTACCCACGTCTCATCACCGACGACTCAATCACGTCTGTGGACAGAACGCATTAGTGACTGTTCACCATTGAGTGCCCAGGTCCGGGCCCCTAACCTCACCCGGGTGGTCTTCTCCCGCACGGTGCGTGCCCTGTTCGGATTGTTCTCGGTCGGCGTCATCGCCTGCTCTGCGCCCGGGATCGCGTCCGCTGTTCCGCAGGGTCCGGACGTCTCGTCGTGGCAACACATCGACGGCACCGCGATCGATTGGCATGCCGTCGAGGCTGCGGGCCACGGCTTCGCGATGGTCAAGGCCACCGAGGGGCTGGATTACGTCAACCCGTACTTCGTCGAGGACTCCATCGTCATGCGCACGGCAAACGTGGCGCGCGGGGCGTACCACTACGCCGATGTGACGTTGTCACCCGAGCTGCAGGGCGCGTACTACTCGGCACTGGTGTTGGGCATCAACGGTCCAGGCGATCTGCCGCCGGTGCTCGACCTCGAAGATGCCAAGGGTAGGTCGCCGGCCGAGGTGATCGACTGGACGCACCGGTATCTCGATACCGTCCAGACGCTGACCGGACGTCAGCCGATCATCTACACCTATCCCAACTTCTGGCGGACGGCGATGGCCGACACCCACGAGTTCAACAACTATCCGCTGTGGATCGCCGACTACGGCGACGAGCTGGGGCCGCTGCCCGGCGGCTGGACTGACTGGTTGTTCTGGCAGTTCACCGACCGCGGCACGATTCCCGGAATCGACGGGCGTACCGACATCAACCACTACGCGGGCACATCGGAATCGTTGAGGACATTGGCTCGCTGGTAGTCGACCCCACCACGCCGTGATCGCCGCGAAGGTCCATGACCTCGCGGCGATCCGGCGCTGACGTGTACCGCTACTACGCCGACTTCCACACGGCGACGACGGAGGGCCGCGGCTGGGTGTCGCCGCCGTCGGGCCAATGCGAGATCGGCGCGTCGGCGGTGGCGTCGTCGCTTTCGCCGGGGTGCTGCACGCACACCACGACCCGCTCGTCGGAGATGATCGGGCCGCAGGTCTCGCCTCCAGCGGGAACGGTCAGGAACTGGCGGGTCTCTCCGCGGCGGGGGCCGTCGAGTACCACGGCGAACAGGCCGTCGTTGGAGTCGAGTGCGTTTCCGTCGGTGGAGACCCACAGGTTGCCCTTGGCGTCGAACGCGAGGTTGTCGGGGCAGGAGATGGGGCTGACCTGGCTCTTGTCGAAGCCGCCGAAGTACGTGTCGGCCTCGTTCGGGTCACCGCACACCAGCAGCAGGTTCCAGGTGAAAGACGTACCCGCGTGGTCGTCGTCGAGCTCGAGTACCTGGCCGTTCTTGTTGGTGTTGCGAGGATTGGCCGTATCCGCCGCGGCCTTGCCCTCGGTGCCGCGGTTCGAGTTGTTCGTCAGCGCAACGTAGACCTTGCCGGTCACCGGGTTGGGCTCGAAGTCCTCGGGGCGGTCCATCTTGGTCGCGCCCACCTTGTCGCCTGCCAAGCGGGTGAACACTGCGACCTCCTCGGCGGACATACCGTCGACGAGCGACGTGCCGCGGCCGTCCTCGCCGGTCTCGAGCAGCGGGACCCACGTTCCGGTGCCCTTGAACTCGCCGCTCGGGGGGAGACTGCCGGAGCCGTCGATCGCGTCCGGGGAGTCACCGGTGAGGGTGGCGACGTACAGCGTGCCCGCGTCCAGCAGTGTCATGTTGTTGCGCATCGCCGCTGCGCCGGTGCCGGGCATCATCTTTCGGCTCGAGACGAACTTGTACATGTAGTCGAAGCGCTCGTCGTCACCGCTGTAGGCGACGACGGTGCCGTCGTCGGTGACGTAGATGGTGGCGGCCTCGTGCTTGAAGCGTCCCAGCGCGGTGTGCTTGATCGGAGCCGACTGCGGATCCCACGGGTTCACCTCGACGACGTACCCGAATCGGTGGGGCTCGTTGGGCTCCTGCGCGATGTCGAAACGCTTGTCGAAGGTCTCCCACTTGCGGTCGCTGGCGGCACCCTCGATGCCGTAGCGGGCGAGTCGCTCCGCGGCCGCGGTCTCGGTGACCGACTCGGCGTTGCCGAAGTACTGGTTGAAGTTCTCTTCGCCGGAAAGCACAGTGCCCCAGGGCGTCAGGCCACCCGAGCAGTTGTTGAACGTGCCGAGCACGCGGGTACCCGTCGGATCGACGCTCGTCTTGAGGAGGTCGCTGCCCGCGGCGGGGCCGGTGACGACGAACTCCGTCGTGCCGGTGATGCGTCGGTTGTACCGGCCCATCGCAGGGGTGAGCTTGCCCGAGTTACCCTCGCCCTGAACCTGAACCACGCTCAGGCCGTGTGCGGCCAACGCGATCTCGAACTGCTCGCGCGTCGGGTTCTCTTCGTCGTAGCCCTTGAACATCGCAGGCTCGGTGGAGTACTCGTGATTGACGACCAGCAGGAACGCGTTGGGGGTGCCCTCCACCGGCAGCAGACCGGCGAAGTCGTTGTTGAAGCCGAACTGCATCGCCTGGGCGGCCGCGGTCTGGTTGTCGAAGTCGAATGCCGGAGCGCCCTCGACCACCGGATCGCCCCAGCGGATCACGACGGCCTGCTCGTGGCCCTCGGGGATCACGACGGCGTCCTCGGTGTTCGGTTCGACCGCAACGAAATCCACACCGTCGACGGGCGGGGTGTCGGCACCCGACGTGCTCGAGGTTCCGCTTCCGGTGGTGGCGGGCTCATCGGTCGAGCACGCCGCGAGAGCGCTACCGGCACCCACGGCGAGCACCGCCATGGCACCGCCCTTGATCACACCGCGCCGCGACATGGCGGTCTTGACGATGTCGCCGAAGTACTGACCCTTCGACGTGTTGGGAACCTCGTGGAAACACGCATCCCCGCACTTGTACTTGCACGTCAATGCTGACCGCTTGGAGCTTCCGTCGTGAACCGCGAACAAGGGTAGTGGCTTCATGTCACGGCACGCTGTCACCCAAAAGCGAAAGTAAAGGAACGCTCAGGTGAAGTCGCGGACAACGAGGATGCCCTAACGTCCGATCGTCTGCCACAGCGGATCGCCGGGTCCGATGTCGTAGGTGCACTCGCCCGGCCGCGGGTCGGGTACGAAGGCCCACAGCAGAGCTCCGGCTGTGCCTGCGGCGCGTTGGCCGTCGATCTTGGTGGCGATACTCGTTGCGCGAGAGCCGATATCGCCACAGGAACCGGCGAGTTGGCCGATCTCCCCGACCAGGAGGGGTTTGCCCACCGCAGCGCTCTGGGTGATCCGCCGCTGCAGCCCGTTCCACTGATCTCCGGGCAACGGCACACCGTCGAATCCGTAGTCGTGGTACTGCAGCACATCGACGAACGACGACTGGGCGAGGTACTCGTACTCGTCACCCTGGCTACCGCACTGTCCGCCGCCGGTGAGACCGGCGGTGATCAGGGTGCGGGGATCGACAGTGCGGAGCTGCTGCCCCGCGGTGTCGAAGAAGGAGCGCAGAACCTGGGCGGCGTCGGCGGTGCATGTCCGGGTGGTCCACGAGCACGCCGCGTCGGTGCACGAGCTGGTTTCCGGTTCGCCGACCAATTCCCATGCCGCCAGCGCGGGCGAATCCTTCCACCGGTTCACAGCGGTGAGCATCCACTGCTCGAAGCTCGTGACCGCATTCGTGTCGGCGACGGCAGGGGGCGTCGTCCATCCATCGATGTACCACTGCCTGCCTTTGAAGACGTTTCCTTCGCAGGCCCCGTCCTGGGGCGAGAGAACCGGGACGACCAGTTGTCCGTGCGCCTCGGCCGCCGCGAAGACCGCGTCCATCGGGCGAAAGTCGAGTGCGCCGGTGAATCGGTTGATCGCCAGCGCCTGGAATGCGTTGAACCGCGTGAGGGAATGTGGAGGCAGGGCACCGAAGTAGCCGTTCAGGTCCACCATCGCTCCACAGCCTGCGTTGGCCGACCAATCGGTGGCAAGCTGATAGGCGTTGAATCCGGTCGGCCACCAAGGATTTCCGTCGAGTGCGAGACCGTCGGCGCTTGCCGTGACGCGGGCACCGGACCCGGGGGCTGCTGCCGCGTCGGGCACACCGGTACTCAGCGCGAGGGACAGCACTATTGCTGCGCCCACTGCGCACCGTGAAAACATCGAAACGATCCGCATCGGTGTAATGCTAGATGTCTGCTGCGCGAATTTCTAAAATCGTGAATTCGACGGCCCCTGGACGGAAATATCACCGTATTCGTACAATTCGACGAGCACCGTTGTGTCGGAATTCGATTCCACCGGGCCGAGCCGCTCATTGAGTCGAACTTTCGTGTCGCCCAGTATGTTTCTGGCTGCATTTCGATCCAGATGGGTAAATGCACGACTTTCCGATGTACCGAAGATCGGGAATACGCAGTACAGTTCGGGTTTCCGTTTCATTATGCGAAAGCTGGAAATCCCCCAATGCGAATCGCATACGTTGCATCGACGGCAGTTCTCGTCGCAACTACGTTTCTGCTTACGGCCCCGTTCGTATCGGCGCAGCCGATCGATGGAGAGCAACAGGATTATGTGGACCGCTTCACCTTCGGCGAATTGGGACTGGGTCGGTCCACCACCGTGGACTCGACCGGACAGACCACCAGACTGACCGTGCCGTCCCCTGCAGGCTCGGTGCCCTCGATGCTCGATGCAGTGTTGACGGTGCCTGCCTGGCTCGACCGGGGGTGGGTCGACGTCGAATCGGACGGTCGGCCGATCACCCGCCTCACACTCGACAACACCGCACCGACCACCGCGGTGTCGATTCCACTGGCTGCGGTGCCGACGGTCGACGGAGCAATCGCCCTCGATCTGATCCCGTCCCTCATTCCCGACGATCGATACTGCCCCGATCCTGCGTCCGATGCGGTCCGATTGATCGACGCGACCGTGGCCTACCAGGGGCAACCGGCGGTGCCTGGGACCATTGCGGACTTTCTGCCGGTAGTGCTGACGACGCTGACGCTGTTCGTTCCATCGGACGGGGATCGCGAAACCATCACCGCCGCAACGATTGTGGCAACCTCGGTGATCCACCACTACGGGGCGCAGCCGGTCCGGGTGGCCGTGCGGCCGGACAGTGAGCTGGCAGGGGCGGCACCGGACGGACCGTTCGAGAGGTCGGTCGTATTGGCGAAGAACTCCGACGCCGGTGTGGAACTGATCTACCCCGTCGACCAGGCTCCACCACGGATGTACCTCACCGGTACCGGATCGGATCTGACCGATCAGGCCCGCCTCATCACCAGTGATCTCTCCGACATCGCAGTCTCCACGGCTGCTTCGGCAGGACCATCGTCGGCAACAGCGCAACTTCCGCCCGAATCGATCACGCTCGACGACCTCGGCATCGGCACGGTGACCGGTTCGGGCGGTGCCACGGCGACCGCGTCGATCACGATCGATCAGACCCGGCTCGGCCGATCTGCATCGAACCTGTCCGTGCACCTGATCGGCAGCTACACACCGGGCGCAGGATCGGTGCGGGCCACGGTGAACGGGTCACCGCTCGCAGTGTGGGAGGCCGACGACACCGGTCGGCTCGATCGTTGGATCGACGTTCCGAATTCGGCACTGTCCCGCGTCGAGACACTCGACATTTCCGTCGACCATCCGTCGACCACGGGTGGCGGTGGTTGCTCCGCGGCCGCCGATACGAGTGTGACCGTGGACGGTTCGACTCTGGTGCGGTCGTCGGATTCCACGACACCGGTCCCGCTCGGCCTGCGATCGATGCCGCAGGCGCTGATGCCGCAGTTCGAGATCGCGATGGCCGACGAGTCCTACGCGGGAGTCGTCCGAGCGGTCACGATGGCAACCGGACTGCAGCGTCTGTCGAGTCTGCCCCTCCTCCCGGAGGTCGTGTCGATGGAGCAGGCGCTCGACGGTAGCGCCCCCGCGCTCGTGATCGCGCCGGTCTCGGAATTGCCGGACACGGTGACGCTGCCGCTGTCGTCGATCGACGAGACGACATTTCGGGTCGCAGATCCGGAGTCCGCCGGCGGTGCCGTCGAATTGACGGTCGACACCGACGAGCCCTTCGCGACGGTGCAGGTGACGTCGGTGCAGGACAACGCAGTTCTCGTCGGATCCTGGAACTCGGCTCCGGACCGATTCGACGCGATGCTGTCCTGGCTCGACGACGACCCGGCTCGGTGGTTCGCGCTCGACGGCGACATCGTGTTCGCCGCGCAGAACACCGAACCGATCTCCCTGTCGAGCGCGGCACTGTCCGGTGCGGACGACACCGTAGCGGCACCCGAGAACACAACCGACCGAACGACGGTGCTGGTCGTGGGAGTCGGTCTTGCGGTCCTCGCAGTCGCAGGCGTGGGCGCACTCGTGCTTGCGCTTCGAGCGCGCCGGTCGACGACCGAGCCGAGCCGGCACAGCGACTCGACATGAGCGACTCGACATGACAGTGGACATCGCCCCGAACACGGGCGCGGAGCCGACCGCGCCGCCTCGGTGGCGAGCACGGCGTCCGCTCGGCATCCTGGTCGTGCGCTGGGTGGTCCTTCTCGCCTGTGTCGTTCTCGCGTTCCTTCCCACCTGGGTGCGGCTGGCGCAGGAGGCGTCCGACGGTGCCATCACCGCGTACATCTTCGTGTTGCCCCTGCTCGCTGTCGTTGCGGCGCAGGGGGTAGCGCGGCGTAGGGCAGACGAGTTGCCCATTCACGACCGGCAGACCGACAACATCGTCGGCGGTATCGGCTTGTTGGTGTCCATCGCGATCAAGGCGCTGTGGCTGCCGCGCTACGCCGACCAGTACGAGCTTGCGCACCTGGATGTCCTTGCAGCGCTGGCATTCTTCTTCGGTGGCGCGATCCTGATGTTCGGACTGCGGCCGGTGGGTCGGTTCTGGTCCGTCTGGCTGTTGCTGCTCGCGTTGAGTCCGCTGGGCTACCGGTTGGTCGCCATCGGTTTGGGCGGAGGCCGTTTCGCTTACGCGGCGGTAATGGTGCTCTTGGCGGGAATAGCCGGTGCCATCGCCGTCGGCCGCACCAGGCGGCGCGGATGGCTCGGGTTCGTCTGCACCGTCGCGTCCGGATTGGCAGTTGCAGCAGCGATGTTGACGGTGTGGCCACAGATCGACATCGTCTGGCTGCAGCTCGTCCCGACCGTCGGCGCGGCAGCAGTCACCGGAAGCGCCTTCTATCTCGCTGCTCGTCGCGGCCGATTCGACGAGCGTCGGCCGCGCCGCCTCGCTGTCCCGACGGCGAAATGGTCGCCGAGCTCGATCGTCGTCGCGATCGTGGCGGCAGCGGTCCTGGCTCTCGTTCCCCTACCCGACCGCACCCCCGTGGCGGCACCGGCGGGACCACCTGGTGCGGCATCTGTTCCCTTGGTTCCGCCGGTCGGTTTCAGCGAGATCGACATCGAGCAATTCGATTGGGTCCGTGCGTTCTTCGGAACTCGAGCCACTCTGACTCGGCAGACGATGCGCGCCGACGAGGGCAATTCCGCCTGGGACCTGCGGTCGAGACCACGGACCGTGGTGGTCGACGTTCTGTCGACGACCAATCGGGCCAGTCTGGCCGTCTATCCGGAGAGCACCCTGTATCGCTTGACCAACACGCGCACGAGCCAACCCCTGACCGTCGATCTCGGACGCGGGGTGACGGGTGCGCTGTACACCTCGGTCAGCGACGCACTGCTGCTCACCTGGACCAAGCTCGTGTTCCAGTGGCAGCGAGGCGATGTGTTCCAACGTGTGACCGTCATCAGCGTCGACAATCACGACCTCGACGCCGCGTTCCCGCAACCGATGCCGTCGATGGCATCGAATCTCGGTACGGCGATCGGCACCTTGCTGCGAGGCAACGCCATCTCCATCGACGACGATCCGGAGTACAAGGATCGTGAGCTGTTGACGACCTTCGGCACCGGACTCGTTCGCCAGCAGTGGGCCCTGGCGGACGGTGCGCCGCTGTGACCACAACTCCCATGGAGAGACGACCGACGCCCCCGCGTGTCGGAACGGAAACCGAAGAGTTCCGAGCAGCTGCGCTCTACGACGCGATCAACGGGTTGGCCGATCGAAATCCGCTGGCGTCGGCCGCAATTGCGTTCGTTCCCTGGCAGAAGTACACGGCGATCGGGGCTGCGCTGTCGCTCCTCGCCTGTGGAGTGTTCGCCCCGGTCGGAACGCTGCTCGCGGTCACGGTCGTCTGCACCATCGGGTATCTGCTGGCGATGATCGACCGCCTACTGCTGTTCTCCCGTGGTCTGGACGCGTCGGCGATCGTCACGGTGACCGACGAGGAAGCCCGAGCCGTTCCCGATGATCGGCTGCCGTACTACACCATTCTGGTTCCGGCGTACGACGAGCCGGAGGTGGTGGGTGACCTCATCGCGGCGATGACCGGACTCGACTATCCCGCCGACAAGCTGCAGGTTCTGTTGCTGCTCGAAGAGGACGACGAGGTCACCATCGAGGCGGCCGCGCGCAGCGGCGTCAGCGATTCGGTGGACGTGGTCCTGGTCCCCGCAGGCGACCCTCGCACCAAGCCGAAAGCATGCAACTACGGATTGCATTTCGCCACCGGGACGATCGTGACGATCTTCGATGCCGAGGATCTGCCCGAGCGACTGCAACTGCGTCGCGTCGTCGCTGCTTTCGAGCGGCTGCCCGACACCGTCGCGTGCGTGCAGGCGAAGTTGGCTTTCCACAACGGTTCTCAGAATCTGCTGACCGGGTGGTTCACCGCGGACTACGCACTGTGGTTCGGGTATCTGCTGCCCGGTCTGATGGCCAGCACCTCGCCGATTCCCCTCGGCGGAACATCCAATCATCTGCGCCGCGATGTCATCGACGAGGTGGGGGCCTGGGACGGCTTCAACGTCACCGAGGACGCCGATCTCGGTGTGCGCATCGCGGCCTCGGGCTACTCGACGGCGGTGCTGGACTCCACCACTCTCGAAGAGGCCAACAGCGATCCGATCAACTGGGTTCGCCAGCGCTCTCGTTGGTACAAGGGCTATCTGCAGACGTGGCTGGTGCACATGCGCAGACCGGTCGCCACGGTTCGTGCCCTCGGCCCGGTCGGCACCTACCGCTTCACCTTGTTGCTCGCGGGAACACCGATCACCGCATGCATCAACATGGTCTTCTGGTTCACCACGGCGGCATGGATTCTCGGCCAGCCGGCATTGGTGGCCGAGCTCTTTCCGCCGTACATCTACTACTTCTCGTTGCTGTCTCTGGTGGTGGGCAACATCGCCACGGTGTACATGTACCTCATCGCGAGCCGAGAGAGCGACAACGCGTACCTGCTCGTTCCCAGCCTCACGATGCCCCTGTACTGGGTGATGATGAGCGTGGCCGCCATCAAGGGGTGTTGGCAGCTGGTTCGCAATCCGTCGTACTGGGAGAAGACGTTCCACGGCCTGTCCGGCCCCGCCGCGCCGCCGCCGGTCGGCGAAGAGCAGAACACGTGAATCGGCGCACCCCCTGGATCGTGTTCGGCAGCGCGCTGGCGGGCTACCTGGCGGTGGGGCTGACTCTGAGCATGCGTTTCGGCTATCTCCTCGGCGACGCATTGTCGCGAACCTCGGCCGCGCAGGCGGTGCTGCTCAGCCGCGATCCGCACGTGTCGGCCATCGGCTTCATCTTCACGCCGTTGACGGCCCTCGCACAGTTGCCCATGGTCGCCTTCGCATCGTGGTGGCCGGCGATCACCCGGTGGAACATCTCGGGCATCGCGGTGTCGGCGGTGTTCATGGCCGGTGCAGTGGTGATGATCCACGGGATCTGCCGAGACCGCGGACTCCCCGGCCGATACAGCCTCCTGGTCACCGTCGTCTTCGCGATCAACCCGATGATCGTCTTCTACGGAGCCAACGGCATGAGCGAGGCAGGCTTCCTGTTCTTCCTCTGCTGGGCTGTACGACGGTTGATTCGATGGATGAACACCGACGACGTTCACGATCTCCTGTTGGCAGGCGTCGCATTGGCTCTCGCCTTCCTCGCTCGCTACGAGGGCGTCGTCCCGATAGCTCTGGCCGCGGTCCTGGTGGCGGTCGTGACGGCTCTTCGTCAGGGCCGGCTGTATTGGAAAAGCATGCGCCGCAGAGCAATTCTGGACGCAGTACTCGTGGCAGGGCCCGGCACGGCAGTGTTTCTGGTGTGGATCAGCACGAGCTGGCTGATCACCGGTGAGGCGCTCGCCCAGCTGTCCTCGAGCTACGGAAACGCCGCAATTCTGACGCAGTCCGGCGGGCCCAGCGGTGACCTGATCGGCACCGGCCTGTTCTCGCTCGGTGCCGTCGTCGTGCTGGGACCGGCGTTGCTGGTGACGCTACCGCTGGCCGCGATGCTGGCGCTGCGTCGCCGAGACCTCGAATTCCTGGTGGCACCACTGCTTTTCGGTGGGGTGCTCGGATTCCAGGCCGCAAGCTACATCACCGGTTCGACGTTCGGCTTCCTGCGATTCTTCATTTGCGCCGTTCCATTGGCCGCAGTCGTTGTGGTGCAACTGTTTCCGGCTTCCGGAGAACGGCCGACCCGGCGCGCAGGGGCCTACCGGCGGCACCGCCCGGTGCTCGCGCCGCTGCGTCCTGCCGCCGCGGCGGTGGCAATGACGGTCTGTGCGCTGGCTCTTCCTGTGACGGGGTGGGCGATGGTGCAGCCGGGTCTGTCCAGTCAGCAATACGCCCTCGGCAGTCTCCTCGACGAGAATCCCCGAGCCGACGATCCCCAGGCGATCGCGGCCCGTCGAGTCATCGATTCCTTCTCCACCGAACGTCGACTGGCGTCGTACCTCGACGGCCAGAACCTACCCGAGGGCTCGATCCTCCTCGACACCGTCTACGGGTTCGCCGTCGTGGCAGCGTCGGAACACCCGAAGCGGTTCGTGGTTCCGTCCGACCTGGACTTCACCGAGATCCTCAACAACCCGGCATCGGCGGGCGTGCAGTATCTGCTGACGGTGCCCAACGAGGGCCGCGGAGTGTCCGACGCGGTCAACCGGCGATATCCGACGATCTACGACAACGGAGCCGACCTGTATCCACTCGTTCTCGAAGTTCCGAACGACGGTGCAGATCAACCGGATTGGCGTCTGTACCGGGTACCGGGCTGACCGACACTCGCTACAGCACCTGCGACAGAAACGTTTTCAGCCGATCGGTGTGCGGATCGTCGAACAACTGCTCCGGCGTTCCGGTTTCGACGGCGCTGCCGTGGTCCATGAACAGCACCCTGTTGGACACCGATCGCGCGAAGCCCATTTCGTGGGTCACCACGACCATGGTCATTCCGCCCTTCGCGAGGTCGGCCATCAGCGCCAGTACGCCTTTCACCAACTCGGGGTCCAGAGCGGAGGTGGCCTCGTCGAAGAACATCACCTCGGGCTTCATGGCCAGGGCCCGGGCGATGGCGACACGTTGCTGTTGCCCACCGGACAGATTGCCCGGACGCGAATCCGCCTTGTCGGTCAGTCCCACCAGCTCGAGCTGATCCATCGCCGCCGCACGAGCCGCCTCCTTGGACAGGCCGAGCAGCTTGCGCGGGCCCAGAGCGATGTTGTCCGCAACGGTCTTGTGCGGAAACAGGTTGAACTGCTGGAACACCATGCCGATGCGCTGACGCAGCTCGTCGGGGTTGTCCTTCAGCACCGACTTGCCGTCGAGCAGGATGTCTCCCTGCTCGGGCTCGTGCAGTCGATTGAGAGCACGCAGCAGAGTCGACTTACCCGAGCCCGACGGTCCGATGACCGTCGTCGTCGTGCCCGCCGGAACGTCGATGCTCACCCCGCGTAGCACCTTGTTGGTACCGAAGGACAGGTGAATGTCCTTGCCTACGAGCGAAACAGAAGTCATGTCAGCCTCTTTCCACGACGACGGCCTGCTCGACCGGGTCCAGCGTCTGCTCGGCCTTGCCGGTGCGCAGTCGCTTGTCGATGTAGTTCACGAGATGGGTGAGCGGCACGGTCAGCACCAGGTAGAACAATCCGGCGGCGACGAGCGGGGACAGATTTCCGGTCTGTGCGTTGAGATCTCGACCGACTGCGAACAGCTCGCGTTGAGTGGCGAGCAGTCCGAGGAAGTAGATCAGCGACGAGTCCTTGATCAGTGAGATGAACTGGTTCATCAGCGCCGGCAGAACGCGTCGGACACCCTGTGGGACGACGACCAGGTTCATCGACCGGCGACGGCTGAAGCCCAGTGCCCGCGCAGCTTCCATCTGACCGGCCTCGACGCTCTGGATGCCGGATCGGAAGATCTCACCGATGTACGCGGCGGCGAGCAGTGACAGTGCCGCGGCACCGAGCCAGTACGGATTGCCGCCGGTCACCCCCTGCACCACCGGTCCGATTCCGAGTCCGATGATCAGAATGATGACCACGGCCGGCAATCCGCGGAAGATGTCGGTGTAGACGCGCGCCGGCCAGCGCAGCCAGCGTGTGCGAGACAGCCCGGCCAGGGCCAGCAACATGCCCAGGACCGTACCGATGATGCCCGACGCCAACGCCAGAATCAGCGTGTTGGGCAGGCCCACCTTGAACAGGTCCGGGATGGCGGACTTGTACAGCGACCAGTCGAAGAACGTATCCCCCAGCTGTGCCAGCGTGGATTTGGGTTGAACGGCAACGGCTTCGGGAGCGTCGGCGTCGTTCTGTGCTGCGATGGCAGCGAAGTCGGGTAGCTCGGGCTCGGGGGCGGCCTTGCTGCCGGGCTTGAAGCCGTCGGGCAGCTCGCGTGGAACCCAGTCGGAGTACAGGGTCGCCCAGGTGCCGTCGGCGATCACCGCATCGAGCCCGGAGTTCAGCGCGTCGATCAGCGGCTGATTGTCGCGAGCGACGGCCCAGCCGACGAAGTTGTTCAGCGAGAACGTGTTCTGCGTGATCGCGGTGCCGTCTTCCGGCTTGACCAAGCCTTCCGCCTGTTGGGACGGGGCCACCCAGGCGTCGATCTGCCCGGTGCGCAGGTTCGCGTACGCGGTGTTGTAGTCCGGGAACTTCACCGGATCGAGGCCGAGCGTGTTCACCACGTAGTCGTCCTGCACGGTGCCCTGCACCACGCCGATCCTGCTGCCTGCGTTCAGGTCCTCGAACCTGGTGATCGGACCGCCGGTGGTGGCCACGAGGGAGAAGTAGCCGAAGTCGTATCCGTTGGTGAATCCGACGGTGTTGCGTCGCTCGTCCGTCGTCGTGATCGAGGACGACCCGACGTCGAAGCGGCGGCCCGCAACCTGCGCGAGCAGACCCGAGAACTCGGTGCCCGAGAAGTTGATCTGCAGACCGAGCTTCTCGGCGACAGCCTTCAGCAACTCGTTGTCGTACCCGGTGTACTGACCGGCCGAGTCCAGGCAGATGCTCGGCGGCGCATCGGACAGGGTTCCGACGGTCAGCACTCCCGGCGTCGCCAATCCGAGGGACGCGGTGTCGATCCGGTCCAGCGGGGTGACATTGTCCGTCGTGTACCTGTCCTCCGTCGCGGCCGCTGCGGCGGCGTCGAAGTTCGTCGGGGTGGACGACGCACTGTCGACTCCGGGAGGGGCGCACAGGTCGGTCGGACCTGCCGCCGCCTGATCATCGGAATTCGACGTGCCACACGCGGCGAGCGTGAGGGCCATCAACAGTCCGAGAACGAGAACCACGAGCGCGCGTGAGGCGCGTACGGCAACCATGTACAAAACCCTAAGCGGACCAGGGCCCACTCACCCAAACGCGCCACGCGCAAGGGTTTCGCTCAGCGAACTGGAGTGGGCTGCGTAACTGGTCGTTCCGCAGGCTCCACTCCTGCGTAACTGGTCGTTCCGCAGGCTCCACTCCTGCCCTACTTGTGCGCGTCCCGCCACGCGATGGCCTGGCCCAGTTCGGCCAGGTCGTACTCGGGTCCGTTGACGCCGACGGTGAACAGGGTGGCTCCGGCGTCGACGAAGTCCTGGGCGGTGTCCGCTCCCGGCCACGCGACCGAGCGGGTGATGACCGAGACGTCGCGTCCGACGGTGGTGCCGTGCTCGGCGAGGATCTCGGACTTGCGCTTCAGCGCCTCGAGGTCGGCGAAGCTGTGCCAGATGTGCGCGTATTCGGCCACCATCTTCAGGGTCTTCTTCTCTCCGCCGCCGCCGATGAGGATCGGGATGTCGCGGGTCGGTGCCGGATTTCCGACGTCCAGTCGGTGGCGGATTCTGGCGAGGCTCTCTTTCAGCAAGGCCAGTCGCGAACCGGCCGTGCCGAACTCGTACCCGAAGTTGTCGTAGTCCTTCTCGTTCCAGCCGGCGCCGATGCCGAGGATCAGTCGGCCGCCACTGATGTGGTCGACGGTGCGTGCCATATCGGCCAACAGGTCCGGATTGCGGTAACCGCCGCCGGTGACGAGTGCGCCGATCTCGACGTTCGACGTCTGCTCGGCCCAGGCCCCCAGCATCGTCCAGCACTCGAAATGCGCGCCGTCGAGGTCGCCGTACAGCGGATAGAAGTGGTCCCAGTTGAAGACGATGTCGACGCCCGCATCCTCCGAGCGCAACACCGCGTCGCGGATCAACTGATAGTCGGGAGCGTGCTGGGGCTGAAGCTGAACACCGATCTTGACGGTCATGGACATCTCCTCGTCGTGTGGGCTGCGTCTCCCATGATGCACCCGAACGGCATCAGCCGATGCGGACGCCGCTCTCGGCCATCATCGCGCGCAGTACGAACCCGGCCTCCGAGCCGACGATCTCGCCGACGAGAGTGATGTAGCGGTCGACGAATGCGCCGCCGTGCTGCTCCTCGTTCTCGTCGGCGAAGTGGTGCGCGAGCTCGTGCAACACCACCAGTTCCCGCAACGCCCACGCCCTGTTGCCCCGATGCAGGGGCACCGCGATGGTGGCGGTGTCCGATTCGTAGTGCGCCGCAGCCGAACCCGATCGGGCTCGGACGGTGACCACACGACCGGCATCGGGCCACGTTGCGGCAACCCAATCCAGAGCGAGCACCGCATCGACATATGCCTGCACCGAGTCGATGGAGGCAAACTTGCGCTCGATAGGCAGCGTGATCTGCGAACCCATCACCTGCACCATGCGAAGGTCCCGCTCCTCGGCGCGATCGAACATGGTGCGAACCAGTTGTTCTGCGTCGTAGACGGCCGCTCGTTGCGCGTCCCTCGCCCTGCTCATTCGGTCAGCCTAATTTGTGTCGTCCTCCCGACTCGCCTACAGTCGTCTATCGACAACGATTGTCGAAGTCGTTCCCATTTCTATCCTCAGGAGAATCCGTGCTCGCCGTCGATGACCTCTGCATCGACGCCGGACGCGCGCGGATCGTCCGGAACGTGTCCTTCGAGATTCCCGACGGCCGACGCCTGGGCCTGCTCGGCGCGTCCGGATCAGGAAAGTCGCTGATCGCGTCGGCGTTGGTCGGAGCGCTCCCGCCGGGCATCACCTGCACCGGCCGCATCGTCGTCGACGGCCACGGCGTCGCCGGAGTTCCGACGCCCCGCCGGCCACGCCCCGCCCGTCCGGCGATGGTCTTCCAGGATTCGGCCACCGCACTGAACCCGATGGTCACCGTCGGCAAGCAACTCCGCACACCCGACGCCTCCGCGCTGCTCGAGCGCGTGGGTCTGCGCGACACCGAACGCATCCTGGCCTCGCACCCGCTCGAGCTGTCCGGTGGGCAGCGTCAACGCGTCTGTATCGCAGTCGCATTGGCGCGTGAGAGTCCGCTGGTGATCGCGGACGAGCCCACGACGGCCCTCGACGTGATCAGTCAGGCGCGGGTGCTCGACGCTCTCCGTGAGGTTGCGTCGCTGCTGCTGATCACGCACGACATCGCCGTCGCCGCGCAGCTGTGCGATCACCTGATGGTTCTCGACTCGGGCAAGGTCGTCGAATCCGGTTCCACGGCAGCAATTCTCGACAGGCCCGAATCCGATCTCGTGGTGCGCATGCTCGATCGGGCTCGCGCCGCCGATCCGTTTCGTCAGCTGGTCGCGCCATGACGGGCTTGGTGGCCACGGACATCACGCGCACCTACGTACGGCACGGCTCTTCTCGTACCGCGCTGGACGCTGTCTCGTTCACGCTGCCACCGGCCGGTCGCATTGCCGTGGTCGGCGAATCCGGTTCGGGGAAGACGACGTTGCTGCGCATGCTGTTGGCGCTGGATGTGCCCTCCGAAGGGGCCATCGAATTGGACGCCCGCACAGTACGTCCGGGTTCCGCGCGATCGCTTCGGTGGTTTCGCAGACTCGTGCAGTACGTACCCCAGGATCCGGCCACCAGCCTCGATCCACGCCGCAGTGTGCTGGATCTGGTGGCGACGCCGCTTCGACTTCTGGGCGTCGACGGCGATCATCGAGCCAAAGCAGGTGCCGCAGTCGCCGCTGTCGGGCTGGACGAGCGTTATCTGCAACGCCGACCGACGGAACTGTCCGGTGGTCAGAATCAACGCGTCGCCATCGCGCGCGCGGTGGCATGTGAACCGCAGTATCTGCTGGCGGACGAGCCGGTCAGTGGGCTGGACCCGGATCTGCGTGAGCAGGTCCTCGCAGTCCTGGCCGGACTGCCCAGCGCGTTGCTGATCGTGAGCCACGACCTGTCTGCAGTCGCTCGACTCTGCAGCGACGTATCGGTGATGCACGACGGCCGAATCGTCGAAACCGGCAGCGTACGAGGCATTCTCACCGAACCACAGCACTCCTACACCCGAGACCTGATCGACGCCGTACCCCGGCTTGCATGACCACCACAGGAGATCCATTGACCACCACTCTGTTGTCTACCAACGTGTTCCGTATCGGCGCCCTGGCAGCGGTAGGTGCCCTCACACTCACCGGCTGCTTCTCTTCGGGTGCCGCCGACGACACCGCAGATCGAGCCCGCGTGGCGATGCTGCAACCACCACGATCGGGGCTGTCGCAGTTCAGCGATGATGCCTTCAAGCTGTCGCGCTGGTCCACCGCCGAAACCCTCGTCACCCTCGATGATCTCGGCGACACCGAGCCCGCGCTGGCCACCGCCTGGAATCGCGTCGACGACCGGACCTGGAGTTTCGACCTCCGGCCCGACGTGAGGTTCCACAACGGTGCGCCACTCGACTCCGCCGCAGTTGTCACCGCACTGACTGCTGCCACTACCGCCGCGCCGAAGCCGCGCATCCTCGACGGTGTCGAGCTGACGGTGACCGCCACCGACGACGACACGGTGGAGGTGGCGACCGAGGACATCGATCCGCTCGTGCCGCAACGCCTCTCGAGCCCGCAGCTCGCCATCCTTGCGCCCGAGGCCTATTCCGCCGGCGGCAGCAACCCCGTCGGAACCGGCACCGGACCTTTCGTGCTCACCGCAGTGAACGGCACGTCCAGCGCCACGCTGGACCGCAACGAGAACTACTGGGGTGAGCCCGCGAAGCTCGCCGGCATCGACGTCGACTTCGTGCCCGACGGTACGGCCCGCGCAGCAGCGCTACGTAACGGCACCGCCGATGTGGTGGAGGCGATTCCGGTGTCGCAGGCCGCCAACATCGACCAGTCGCTGGTGCACGAGGTTCCGATGCCGCGCACCAACACCCTGTACCTGAACACGTCGTCCGGAGTGTTCGCGGACCCCGCCATGCGCGCCGCCGCACGGGAGTCGGTGGACAAGGATCGTCTGGTCGAGCAGGTGTACGAGGGTCGCGCCGACGCCGCGAACGGACTGCTCGGCCCCGCGCTGCCGTGGGCGGCGGACCGTCCGGCGCGCACCGAGACCCCGGCGGGCGATGCCACCGGCAAGAAGATCACCCTCGCCACGTTCACCGACCGCGCCGAACTTCCCGAGGTCGCCGTGCTGCTGCAGCAGGAACTCGAGGCGAAGGGCTTCGTGGTCGAGCAGGTGGTGCGCGAATACCAGTTCATCGAAACCGACGCGCTCAGTGGTGCATTCGATGCCTTCATCCTCTCCCGCGCCACCGTCCTCGACTCCGGTGACCCGGTGGCATACATGTACTCCGACTTCGCCTGCGAGGGATCGTTCAACATCTCCCAGTTCTGCGACCCGCAGGTCGACGCGGCGCTGGCTGATGCCTCGGCCACCGAACCCGGAGACGACCGCCGCGCCGCGATCCTGGACGCCGAGAAGCTCATCCTGGAGAAGGATGCGGCCGTGCCGATGCTGCACGAACGCGTCATCCAGGGTGAATCCGAAGGCCTCACCGGTGTCGCCCGCGATCCGCGGGAACGCATGCTCATCACCAACCAGACCGCCTTCGAGTAAGCAGTGAGAACAGCGGTCTCGCGGCTGGTTGCCGTCGCCGGTGTGGTCCTGATCGTCGGGATGCTGCCGTGGCTGTCGAACCGCGATCCGGCACTGAGCATTCTGCGGGCCCGCTCGGCCGAACAGGAAGCAACCCCCGAGGCCCTGGCGGCCATTCGCCGCGACCTCGGTCTCGATGCCGGGCCGCTGCGGATGTTCTGGGACTGGCTCACCGGCATCGCGTCGGGCAATCCCGGAACATCGTGGAACACCGGCAAGCCCGTACTGCCCGGTGCCCTGGATGCATTGACGGTCTCGCTCACCCTCATGGGCTTCGCGATGCTGGTTGCGGTCGTCACGGCCGCCCTGGTCGTGCTTCCCAGCGTGCGGGCGGGGTTGCGTGGCACCCCGAAGCGAACCGGGGGTGGCGTCGCCGCAGCGCTCACGTCGATGCCGGAGTTTCTGCTCGCGTCGGTGCTGGTCCTCGTCGGAGCCGTGTGGTTGTCGTTCCCGGCGTACGGCTGGAACGGCCCGGAGTACGCGGTGTTGCCTGCACTCGCGCTCGGGTTGCCTGCAGGCGGGCTGATCGGACGCCTTCTCGCCGACGCGATCGCCGTCACCTTCACCGAGGGGTGGGTCATCACGTGGACGGTCGCAGGCTTCTCGCGGCGGCAGATCGCCGGTGCGGTTCTGCGCCGTGCCCTCCCCGGGCTCGCATCGCAGATCGGGCTGATCATGGTCGCCATGACCGGTGGCGCAGTGGCCGTCGAAAAGGTCTTCGCCATACCGGGATTGGGCCGCACCACTCTCGGTGATGCGCAATCACAGGATCTTCCCGCCCTGCAGATCGACATCATCCTTCTGCTGGCTGTCAGCGCCGTTCTCGGGATCACGGCAGAATTGGCTCGACGGCTACTGCTCGGCAGCGCCCTGCACGAGAAGGCGATGCCCATCCCGTCCGGCGTGTTCCACCCGTCACCGCGGCGTTGGGTGGTGCCGATCGCTGCGGCGTCGGTCCTGCTGACCATGGTCGTGGCCGGACTGCCACGCGACGGCCAGGCGACGACGCGGGAGAAGTTCGCGGCGCCATCATCGGCCCACCCCTTCGGTACGGACGCGTCGGGCCGAGATCTGTTGGCCCGCGTCGCCGACGGCGCACTGCGCTCCATCGGACTCTCGCTCGCGGTGACGTTCGCGGCCCTGGTGGTCGGCGTGCTGCTGGGACTGATTCCGCGGGCCTCGCGAGGTCTGGTGGAGGTCACCAATGCGGCACCGCCCGTCGTCACCGGCATTCTCATCGCGGCGATCTGGGGTCCGAGTGCAGGCGGGGCGGCCGTTGCCGTTCTCATCGTCACGTGGGCTCCGCTCGCCGCGCACACTGCCGCTCTGGTCGAGGAGACTCGTGCTCGGCCGTACATCTCCATTCTGCCGACACTCGGGGCAGGCAATGCGCGAATCCTGTTCGGATCCATCGTGCCCAGCGTCGTTCCGGTAGTGCTGCGGCACGCCATGATTCGGCTTCCCGGTGTCGCTCTTGCTCTCGCGGCCCTCGGATTCCTCGGCCTCGGTCCGCAACCCCCCACTGCGGATTGGGGATTGATACTGTCCGACGGGGTCGCCGCCGTCGAACGGGCACCGTGGGTCACCGCCGCTCCCCTCGCGTCCTTGATCGCACTCGCCGTTCTCGCAGTCTCACTCGCCGGTGCCACCTCGGGGCGTGTGCGCAAGACCGGTAGCGTCATCGAGAAAGTCGACGCAGGAGGGCGCAGTACGTGAGCACGAGGACCGACGGATCGCCGACGCGATGGCGGTGGTCGTTTCTGGTCGATCTGCGACGGGCCACCCCCACCGTCCGCTTGCTCGTCCTCACCCAAATGACCTTCAACATCGGCTTTTTCATGGTGTTGCCCTATCTGTCGGTGCATCTGACGAGCGACCTCGGGCTCGGTGCCGCGCTCGTCGGAGTGGTTCTCGGAATCAGAACCTTCTCGCAGCAGGGACTGTTCTTCGTCGGTGGCACCCTCGCCGATCGGTGGGGTATCAAGCCGGTCGTCCTCGTCGGTTGTGTTCTGCGGGTGCTGGGATTTGTCGGTCTCGCCTTCGCCGATTCTCTGCCTGCCGTGTTGATCGCCACGGTGATGGTGGGATTTGCAGCCGCATTGTTCTCCCCTGCAGTCGAATCCGCAGTGGCGATCGAGGCGGGCAAGAGCGAACGCGACGGCGGACCCACGCGCGTGGAGAGCTTCGCGCTGATGTCGGTGTGCAGCCAGATCGGCTCCTTCACCGGCCCGCTCGTCGGATCGGTGTTGCTGCTCGTCGATTTCAGGATCGCGTGCCTCGTGGCCGCGGCAATCTTCGTTCTGGTCGTCGCCGCTCACGTGCGGTGGCTGCCGCGTGAGCGCGGCGAACATCGCGACGACCCATGGCTCTCGGGCTGGACCGACGTGGTGCGCAACCGAACCTTCGTGCTGTTCGCGGTGGCGATGAGCGCGCAGTTGGTGGCCTACAACCAGCTGTACCTGCTGCTGCCACTCGAGGTCGAACGCGCCTGGGGCTCGCAGACCGTGCTGGGGTGGTTCTTCGCGATCTCTGCAGTACTCGTGGTGGCAGCGCAACTGCCCATCACCCGACGCGTCGCCGCGGTATCACCGAGGATCACGCTGCCGATCGGATTCGCCGTCATGGCAGTTTCTTTCGCCCTGGTCGCGGCATTCAGTCCCTTCGAGTTGGAAGGTCTGGTCGGTCTCGTCCCGGCCGCCCTGTTCGTGCTGCTGCTGGCACTGGGGCAGATGATCGCCATGCCGCAGGCCAGGGATCTGGTGCCGCGTATGGCCGCCGAACGTCGACTGGGCTCGTACTACGGATTCATGGCCTCGCTCGGGGGCATCGGAGTGCTCATCGGATCGACCGCACTCGGTGTGGTGATCGACGCCTCCCCCGACACCGGCTGGGGCGCAGCCATCCCATGGCTGGTCGCGGCCCTGTTCCCCATCGCCAGTGTCATCGGACTGCGCGTGGTGCTCGCTCGCCTCGACTGACCTGACCCGCCGCCCCCAAGCCCGCCGCCCCTGAGCCCCCGTCGCCCCCGAGTCCCCGCAAATGCGCGCGCGTTTGTCATACGCGAGCAGATTCGTCTCCGATTCGACGCGAATCCCCGCGCACCTGGCGAATGCGCACGCATTTGCGACCGGCCCCGGCTACACACAAATCCGCAGCATCGAAGTTCGGCCGTGAACCGAGTGTCACCCCTGTCCCAAGGCAAGAGTTCACTCTCCCGCAGGGGGAGGGGTCAGAATGTCGACATGAACGGTTTGCTGACGATCGGTGAGTTCTCTCGGATCACGCACCTGTCGGTCAAGACGCTGCGGCGCTATCACGAGTCGGGTCTGCTCGAGCCTGCGACCGTCGACGACTACTCCGGTTATCGGTACTACGACACCGATCAGGTTGCGACGGCGCAGGTCATCAGGCGGTTCCGCAGTATGCAGATGCCCGAGCGTGAGGTGAGGGCGATCGTCACCACACCTGATCCCGACGCCCGAGCCCGACTGATCACCGAACACCTCACTCGGCTCGAGCGGCAGTTGGACGACACCCGATCAGCGGTCACGGCCCTGCGGCGACTCCTCGACCCGACGCCACCGACCATCGAGGTTCGACGCATCCTCACCGAAGAGTGCTCCGTCGCAGCGATTTCCGAGATGGTCGACGCGTCCGACGTGCTGGATTGGTACAGCGAGGCGATGGCCGAGATCGACGCAGCTGCATACGAAACCACCGGACCTCCGGGTGGGTTGTACGACAACGAGTTGTTCACCGAGGGCCGCGGCGTCATGACGGTGTACGTGCCCACGCTGGAGCCGTTGTCCGTCAACAGGATTCGGCCGATGGTGTTGCAACCCACCGAACTCGCGATGACGGTACACAGCGGTGCCCACGACGACATCGACGTCACCTACGGCGCTCTGGGGATCTACGTGGAGACCAACGGCCTGGCCATTGCGGGGCCGGTTCGTGAGGTCTACGCCGTCGGGCCGCGTGATACCGAGGATTCGTCGCTGTGGCGCACGGAAATTGGATGGCCGGTGTTTGCGGCATCGCCGCGAACTCGGTAGTCAGCGACCCAACTGCCGGCTCGCGGCGTCGATTTCGGCATGACCGCCGATCTTCGCGTTTCGACCCGCTCGATCTCCGGCCTTTCGGGCACCCTCGGAGTAGCCGGCGTTCGCGCTCTGGCCGCGCCAGTGTCCGCGCGCGGTCGAGGTCTGTCGGTAGTAGTCGCGGAGTTCGATCTCCTTGTTGCGCAACACCAACGCCGTACCAGCGCCCTGTTGCTCCTGTGCGATGGCCTTGGCCTCGGTGTCCGTCTTCACGTCACCGAGTCGTTGACCGATGCGCGACGCGAATGCGGTCTGGAAGTTGAGCCGCGCCGTCACCGCAGCGACGGGCACTTCCTCACGCCGGGTGTAGCGTCGGCGATTCTTGATCTCGGTGACGGTACGGATGGCCGTCTCGGATTTGTAGGCACCGGACTTGATGTACGCGTCGGAGGCTCGCACCATCTGGATCAGCAGCGAGGAGTAGAGGGCTTCGGTCGTCTCGATGTCGGAGTCGAAACCGTAGGCGAACACCTGCGTCGACGATCGGGACACATCGCATTGGACGTCGTTGGCGTGCGCGATGGACACGAACAGTTGCACGTAGGTCTTGAGTCCACGCTTGCCCGGTTCTCCGATGGGGATCACCTTCTGGCTGGGTGTTGCCTGCCGTTCCCGCGACGCGCTGTGCGAACGAGCCACTGCCAGATCGACCGACGCCGACGTGGCCAGACGCTGAGCTGCCTCCATGAAGGCCTCGGCCTCGTGTGGATTGTCGGTGGACTCGGCCTGGCGCAGCAGCCCGCCGATCCGCGTCAGCATCTTGTCCGAACTCATGAGCGAAAGGCTACCGGCCCCCTACGACACGTCCTGGTTGACCGATTCAGGAACGCAATAACGACCACTGCGCGGTGCGATGTGTGCCACAGTACCCATCGACATATGTGTCGGGGGGAGCATCACAGCGAGATTCTGCGTGCCCATCTCCGGGCACATACCACCGCGTAGAAGTAAGTGGAGAGAACAATGGCGTCTTTGATCACGAAGGTGGCGGTGGTTGCAACGGCAGCCACGCTGCTGACGCTCACCGGATGTTCGAGCGACAGCGGTTCGGGCGGCGATTCGGGTGCTGCATCCGAAAATGCCGACGGCCGTGGACCTATCACCTATGTAGAGGGCCAGGACACCACCGAGACCGGTGTCGTCCAGCAGATCATCTCGGAGTGGAACTCCAGCCACCCCGACGAGCAGGTCACCTTCAAGGAGCAGTCTGCCGACGCCGATCAGGCCCACGACGACTTCGTCCAGCAGCTGCAGGCTCAGCAGAGCGATTACGACGTGATGGCACTCGACGTCGTCTGGACCGCCGAGTTCGCGGCCAAGGGCTGGCTCGTGCCGCTCGAGGGCGAATTCGCGCTCGACAACGCAGGCGTTCTTCCCGCGACCGTTGCCAGCGCGACCTACAACGGCACGCAGTACGCCGCACCGAAGAACACCAACGGCGGACTGCTCTACTACCGCAGTGATCTGCTCCCCGAGGCGCCCACCACCTGGGCCGAGCTCACCGAGGACTGCCAGGTCGCCCGGGACAACAACATCGACTGCTACGCCGGACAATTCGCCCCGTACGAAGGTCTGACGGCCAATGCGTCGGAGATCATCAACGCGCACGGCGGATCCATCGTGGACGAGGACGGCAAGACCCCCACCGTCGACAGCCCGGAGGCGAGGGCAGGACTGCAGACCCTCGTCACCGCGTTCGAGACCGGCGTCATTCCGGCTCAGGACACCACGTTCAAGGAGTCCGAGAGCCAGCAGGCATTCCAGGACGGTCAGACCTTGTTCCTGCGCAACTGGCCGTACGTCTACGGCACCGCGGCCGAGGAAGGATCGACTGTGGCCGGAAAGTATTCGGTCGCACCGCTTCCCGGAGTCACCGGAGTCGGCACCTCGACGCTCGGCGGATACAACGCCGCGATCAGCGCGTACTCCGAGAACAAGGCCACCGCTGCCGACTTCCTGCGATTCCTGCAGGGCGAGCAGGCTCAGCGCATCATCGCCGAGGGTGCACTGCCGCCCGTGCTCGCATCGCTGTACGACGACCCCGCACTGATCGCCGCGATGCCGTACCTTCCCGCACTGAAGGAATCCATCGAGAATGCAGTTCCGCGTCCCGTAACCCCGTTCTACCCGGCCGTATCGAAGGCCGTGCAGGACAACGTGTCTGCCGCCATCAAGGGTGAGAAGAACGTCGACCAGGCGATCACGGACATGCAGGCCGGCATCGAAACCGCCGGCGCCAACTGATTTCGGGAGAACCAATGGCTGTACCTGCTGGTGTGACCAGTGGGGCCGGCGCAACCACCGCGGCCGGGGGCTCGTCCCCCGGCCGCGGTCGGCATGTGCGGTCCAAGAACAAGCGCTTCGGCCTGACGCCTGGTCGGGCCTGGCTGCTGATCGCACCGACGCTGGTGATCCTCGCGATCGTCATCGTCTACCCGGTCGTTCGAGCTCTGGTGATGTCGTTCTCCAAGGATCCCGGTCTCGATCCGGCCACCGGCATGTTCGTCTCCGGTGGCTCTGCGGGTTTCGCCAACTACACGCATTGGATACTGCAGCAATGCACGTCGGCGTCGGGCACGCTGGTGCCCTGCCCGCCGGGAACTCTCGGTTCTCAGTTCTGGGGCGCGGTCGGCAACACCGCGTTCTTCACCGTCGTGACGGTGTCCATCGAGGTGGTCATCGGCTTCGCCATGGCCGTGATCATGGGCAAGACCTTCGCCGGACGGGCCCTGCTGCGCGCCGCGATCCTGATCCCGTGGGCCATCCCGACGGCGGTCACGGCCAAGCTCTGGTACTTCATCTTCGCGTACGACGGTATCGCCAATCGCATTCTGGGAACGAACATTCTGTGGACCGGTGATGCCTGGCCCGCGCGTTTCGCGGTCATCATCGCCGATGTCTGGAAGACGACGCCGTTCATGGCGCTGCTGATCCTGGCCGGGCTGCAGATGATCCCGGCGGACGTCTACGAGGCAGCTCGCGTCGACGGTGCGTCGGCATGGCAGCGTTTCACCAAGATCACGCTGCCACTGGTCAAGCCCGCGCTGATGGTCGCAATTCTGTTCCGCACCATGGACGCGCTGCGGATGTACGACCTTCCCGCCATCCTCACCGAAGGCAATCCCGCCACTCGAACCATCTCGATTCTTGTGGTGGAGCAGATCCGGCAGGGATTCAACAGCGCTGCGTCACTGTCGACCATCTCGTTCGTCATGATCTTCGTCGTGGCGTTCATCCTGGTCAAGTTCCTCGGTGCCAATGCCGTTGCCACTCAGGACAATCAGCGTAAGGGGGCCGGCCGATGAAGCAGGCTCGCATCTATCTCGGCGTTGTGGTCATTCTCGTGTGGGGACTGGCACCGTTCTACTGGATGGTCGTCACCGCGTTCCGCGACCCGCGCTACACCTTCGACACGACGCCGTGGCCGACGCATGTCACGTGGGAAAATTTCGACAACGCCCTGTCGACCGCGAACGGCAACAACTTTCTGCGGGCGGTGGGCAACAGCCTCATCGTCGGCGGAGCGACCACGCTGATCGCACTGACCATCGGCATCTTCACTGCGTATGCACTCTCGCGCATCGACTTTCGCTTCAAGTACGTGGTGACGGGCATCATCCTGGGTGCCTCGATGTTCCCGGTCGTCGCGCTGGTCACCCCGCTGTTCCAGTTCTTCACCAACATCGGATGGATCGGCAGCTATCAGGCCATGATCATCCCGAACATCTCGTTCGTACTGCCGTTGACGATCTACACGCTGGCAGCGTTCTTCGCCGAATTGCCCTGGGAGCTCGAAGAAGCCGCCCGGATCGACGGTGCCGGACGCTTCCAGGCCTTCCGATTGGTGATGCTTCCACTTGCCGCACCTGCCCTGTTCACCACCGCCATCCTCGCGTTCATCGCCGCGGTGAACGAGTACCTGCTGGCGAGTCAGCTCTCGAGTGACAGCACCGAGCCGGTGACCGTGGCCATCGCGCGGTTCACCGGCAACGATCCGCTGGTGGTGCCGTATGCCGCGATCATGGCCGCCGGGACCATCGTGGCCATCCCGTTGGTGATCATGGTGCTGCTGTTCCAACGCCGCATCATCTCCGGCTTGACCGCAGGCGGCGTCAAGTCGTGACGGCACAGGATCATCTGCAGCTGCTGGCGGGCATTCTGGGATTCTTCGCGCTGGTGGCTCTCGGGTTCGCGGTCGCCGGGATCATCGGGGGTGATCCCGGCGTACTGCCGTCGCTGGCGCTGCTGGGTCTGCTTGTCGCACTGTGGTTCACCGTCAGGAAGGTTCGCTGACTCTCAGCGTGCGCGGATAGCACCTTCGATGTCTTCTGCACTGATCGACCGTGTGCAGAAGAACCAATCCTGGCATTCCACGTCGGAATCGGTACCGTCCATTCGGTCCGCGGCAGTACCGCAAGAACCGGCCGGTGGCACGATGACCGGGTCGCCCGGGCGCCAATCTGCCGGCGTCGCAACGTCGAATGCGTCTGCGGTCTGCAGTGCCTTGATCAGACGCAGGATCTCGTCGAAGTTCCGACCGGTGCTCAGCGGGTAGTAGATGACTGCGCGCACCACACTCTTCGGGTCCACGACGAACACCGCCCGCACTGCCTTCGACGAACTTTCGCCGGGCATGATCATGCCGTACGCGCGGGCGATGTCCATCGAGATGTCCTCGACCAGAGGAAACTTGACCTCGATGCCGGACATCCCGTTGAAACTGATCTTGTCCTTGATCGTGCGCAACCACGCGATATGGCTGTACAGACCATCGATCGACAGTCCGACCAATTCGGTGTTGTACTCGCGCAATTCGTCGGACATGGCGGCGAATGTGATGAACTCACTGGTGCAGACGGGTGTGAAATCTGCGGGGTGCGAGAAGAATATGACCCATTTTCCGCGGTAGTCGGCGGGGAAGTCGATCGGCCCTTGCGTGGTGACTGCGGTGAACGACGGAGCGCGGTCTCCGATTCGTGGCATTCCGACGTCGGTCGCGGGCTCTGTCTGGGTGCTGGTCATGGGTTCCTCGTCCTGTGCTGTTTTCGGTCGGGTATCGGGTGTGGTGGTCAAGGGTGCCTGTAGTTGGCCTCGTAGGTCTTGCGGTCGCGTTCCGCACTGGGCGTAGCGCGCGGAATCGAGGCTGCGTCGATCCCGTGTTGCCCGAGCCGGAACGCGCGATAGATCAGATGCAGTGCCGAGGCGAAGTAGACGACCGGGACGAAGATCAGCATCATCATCAGACCCGCAATCCAGTTCGGCCCTGGAAACAGGAGGAACAGCAAGAGCACGGCGGCCAGTGGAACGAGGAATCGGGCCAGATAGCGCGGAGTGGATCCACGTCCGGTCAGGTCGTGGAGGACCCAATCCCGTAGGTCGTCCGGGAGGACGCCGCCGACGTCGTAGCGAAGACGCTGACCGAAGGTGGGAGTTTTCATGTCTTCGACCGTAGGTTCGCATCGGCACCGGGCGCTGGGGTAGGAAGTCCCGACCTGTGCGCCGAACGACTCCGGTTCTCGATCCGGTTCAGATCGCGGTGGAACCGAAGGCACCCAGCGTCATCGAGACCAACCTCGCCGACGCGGCGTTCGGTTTCGGGGTCCAGACGAGAGCCAACATCGCTGCCGTGGTCGAATCCGCCAGCTCCACAACAGTAAGTCGATCGCCGTAGGTATCGATCATCGATGCGCTCAGAATCGCCACTCCTACACCGCGCGCAGCGAGGTCGGCGACTGCGTCGGGAGCGCTGGCCTGCAACGTGATCGACGGTGACAGTCCCGCTCCGGCGCAGTCACGGTCGAACACCGCCCGCACTCCGGTACCCACCGGAAGCGAGACGATCGGGTAGTGGTTCACCTGCGCCAATGTGGCCCGCTCGAGCGATGCCAACGGATGGTTCTGTGACACGGCCGCGCAGATTCGCTCCTCGATGATCACCGTCGATTCCAGTCCATCGGGGGTCCGAGCCGCGACGCCGACGAGTGCGAGATCCAGTTCCCCTGAGCGCACATCGGCTACCAGACGATCCGAATTTCCCTCCTGCAGAGCAAGTTCGACGCCAGGATACGTGGAACGGAAGCGGGCCAACGCGTCGAACAGTTGTGGGACGGTGCACGCGGTCACCATGCCGATCCGTACCGATCCGCGTAGAAGTCCGGCAACATCGTCGACGGATTGCCGAACCGAGTCGGCGGCGGCCAGAGTCGCACGGGCGTGTGTCAGCGCGGCCTGGCCTGCGGTGGTCAATGTTGCTGTGCCGCCGGATCTGTCGATCAATTCGGCACCGAGTTCTCGTTCGAGCGCGCGGATCTGGGCGCTGACGCCGGATTGGCTGATGTGAACTCGGGCCGCGGCGCGCGTGAAGTTCGCTTCCTCGGCCACCGCGACGAAGTACTCCAGCTGCCTCAGTTCCACTGCTGAACACCCAGATTCGGACCCTCGCCGGCGTCGAGTCTGGCGACGTTGCGCTTCGGGGCAGTGATGCGGTAACTGCAGTCGATCAGTTCGGCGGCCTCGGCCCAGACGTCGTCATCGGCGTCGGAGAGGTCGAAGCCCACCCAGCCGGCCGGTCCGAGGTAGGCGGGGTGGAAGTACCGGGGTTCGAGCTCGCAGGCACGCTGTTCCTCGGCGCTCTCGCATTTGACCAGAATCGAGAGGTCGTGTTGGTCGCCGCCTTTGACGCCACCGCCGAAGTACACGAAGACCGAGGACGTACGGAAGGTCGGCCGTCCATGGGAGATCTTCTCGGACACCTCGGGATAGGCGAAGGCCAGCGCGCGGACGCGTTCGAGGACCGGATGCTTGGACGTGGGATCGATGGCCACCAGCACACGATAGCGCGCTAGCTTCAGCTGGGGCTATGAGTAGAACTTCTGATGATCATCGGAATCAACTGTTGGACTTCTGACCCGGTGCTCTCGAGACTCGATGTCATGACACGGACACCGAAAGAAGTTGCCGCGACCTACTTCGAGGCCTGGAAAAGCAAGGACTTCGACACTCTGACGTCGATCCTGCACGAGGACGCGACATTCCGGGGGCCACTGGGCACAGCGGCCAACGGCGCGGAATGTGTGGCGGGATTGAAAGGAATGTCGGAGATCGTCACCGACATCGATATCACCCACGTCTTCGTGGACGGCCCCAACGTACTGACGTGGTTCGATCTGCACACGTCGATCGCCTCCCCGGCAAGCACCGCCAATTGGCAGCGAATCGAGGACGGAACAATCAGGGAAATCCGGGTGACATTCGATCCACGAGAAATCACCGCGGCCGGATAGACGAACGCCCACCGGTCCACTCAATGTGACATTCAGTGACCTTTTCGGGGGTCAATGTCACATCGAGTGGACCGGCGGGCGGGGGCAGTGGCGCGGATGAGTGCCGTCGCGGGCGCTCAGTCACATCACTGTCGCAGGCACCTATGCGTCGATGATGAACGCTTCGAGTTGTTCGCGAGCGACGTCGTCGGCCAGCTGCTTCGGCGGGCTCTTCATCAGGTAGGCCGAAGCCGGGATGACCGGTCCACCGATGCCGCGGTCCTTGGCGATCTTCGCGGCGCGGACTGCGTCGATGATGACGCCTGCGGAGTTGGGCGAGTCCCATACTTCGAGCTTGTACTCGAGGCTCAGGGGAACGTCACCGAAGGCGCGGCCTTCGAGGCGGACGTAGGCCCACTTGCGGTCGTCGAGCCAGCCGACGTGGTCGGACGGTCCGATGTGGACGTCCTTGGCGTTGAATTCCTTCTGCAGGTTCGACGTGACGGCCTGCGTCTTGGAGATCTTCTTCGACTCGAGGCGGGTGCGTTCGAGCATGTTGAGGAAGTCCATGTTGCCGCCGACGTTGAGCTGCATGGTGCGGTCGAGCTGCACGCCGCGGTCTTCGAAGAGCTTGGCCATGACGCGGTGGGTGATGGTGGCACCGACCTGGCTCTTGATGTCGTCGCCGACGATGGGGACGCCCGCGTCCTCGAACTTCTTGGCCCAGACGGGATCCGAGGCGATGAAGACGGGCAGCGCGTTGACGAAGGCGACGCCTGCGTCGATGGCGGCCTGTGCGTAGAACTTGTCGGCTTCTTCGGATCCGACGGGGAGGTAGGACACGAGGACGTCGACCTTGGCGTCGCGCAGGGCCTGCGCTACGTCGACGGCGTCGCCGTCGGCCTCGGTGATGGTCTCGCGGTAGTACTTGCCGAGGCCGTCGAGGGTCGGTCCGCGCAGGACGTGGACGTCCTTCGGGGGTACGTCGGCAATCTTGATGGTGTTGTTCTCGCTGGAGAAGATGGCCTCGGAGAGATCGAAGCCGACCTTCTTGGCGTCCACGTCGAACGCGGCGACGAACTCGACGTCGCGGACGTGGTACTTGCCGAACATGACGTGCATGAGGCCGGGGACGGTGGCGTTCTCGTCCGCGTCCTTGTAGTACTCGACACCCTGGACCAGGGATGAGGCGCAGTTGCCCACACCCACAATGGCCACGCGGATTGCGTTGTTGTTCTCACCCATGGTCGGGTTCTCCTTCTGTCTTGACTGTCCTGTTTGGTGCTGTGCGGGACGGTGCTGGGTTGGGGTCGGCCTGCTCGGCTGCGATGACTTCGTTGAGCCAGCGCACCTCGCGTTCGCTCGATTCGAGTCCGAGCTGATGTAGCTGCCTGGTGTAGCGGTCGAGTGTCCCGTTCGCCTTGGCCACAGCGTCGCGGAGGCCTTCTCGGCGCTCCTCGACCTGGCGACGTCTGCCTTCGAGAATGCGGACTCGAGCTTCCGCGGGAGTCCGACTGAAGAAGGCAAGATGTACGCCGAATCCGTCGTCGGTGTAGTTCTGCGGTCCGGTGTCGGCCACCAGTTCGGCAAATCGTTCCCTGCCGAGCGGGGTGAGCTGATACACCCGTTTTGCTCGTCTCTTCACGAGCAAGTCGGGACCGGCGTCCTCGGCGATGAGACCGTCGGTTTGTAGTCGACGGAGTGCCGGGTACAGCGATCCGTACGAAAACGCTCGAAAAGCTCCGAGCAGGCCGGTCAGCCGCTTGCGGAGCTCGTAACCGTGCATGGGTGATTCGAGAAGCAGTCCGAGAATTGCGAGCTCGAGCATGCAACTCCCCCTTCTCGAATCCAACGGTCACATCATGACGATGCGATTGATCGCACTATCGAAGAATGTATCGCGCCGATACATATTCTGACAACTCGGCCGTGCACGTATCGTGCGACACATGACCCCGGTCGACGCGCTTCTCGCCGCCGCGGCCCTCCACCTGGGCTTTCAGATGGTGGTGACCGGCGTCGTCTATCCGGCGCTGGCGGAGGTTCCGGACGACGACTGGTCGCGTGCCCACGACGCGCACTCGCGTCGGACAACCCTCGTCGTCGGGCCGGTCTACGGTCTGCTCGCAGCTGCGTGTCTGTGGGTGTTGGTGTCCGGGCCGATCGATGCGGTTGTCTTGACGAGCATCGGCGGCGCGGCGGTCTCGGCGTCGGCGACTGCCTTCGTGGCTGCCCCCACCCATGGCGAACTGGGGCGTGCGGGACGCAACGAACACCTGATGAGTCGGCTGCGATCGGCGGACCGCGTACGTCTCTGCGGTGCAGTGGTGTGTGCGTTTTTTGCACTGTCGGCGTGATCGAGCGCGGGTGAACGTGCAAGTGGCCAGTCGGCTCAGTGAGACGGTGCCACCATCAGCACGGCGTCGACTCGATACTCGCCCCACTGCTGTGCAGACGTCCCGATCTGTTGCCACCCTCGCCTCCGGTAGAAACCGAGGGCAGCGCTACTCGGCTCGACGAGCAGAACCGCCACGCGCCCTGCATCGCGCGCAGCATCGATCGCGTGTGCAAGCAGAGTCGTTCCACTGCCCGGTACCGAACCGTCGGTGACCAAGCGCGACACCACAGCGAGTCGATCGGCAGCCACCCCCGTTGATCGGCACCACTGCGCGCTTGCGTCGTCCGCACCGGGATCGGTTCCCGGTGCTGCCGTCGAGTGCAGCGCGATATGGCCGACGACGGCGTCGTCGGACTCGGCGACCCAGGCCGCGAGTTCGTTCGGTGGGACGAGCCAGTCGGCTCGCACCGCCACTGCGCGCACGGGATAACGGTGTAATTCGTGCGCACGTTGCAGGATGGGCAGGAGAGTGGTCAGGTCGCCGTGTCGTCGGGGGCGCACGTGGATTCCCGATGTGGCCGACATGCGAGCAAGTGTAGGGACCGGAGCTCACACCGAATCGACGTCGGTGCGATCTGCGTCTCTCGCCTGCGTCGAGGGGCAGACCGCGTCGGCACAGGTGGAGAGGAGTTTCCGAGGGCCGAAATGGGCCCTGCTCGCCGTCGAGGCGGGGTTCGCAGGTCCGCATCGGATGGGCCGCACGTACTCTGGTCCTCGTGCGACTTCAGCGACAGGTGGTGGACTACGCCCTTCAGCGTCGGTCGCTGCTGGCCGAGGTGTACTCCGGAAGGACGGGCGTCGCAGCGGTCTGTGATGCGGATCCGTACCTTCTTCGAGCCGCCAAGTTCCACGGACGTGGCAGCGATGTGGTGTGCCCAATCTGCCGCAAGGAGCAGCTCACGCTGGTGTCCTGGGTGTTCGGTGAGAAGCTCGGGGCACTGTCCGGGTCGGCGAGAACGGCGGACGAACTCGTCCGTCTCGCGGCGACCCAGGAGGAGTTCTCGGTCCACGTGGTCGAGGTGTGTAGGTCGTGCAGTTGGAACCACCTCGTCCAGTCCTATGTCCTCGGGGCCGTCCCCGCGCCCAAGCAACCCCGTCGTCCGCGATCGGGTTCCCGTCAACCGAACCGTCGAACAGCGAGTGAGTGACACAATCGCTCAGCTGATCCCATCCACCGAGAATTCGACGCGGCCGCCGAAATTACTGGAGATTCGTACGTGAGTTCCCCCTACGACAACAATCCGGGTAGCAACGAACCGGGCCGTAGCGACTCCGGACGGCGTCCCGACGTGCCCGGGCCGCCGCGCGGCAGTCGCCATTCCGACCCACCCGGGCGTCGCCCGGTACCTCCTCCCGGCCAGCGTCCGATGCCCCCGCAGGGCCGTCCCCCGATGCCTCCGCCCGGCCAGCGACCGGTACCCCCTCCCGGTCAGCGACCGGGACCTCCTCCCGGGCAGCGTCCGATGCCGCCGCAGGGCCGTCCTCCGATGCCTCCTCCCGGTCAGCGACCCGGTCCTCCTCCCGGGCAGCGTCCGATGCCCCCGCAGGGCCGACCTCCCATGCCCCCGCAGGGCCGACCCGTTCTGGGCAGGCCGCCGGTGGATCCGGTGAGTGGACGTCCCGCAGGCGAACGTCCCTACGGCGAACGTCGGTACGGAGAGCCGCCCATCGCGCCTCCTGTCCGATCCACTGCCCCGACGGGCGTCACTCGGTCCGGCGCTGTGCCACCACCCCACGAACCGAACGATCCATCAGTTCTCTCCTCGGGCAGCGAGCCGCCCGAGCCGCCCGAAAGAGGTCCCGCCGCGAAAACGAAGAAGAAGTCCAAGTGGCGGGTCGCTCGACGCACGATGTACGCGTTGATCGCCCTGGGTCTGATCGTGCCGATCCTGGCGTTCATGGTGGCCTACACCGTCGAGGACGTGCCGCGTCCCGGCGACATCAGAACCAACCAGGTCGCCACGATCTTCGCGGCCGACGGCTCGAGTGTGCTCGGCAAGGTGGTGCCGCCCGAGGGCAACCGAACCGACGTGACGATCGATCAGATCCCGGAGCACGTGCGCAACGCCGTTCTCTCGGCCGAGGATCGCGACTTCTATTCCAATCCGGGATTCTCGGTGACCGGTTTCGGCCGGGCTCTGCGTGACAATGTGCTCGGACGCGACAGTGCCGGCGGTGGCTCGACCATCACCCAGCAGTACGTCAAGAACGCGCTGGTCGGTAACGATCGGACGCTGACCCGAAAGATGCGTGAGCTCGTCATCTCCTCGAAGATGGCGCGGCAGTGGTCCAAGGACGACATTCTTGCGGCGTACCTGAACACCATCTACTTCGGACGCGGTGCCTACGGCATCGCCGCCGCGTCGACGGCGTACTTCGGCAAGTCCGTCGACCAGCTGTCGGTGGAGGAGGGTGCGGTTCTCGCCTCCGTCATCCAGCAACCCTCCAATCTCGATCCCGAGTTCAACCCCACCGGCGCGCAAGCGCGTTGGGACTACGTGCTCGACGGCATGGTCTCCCAGGGTCAGCTCGATGCGACCCAGCGGGCGTCGATGATGTTCCCGGCGGTGGTTCCGAGCGCGCAGGTCGATACCGGTGATGCTCAGGATGCCGGGCCGGACGGCTTGATCAAGGCCCAGGTGCTGCGAGAGTTGTCGGCGGTGGGTATCAGTGACCAGGACCTCAACACCGAGGGGCTGCAGATCACCACGACCATCGACCCGAACGCCCAGGCGGCCGCGGTCGAGGCCGTGAACGGCAACATGGAGGGCGAGCCCTCGGAGCTGCGGACGGCGTCGGTGTCGATCGATCCACGCACCGGTGCGGTCCGCTCGTACTACGGCGGTGCGGACGGTCGAGGATTCGACTTCGCCCAGTCCGGCTTGCAGACCGGATCCTCGTTCAAGGTGTTCGGTCTTGCCGCCGCGCTGGATCAGGGCATTCCGCTGTCGAAGATGTACGACAGCTCCCCGCTCGACGTCAACGGCATCGAGATCAGCAATGTCGAGGGTGCCTCCTGTGGAACGTGCACCATCGCCGAGGCGCTGAAGCGTTCACTGAACACCAGCTTCTACCGGATGATGCTCAGCATGGACAACGGTCCGCAGGCCATCGCGGACATGGCACACAAGCTCGGCATCCCGCAGGAGATCGAGGGCGTCGGACCCACCCTCACCGAGCCCGACAACGCGGGCCCCAACTACGGAGTCGTGCTCGGCCAGTACCAGTCTCGCGTCATCGACATGGCTTCTGCCTACGCGACATTGGCTGCGTCCGGCGTCTATCACACTCCGCACTTCGTGCAGAAGGTCGTCACCGCCGACGGCACCGTGCTGCTCGACCGGGCTCCCGAAGCCGGCCAGCAGGTCGTCTCGGCTGCGGTTGCGGACAACGTGACCTCGGCGATGCGTCCGATCGCCGGCTACTCCAACGGTCACAACCTCGCCGGCGGTCGCCAGTCGGCAGCCAAGACCGGTACCGCTCAGCTCGGAGACACCGGTCAGAACAAGGATGCCTGGATGGTCGGCTACACGCCGTCGCTGTCGACTGCCGTCTGGGTGGGCACCGAGCAGGGTCTGCCGCTCGAGAACAGTTACGGCGGACCGATCTACGGATCGGGCCTACCGTCGGACATCTGGAAAGACACGATGGACGGCACGTTGGACGGCACCTCGAACGAGACCTTCCCGACGCCCGAGGCCATCGCGGGTCAGGCCGGTGTGCCGCAGTACTCGGCACCCGCTCCGGCGACGACGGTGGCACCATCGACAGCTCCGCCACAGGTGACTCTGCCCATTCCGACGGAGATCTCGCCGCCGGTCGTCATCACTCCGCGGCAGGTCGAGATTCTGCCCGGCGTGACCATCCCGCTTCCCGGACTGGCACCGGCGCAGCCCGCGGAACCCGAACCGGCGGCACCCGAACCGGCAGCGCCCGAACCGGCAGCGCCCGGGCAGTAGCGACGCGGCGGTGACGACCGAACCCGACCGCAAGGGTCGAGCCGTGGCGAGCCCCGGTCGCCTCGATTCGGCGAGCGCTGCGGACCGCGATCTACCCAGTCGTACCGATCCGATGACCGAGGAACTGTCCTCGGTCATCGGCGGTCCGGTCGGCAAGCACGCGGTGATCGGTCGGCAGCGCTGGTTCACGGCGCTCCGGGTGATTCTGCTGCTCGCGGTGGTCTTTCTCTGCTTCGGTTGGTTCGCCAAGGCCGCGTGTATCCAGCAGGCACCGGTGGGACCGGGCGGTGAGCTCGGACTCGATTGGAGTGGCAGTCGTCAGTACGTGGCGATGTGTTACTCCGATACCGTGCCGCTGTACGGGGCGGAGCGACTCGATCAAGGTGCGTTCCCGTACAAGAAGTCCTGGGAAGAGACCAAGGCCGACGGGTCGAGTCAGATTCGGTACATGGAGTACCCGGTGCTCGCCGGGCTCTACCAGTACGGGTCGATGGTCGTCGGAAAGGCATGGAACTCACTCAGTTTCCTGCCGCAGGCGTTGCCGGTCGTCGTGTACTTCAACGTGGTTGCCCTGGGATTGGCCGTCGCCTGGTTGGTCACCGTGTGGGCCACTGCAATAGCCGCCGGACGCCGCATCTGGGACGCGGCCCTCGTGGCGGCCTCACCTCTGGTGATCGTGCACGGATTCACCAATTTCGACGCTCTCGCAACGGCTTTCGCGCTCACCGGTTTGCTGGCATGGGCCAAGAAGAAGCCGGTACTGGCCGGAGTTCTGATCGGTCTCGGCGGTGCCACCAAGCTCTATCCCCTGCTGTTCCTCGGGCCCCTGCTGGTGCTGTGCTGGCGCACCGGAAAGATGCGCGAGTGGGGCATCACCGCCGGTGCGGCGATCGGTGCCTGGTTGGCGGTCAATCTTCCACTGGCGCTGCTGTATCCGTCGGGATGGTACGAGTTCTTCCGGCTCAATTCCGAGCGTGGTGCGGACCCGGATTCGCTGTACAACGTCGTCACCTCGTTCACCGGTTGGACCGGTTTCGACGGTCCCCTGTACCCGGGCGACAAACCGTTGGTTCTCAACGCCGTGACGCTCGTGTTGTTCGCCATCGTGTGTGCGCTGATCGCGTACATCGGCACGACGGCACCGACGCGGCCGCGGCTCGCGCAGCTGGTGTTCCTGGTGGTCGCCGGGTTCCTGCTCACCAACAAGGTGTGGAGTCCGCAGTACTCGCTGTGGCTGGTTCCGCTGGCCGTACTGGCGTTGCCACATCGTCGAATCCTGTTGGCGTGGATGACGATCGACGCCTTCGTCTGGTTCCCGCGGATGTACTACTACCTGGGTGTGGAGAACAAGGGTCTACCCGAACAGTGGTTCACCGCGACCGTCGTGGTGCGCGATGTCGCCGTGATCGGATTGTGCGCGTTGATCGTTCGGCAGATCTACCGTCCGGCGGAGGATCTCATTCGGAACGGCAGCGCCGTCGACCCGCTCGGTGGCGTGCTCGACGGCGCTGCAGATCGGACGACTACCGCCCGCAAGGTCACATATAGCGGCCGAGCTGTTTGACGGCTTCACCGGCATGCTTGGCCTGGATACCGTCGCCGATGGCCTGGAGCTTCCATTCGCTGCCCTGGCGGTACACCTTCGCCATCACCAGACCGGTGAACGGCATGCCGCCCTGCAGGGTGAAGCGGGCCAGTTCGGTGTTGGTGGTGTTGTCGACGAGACGGCAGAATGCGTTCGCGACCTGCTCGAACGTCTGACCGCGGTACGACGTGACCGTGAAGACGATGCCGGTCACGTGCTTGGGTACCCGCGTCAGGTCGACCACGATCACCTCGTCGTCGCCCTCGCCTTCGCCGGTGAGGTTGTCACCCTGGTGCACGATCGAGCCGTCCTTGGCATTGAGCTGCCCGTAGTAGACGACATCGTTGACGTTGCGGTCGGCGAGCATGATCGCCGACGCGTCCAGGTCGATGTTCGCTGCTCGGCCGCCGCCGCCGAAGAATCCGCCCTTCTTCGGAGTGGTCACCGGGTCCCAGCCGAGACCCATCCGGATGACCGTCAGAGCCACGCCGCCGTCCTTGCGGAGGGTGACCTTCTGGCCCTTCGTGAGGCTGACGGGCTTGGACTTGGTGAGGCTGACTTCCGGAGCCTCGGTGGGGACCGGTGCGGCGGGTGGTGCCGGCGGGGCAGCCGGCGGCGGTGGAGTGACGGGAGCGGGAGGCGGTGTCGGTGCGGAAGGTGTGGGAGCAGGGGCGTCGTCCACGGACACACCGTGATCGGTCACCAGGGCGGCGAATCCGCCCGCGTAGCCCTGCCCGACGGCTCGCACCTTCCAACTTCCCTGACGGCGGTAGATCTCCAGCGCGATCACGATGGACTCCGAGCTCAGGCCATCGATTGTGTACTCGTACAACACATTTCCGGCTGTATCGCTCACTCGCGCCACGGGGGCGGTGGATCGCCCGAAGTTGCTCGACGCGTCGTCGAGGGTGATGACCGCGCGGATCTGCTCGATGTCGGCGGGCACTGCAGCGAGCGACACGGCGAGCCGGGCCGGTCCGCCCTGGCCGGGCTCGAGGCGAACACCGGGGCCGGTGGGCTGATTGAAGAACACGAAGTCGGCGTCGGTGCGTACTTTTCCGGCGTCGGTGACCAGTAGCGCGGACAGGTCCGCAGGTACGGCCAGCGAGATGGAGACGACGACGTCACCGACGGTGAGGGGGCCGTTCTGACCCTTGGACAACGGTTGACCGGCCGGAGCAGACAATGTGATGGACTCTCTCTCGTAGTGCTGGTTACCGTCATCCAATGTACTTGTTCGATTTGTCCGACTGGTGTGGCTGCGATCGGGCGGACGTCAGATCTGGCGGAGGGTGAACAGGTCGCCGGGTGTGCAGCCGAGGACGCGACAGACTGCGGTGAGCGTCGAGAATCGGATGGCCTTGGCACGGTCGTTCTTGAGCACCGACAGATTGACGACGCTGACCCCGGCGAGACGGGAGAGTTCCGCGAGGGTCATACCGCGGGCGTCGAGAATCTCGCCCAGATGACAGACGACGAGGTGGTCTACGAATTCCTCCGCCATCAGACCAGACCATCGGCATCGCGAGCGAGCTTGGTGCCCTGGGTGATGGCGGCGTAGACGAACTGCAGGAAGGTTGACACGGCGATTGCGATCCAGAGGCCGGTCACAGGCCGCACAGTATCGATGGTCGTGCTCAGCTCGAGCGCACCGGCGACGCTGTTGGTGCCGAGCATGTTCATGAACCCAGTGATGATGGGGTACGCGAGAATGCACACGCCGATCAGCACGACGTCGGTGCGCGCGGCGTTGGTGAACGTATTCCCGGCGATCACACGGTTGCAGAAGCGGTAGAAGAACAGTAGACCCGCCAAGATGATGACCAAACCGACGATGATCGCGCCGTAGCGCATCACGTCGATGAAGCCCAGCAGTCGCGCGACCTCGGTCTTCGGAACACTGAGCTCGATCGAGTTTCCCGGTTGCAGTTGGCCCCCGAACAATTCCACGGGTGGTGTGTTCCACTCCGGTTCGACCGTGGCGAGGACGTAGTCCGAAGAGTTGTACTTCCACATCTTCCAGCCGGACCAGCCCACGGCCAGTGCCGCGTAGAACACCATCGCCCACTTGTTGGTCCGCATCGAGCTCAGTCCGTATGCCATCCCGCCGCCTCCATATCGATAGTCGATAACAACGAATATCGATAACCTATCGAAAATCGATAGGGTGTCAAGAGCGCGCCGTTCTCACCGCCTCAGCGCCACTGCCACGTGCCGTCCGATCTCCGACGCCAGGCCGGTCGTATCGGCGGGCGCGATGTCGATCGTTTCCGCGGAGTGGACGATGTACCGGCCGTCGTGCTCGAAGTCCATCCAGAAGAACGACACGGCATCGGTGTCGCGGCGGTTGTCGTAGGTCTTGCCGCGCGCGACGATGATCTCGCCGACTGCAGACCGTGGGCGGTCGAAGAACGACCGGAACCGCTCGTCCGCCGTCGCACCCCGGGTTGCGGTGGACAGATGCGACCCACCCGAAGTCGTTGCAGCAATGGCACGTTCGAGTCGCTCGGCCGGTCGGCGGCCTGCAGCGATGTTCGGTACGGATCCGAGAACGACGGCGGGGGCATGGGCAGGGCCGGTCAGTTCGACGGTGACGGCACCGCCCGAGGAGGCGTCGGGCCCGAGCTCCTGAGTGAGCACCGCGGCAGTGTCGTGGCGAATCGCTGCGTGGCTGCGCACGATGCCGTGACGAGAATCGATTGTCTCGCCGCGACATTCGATGCGAACGATCGGGTCGACGACGGTCCGAACAGCTGCGCCGAGCTTCTCGTCCATCATCGCGTCGATCCTCGCCGACGCCTCGCTCCGCAGCTGTCGGAGTTCGTCCACGGTCTCGACGTCGATGGTGACCGCCAGGGGGTACGGCAGTCGGTCGCGTCCGAATCGACTGCACAGCATCATGAAGTCGATGCCGGGCATGGTCCATTTCGTCACCGTCAGCCGCCGAGTACCGGAGGTGCGACCAGGGGTAGATCGCCGATCAGTTCGCTGCCGTTGCTCACATCGACGAGGTAGCCGGGAACGGCGTGCTCTCCGTCGTTGTCGCCGGCTCCCCGTGCGCCTGCTGCGCCCATGGCACCCATTCCCGGCATTCCGTGTGCTCCCGTGCGGCCGGCCGACGCCGCAGCTGCGCTGCCCGCACCGCTGCCTCCCGCACCGCTGCCTCCCGCCCCGCTGCCGCCCGCACCGATCCCGCCCGTGCCGCCGCCGATCGGAGAGCCGAGAATCGAGCCGCCGTAACCCGATCCGGTACCGGAACTGCCTCCGGATCCGGACCCGTATCCCGCACCGCCGCCGTAGCTCGAACCATTGGATCCTGCGAAGCCGCTGCCGCCCGGTCCTGTTCCGCCGAACCCCCCGCCGGGACCTGCGCCGACCCCGGAACCCGCACCACTGCCGGAAGCGCCCGGCCCGGTGGCCGAGGCGGCTCGAGTTTCGCCTGAGTTGTCGGCCGGAGGCAGGGAACCCGAACCGCCCGACCCGGGCTGCTCCGATGCCGCAGTACCTGCTCGACCCGCTTCGACAGCCTCGGTGCCGCCGGCCTGCGCCTGCGCTGCCGTATCAGCCCCACCCTCGGTACCGGAGCCGCCGGGCGAGGTCGACCCGATACCCCCATCTCCGCCCCCGGCAGAACTGACGAGTCCCCAGCTGCCGCCGGAACCACCACCGTCAACGACCGGGTTGTGCGCTGCCGGTAGCACCGGGACCTCGGAATCGGACTGCAGCACCCCTGGTACGTAGACCGAGCGCATGATTCGGCGTGCTTCTTCCTGCTGCTCCTCTCGGGCCGACACCACCTCTTTCGCGGCGAAGGGGATGGGCAGCAGGGAATCGATCAAGCTGCTTTCGGCTCCCGCAACCACCGGCGGCATCCTCGACTTCGTCTGCGTGAAACCGGAGTGCGCCTCGAGCAACTTGTTGCTGATCAGACTCATGGAGGTGGACAGCGCGTTCGCAGACGAGACGTAGTCGCCCACACCGCCGCGGACGGCGTCGGCTGTAGGTCCCGACCAGCCCGACGTCATGGCCGCCTCGATGCCGGACCGGAAGCCGTCGGATCCGCTGTTCGCGGCAGCGGACAAGTCGTTCCAGTTCTTGGACGATTCCCCGATGGTTTCGGTACCCAGCGATTTCACCATGGCCGCGATCTGCTCGTGCGGCATCACCTCGAACGCCTCCGTGATGACCACTTCGGCCGGCTCGAACTCGCCGCGGTAGTCGAGGGCCACGTTCGCCTTCTCGAATGCCGCATTCAGAACGGAGCCGAGAAATTCGGGGCCGACCGGCGTCACGAACGCACTGGTGACGATGTTGTCGATCGTCGCCGCGAGTTCCTCGTACGGATCCGTCATGCCCACCCCTTGCCCTACGTCTGCCTCCCCGACGAACAGTTAGACGCGGCGCACGGCGGTTCGGTTCCGCAGCCACTCGAGAATTTCCTCGCTGGCCCGGACACCGGAGGACTCGGTGACGGTCAAACCGGGTCGAGTGAATCCGAGCAGCTCCAGTTCGCCGTGCCGCGGACGGATCGCGGCGTCGGCCGCGATGAGCATCTCGGCGTCGAGTGCACCGTCACCTGCGGCGAGGACTCGGGCGTCGGCGTCGAGGGTGCCGTCCTGTACCAGCCTGGTCCGAACCTCGGCCACCGCAGAGCTCTTGCACACCGCGTTGGGCATCGTGTAGATCTTGCGCCCCTGTTGCGAGACGTTCCAGTCCCTAGCGGCGCACCACTGCGACCACTCCGCGACGAAGCCCTCGGGCACGGCCGCCGTGTTCACCACCAGGTAGCAGAACAGGCCGTCGGCTTCGCGGTACTTGAGGACCCAGTCCTCGGAGACCCTCGATCTCAACTCGGCACCGATGCCGGTCAGGTTCAACTCGAACCCGTTGCGCCAGTGCATGTCCGGCTCGCCGTCGACAAGAATGTTGCCGCCGTTGCTGGTGATGGCGTACCGCCACGGGGCACCTGGGAGTGCGATCCGCCGAAACTGCTCGATGGTACGTGTCGTGGTCGGCACGACCACAACATTCTCGCTCAACTCGCGCAGCAGAGAGATCGAACGAGAAGACATGTACGACAACGGCTTTCCCTCGTACAGCTCCACGCACTCGAACGAATCGTCCAGGGGCACACCGAGTGCGCCCTCGGAGAAGATCATCGTACGGTCGAGATCCACCGCGACGAGAGCGCTCACGACGCGTCCCCGCTCGACACGTTCTTGATCAGCCCCATACACGAATATGCGAGGTCGGGAACCACATCCACCGGCACTCCCCTGGCCGCGGCGAGCATCCTGATGTGTTCGTGCTCGGGCGCATCGGCCTCGCGCACCAGTACTCGCCACGGGACACGACGCAGCAGCACCCGAGTGGTTTCGCCGACGCCGGGTTTGACGAAATTGACGTGCGATATGTCGTACTCCTCGCGGACCTTCTCCACCGATGCCCAGCCGGACCACGTGGGCGTTCGGTCGGAGCCGAGAACCGCTGCTACAGAGGCATCGACCTCGTCCCGGACGTCCTCGAAACGGGCAGCGACGGTGTCGAGCAGGTGACGCGAGACGTCGTCGGGGGCGAGATCGGCGTAGTACTTCGCGCCGTGGAAGTCCCCGGGACGAATCAGACTGTCGTTGAGCACGGTTCGTGAAACCAGGCCCGACACAGTCGAGTTCAGACAGGCCGAGGCGATGAGGAAGTCGTCGCGGGTGCCGTAGGTGCGAGCGCAGTTGCCCGGATCGGCGAGCACGGCGAGGTCGTCGTCGAACTCGGCTCCGGGGAATTCGCGCAGCGCCGCGGTGAGCTCGCGGGCGATCGCGCCCTTGCCCGTCCAGCCGTCGACGAACACCACCGAGCGCGAATCGTGATGCTCGGCCAGGTAACGCAGGGCCACGGCGTCGATGCCTCGATCGCGCACGATCGAGACGGCATAGTGCGGAATCTCGAGGCCATGGGCTGCGAATGCCCAGCGGCGCATAAGAATTCCGACGGGTGTCCCCGCGCGGGCCAAGGACGCCAGTGCGATGTCGTGTCCGCGCTCGGCCAGCACGACCTCGGTGACGGTGCCGACCGCGACCGCCAGCCGTGACGCGCTCTCCTGCAGCACTTTCTCGAACAGTTCGCGGTAGGCAAGATCCGGTTGATACTCGACCGGAAGCGATTCGGCGTAGTGGGCTTCGCCGGCCTGAATGCGCTTCTCCCGCTCCTCGATTCCTGCTTCGAGTGAGACCGACGAGAGGTCCTTGAGCAGCCAGGTGACTTCGTCGGCTGCGTACGAACCGAATTCCGGCCCTCGCAGCGGACGTGCCCGCCGCGAGACTTCGAGAGCCACCGGGTCCGCGCCCGTGACGACGACCAGCAGCACGTCGGTACCCGAGGCGGCCAGGGTCTCGGCGGCTGCTGCCAGAGCGTCGGTGTCGGCGGGGGCGTCGGCGACGAGCACCAGTGTCGCGTCGTCCGGTCCGGACGCGTTGTAGAGGTAGCGCAATCCCGATTCGTCCTCGGGCGCAGTGAACTCGAAGCCGCGGCGCAGGGGGTAGCCGGGCACGTCGAGAACGTAAGCCGGTGACCGAGTGGTGGTCTGGAACAGTGCGGTGTGCCCGCGCTCCTGCAACGCCGCCGCCAGCCGGAGCGGCAGGTACATGAGCTCCTCGTGGCCGATGACGACCACCGGTGCCGATCCGGGGAGCGAGGAGTCGACGGTGGTTGCGAGAGCATCGATCGCCGAGTCGAAACCGGCGGCGTCGGATCGGAGGAACCCGTGCCGGCCGCCGTCGGGCAGGGTTGCCGGCCACTGCGCATCGACGCGGCGAACCGAACCAGGCTGTGCAGCAACCGGATCGAACTCCGGATCAGGGAGGGCCAGCACCGTCTCCACCAGGCCTGGCTCGAGCTCAACCGATCCCTGCGCCAGGCTCACGTTGTCGATCCGAACGCCGAGTTCTGTTGCCACCGCCGCAGCTGCAGCGAGATGCTCGGTGGTGCGCATGTCCACCAGGGACGCGATGACGTAGTGCGCGCGGCCGGCGGATGCGTGAATCTGCCGAAGGGCATCGAGCGCGGTCGCTCCGGTCGAGATCTCGTCGTCGACGAGTATCAACGGTAGGTCGCCGGCCAGAAGGTCGGCCGAGGTGGGCATCAGCAGGTGGTCGGTGGCGTGTGAGTGACCCTCCTCGAACTCGCCGTGCACGGTCATGCCGGGAACGTGGCGACGCGTCGAGTGCAGGTAGCAGTGCGCGCCCAGAGCCGTCGCGACGGTATGGCCCAATCCGGTTGCAGTTTCGGCAAATCCGAGCACGTCGACATCGGAGCCGCCCACCGCGGTCTGCACCAGGGCGGCCAGTTCGTTGCCGGCGGAGATGACGACGTCCGGATCGACGGGTATGTGTTTGCCGAGCACCGTCGAGACCAACAGGTGGGCGCGGCGAGGGTTCCGACGCAGACCGGGCAGCACCAACTGTGTTGCCGTCCAGGACGACGACGAACCGGTGTCGGTGAGCACGATTCCGTCGGCCGGATTCGCGTTCATCGCTGTGCCAGTGCGGTCAGTAGATCCACGAACGTGATCCCCTCGTTGGTGACACCGAACGCCCTGGCGCGTACCACCGTCTGTTTCGCCCAATTGCGGTGCGGTCCCAGCTCGTTCATCTTGTTGCGGTAGCCGGATGCCTGGACGCCGCCCTGGTCGGAGGAGAGAATGTCGAGTGCGTCGTGGTATTCCTCGTGCGTCACCGCGGACAGCGCGTGCACGGCAGGCACGTGCGAGGGGTGGATGACGGTCTTGCCCTGAATGCCGTTCGCGCGGTCGAGTGCCACCTCGCGCAGGAGGGCGTCGAGGTCGCTGCTCACCAGTTGCTGGCGAAAGCGCACGGCCTCCTGATCGACGAACGGCGTCTGGCGCAGCAGCGGGCGGAACATGCGTTCGTGGTCTGCGAAGTACTCCCACACCGGTCCGGTGATGACGAAACCCGATCCGTCGTAACGACCCAGGTGATTGACGATGGCGCTGATGACGTCGGCGACGACGCGGACGTCGTAGATCGTCAGGTCGCGATCGCGGCGGATGCCGAAGGTGCCGCACATGTCGGTGGCCCCGATTCGCACCGCCAGCACGGTGTCGCGGTACTCACCGAGGAGTTCACGGATGGCAACCAGTTCCGCGTCGCGTGTCTCCCGGTGCACCACTTCCGTGGATTCGAGGACGGGCATGGCGAACAGACGGGTGCCGTGTGTCGTGGACGCGGCGACGATCTCGTCGAGGAACTCGGCTCCGCGTGCTGCCGTGAACTTCGGTACGACGAATCCGGCGAGCCCGGCGGCACCGTGGTTCAGGCCGGCGCAGATGCTGCGGATGTGCGCGGCGGTGCGAGCTCGAACGAACACCAGTGATCCCGAACCCGAGAGTTCGTTCAGAGTTCGTACGGTGTTGGCCAGCGCTTCTTCCAGATTATGGTCCGCCACAGCGTCTTCGAGATCGATGACGATGGACCGAACCCCCTCGTCGGTGCGTTTGTTCACCGTCGCGGTCAGGTCGGGACGCGTAGCCGGGATGTACAGCGTCGCTCCGAGAGCCGTTGCCACGAGGTCGTTTCCGTCGCTCGTCTCGATGTCCTCCGGCTGCAGGAAGAACACTCGTTCACGGGTGTCTGCGTCGAGATGGCGAAAGTGTTGCACCACTGTCCTTCGTGTGAATGTGATCAGTGCGAGGTTCGCATGCGGTCGATCACGCCTGCGATGAAGTCCGAAATGGTATCCAGATCCTGCAGATATGACCAGTAGTCGGGGTGGGTACCCGACAGGGCTGTGCTCGCCCTGTCGATCCGGGCGAGCTGAGCATCCAACACCGAGCCCCATTCGGCAACCAGACCACGGTTGACCGCGAGTTGTTGGGCGTCACGAAGTTTGAACCGCACTTTGTTCTCGGTCTGTTTCGGATCGGCTTTGACAGCGCGCAGCAGACGAACTCGGTCGGTGACCGCGTCGACCAGTTGTTCGGCATCGCTCAGGTGTTGGCGTGCCTGGGTCACCAGATCCAACGAGTGTTCGGGATTGCCCGCGTCGAGTGCAGAACGCGCTGCGCTCAGATCCTCGTCGGCCTGCTCGATGTGGTGCGCACTGGACCGTTCGTTGCGAGAGAGGTCCGCCGAGCTCTTGGCGTTGAACTCCCGCAGCAAGCTCGAGAAGGCCGGGGCAATGCCCTCGGATCTCGTTCGCACCGCTTCGATTCGGGTGCGCACCGAGGCCAGTGCCGTTCGGGCCTCCTGAAGGCGGCCCGGAGCCGAGTTCACTGCGGCACGCAGTGCTGCCGCCCGATCGCGGACCAGGGCGGCGTGCTCTCGGGCGCGCAGGGGGTCGCGCTGATCGGCCTGCAATTGCGTTGTTGCCGAATCGAGTTCGCGCCACGCCTGCCGGAGTGAGGGGTAGCCGGCAAACTGTTCGTCGACGGTCGATCGGGCGGCGTCGGCCTCGGCCAGGGCGTCCTGGACCAACCGCGGGGTCGCGGCGAACTGAGCGGAGGACTGCTCGAGGGTGTCTCGGTGGGCGTCGTAGAACCGATCCACAGCCGAGCTGGCGTCGTGCAGAAGCGCGGTCGCTCGGTCGAAGGCCGATCTGGCGGCAGGAGTGGTGATTCCGTCGAACTGATCGACGGCGGCGAGGTAGGCGGCTCCGGCATCGAAACATTGCTTCTCGGTGTCTGCCCACCGGCTCGCGAGTCGATCCTGAGGACGCAGTGCGGTGGAGGCCTCGACGCCCGCCGAGGCGATGGACTGACGTTTGTCCATGTCGAGGAACGCGGCGACAGCGTTGTCCTGGGAACGACGCGCGGCGGCGTCGGATTCGGCACCCCGGCGGAACACCCCAGGCCAGCGACTTGTCACCTGCTCGATAGTACTGACGGGAACCCTGGCGATGTCGTACTCGTTGGCGGAGTACGTCCAAGAACCGGACATTCCCACTACGGTTGAACCCGTACGGGAAACCAATTGCGAAAGGACCTCTCCATGGGCGTCAGCCTCAGCAAGGGTGGCAATGTCTCGCTCACCAAGGCAGCTCCGAACCTGACCGCGGTCGTGGTCGGTCTCGGATGGGACATCCGCACGACGACCGGCACCGACTTCGATCTCGACGCCAGCGCCATCGCTCTGAACTCGACGAAGAAGGCCTTGAGCGACGGGCACTTCGTGTTCTTCAACAACCTGAAGTCTCCGGACGGCTCCATCGAGCACACCGGCGACAACACCACGGGTGAGGGCGACGGAGACGACGAGCAGATCAAGGTCGATCTCGCCGCAGTACCGCCGGAGATCGAGACCATCGTCTTCCCCGTGTCGATCTACGATGCGGACGCACGCTCGCAGTCGTTCGGTCAGGTGCGCAACGCGTTCATCCGCGTCATCAACCAGGCCGACAACTCCGAGCTCGCTCGCTACGACCTCAGCGAGGATGCCTCCACCGAGACCGCCATGGTCTTCGGTGAGCTGTACCGCAACGGCGCGGAGTGGAAGTTCCGCGCAGTCGGTCAGGGCTACGCATCCGGACTCGCAGGAATCGCCCGCGATTTCGGGGTAAACGTGTAGTAAAGGCCCTCTCAAGATTGGGAGTACCCCCGCCTCGTCATTCATGATGGGCGGGGGTTTTTCCGTCTTTAGTCTCGAGAAGGGCCACGCCTGTGGTTGTGAAGATCTTCGGATGGTCGATCGCGGTCACCATCGTGTCCGTGATCGTGGCTTTCCTGTACGGCGGGATCGAGGCGATGATCCTCGTGCTCATCCTCGGCGTGCTCGAGGTGTCGCTGTCCTTCGACAACGCCGTCATCAATGCCACTGTGCTGCGACGTATGAGCGAGTTCTGGCAGAAGATCTTCCTCACCATCGGCATCATCATCGCGGTGTTCGGCATGCGGTTGCTGTTCCCGCTGGTCATCGTCTGGGCCGCGTCCGGTCTGGGCCCGGTGGCGGCACTCGATCTGGCACTGAACCCGCCCGCCGACGGTGCCGCGACCTTCCCGGACGGGTCGCCGAGTTACGAAACTCTGCTCACCGACGCGCATCCGCAGATCGCCGCGTTCGGTGGCATGTTCCTGCTGATGTTGTTCCTCGGCTTCATTTTCGAGGACCGCGAGATCACCTGGTTGAGCTGGCTCGAGAAGCCCCTCGCCCGGATCGGCCGCCTCGATCAGCTCTCCGTGGTCGTCGCAGGCCTGCTGTTGGTACTGAGCGCCGAGTTCCTGGCCGAGGACGACAAGATCTCCACCGTCATGGTCTCGGGTGTGCTGGGCATGATCACCTACATCTCGGTCAACGGACTCGGCGAGCTCTTCCACGTCGAGGAAGAGGGCGAAGAGTCCTCGGGCGGACCGAGCGAACTGGCGAAGGCGACGGGTAAGGCCGGATTCTTTCTGTTCCTCTACCTCGAGGTGCTCGACGCGTCCTTCTCGTTCGACGGTGTCATCGGTGCCTTCGCCATCACCGCCGATCCCATCATCATTGCGCTCGGCCTCGGCTTCATCGGCGCGATGTTCGTCCGCTCGATCACGGTGTTCCTGGTCCGCAAGGGAACGTTGTCCGACTACGTGTACCTCGAGCACGGTGCGCACTGGGCGATCGGCGCGTTGTCCATCATCCTGCTGGTCTCGATCGGTGTGCACATCAACGAGCTGATCACCGGTTTCGTGGGAATTCTGTTCATCGGAGCCGCCCTGCTGAGCAGCATCCGACGCAACAAGCGTCTGGAGAACGAAGGCGTGGAGACCGCAGTCAGCGTCTGACCGGCGAGTTCACAGCTCCGAGATATCGACCAGCCCGTCCTGCAGGGCCCGTGCGACGAGGGCGGCTTTGGTCGGTGCCGGGCGCCCGACCGAGGTGTACTTGGCCCGAATTCGGGTGAGGTGTGTGTTGACGGTGCCGAGCGAGAGAAACAGTGTCTTCGCCACTTCGGTCTTCGAGTCGTGTCGAATCCAGCAGAGCAGCACCTCGATCTCGCGGCCGGTCAGATCCGGTCGCGGCGGGAACGGGCTCGGGGCGGCCGGGACGGGGTGTATCTGCATCGCAGGCGGAACCAAGCTGATGGGCCCACGTGAACGGTGCGTCGTCGGGACTCCCGCGTCGTCCGCGGAGGGCAAGGGTTCGAGCAGTGCAGACATCAATTCTCCCGGACGCCGTAGTGGGTTGAGACCAACTAAACCAATGGGAATGATTCTCACAGGTAATTCGCAGGTTTTCTGCCCTGACTATTAGGGGCATTGAACCGTCAACCGTCCGATGAGCGTGTCACGAAGCTACGACAGACTGCCGGCCGTCGGCATCGAGTTCGATCCGCACGTCGGCGCTCGAGTCGCTGACCAGGATGGATACGATCCTCGCGCGGCCGGGCGGCAGTATCCGAGCGGTCACCACACCGCTCGTCGAACCCCTGAGTGCGTCGGAAACCGCGGTGCTCACCCGCGTCGACACTGTGGGATGAACCACAGCAATCAGCGGGTCAATCCTGCGGAGGTAGTTCGGGCATCGGCAGCCAGCCGTCCTCGACCGCTCGCTTGTACAGATCGGTTTTCGTCGGTGCCGGACGCCCGGCCTCGGCGTATTTGTTGCGGATCCGCACCAGGTAGTCGTTGACGGTCTGCTCGGACAATCCGGCGAGGCGGGCAACGCGTCCGGCCTTCTCGCCCGACGCGTAGAGGGCGAGTACCTCGCGCTGACGCGGACTGAGTCCGACGTCGGGGAGCTGCGGATCGCCGTCGATCGCGGCAGCCCAATCCGTCGTGACGACCTGCCCGCCGCTCGCTGCGCGTCGGATCGCGGAGACGATCGCCGCCGCGGGGGCGGACTTTCGGACCACGCCGAGCACACCTGCACGGGCTGCCGAACGAACGAGAAAGGCGTTCTCGGCTCCGGTGTAGACGAGGACGCGCGCGCCGGCGGCGTGCAACTGCTCCACGTTCGAGCGGGGTGACGAACCGTCACCCAGACGAAGATCGAGCACCACCAGATCGAGTGTCGGCTGTTGGGCGAGCAGCTCCGCGACCGTGGCGGCGGTGGACACCAAGTCCAGGTCGGGTTCGTCTGCGAGCATGGCCTTGAGTCCGAGCGCTACCGATTCGTGGTCCTCGACGAGGCCGACGCGTCGTACATCGGTGGTTCGTCTCTCGGTGTTCTCCTGCGATTGCGACACCTGTGTCATGTCCCCGCCCCGCCCTACGTGCTACTGCCCCGGTGATGTTGTCAGCGATATCGTTGCTGGTCGGGGCGATGATACAGACGCCTGGTCGGTTTCGCCCGGGAACGGAACCCGCATCCGAGCTCGGAGGAACAGCACGAAGAACACCAGCAGCAGCAGCGCTCGTCCCCACACTCCGACGAGAACGAAGAACTCCTCGTCGGTGGCATCTGCCCCCGAGGCCAACGCGGCGAAGTACTTGAAGACGCCGATTCCCATCGACAGATCGACGACCAGATACGCGGCGACGAGCCCCCACGGGACCCGAAGCAGCACCAGGAAGGGCAGCAGCCACAGCGTGTACTGGGGCGAGTGCACCTTGTGCAGCAGCATGAAACCGCACAGCATCGATCCGCTGACCGCGACCCACGGGTACGTCCCGACGACCTTCGCGCGACGCCATCCGAGCCACAGCGCGAGAGCGAACGCGGCGAACACCAGCAGCGGCGACGCCACGTCGACCACGTTCTGGAAGGAGGCCTCGGCCTCGGCGTAGGCATCGGGATTCATCTGGTCGTTGATGTAGAAATGGCGCAATCCCCAGTACCAGATGGAGTTGGTCGTCAGGTCTGCCTGCCGCAGCGACTGGAACGTGAACGACGCCCGCCATCCTTCGTAACCGAGCACCGCGAACGGCAGATTCACTGCGACGACCGTGCCGATGGCAGCGCCGGCCACCATCAGGCCGCCGCGGATGTCCCAGCGAGCTCGGACGGTGTCGGCGGACTCGCGTCCACCGATGCCGCCGGTGACCACGTACGCGATCAGGGGCAACACGAATGCTCCCGGATAGAGCTTGAGGCAGAAGCCGACGGCCAGCAGCACCGAGGCGAGAATCGCCTTGCGTCGCAGCGGCATCGGCAGCGTCATGACGAATATCGCTCCGACGGCGGTGGCCACGACGGGAAGCTCCCAGTTGTGGAAGGCGTACATCACCAGAGGCGGGCCGATCGACCAGAGCAAGGCGGGCCAGCCTGCCATCCGGCCGAGCATCCAGGCGGTGAGCAGACCGAACGGCGCGAGAATCAACGCCGAGGTCAACAGGAACTGTGCATCGGTGTGGGCCGGAATGGCTCCGAGCCACATCAGCAATCCACTGAGGACCGGGTACTCCACCGTTCCGCCCGTGAGGATTCCGTCGCTGGTGATGGCCCCGTGAATGTACGGAAAGATGTGATTGTCGATGTCTCGGCCGAGCCACAGGAATTGGATGTCGGAGTAGCAGACCGAGGAATCCTTGATGGCGTCGAACATCGTGCTGCGACCGGAGGCGTCGAACGGCGCGACCGCGCATCGGGCCTTGTTCAGATAACCCAGAATCAATCCCACCGCAGCCATCGCGACGACCACGACGACCGTCATCGGATTGGCGCGGACCCCGGATCGCATGGTGCAAGACTATGACGCGCGAACGCCGGACCGTGCGCCCGACGCGAATTAGCAGGTCAGGGCCCGCCTCGTGTATCTTCGAGGGGTTGCTGACGCAACGACCCTCCTGCCACGGACAGTCCGTGGCCGTTTTCACTAGTCCACAGGAGGTGATGAGGTCTTATGCGTCATTACGAATTGATGGTCATTCTCGACCCCAATCTGGACGAGCGCACTGTCGCTCCGTCGCTCGATACGTTCCTCAATGTCGTTCGCAAGGATGGCGGCACCGTCGACAAGGTCGATGTGTGGGGCAAGCGTCGTCTGGCCTACGAAATCCTCAAGCATGCCGAGGGTATCTACGCCGTTGTGAACCTCAACGCCGAGCCTGCCACGGTCAGCGAGCTGGATCGTCAGCTCGGACTCAACGAGTCCGTTCTGCGCACGAAGGTCCTGCGACAGGGCAAGTAATTGTCGTTGCCCGCCTCTAGGCTGGCATCTACAACGCTTACTACTGAAAGAGGAACCATGGCAGGCGAGACCGTCATCACCGTCATCGGAAACTTGACGGCTGATCCAGAACTTCGATTCACCCCCGCCGGTGCGGCGGTTGCCAACTTCACGGTTGCATCCACCCCGCGCACATTCGATCGTCAGACGAACGAGTGGAAAGACGGCGACGCGCTCTTCATGCGCTGCAACATCTGGCGCGAGGCAGCGGAGAACGTTGCCGAGAGCTTGACCCGAGGCTCGCGAGTGATCGTGAGCGGACGGCTGCGGCAGCGCTCGTACGAGACGCGTGAAGGTGAGAAGCGGACAGTCGTCGAGCTCGAAGTCGACGAGATCGGACCTTCACTTCGCTACGCCACCGCAAAGGTCAACAAGGCCAATCGCGGTGGAGGTGGCGGCGGAGGCGGCTTCAACTCCGGCTCCGGCTCCGGTTCCTCCGGCGGATCGGGCGGCGGCCGCTCGAACTCCTCGTCCAACTCCGGTTCCGGCGGAGACGATCCCTGGGGCAGTGCCCCGGCGGCGTCGGGCTCCTTCGGCGGACGTGGCGGAGACGAAGAGCCACCGTTCTAGATCCTTCGATCGAGAACAACCAGATGTAACGGAGAAAGACCCATGCCCAAACCGCCATTGCGCGACAAGGTGCTCAAGAAGAAAGCGTGTTCCTTCTGCAAGGAAAAGAACACGTCGATCGATTACAAGGACACGACGTTGCTGCGTAAGTACGTCAGCGATCGCGGAAAGATCCGTGCTCGCCGTGTCACCGGCAACTGCGTCCAGCATCAGCGTGACGTGGCCGTTGCCGTGAAGAACTCGCGTGAGGTAGCACTGCTGCCTTACGCCGCGACGGCTCGATAGAAAGGGCGATTGGTATGAAACTGATCCTCACCGCTGATGTGGACAACCTCGGTGCGCCTGGCGACACCGTAGAGGTCAAGGACGGCTACGGCCGTAACTTCCTGCTGCCCCGCGGATTGGCCATCCAGGCCACCCGTGGAGCTCAGAAGCAGGTCGACGGCATTCGCCGCGCTCAGGAAGCTCGTGCCGTCCGCGGCCTCGAGCACGCCAACGAGCTCAAGCAGGCCATCGAAGGCCTCGAGGCCGTCACGCTGTCCGTGAAGACCGCGGGCGACTCGGGCAAGCTGTTCGGCTCGGTCACCGCGTCGGACGTCGCTTCTGCTCTGAAGGCTGCCGGTGGCCCGGTCGTCGACAAGCGCAGCATCGATCTGCCGAAGGCTCACGTCAAGAGCACGGGCAAGCACGACATCGTCGTGAACCTGCACCCCGACGTGACCGCGAAGTTCAAGCTGGAGGTCGTCGGAAGCTGATTTCAGCTTTCGGCCCGTTTCGGTCGAACAAAGCCCCACGAACCCTGGGTTCGTGGGGCTTTTTCGTGTCTTCTCACAAAGATCAACTGTCGCAATGGGTTCCGATTTGTGAAGCATCTCTCTTCGGAGGTTCGTGAGCAAAGCTTTGCGTACTCTTTAGGCGGGGCGACATCGAACATCATCACCAACTGGATCCACCCGACCTGACGCCTAGACGCCCGGAGGAACGCTGCCGTGACCACGACCGTGGAACCCGATTCCGACCCCAGTCCCGAGGCCCGACCCGAGCCGCAGTCTCGCGTCGGGTCGATCCTGAAATACGACGTACCGGCCTCGTTGGTCGTTTTCCTTGTGGCAGTACCACTTTCGATCGGTATCGCCGTCGCCTCCGGTGCCCCGATCATGGCCGGCCTCATTGCCGCCGTGGTCGGCGGAATTCTCGCCGGCATACTCGGCGGATCACCGTTGCAGGTCAGTGGGCCCGCTGCGGGACTGACCGTGGTGGTTGCCGAGCTGGTCAACCAATTCGGTTGGGGCGTAACGTGCGCGATCACGGTGCTGGCCGGTGCTGTGCAGATACTGCTGGGAATGAGCCGGATTGCGCGCAGTGCGCTGGCCATCTCGCCCGTGGTGGTGCACGCCATGCTCGCCGGAATCGGTATAACCATTGCGCTGCAACAGATTCACGTACTTCTCGGCGGTGAATCCGAAAGCTCCGCGGTTCAGAACGTCCTCGCCATTCCCACGTCGGTCGCCAACGGCCAATGGCCGTCGATCATCGTCGGCGGAATCGTGGTCGTGCTCATGTTCGGCTGGCCGCGATTGGCTGGAGTGTCGGGCGTGATGGCGAAGATCACGAAGGTGCCGGCTGCGCTGGTCGCGGTGGTCACCGCCACCGCGGTCTCGATCTTCTTCTCCCTGGATGTCGAGCGAATCGAGTTGCCCGGCAACCTGATCGAATCGCTGAGCTTTCCGATCATGCCCGACGGGCAGTGGAGCGCCTTCGCGACCGGCGTCATCACCATCGCGTTGATCGCCAGCGTCGAGAGTCTGCTCTCCGCGGTGGCCGTCGACAAGATGCACAGCGGTGAGCGCACCAACTTCGACCGGGAACTGATGGCCCAGGGAGCGGGCAACATGGCCTCCGGTGCCATCGGCGGTCTGCCGATCACCGGCGTGATCGTGCGCAGCGCCACCAACGTCAAGGTCGGTGCCAAGTCCCGTGCGTCGGCGATTCTGCACGGAGTGTGGATTCTGATCTTCTCGGTGCTGTTCATCTCGATCGTGGAATTGGTTCCGTTCGCCGCACTCGCCGGATTGCTGGTGATGATCGGTGTGCAGCTGATCAAGCTGGCAGACATAAAGATCGCCAACAAGACCGGAGACATCGCGGTCTATGCAGTGACGGTTGTCGGCGTGGTGGCGCTCAACTTGCTCGAGGGCGTGTTGATCGGTTTGGCACTGTCGATCGTTCTCGTGCTGCGCCGTGTGGTGTGGGCGAAGGTTCGCGCAGAGGAGACGGTCGACGGCACCTGGCGCGTCACCACCGAGGGGTCGTTGAGCTTCCTTGCGCTTCCACGATTGACACACGTACTGTCCACCGTCCCCGCAGGCACCGTCGTCACCGTGCATCTGGGAGTGGATTTCCTCGATCATGCGGTGCACGACGCTCTGAACGAGTGGATTCGTCAGCACGAACTCGGCGGCGGCACGGTGAGAGTCGAGGAAGTGGGCACGGCGTCGATGGCAGCTGCTGCCGAGGGGCCGCCCAAGCGCGGATCTGCGACGGTACGTAGCTCGTTGGCACCGTGGCGGGCATGGCAGCTGAAAAACGATGTGACGCAAGATGATTCACCTGTCGCGCTGCGGGCGGTCCTGAGTGGTGTTGCCGAGTATCACCGCACCCACGCGCCCAATATTCGACCGCACCTCGAGGGTTTGACCGAGTCTCAGGATCCCGACACGCTGTTCCTCTGCTGCGTGGATTCGCGCGTGATGCCGAACACGATCACCAGCAGCGGACCTGGCGATCTGTTCACGGTCCGAAACATGGGCAACCTCGTGCCGGCCCAGGGGCAGGACTGCTCGGTGGAGGCAGCGCTGGCCTTCGGTGTCGATCAACTGGGTACCTCGTCGGTGGTGGTGTGCGGACACTCGGGCTGCGGTGCCATGAAGGCGGTGCTGAGTGGACCGGAGAACGCCGCGGACGAGTCGGTGGCGGAATGGCTGGGTCATGCCATGACGAGCCTGGATGCGTACCGCAGCGGGCACGTGGTGGGCCGTCAGGCGGCAGAGCTCGGCTTCGGGGAGGCGGACCAACTCGCGATGGTGAACGTGGCGGTGCAGTTGCAGACGCTCACCCGTCACCGGGTCGTCGGCCGAGCCAATGCCGAGGGGCGGTTGCGCATCACCGGACTGTTCTTCGACATTCCCACGGCACGAGTGCTTCAGATCGGTACCAAGGAGGTCACTGTGCTGGACCCGGCGATGTGCCCGCAGGAGATCGGTAGCTGAGCTTTCGTCAACAGTGTCGAGGGGCCCGATTCCGAGCGTGGAATCGGGCCCCTCGCGCGCAAACGGGACACTGGTCTGTTTCTGTGAGTCATCCCAGCCACTGTGACCTGGTTCACCCCCGGGTTCACCTGGTATTTACTCAACACGCCCGAGCTGTCAATTCGGCCGACACGCCGATCCAGAATCGATGCACAGGAAGAAAACTTTATGTACATGCCCTGACCTGCCGAAAACACCGAAACTCGAAAAGTTATACCCAGGTTATCCCCAGACGGTCAACACGGTTGTTCAAGACCATCCACATTTCGTGCACAGGTTCATCCACAGGCCGTGTTGTGACTCCTGCCGATAGCGCTTAACGTCCGTGCAGCGTCTCTCTCGATGCCGTGCAGCGGCGACGAGACAGTGCGAATCCGGTGCCGAAAAAGCTTGTCGGTGCCCGGGGGTAGAACTTGCTACACAGCACCGCCGGGTGATACCCGACGATGCCGACGACAATGGGGAGAGGACGGCCGGTTCGCGTGGCAGTTGTGGACGATCGAGGACAGTCCGACTACTCCGGCCCCTCGTCAAGCGAGGGGCCCGGCGAGGATTTCGGTCGCCAGCCCCCACAGGACATGGCCGCGGAACAGTCCGTTCTGGGCGGTATGCTGCTGAGCAAGGACGCCATCGCAGACGTGCTAGAGGTGCTTCGTCCCGGCGATTTCTACCGGCCGGCCCACCAGAACGTGTACGACGCCATCCTCGACCTCTACAGCCGCGGTGAGCCTGCCGACCCGGTGACCGTATCGGCCGAGCTGGATCGTCGCGGGGAACTCAAGCGCATCGGCGGCCCGCCGTACTTGATCACCCTCACCCAGACGACGCCGACGGCAGCCAATGCCGGGTACTACGCCGAGATCGTCGCGGAGAAGTCGATTCTGCGTCGCCTCGTACAGGCCGGCACCCGCATCGTGCAGTTCGGTTACGCCGGAGCAGACGGGCAGGACGTCGCCGAGGTCGTCGACCGCGCGCAGGCCGAGGTGTACGAGGTCACCGAGCGGCGCACCTCAGAGGACTTCCTCCCCCTCGAGGAACTCCTGCAGCCCACGATGGACGAAATCGACTCCATCGCCAGCCGTGGCGGCATATCCCTGGGCGTACCAACAGGATTCGCCGAACTCGACGAAATCACCAACGGCTTGCACCCTGGTCAGATGATCATCGTGGCGGCGAGGCCTGGTGTGGGCAAGGCGCTCGCCCTCGACACGCAGCTTCCAACGCCCGACGGCTGGACCACGATGGGCGAGGTGGCGGTGGGCGACCACCTCATCGACGCCCACGGCATGCCGACCAGAGTCGTGGCGGCCACGGACATCATGCTCGATCGACCGTGCTACGAGGTCGAATTCTCCGACGGCACAGTCATCGTCGCCGACGCGGAGCATCAGTGGTTGACCGAGACCAGGGCGTCACGAAAATCGGCGCAGGCCGCGGCGGTCAACTACAACCGGACCCGTAACCAGAAGACGTTCGCTGCCGTGCGCACCACCGAGGAAATCGCGAACACTGTGCGCTGCGCGACGAAGGATGCGCGCATCAATCACTCGGTCACCAATACCGAGGCCGTTCAGTTGCCCGAGCGTGAGCTTCTGGTGCCGCCCTACACCCTCGGCGCATGGCTGGGAGATGGAACGTCGGCCTGCGCGAAGATCACCAGCGCCGATCCCGAAATCATCGCCCGTATAGAAGGCGAAGGTCTGCACGTGGTGGCGTCGGAGAAAGCCGCACTCCGATACTCGATCAAACTTCCTACCGAGGTCGTAGAGGCAAAGGACTGTGTCGTCTGCGGCAAGCAGTTCGTGCCGTTTCCGCTCAATGTCCGTACCTGCGGCCAATCTTGCGGCGGCAAAGCGCGTTTCATGTCCGCTCCGGTCGCTGCACCGACATGCATCGACTGCGGCAAGGTGACGACCGGTTTGCATCGCTGCCAGGCATGCCGCAACTCGATCGGGACCGTGCAGGCGCGTTTACGGACGATCGGCGTACTGGGCGACAAGCATGTACCCATCGGCTACCTCCGTGGTTCCGAGGCTCAGCGACGTGCGTTGTTGGCGGGTCTGCTCGACACCGACGGCACTGTCACCGGGGGTGGCTCGGTTCAGTTCTCGGTGACCAGTGAGCGGCTCGTTCTCGGGGTGCGTGAACTGATCGTCAGTTTGGGCTATCGCGTGCAGATGTCGACCAAGAGGGTCCGAGGTCGCAGCGAAGCGTCGTCGACGGCGTTCACTCTGACGTTCGCGACGGACGATGTGGTGTTCGGTCTGCACCGGAAGCAGATGCTGCACAAGGAACGTCGCGCTGCCGGATCTACCGTGAGGTCGGGATCTCGATTCATCGTCGACGTTCGCCGAGTCGACTCGGTTCCGGTTCGCTGTGTCGAGGTCGACAACGCAGAGCATCTGTATCTCGCCAGCGACTCGATGATTCCGACTCACAACTCGACGCTGTCAATGGATTTCATGCGTTCGTGCTCCATCAAGCACGGCATGCCCAGTGTCATCTTCTCTCTGGAGATGAGTCGCACCGAGATCGTCATGCGACTGTTGTCCGCCGAGGCGAAGATCAAGCTCGGCGACATGCGTTCGGGAAAGATGACCGACGACGACTGGACCAAGCTGGCCCGCCGAATGAGCGAGATCAGCGAAGCGCCGTTGTTCGTCGACGATTCTCCGAACCTGACGATGATGGAAATCCGAGCCAAGGCGCGTCGCCTCAAACAGCGCAACGGTCTGAAACTCATTGTGGTGGACTACCTTCAGCTGATGTCGTCCGGCAAGAAGGTCGAATCCCGTCAGCAGGAGGTCTCGGACTTCTCGCGTCAGCTCAAGCTGTTGGCGAAGGAACTCGAATGCCCGGTGGTCGCGGTCTGCCAGCTGAACCGTGGTCCTGAGCAGCGAACCGACAAGAAGCCGATGGTGTCCGACCTCCGTGAGTCCGGCTCACTCGAGCAGGACGCCGACATGGTGATTCTGCTGCACCGCCCCGACGCGATCGAGCGCGACGACCCCCGCGGCGGTGAGGCCGACTTGATTCTCGGCAAGCACCGTAACGGTCCGACCGCGACGATCACCGTGGCACACCAGCTTCACCTGTCCAGATTCGTGGACATGGCGCGGGGCTAGGGGTCATCAGCGCGGGATCGCGTATTCTCGCTGTGAATCAACCGAGCACCTGACGCCGCATTCGACGAAAGTGATCCATGCCAGAGGACCAGAACGTAGACGTTCCACCGAATCACCTCTCGATCGATCCGCGGAGCCCCTTCTACAACGAAGAAGTTCTTCAGCGGGACGTGGGTATTCGCTTCAATGGCGTCGAAAAGACCAGTGTCCGCGAATACAACGTGACCGAGGGTTGGGTGCGAGTCGAAGTCCCCACCGCGAAGGATCGCTTCGGAAATCCCATGCTCGTCAAGCTCAAGGGCACGGTCGAACCGTACTTCCGCGGCGCGAAGTAGCGGACTTCGTCGAGTACCTCGATCGCGTTCGGGCGCTACTGATCAGATTCGGTATCGGATCAGGCGTGAGCTGTTGCCCACCACCGCGACCGAGGATGCGTTGTGCAGAATCGCAGCGAGCACCGGAGACAGTGCTCCACCGGCGCTGACGACGAGGCCCAGTGCATTCACCGCGATCGACATTCCGTAGTTCTGCCGGATGACGGAGACCGAATGTCGGCCGAGATCGCGAACGTCGAGCAACCGTGTCAGGTCGTCGCTGGCCAGAGCTACATCGGCCGTCTCGACGGCAACATCGGTGCCCGCCAGGCCCATTGCGATTCCGATATCCGCGACGGCGAGTGCCGGAGCGTCGTTGGTGCCGTCTCCGACCATCGCGACGACGTAGCCCTCTTCTTGTAGCTTGCGGACTGCTTCGAGTTTGTCGTCGGGCATCACCTCGGCTCGCCACTCGGCAATGCCCAGTTCGGCGGCTACGGCCGCAGCGGTCTCGGGGTGATCTCCGGTGAGCATGACGATGCGTTCCACACCGTCGGCGCGAAGGGTGTTCAGTACTTCCAGAGCATTCGACCGGACCTCGTCGCGCAGGCTGATCAACCCGACCAACACCCCGTCGACAGCGAGCAGCAATGGGGTCTCGGCCTGACGCTGAAGTCGCGAAACCCAGTCGGCTGCATACTCGGACACGTCGACGTTCTCGCTGCGCAGCAGCGAAGGACTGCCCAGCAGCAAGGTCCGGCCGTCTGCGACGGTGCGCATGCCGAGACCGACGAGCACCTCGCATTCCTCGTGCGGAGGAATGACGATGTGGCGTTCCTCGGTGCTGCGAATCACGGCCTCGGCCAACGGATGTCGAGAATGAATTTCGGAACTGGCCGCGTACGCCAGTACCTGCTCCGGCTCCCAGTCGTCCTGAAACGACACGACATTGGTGACGACGGGACGCCCGACTGTGAGGGTTCCGGTCTTGTCGAACACGAAGGCATCGACTCTGCCTGCCTGTTCCAGATGCGATCCGCCCTTGATGAGAATGCCTCGGCGAGCACCGTTTCCGATAGCGGCGCTGATGGCCGTCGGAGTCGACAACCCCACCGCGCACGGACATGCGACGAGCAGCATGGTCATCGCTCGTCGGACATCGCGGGTGACAACGAGCGTGAGGGCCGACAGGATGAACGACGCGGGTACGAACCGACGTGAGAAGTTCTCTCCCACAGTCTGAATCGGGGCGCGGTCTTCCTGCGCTTCCTCGACACGGGAAATGATGCGGCCGATCGTCGTATCGCGGCCCACCGCAGACGCGCGGATGACGATGCGACCACGAACCACGACGGATCCGGCGTGGATGCGGTCGCCTGCAACGATCGATACCGGCAGTGTCTCACCGGTGATCGCCGACTGGTCGACCACCGCGTCCCCATCGACGACGGTCCCGTCCACCGGAACGCCGACGTGGTCGTGCACGACGACCTCGTCGCCGATCTCCAGCCGATCGACGTCCACGGAGATCTCGGAACCGTCGGGTAGCCGGATCCATGCGGTGTCCTGCGTGCCGGTCAGGAGATCGGAGATTGCCCGACGAGTGCGCTTGAGGGTCAGCTCCTGCAGGTATTCGCCGATGTTGAGCAGCCACAGCACGGTCAGGGCAACGACATTCTCGCGGAGTACGAGACTTGCCACAGTGGCAGCGCTGACGAGCGCGTCGGTGCCGGCGGACCGGTTTCCGGCCAGCGAGCGCAGCGCTCCCTTCAGGAACGGATAGCCGGTGAAGATGGTGGCTCCGGTGGCTACGACACGGCTGGTGGGGCCGAGGATGGGTGGCCGCCGGAAGGCATAGCGACGGAAGCCGAGCAGGACCAGCGCGGCCCCGCCGATGGTCATGCGCAGGACGTCGCCGTTGCTGACGTCCGCAGACCGTGGGCTACGGACTGGTACGAGTCCCCAGTCGGTGGTGCGACCGGCGTTCACTGCGTCGAACAACTCGGCCCGGTCGATGCGGGAGCGGGAGTACCAGACCACAACCGATGCGGTGCGGGGATACGCGTGGACGGCCCGCACGCCGCGAATCTTGTCGACGTGGTCTTCGACGGCGACCGCGCGACCCGGACTGGACCGCAGCCAGTCGACGCGGAGCCGCATGCGGCCGGCTGCGTCGGACAGGATTTCGATGCCATCGGCGCGGTCGGGAGCCGCATCGAGCGAGTGTTCGACGAGCGTCGTCATAGTCGGCGTGCTGTCGCGCTCAGTGCGAGTGGCCGTGGCCGACTTCGGTGGCCGAGGGTGGCGGTACCTCTTCGCCGAGTCGGTCGCGTGCTTCCGCAACGACATCGGACACAGCCAAACGCGCTGATTCGGCGTGGATTTCGGCTTTTCGTGCGGCTCGGAGGCCGAGTTCGGTTGCCGATACCGCAGCCTTGCGGACGGGAGCCTTGTCGTACAGCTTCTTGGCACCGTTGTATGCGGCGACGCCGACTGCGCCTGTTACGACCGTCGATACTGCCTTCGCGACGATGATCGGAAACGCCATGTTGTAGCTCCTCGCATTCGAACCTGACCCACTTATTGGGAATCGTATTCGTTTTGTTCGGCTGTGGCGACTTCCGGGGTCGCGGGAAGCATCATCGGATCGGCATCGTGGTGCGGAACGCTCTGGTCACGTAGGGAAGGTCGATCGTCGTCGAGCCGTTCAGGCCCAGTTCGTCGAACAGTGCGGCGAGATCCTGGTCGATGCGGTTGCGCTCATCGGCGGTGGCAGTGATGTAGAAGCTGCGCGACCGAACCAGGTCGGTCAGCTGGGACCGAGTCACAGTCCGCGACCACGCCCACCGCTCCTCGTCGAGCTGTTGGAACGGTTCTGCGATCGGCGGTGGACCGTCGTCGAACATGGTCAGGGCTCCACCACGTGAGACCACCGAGTTCAGTCGACGAACCCACGGCTGCGATTCGTCGCGAAGGTTCCAGATCAGTCCCAGGGTGCCGCCCGGGCGAAGAACCCGGCCGATCTCGCGTGACGCGGCCACTGGCTCGACCCAGTGCCAGGCCTGTCCGAGCAGAACGGCATCCACGCTTCCGTCTTCCAACGGGAGGGACTCGGCAGTGCCGACGTGGGCGGAAACGCCGGGCACTGCGTCGCGCAGGGCGTCGAGCATGGCGGGATCAGGGTCGACGGCGACGGCATCGCACCCTGCAGCGACGATGATGCGGGTGAGCTTGCCGGTGCCGGCTCCGACGTCGGCGACAAGAGGACGCCTGCCGACCTCGAGAGCGGGTTCCAGCAGCCATTCGACCGCGGCCGACGGGTACTCGGGGCGAGCAGATTCGTACACGTCGGCGACGGTCCCGAACGACGTCGAGCTGTTATCTCGGCTAACCATATAGCCAGGTTACATCTCCTGCGTCAGTTCAGTTCGAGTTCGTAGTAGAGAGCCTTCGGTCCCTCGCCGCGGCCTTCGTGGCAGTCGAACCCACGCTTTTCGTATACGTGTCGCGCCGCCTCGTCGTCCTCGGAGGTATTGAGGTCCATGTAGGTGGCACCCCTGCCGCGTGCGTGCTGGATGACGTCGTCGAGAAAGGTTGTGCCGTGGCCCTTCCCGCGAACACCGGGCTGGATGTAGAACTCGGCGAGGTAGGCCTCGAGGTCTGCGCTGAGAGTACCGGTCCGAAAGCGCAGTACCGCAACACCGATGGCAGGAGTCCCGAATGTCAGCACGCTGGTGTCGCCCGACTTCACCAGAGTATCGAGATGTGCTGCAAGCCAGTCGGGCTCGGGCACCGGGTAGTCGTACTCGCGATTGAAATCGATCAACAGCTGCGCAGCCTCGATGAATTCGGCGGCATCCTGGACGGCACGTGTACCGCTGACCGATGTCATCGACTTCTCCCCCGTCAGTGATCCGGTTGAACGAGATTCTTCGCATCGAGCAGACCGAGACCGGGATGCATCTCTCGTAGCGCTTTGATGGCGTGGACAGTTCTGCCGGATTCTGCGACCACCGCGTCGACATCCTCGGCGGGTACAGCCTCGGGTTCGATCTTGTGGGGCATCAGCCAGGCCCGACCGTGTCGGTGCCAAAGCCATGGGGCGGCTATCGCCAACACTGCCAGCTTCGTCCAGTTCCACATCGTTGGTTCGGTCACTATGTCGGCGATCGTAGAGAACACGACCAAGGCCAGCCAGATGCCGAGCAGATACCGAGTCCACCGACGTTGACGGTCGTTCATGTGCCCATGGTGTCACCGACGCTCGGTCGAGACAATGCGTCAACGACGCAATTCGGTATCGAGTCGAACCATGAGAACGCTGAACCTCGTTCCCCCGACGGCCGGAGACGGATACCGGCGCAAGACCGATCGTAATGACGTGTCGGCCTGGGAATCGATCCATTCGATCTGTTCCGCAACAGCTTTGGGATGAGTGAGCACCAGATGCACGGCAGAACCGAGAATGTGTTTGACCTGATGTGGGCTGTGCAGCGGATGGAGAAAGGCAGCACCGGCCGCGTGCATTGCGGACAGTGCGGCGTCTGTGGCCGCAGATGCCGGCACCTCGCGGGCAGCTTTGTGTGCTGCCCAGGCGAGTTGGCGGAGTGCTGCCGTGCGCTGGCCGGTTTCGGCAAAAGTCTCGGCACCCTCGATCGCCGCGCGTGGACGCGTGTCGTCAGGTTGGGCCATCTCGTAGATCGGCAATGCCCGTCGTGCGCAGGTAGCTGCGAACGCCGCCACGTGTCGAATGTCTTCGAGGCTCAGCTCGACTGCAGCACTCCCAGCCACCTCATGCCTCGCGAGTTCGTCTGCGGGTGAGCACGAATCCGAACTTGGACATAATCAACCCGGTGATCGCACCGAGTGTTGCGCTTGCAATGGGGACCAGGTAGAGCCACAGCGTCGACAGGCCTCGAGTTCGTCGGTTGAACGAATCGTTCATGGATTCCACGAATTCGTCGCTCATCGTGACTCCTCGCAGAGGCTCATAGCCACCCGAATACACGACCCCACTCGTGTTGGTAGTCATCTCACCGATCGCGTACCAACCCAGTGGGGCCAATCCGACTATGAATCCGAACAAGAGCAGAACGATCACGAGATTGCGCACTGTTTCAGGCTGTGTCTTTGTCAACCGTCGTACACCTCCGTGGTGATGCAGAAGGGGTGTCCGGCAGGGTCGAGGAGAACGCGCCAACGGGGGTCAGGCTGGTCCGCCGCCTCGGTCGCTCCGCATTCGACTGCGTAGGAAACAGATCCCGCGAGGTCCCCTCCCGCGTCCAGGTCGAAGTGCACGATCGGCGTCGACGGCCACACGGGCGGAATGTAGTTCGCTACTTTCTGCGCAACGATATTCAGGCCTGCCTGCGTGCGTATGCCCGAGTTCGACGGGTTCTCCCACAACAGCTCTCCACCGAGTAGGGCGAGGTAGAAGCGAGCCAGCTCTGCCGGCTCGGTGCAGTCGATGGACGTCCCCGCTACAGCGAGGTGTGTTCGCGGCATGTCTGGAGACTACGGGCGGTGGTGCGCGCAGTGTCCACAATTCCCCTCGAGAATCTGGAAAGCGCCTCTGAGCACAAATGTTGGACACCCACCGCACCACCCACTTCTGCCTTGACCTCGAGTGCACTCGAGGTTGCAGGGTGGGGTCATGCAAAGGACTTACGACGAGTTGCCGCAACTCATGACACTGATGACGGGCGACGAAAAGCACAGCACCAGTGCCACTTCGACGCTGGATGTGTTGTGGGTGCTGTACTCCGACATCCTGCGGCTCGATCCTGCGAATCCCGATGACCCGAATCGTGATCGGTTCTATCTGTCCAAGGGGCATGGTCCGATGGCGTACTACGCCGTGCTAGCGGCACGTGGATTCTTGACGCCCACCGAGCTCGCGTCGTTCGGCAGCTACCACTCTCCGCTGGGTAATCATCCGGACCGCACGCTCGTTCCCGGGGTCGACATCGGATCCGGATCTCTCGGTCATGGTCTGGCGCTGGCCGCTGGAACTGCTGTCGCGCTGCGGATTCAGAAGTGCATCGCCCGAGTCTTCGTGCTGATCGGCGACGCGGAACTCGACGAGGGCAGCAATATGGAAGCCATTCAATTTGCTGCGCGGTCCGAGTTGGGCAATTTGACCGCCGTGGTGATCGACAACGATTCTGCCGGTCTGGGTTGGCCCGGAGGTATCGCCTCGCGGTTCGCCGTCGAGGGGTGGCACACCTCTGACGTCGACGGTCGAGACCACAGTGCTCTTCGCCAGGCGTTTCGCGCCGATCACGCAGGCCGTCCACATGTGGTGGTCGCTCACGTCGAAAAGAAGGAGAGCTGATGAGTGCATCGCTGAATCAACGCGAGTACTTCTACAGTCTGGTGCCCCGATTGTTGGCGCAGAACGAGCGAACAGCGTTGGTGCTGGCGGAGATCGGAGTCGGATATCTCGAACCACACCTCACCCCCGATATTCGATCGCGGGTGATCAACATCGGGATTCGAGAGCAGGCGATGATCGGCGTCGCCGGTGGTCTGGCCCTGGCCGGAATGCGGCCGATCGTGCACACCTTCCCGCCGTTTCTGATCGAGCGACCCTTCGAGCACGTGAAGCTCGATCTGGGGCACCAGGGCGTCGGTGCCATCCTGGTGAGCTCGGGCGGGTCCTACGGATGGCCGCAGGGAGGCGAGACACATTTCGGTCAGAGAGATGTCGCACTCCTCGACACGCTGGGCGAGTGGACGGTCCACGTCCCCGGTCACGTAGACGAGGTCGAGTGGATGCTGCACGGCGCGGCGGCCACCGACGATCGCGTGTACATCAGGCTCGACGGGGTGTGCAACGATCGCCCGTACGGACGGTCCGACGGGATGTTCACCGTTCTGCAGCAGGGCAATTCGGGAACCGTCATCTCCGTCGGACCGATGACGGACCGAGTTCTGGCCGCGGCGTCGGGCCGCGACCTGACGGTGCTGCATGCGTCGTCGATCAGGCCCTTCGGCAGTGCCACTCTACGAGAGACGCTGACGGCACCGGACATCATGATCGTCGAGCCGTATCTCGCGGGAACGTCTGTGCTGCAGATCGATCGGGCCATTGCCGATGTGCGTCATCGGGTGTTGGGTATCGGGGTGGAGCCCGGAGAGCGTCGCAAGTACGGCACAGTGGCCGAACACGATCGGGCCAACGGCCTGGACGTCGAAGGGCTGTCCCGATCGATGGACGACTTCTTCGCGTGATCAGCCCTGGCGTCGTTCGTATCTGCTCTTGGCAACGTTGTAGGCGGAGTCCAGTAGTTCCCGAACGTGTGTCTCGGTCTGCGCCGACGGGTTGACCACCGAAAGCCAGCCGGCGGTGCCGTATTGAGGATGGGCGGCGATGACATCGTCGCTGTCGGCCTGGGGTGCGTGGGCCGCCTCGCGGGGCGGCACTCCCAGAATCCTCTCGAAATCCTGCTTTCCTGCAACGATATTGACGCGGAACGCGCCTGGCCTGTTCAGTTGGGACAATTCGTCACCCGGGTAGTTCTTGGTCACGATGGTTGCGAACGGCTGCGTCGTCGGGATCGTCCCGTCGGGTGAGTAGTAGAAGAACGCATCGCCCCAAGCAAGTTCGGGAGTTCCATCACCCTCTCGTGGGCGCTGCGTCACGGTGCCCTCGAAGCTGGCGACCACGTTCACGATGTCGTCGAGTGCCATTCATCGATCGTCACATGTTCGGCAGCTTCTGCCCAGAGTTCAGCCGACTTTGTCCGTACCCCGCTCGAGTGCAGAGTCAGGCCCTCGCGGTGGAGATTGCGCGACCGATGATCTGTTCGATTCCGTAGATGTCGTCGGAGTCTCGTGGTGCGTAGAGGAAGACGTAGGTCTCGGGTAGCCCGAGGAGCGGGCGTCCGGCCAAGGGGTGCAATTCGCCCCACCCGGCGGAGATGACGGTCTGGGCGTCGTCCGGCTGCATCACCACGTGCATCGAGCCTTCGCTCTCGTGTACGTGCAGAACTTCGCCTTTCGTTCGCGATATCCACGGCGCGGCAGCATTGATGTCCGAGACGTACAGCGCGTCGCCTCGTCGCTCGAATCGACTGCGCTCCATGTGAAACGGCGATTCCGATCCGGCGTGTTCGGTGACGGCGGCAGTCAGACGCTCGATCGAAGCAGGGGTACCTCGATCGGTGAGTTGGCGATGAGGAATGGGGTGCGGCGCGATCGACGGCCGAAGTCCGGGGCGCTGCTGGAGGTGCCAGTGCAAACCAGGACTCGATGTGCCGGCGACCGTCAGTGGATCGCGTCGAGCAAGTGGCCTCAGGGCAGTGGTGATCAGCCAGCCGCCCACGTTCGCGGGAAGTCCGCCCGGCCCCAGTCCCATCCACGCGGCGTAGTCGTTCTTGACGTTCTGCACAGTCCCCCCCAGGTCACGTCGCTCAGTGACAACGTAGCCCGGAGGGGCCTGTCGTGGGTAGCTCTCTCAGGCCGGGCAGCTCACGGTGTAGGTCCAGACGGTGCCGGCCGGTCCCGTGACGCGCACCAGAACATTGGTTGCGGTGCCGGGCGGAACTGCCACCACCACCGAGCCGACGCCGGTGCTGCCGCCGACATAGCCGGTGTTGTGGATCAGTGCGCCCTGGTAGAACACCTCGATCTGATCGGGAACGTCGACGGTGTCGTAACTGAGAACGAACGACGTCGGTCCGGTTCGACCCAACTCGTGCAGGGTCTCCGTCACGCCCTCTTCGCCCGACAGTGTCGAGGCGTTGCACTGCTGGGTCGCGATACCTCCGTTCGCCGAACCCGTGTCGATCCCGAGGATGCCGCCGGCGATGGCACTTCCGCTGCCGAGAATGCGTACACCGTTGTCGATGATGTTCCCGCCGTCGAGAATCGCACTGCCACTGTCGACGATGGCGCTGCCGCTGTCGACGATCGGGCCGAGTTCGGGCTGGGCCAGGGCCGACGCGGGCGCGGCCAGTGTGAACGCTGCGGCGGTCAGGGCCACCGCCACCGAACGGCGCGCCAGGTTCTTACGAATTCCACTCTTGCTCGACACAATTCCTCCACCGAAAGTACTGGACGGGCTGTCCGTCTCAGCGATGGTGACACAACGGAACCGCGCCGGATATCCCTTGTTCGGATGATCGTTCGGAGCCAAATAGTCTGTGCCCCAGAGGCTTGTGTCGTTCGGTCGACTGAACAACGGGGCCGACCCGGACCGCGTCGTACATCTCGAGATGTACGACGAAATACCCACGCAGACCGATGTGGCGCGGCCTGCCGGTTCGTAACGTTGACCAGGTCAACGAAACAGCAATATCGGAGGAACCGTCATGCACGCCGTAACACTTCTGTCTCAGCAACCGTCCACCACCGAGCAGGTGCTGGGGTGGGGGTTGGGAACCACCGTTCTGGTGGCAGTGCTCGGCGCGGTTGTGCTGTTCGTTGCTGCGCTGGTCAGCATCATCGGCTCGCCGAACTACACCGTCGCCGGTCGCGCAGTGTGGATCTTCGTCGTACTGGCGTTCCCGTTCCTCGGTCCCCTGGTCTGGTTCGTGTGGGGTCGGAAGTCGACGTTTGCCGTCGATGCCTCCAACGGTCTCAGATGATCGAGCCGATCGTGCGCGCCGCGTCGGCGAACTCCCCGGGGTTGGGGCCCGCGTAGTTGAGTCGAAGGTACTTTCCGGTTGGTTCGGCGGGGAAGTAGTCGTCGCCGGCCCCAACGATGACGCCCGCCGACTTGCACTCGCGCACAATGTGTTCCAGATCTGCGTCGTCGCTCAGTCGCATCCAGAGATTGAGCCCACCTCGGGGCACCGCGTCGAGATGTCCACGCGGTGCGAACTCGATGAGGCTGTTCGCCAACAAGTCTCGACGCGAAGCCAGCTGAGTACGCAACCGCCGCAGGTGGGTTCGCCAGGCAGGCTGCGTGACCACATCGAGCGCCACGGCTTGCAGAATCCCGCTGACATACATCGATTCGGCTCCCGCATCGGCGAGGATGCGCTCGTGTGCGGGCCCGCGAGCAATCAGGCCTGCCAGGCGAACCGAGGGTGACACCGTCTTGGTGAGTGAGCGAAGGTAGACGACATGCCCGGCGTCGTCCCGTGCGGCCAGCGGACTCGGCTCGGCGGTGATGCCGAAATCGTGGGCCGAGTCGTCCTCGATCAGAAACGCGCCGTGGCGTCGAACAGTGGCGAGGATCTGTTCGGACAATGTGGGCGACCACTGTGCACCGGTGGGGCTGGCGAACGTGGGTTGGGCATAGAACGCCCGAGCGCCGGTGTGCGCGAATGCCCGAGCGAGCGCGTCGGGGTCCGGACCGTCGACGCCGCTGGGTATCGGTACGACGCGGACACCTGCCTGCGTGGCAGCAAGGATCGCGCCCCAATATGTCGGGGACTCCATGAGCAACGGCCGCCCGGCACCGACGAGGGCCCGAAATGCCGTGCTGAGTCCGGTCTGGCTGCCGGGGATGATGACGACGTCACTGGCCGACGGTGGCGTGATGCCCAACGGTGTCGACATCCCCAGCTCGGCGGCGAACCATGCCCGCAGTTCCGGCAGACCTGCTGTGGGTGGTCGGTCGATCACCGCGTCGGTGCGGGAGGCGCGAGTGAAGGCCGCGTGAACGAGCCGCTCCGGCAACAACTCCCGAGCCGGATAGCCAGAATGCAGAGCGATCACGTCGCTGGAGGTCGACTGCAGAGCCGCCGGCAGTTGCAGTCGATTGTCCGGCGCTCCCAGAGCTGCAGTCTGCCATCCGTAATCGTTGGGGCGGGCTGTGCGCACCGTCTTGACGAATGTGCCGACACCAGGCCGGCTTTCGATGACGCCCTGCGCGATGAGCGTGCGGAGAGCCTTCTGAACCGTGACCGGGCTTGCCGAATGTTCGGCGACCAGGGCGCGGGTGGACGGCAGCCGGGCTTCCGGTGGCGCAGTCGCAATCCATATTCTCAGTGCAGACACGATCCGGGAACTGCTATCGTCGGACATGACACAGCATAGTAGCGCTACTCGGTCTGGGACGGGTCTGCTATCCCGCGCCGGACTGCTCTGGGGCCTGGCAGGCGTCACGGCGTTCTCGTTCACTGTGCCGCTGACCCGCGTCGCCGTCACCGGGGGTCTGTCCCCGCTTTTCGTCGGAACTGGACGCGCTGTGGTCGCCGCCGCATTGGCTGCGGTAGCGCTCGCCGCTACTGGGCAACGGCTGCCTCAGGGGCGGCAGTGGATGCGGCTCGCGGTGATCGCGGCCGGTGTCGTCATCGGCTTCCCGGTGCTCACCTCGTACGCCCTCACCACTGCATCGGCCGGGCACAGCGCCGTTGTCATCGCATTGCTGCCGGCCGCCACCGCCGTCGTCGCTGTTGTCCGCGAACGGCAACCCGTGCGGCCGATGTTCTGGTTGGTCGCAGGCGTGGGCGCTGCCGTCGCAGTCGGATTCGCTGCTCTGCAAGGTGGGCAGTCGGCGGGTGTGCAGTGGTCGGATCTGCTGCTGCTCGGAGCAGTGGTCGCCGCGGCGGTGGGATACGCCGAGGGCGGCCTGTTGTCGCGAGAACTCGGCGCGTGGCAGACGGTGTCGTGGGCGCTGGTCGTGTCCGTACCGGTCACCGGCGCATCGGCCGCGTTCGCGTGGTGGCAGCAACCCTCGACAGCCGGCGCGCCCGAGTGGACAGCCTTCGGGTATCTGGCGGTGGTGAGTATGTACCTGGGGTTCTTCGCTTGGTACCGGGGACTGGCAATCGGTCCGATGTCCAGCGTCAGCCAGGTCCAGTTGATCCAACCTGTGCTCACCATCTGCTGGGCCGCGATCATCCTGCGCGAGGGCTTGACGTGGCCGGTGATCGTGGGTGGAGCGGCGGTCATCGTGTGTGCAACAGTGGCGGTCCGGACCCGGATGTCGCCGACCGTTCGGCAGGAGGAGTTTTCGAAATGACGAAATCGATCGATCAGGCGCGCAAGCTCGAGAACGTGCGGTACGACATTCGTGGACGCATTCTGGACAAAACCGAAGAACTCGAGGAGCAGGGGCACGCGATCCTGCGGCTCAACGTCGGCAATCCTGCCCCGTTCGGTTTCGAGGCACCGGACGAGATCATGATGGCAATGATCCGCAACCTCCCTACCGCACAGGGCTATTCGGACTCCCGCGGTCTGTTCTCCGCCCGTACCGCGGTGGTCCAGTACTACCAGACCAAAGGCCTGACCGATCTCGACGTGGGCGACGTCTACCTCGGCAACGGGGTATCGGAATTGATCACGATGACGATGCAGGCGCTGTGCAACCCGGAAGACGAAATCCTGATCCCGTCGCCCGACTATCCGTTGTGGACGGGCTCGGTAGCCCTCGCCGGGGGCGTACCCGTCCACTATCTGGCCGACGAAAGCCAGGACTGGGCACCGGACTTCGAGGACCTCGAAGCCAAGATCACCCCCCGCACCCGTGCGATCGTGGTGATCAATCCCAACAACCCGACGGGAGCGGTGTATCCGCGTGAGGCGCTGGAGCGATTCGTCGACCTGGCGCGGAAGCACGATCTTATTCTGCTTGCCGACGAGATCTACGAGAAGATCGTCTACGACGGGGCGGAGATGATCAATCTCGCCACTCTGACGGGCAAAGATGTTCTGTGCCTGACCTATTCGGGTCTGTCGAAAGCGTACCGGGTGTGTGGATTTCGTGCCGGTTGGCTGGCGATCACGGGCCCGCGTCGGCGTGCGGCGAGTTTCATCGAGGGCATCACCCTGCTGTCCAACATGCGCATGTGTGCGAATGTCCCGGCGCAGCACGCGATACAGACCGCGCTCGGCGGTAGGCAGTCGATCGAGGATCTCCTACTTCCGGCGGGCAGGCTGACCGCGCAGCGCGATCTGGCGCATCGCATGCTCAACTCCATCGACGGAATCAGCTGCGTGCAGGCAGCGGGTGCGCTGTACATGTTCCCCAAACTCGACACCGAACGCTTCGGCATCGTCGACGACGAGAAATTCGTCCTCGACTTGCTCGAGTCCGAGAAGATTTTGGTCAGCCACGGCCGCGCATTCAATTGGGATGTGCCCGATCACTTCCGACTGGTGACCCTGCCCAACGTGGACGACCTCGCAACGGCACTCGAGCGGCTGGGCAACTTCATGAGCTCGTACCGGCAGTGAAGATCGGCCCTCACACTCGGGTGAGTTCGACGGTGAGAAAACCGTCACCGATTTGCACCACCGGTGTAGTCGGTCGAAACGTGCCAGGTGATGAGGTGGTTCTACCGAGGAAAGGACCACTGCCATGCCCGATCTCTTCAGTCCGTTCACGCTCAAAGGCGTCACGCTTCGAAACCGCATCGCCATGTCGCCGATGACGATGTACCGCGCCGTCGACGGGAAGATGAACGACTTCCACCTCATGTATCTCGGTGCGCGTGCGGCAGGCGGCTTCGGGATGGTGTTCCCGGAGCAGGTTGCGATCACGCCCGACGGACGAACCACTCCCGGATGCGCCGGGATCTACGACGACGATCAGATCGAGGGTCACGCTCGCGTGACGGCGATGATCAAGCAGATGGGATCGGTTCCGGCGATTCAGCTGGGCCACACCGGACGCAAGGGCAGTGAAGTGCCACCGTGGCAGGGCGGACACCAGCTTCCGGCAGACCATCCCGACGGTTGGGAGTGTGTTGCGCCGTCGGCGATTCCCTACGGCGGCGACCACTCGTTCCCCGTCCACGAACTCACCGTGCCCGAGATCAAGGCGATCCATCAGAGCTACGCCGACGCAGCTGTTCGTGCTGCGGAAGCCGGGTACGAGTGGCTCGAAATGCACTACGCCCATGGTTATCTCGGTGCCAGCTTCTTCTCCCCGCTGGCGAACCAGCGCACCGACCAGTACGGCGGAAGCCTGGAGAACCGGGCACGGTTCCACCTCGAGGCACTCGACGCGGTGCGTGAGGTGTGGCCCGAGAAGTACCCGCTCACCATGCGATTGGGCTCGGACGACCATCACCCCGACGGAGTTCAGTTCGACGAATCCATGATCGCCATCGGATGGATGAAGGAACACGGCCTGGACATGGCGGATGTCAGCCTCGGCTTCAACACCGACGACATGGTGGACCCACCGTTCGGCGACATGGGGTTCATGGTCGAGCGCGCCGCGCGGGTCAAGCGTGAGCTGGATATTCCGGTGACGTGCAGCTGGAACCTCGGTGTTCCGGAAAATGCGGACGCCGTGATCCGCGACGGCAAGATCGATGTGGTGTTGCTCGGTCGTCCGGCGCTGGCCAACCCGCACTGGCCGGTGTGGGCTGCACGCGAGCTCGGCCACGGTGACCCGTTCTCGCTGGTGCCCGAGGACTGGAGCTGGTGGTTGAAGAATTTCCGAGGACACGACCCGAGCATCGGATTGCCGCCTGCGAAGGTCGTCGAGGTCGAGGAGGAGCGCAAGATCGCGTAGCCACCGACAAGGAGGGGCCGGACGGCGATCACAGACCACCTGCGGACGGTAGGGTTCCAAGGGCTCGCATCATGAGGAGCCCAGTGGTGTTCTCGTATCGACGCGGAGGTTTGTGATGGCCGGCGGACTCGTAGCCCTGCTCGACGACGTGGCAGCGCTGGCGCGTCTGGCAGCTGCGTCCATCGACGATGTCGGTGCGGCGACAGGCAAGGCGACGGCCAAGGCCGCCGGCGTCGTGATCGACGACGCAGCGGTGACGCCGCAGTACGTTCGCGGTCTCGCAGCCGAACGTGAACTGCCCATCATCAAGCGCATTGCCGTCGGCTCGCTGCGCAACAAGCTGCTCATCATTCTGCCGATCGCCTTGTTGCTCAGTCAGTTCCTACCGTGGCTGTTGACGCCGATTCTGATGCTCGGCGGCTGCTACCTCAGCTATGAGGCCGCGCACAAGATCTGGGGTGCGCTGTTCGGCCACGGCGACCATCACGCCGCCGCCGAGGACGAGCCGCGCGACGAGGACACCGTTGTCTCCGGCGCAGTGCGCACCGATCTGATTCTGTCCGCCGAGATCATGGTCATCGCGCTGGACACCATTGCTGCAGAGGACTTTTGGAGCCGCCTGATCATCCTGGCGGTTGTCGCCGTTGTCATCACGATCGTCGTGTACGGAGTCGTCGCGCTCATCGTGAAGATGGACGACATCGGTCTGAAACTGGCCGACGGCTCCACCGGATTCGTGGAGAAGTTCGGCCGAGGCCTGGTCAAGGGCATGCCGAAGGTCATGTCGGTGCTCTCGGTCGTCGGCACCGCGGCGATGCTGTGGGTCGGCGGACACATCCTGCTCGTCGGTATCGACGAGCTCGGATTCCATCCGATCTACGAACTCGTGCACCACGGCGAGGATGCCGTACGAGGCGTGGCCGGCATCGGCGGAGTGCTGGCGTGGATCGTCAACACCCTCGCGTCGGCGATCATCGGCGCGATCGTGGGCGGCATCATCGTCGCTGCGCAGCTGGGGATCTCGAAGGTACTCGCCAAGCGGGCTGCCGCGAAGTAGTGGCCGCTTTCCTCACCGATGAATGAGCTCGAGCACCCTTCGCTCGGACACGGAGACATCGGCGAGCGATGCCGTCAACTCGTCCCATGCGCGCTGAACGCGAAGTTCGTCGCGGCGCAGGCGTTTCTGGGCAGCAGCCAGTCTGCGGCGCTCGGCTCGAAGCACATGCAACTCGCGATCGTGCCGGGCGATGAACAGGTACGTGTGCGGATCGAACGGATACATGCCAACTCCTATGGTGTCGTGGGGAATCCGTGCATCAGAACCATGACGTGTTCGCGGTCCCCCGAGGTCGCGGCTTCCCCATGTCGACGCCACCTGTCCACGACGGCACGTAATTCCACGTCCATCTCGGCGGTTTCGCTCGCGGTCAGTCGCAGGACGTTGTCGGTGCTGAAGGCAGCCGATACCCACTCCGGACCCCAGGATTCGGATGTTCGATCGAAGTTGCGCAGACGAGACCACTGGTGTGCCAACCAGGAGTCCTTGGATGCTTTCGCAACCTGTAGCGATTCGGGTGAGTCCGCAAAGTCGTTCTCGGACCAGCTGAACCCGTTCTCGTTGGCCTCCGACCACCAGCGCTGACGTTTGTCCGATCCGTTCTCGACCTCCTTCACGAACCCGTGCTCGGCGAGTTTCCGCAGGTGATAGCTCACCGAGGCGGGTGACTCGTCCACCAGATCGCCGAGCTGGGTCGCTGTCATGGACTTGTTGGCGCGCAACGCATAGAGCAGTCGCAGCCGGATGGGATGCGTCAGCGCCTTCAGCTCGGACATGGCCGTCAGCTTCCGCGGCGTCCGATCCGGAGGTGGTGGGGGCATACGACAACCATAACCCGAAAGAAATATTTCGCAATAGTTCTTTCGGAACTAACTGCTGTGCACGGTCACCGCGTATCCGTCCGGGTCTGACAGGACGAAGGTCTTACCGAATGGGCCGTCGAAGGGTGCTGTCAGGATGGGCACGTCGGCGGCGACCAGTGACGCGTGCAACGCCTCGGCGTCGTCGCAGGAGAGCCACAGGGCTACCCCCAGTCCCGCTTGTCCGCTGTCGAGATCGGTTTCGGGAGCTGGGTTTCGGACGGCGAACGGGATGGGTGAGGTCGTGAACACCACCGCGCCGGGGGGTGCCTGGGGAGCGCGGACCAGACCGAGCCGGCTCTCGTAGAAGTCTGCGCTGACGGCGAGGTCGCGTACTTGCAGAGAGAGGAAGCTCGGTCCGGAAACGGTAGCCGTGGTCATGTGGGGCCCTTTCGAGATGGTCGTCAAGTTCTTGACGGTTGGAATGTATGTCAAGATGTTGACATGAGTCAAGTGGACCTCGACACCTCGATCGGTTACGCCCTCAAGCGGGCAACCTCCGCCCTGCGTTCGGCGATGGACGACCGCCTCCGCGAACTCGACATCACGGTCTCGCAGTATTCGAGCCTCGAACTCCTCGCACACAAGCCGGGGCTGTCCAACGCAGAGCTCGCCCGCGCGGTGTTCGTCAGTAGGCAGGCAACCCATCAGCTGCTGGCCGGGCTGACGCGCGATGGCTTGGTGGAGATCGAAGGCACCGGTCGAGACCAACGCCTACACGTGACGGCTCGGGGAATCGAACGCCTACGACAAGCGTCGGCCGCCGTCGCAGACGTGGAACGCACCATGATCGAATCGCTCTCCGCGCAGGAGCGGGAAGTGCTGCATCGCAATCTTGTTGCGTGCGCGGAGGCATTGGGCGGCCACCCGCACGCGTGACCTCACTCGATCGAGTCGAGGAACTCCAGCATCGCCGTGTTGAACTCGTTCGACCGGTCCATGTTCGCGGCGTGGCCGCATTTGTCCAGCACTACCGATCGACCGTGTGAGTTGCCTACGACGGACTCGGAAGCGTGTGCAGCAGGCCAGAACTGACTCTCACGCCCGGCGACCATCAGGTACGGCCGATCCGTTGCTGCGATGGTCGCGCGCCAATCCCGGGCAGCATGGTCTGCGAGCAGAGCCTGCATCGGCGGGGTATCGGGCGACGCCATCTTCGGAACCGCACGTAGCGCGAGCGCGAGCTTCAGGAGCGACGGCACGGACTTCCACTTGGGCAGGCCGTGTCCGGTATCGGGTATTCCGTTGTCGAAGAACGTCGTTCGGTTGTCCTCGGTGAGACCGTAGAAGCCGTTCTTCCAGTAGGAGCTGTTCACCATCTTCGGCGTCTGATCCACCGATACGACGGCTCGTACGTGCTCGGTGCCGAATTGCGAGATGTACGACCAGATGGTGCTCGCCCCCATGGAGCCGCCGATCAAGACGGCCTCGTCGACGCCCACCTCGGACAGGAAGTTCGCCACGTCGCGTCCGTGTCGCTCCATGGACGCACCGTGGGTCGGTGCCTCCGAGGCACCGTGTCCTCGTCGATCGAGCGCGAGAACGCGATATCCGCCGTCCACCAACGCTTTCTGCTGCAGCGCCCAGGTCGTCGCGGGCGCGCAGAAACCGGCAATGAGCACCACGGCCGGGCCTGTGCCCTCGTCCAGATAGTTCAGGGTGACAGCATCATCGGTGGCGATGGTCGGCATAGTCGACACTCCCTCAGGCGAAGGTGGCGTGCATTTCCCAGATCATGATTTCGCTCGCGGTCGATGCTGTCACACGGTGTCCGCCGGTGGAGGTCAGTCGCACCGCGTCACCCTGGGCGAGATCGCCGATGTCCTCGAACATCGCCGAACCGTCGGCCACGAAGACGTGACCGAACGGAGCGTCGGGAACGGTGATGGACTGTCCGCGCCGGAGCCGCGCAACGTGCAGTGCCGCAAAGCGATTGCCGATGTGTATTCCACTTCTGCCCGGCATTCCCGATGCCACACAGACCAGCTCGCCGGATGCCAACTCGTCGCGCACGTCCAGTTCGTCGTACGAGGGCACCCGTCCGTCGGCATCCGGCGGGATCCACATCTGTACGACGCGTAGCTTGTCGCGGCTGGTCAGGCTCGACGCGTTGCGTTCGGTGTGGCGAATGCCGGTGCCCGCACTCATGCGTTGAATCAGACCGGGGCGGATCAGTCCGGAATTGCCCTCGGAATCGGTGTGCGCGAGCGTGCCCTCGAGTACCCACGTGAGGATCTCCATGTTCCGGTGCTCGTGCGAATCGAAGCCCTCACCGGGAAAGACGGTGTCCTCGTTGTGCACCATCAGCAGGCCATGCGCGTTCGCAGCCAGGTCGTAGTTGCCGGTGGCGGGGAAGGACTGTTTGGAGTCGAGCCATTCGTTCCACCAGTGATGCCGCTGCTCGCCGGAAATGTGGGTGAGGGTCACGACGCGTGGTTCCGCATTGCCGAGAAAGTGCGGGTGAGGGCCGCGAGATCCTCTGGGTTCACCAGGTCGAACATGTTCTCCCGTACCGCTGCGGCGTGCCCTGGACTGGCCTCGGCGAGGGTGCTGAGGCCGGACTCGGTGAGCTCGGCGGACATGCCCCGCTTGTCGTCGTCGCATTTGACGCGTCGAACCCAACCGCACTCGACCAACCGGCTGATGGCCCTGGTGACGCCGCTTCGAGTGGTGGTGACGGCGTCGGCGAGTTCGCTCATGCGGCGTCGGCGATCGGGCGCTTCGGAGAGCACCACCAGCAACTCGAAGTCGGTGAACGAGATACCGGAGTCGCGAGTGAGCTGGTTGTCGAGATCGCGAAGCAGCAGCCGAGTCGCGTCGAGGTATGCGCGCCAGGCCGACTGTTCGTCCTGGCTGAGCCACCGTGGAGATTCCATGGGCCCATATTAGTTGACAACGCAACTACTCGGTGTACTGTCGTGGTAGTTGACGAAGCAACTACTTGACCCGAAGGGTAGAGCGATGACCGAGACAGATCAGCACACCATCGAGCGTGACCGCATCCGTGCCCAGCACATGAAGCCGGCAGGCGAGCGGCCCGCGTCGTCGGCACGGGGACTGCATCACACCGCCTTGGTCAGCAGCGACGTCGAAGCCACGGTTCGCTTCTACCAGGATCTCCTCGAGTTCCCGCTCACCGAACTCATCGAGAACCGTGACTACCCGGGCTCCTCGCACTTCTTCTTCGATATCGGTAACAGCAACCTGCTGGCGTTCTTCGACTTTCCCGGACTCGACGTCGGACCGTATGCAGAGGTGCTCGGGGGCCTCCACCACGTGGCGATCAGCGTCGAGCCGACCAGGTGGGAACACCTGCGTACCAAGCTGATCGACGCCGGAGTGGAACTGATCGAGCACAGCGATGTCTCGTTGTACTTCCGCGACCCCGACGGTGCGCGTCTCGAACTGATCGCCGATCCACTCGGTGAGATGTACGGCTCGCACGTTCTCTGACCCCCATACTTCGAGATTCGAGGCAATGACATGACCTCTGCAGCAACCACACTCGACGTCCGACGGGCCGACGACCGATTCAAGACCAAGATCGGCTGGCTCGACTCCAAGCACTCCTTCTCCTTCGGCAATCACTTCGATCGTGGCAACACCCACCACGGCGTCTTGATGGTCAACAACGACGACATCGTCACCCCCGGGCAGGGATTCGACACCCACCCACACCGTGACATGGAGATCGTGACCTGGGTACTGCAAGGATCGCTGGTGCACCAGGATTCGATGGGCCACTCCGGCGTCATCTATCCCGGTCTCGCGCAGCGCATGAGTGCAGGCACAGGAATTCTGCACTCGGAGAAGAACGACTCGTGGCGACTCGGTGAAACCGCCGGCTCGTACTCGGGCAAGCACGGCGATCCCGTTCGATTCGTCCAGATGTGGGTTGTGCCCGACGAACAGGGCATCACCCCGGGCTACGAGCAGCTCGAAATCGACAGCGAATTGCTCAGTGGCGGGCTGGTTCCGGTGGCGTCAGGGATGGCGCGCCACGCCGATCACGCGGCGATCCGAATCAAGAACAAGTACGCCGCGATGCACGCTGCACGTCTGCAGCCAGGACAAGCCCCGGTCGACGTTCCCGACGCGCCGTTCGTGCACATCTTCGTAGCCGAGGGCGAAGCGATGCTCGAGGGTGTCGGCGTACTTGCCGAGGGCGACGCCGTGCGGATCTCCGGAGGCGGCGGGCAGAAACTGAGCACCGCAACCGGAGCCGAAGTGATCGTGTGGGAAATGCACGCGGCGATCGCCGGTTAGTCGGTTTCTCGGTGCGGGCGGAAGGAGTGCTCCTCGTGGTCGAGTTCGTGTTCGAGGCTGCGCATGCTGTTGTCCGGTAACCGGCCGGCGTCTCGCCAGCACAGCAACTCCTCACGCTCGACGGCCAGGATGCGTCGCCGGGTACTCATCGCGGCGATCTGCTCCGGTGAAATTACCGAATCGCCCACTTCGGATTCGTCGAGGTGATCGAGCCGGCGGTGGTAGCGGTCGATGCGGTGTTCCAACTCGTGCCGCAATATCTCCCGACCCTCGTCGTCCAGATTCTCCTCGTCGGCTATCCGATCCAACTGTGACAGAGCAGCTTTCGTCGAACCCTCGCGCGCTTCGTTCCGTAGTCGCGCCTCCTCTGCGGGATCGGCCACGACGTTCAACCTGCGTACCAGTGGAGCGAATGTCAGCCCCTGACCTATCACCGTCACCAGCACGACGAGAAATGCGCAGAACAGCAGCAGATCTCGGCTCTCGAACGGCTCGCCCGAGTCGATGGTGAGCGGCAACGTGAAGACGGCGGCGACGGTGATGACTCCGCGAGTGCCTGCCCAACTCATCACCACCGCCTCGCGGGCGGACAGCCCCGTGGTCAGCAACCACAGCGGCCGCAGCAGGAGGACGCCGGCGAGCGTGACCGTGACTGCCAGGGCGATGGTCGTCCCCGAGTAGGCCGACAGGCCGCCCACCACGGTGGGCAACTGCTCGCCGATCAACAGAAACACGAAGCCCTCCAGCAGAAGATCGATCAATCGCCACACCGCGCTGGTCTGTAGGCGGCTGGCTCCGGAGATGGCGTGACGGGTGTGGTGACCGATCACCAATGCTGCAACGACGACCGCCAACACCCCGGACGCATGCACTTCTTCGGCCGCGACGAACGGCGTCGCCAGCGACACGATGTTGAGCAGTAGCGAATCGTGAACGAACCTCTGCACCAATCGAATCAGTAGTGCAACGATGAGGACCACGACGATGCCGCCTGCTGCGGCGAGCACGAACAATCCCCCGGCATGGGCGGCTGTCATGTCCTGACTCGAGATCGCGGCGATCGCCACGGTCAGCATCGTCAGCGCGGTCGCATCGTTCAGCAGTCCCTCGCCTTCGATGAGCGTCACGAGCTTCGGTGGGATGCCCGCGCGTCGACCCACCGCGAGCGCCGCCACCGGGTCCGGTGGTGCCACGGCAGCACCCAGCGCCATACCGGCCGCCAACGTGATGCCGGGCACGAGCAGCCAAAGGCCTACTCCCACCAGTGCTGCCGTGGCCACCACCAAGGCCACGGACAAGCTCAGAATCGTCCATACGTTGCGGCGGATGGCGATCAGTGAAGAGTTCAGCGCAGCGCTGTACAGCAGCGGTGGAATGACCAAGGTCAGAACGACCTCGGGGTCGAGAACGATGTCGGGCAACGCCGATGCCGAGACCGCCAGGCCGGCGAGGGTCAACAACGCGGCCGCGGGCAGCGTCGTCTTCTTCGAGATCACCTGTGCGGCGACGATCAGACCCGTGGCGGCCAGGACCAAGCCGAGAGTTTCTATCACGGTAAGTCGAGAGGGAAATAGTTCACCCGGCTGTATTCCACCAGGTCAGAGGTTCAAACTATCTCTTCAACCCGAACATCTTCGCAATTGTCTTCTCCATGAAGGTCGCCGGGAGCAATCGCCGCGCCAGAAACACGACCGGTGCGTTGCTTCCTCTGGCGTACAACGGTTTCGGCTTGTCGGCTTCGATGGCCGTCAACACCACCTCCGCGACTTGCTCGGCGGAGATGCCGGTTCCCTCCTTGCGGTCCAGGGACGAGATCGCGGTGTGGAAGTCGTCTCGGTGGACGGAATCCGGTGCGATGTACTTGGTCCGACGCTCACTGATTCCGGTGTTGATCGAGCCCGGCTCGACGGTGGTCATCCACACGCCGAAGGGTGAAAGTTCCAGGCGCGCGGCATCGGAGAAGCCCTTGATGGCGGCTTTCGTCGACGCGTACGACGAGCGGTAGGCGAGCGGGAAGCTCGCCAGCATCGATCCGATCATCACGATGCGGCCGTAGCCACGCTCGCGCATACCGGGAATGACGGCCTGGGACAGCGTCACTGCACCGAAGACGTTCAACTGGAACAACCGCTCGATGGCATCGGTCGGCAGCTCCTCGAACGGCCCGGACTGACTCTCACCGGCGTTGTTGACCAACACGTCGACGACACCGAGATCGGCGACGAAGTTCCGGATCGAGTCGGCATCGGTGAGGTCGAGAGCGCGATACTCGACGCCGGTGGCCCGTTGCGCGTCGGTCATCGAGTCCGGATTGCGGGAGGTGCCGATCACTCGATACCCCCGGGCGAGGAGCGCCTGCGCTACCGCGCGTCCGATACCCGACGAAGCTCCGGTGACCACTGCCGTGCGATTCATGCCCAGATGGTACCGGGACGGCTGATCGATACCGGATGACGAACCGTCCCATACCGGTTAGTCTGTTACCCGTGCAAACGAATTCTGCTGCCCTGCTGATCGAGCACCTCTGTATGGCTTTCGGCCCCAAAGTCGCAGTCGACGACCTGTCGCTGATGGTTCCACCCGGTTCGATGTTCGGACTCGTCGGCCCGAACGGCGCTGGCAAGACGACGTGTCTGTCCATGGCGGTCGGTCTGCTCAGGCCACAGTACGGCCGAAGTCTGGTGTTCGGACGAGACGTCTGGGCCGATCCCATCGCCGCGAAGGAGCTACTCGGAGTACTGCCCGACGGGCTCGCTCTGCCGTCCCAGTTCACCGGCCATGAGCTCTTGACGTACTTCGGACGACTGCGCGCGATGCCGGAGGACGTGATCGCACAGCGTCGGGACGAGCTGTTGGACGCGTTGGATCTTGCCGACGCCGGGGGAACCGTCATCGCCGACTACTCGGCGGGTATGACCAAGAAGATCGGGCTGGCCTCGGCGCTGCTGCACGGCCCCCGGCTGTTGGTGCTGGACGAGCCCTTCGAGGCGGTCGACCCCATCTCCTCCACCACCATTCGCACCATTCTGGTCCAGTTCGTCCGGTCCGGCGGATCGGTGATCCTGTCGAGTCACGTGATGGCACTCGTCGAGCAGCTCTGTACCCACGTCGGCGTCATCACCGGTGGCCGAGTCGTGGCTGCGGGCACGGTGGACGAGGTCCGCGCCGGCGGAAGTCTGGACGACGCCTTCGTTCGCCTGGTCGGTACTCGCGAACAGAACCCCGACGGCCTGTCCTGGATGCGCTCGTGACGTCTCTCGGTCGAACCGTCCTGCAGATGCGAATCACGCTCTACCGCAGGCAATTCAGGGGCGGCCAAGCAGTGGTGAAAAGCGTGTTCGGGTTGCTGGGGCTGGTCTTCGCGGTACTGGCGTGTGTGTTGTCTGCGCGCAGTGGAGCCTCGCAGGTGTTGGTCGGCGGCACCGTGAGCCTCGGGCTGACACTGATCGGTCTGAGCTGGGTGCTGTTCCCGGTGCTCTCGGGGATCTCCGACGACAACATCCAGCCCCGCCACTTCCAGATGCTGTCGGTGAAACCCTCACGCCTGGCGCGTGCCCTGTTGGCCACATCGGCGTACGGGATGCTGGTGCCGTTGACGGCCATCGCGACCGCGTCGATCCCGATCTACGCCGTGTCCCGTTCTCTCGCAGCACTTCCGCTTGCCCTGGTGGCCTGGCCAGCGACCGTCGTACTCTTCGTGACGCTGTCCAGGGTGGTCACCGTGGCGATGTCTCAGCTACTGAAGAGTCGGCGTAGTCGAGAGTTCGCTCTGCTGGCGTTCGGTGCGGTGTTCGGCGGCCTGTACTTCCTGCAGTTCCCCATCACCCAGAACTTCTCTCGGGTGCTGTCGGGCGAAGTGACATGGCCTCTGACGCTGGCACATTCGATTCCGTTCAGCTGGGGCATCACCGGAGTCGACGCTGCGCTCGACGGCAACTGGCCTCTCGCGATCGGCGCAGTGGCGGGACTGCTGCTGCTCGACGTCGCAGTGGTGTGGGCGTGGCAGCGACTTGTGCTGCGGCTCTTCGAGGGGCGGGTGTCCGCCTCGTACGGCGCGTCGCGGAAGCAGACGGCAACGAACGGCCGCAACGGTGACACCGGCTGGCGCACCACCCGTGTCGGCGCGGTGGTGATGCGGGAGTTGTCCCTGTGGGGCGGCGATATGCGTCGTCGAAGCCAGTTGCTGTCGGTGCTGATCTTCACGGTGCTCGGAGGCGTCGGTCCGTTGCTGACCGATTCGATTCCGTTCACCGCAGAGTGGGGTGCGTGGATGGTGATCTACATGGCGATGGGCGCGGGATCGAATCTGTACGGCCTCGACGGCAGTTCCATGTGGCATCTGGTGATGATTCCGCAGGCTCTGCGCGACGACGTCCGTGGTCGGCAGATCGCGTGGCTGATGGTTGCCGCACCTTTCGCGATCGTGTCGACGACGGTCGTCCGAGTGTTCGGCGACCTCGGACTCGACCGGTTGGCGGTCCCCATTTCGGTGACGCTGTCGATGCTCGGCGTCAGTGCAGGGCTCATCGTCGTGATCTCGGTCCGTGCCGCCTACCCGGTCCCCGAACCCACCAAGGCCTTTTCGCTGAACACCCGAGGGTCGTTCAACGGAGGTTCGTTCGCATTGATCTTGCTGTCGATGGTCGTACTCGGAGTGTCGGTGGTGCCCGGTCTGCTGCTGGCACTGCTCCTGCCCGGTGCGTTCGCGTACCTGTCCGTTCCTGTGGCCGCGGCTATCGGGTGGCTGGGCATCTGGTGGGGCGCCCGGATGGCCGTCGGCACCCTCGTCGGTGACTCCGACAAGATCTTGCACGAGGTGATCTCACGGTAGGGCGCGAATGGTCCGACTCGGGTTGCCGGCAGCGAAGGTGTGCGGCGGCACGTCCCGGGTGACGACGCTGCCTGCACCGATCACCGAGTTCTCGCCGATCGTGACGCCCGGGCACACGATGACTCCGCCGCCCAGCCAGACGTTGTTCCCGATGACGATGGGAAGAGCACTCTCCCAGCGTGTTCGGCGCGCCTCGTGATCCTCCATGGGGTGCAGCGGCGTCAGCAGTTGTGCCCGTGGTCCGATCGACACATCGTCGCCGATGGTGATGGGCGCGCAGTCCAACAGGATCGCGTCGTAGTTGAGGAAACTGTTCGATCCGATGGAAATGTTTGTGCCGTAATCACATTGGAACCTGGGCATGATCCACGAATCGTCTCCGAAGGATCCGAGCAATTCGCCGAGAATCTCCCGACGCTCTTCGTTCCGGTCTGCGTCGGTTGCGTTGAATCGGTCCAATAGCCTGCCGCACGCCACCCGAGACGCCACCAGTTCGGGATCGTTGTCTCGGTACAGTTCTCCGCGCAGCATACGATCCCGGTTCTCGCCCATGGACGAGACACTACCGATCGGTCGGCTTCTCGAACAGGGCAACGCTGAACCATGCACTGCCCTCGGCGAACTCGCGGCGGCCGACGTAGCTGAACCCCTGATTCAGGTAGTAGCTGCGCAACGCGTCGTTGGTCTCGGCGCAGTCCAGACGCAGCAACGAGCGTCCTTCCCGGCGGGTCTGCTCCGACGCCCACTCGAGCAGTGACGCACCGAGGCCGGTCCCGGCCTCGCTTCTGTCGATCACCAATCCGTGTACGTAGCAGGCCAGTTCGTCCTGCTCGGGCCAGATGGCCGGGTCGGATCCGATCAAGCGCAGTGCTCCGACTATCGGGCCGCCGGGATCGCGTCGGGCGACGTAGAACTCTCCTGCCTCGATCTGCGCTGCGACAGTGCCGAGGGGCACCTCGCGTGGCGTCCACTGATCGATCCCTCGATCCGAGAGCCAGTCCTCGGCTGCGTGCCGGAGGCCGAGTATCGTTGCCGCGTCGGCGGCAGTTGCGGGTTCCACGGTGAGCACGGTGCCATGGTACGGAGGTGGCGAGTTCTGTGGTGAACGTGCTTGTGGTCGAGAGCGGTTCGGACCGGCGTTCCTTCCCCCTGATCGATGGAGTCGACTTCCGAAGCTGCCTGATGGACGAACTCGCCGACGCGGTGTCGTGGGCCGAGGTGCTGCTGTTCCGGACCTTCGAGACTGCCGATCTGCGGGGCGTGTGGCCCGGTGCCGAGAATCTTCGCTGGATCCACGCGTCGAGTGCCGGAGTCGATCGACTGCTGGATCCGGTTCTGCGCGAGAGCCCGTGGATGCTGACCAATTCCGGTGGCATCCTCGACCGGGCCATCGCCGAGTACGTCGCAGCCGGCATTCTGGCGTCGGTCAAGAAGTTGCCCCGGGCGCTTGCTCGGCAGCGCGAGCGGGTGTGGGAGCACAGAGTTACCAGCGGGATTCACGGTCGCGCCGCTCTCGTCGTCGGTCCCGGTTCGATCGGACGCGAAATCGCCCGGATGCTCGGAACACTCGGTATGCGCGTCGAGGCCGCGGCAACGTCCGAGCGACCGGGCGATTCGGAGTTCTCGCGGATCCGAAACTTTCGAGAATTGCCCTCGTATGCAGGCGAATACGACGTGATCGTGTTGGCGACACCGCTGACCGATGCCTCGCGCGGACTCGTCGACGCGGCGGTGCTGGGGGCCATGCGTTTCGATGCAGGCCTGGTCAACATCGCCCGCGGTCCCGTCGTCGACGAGCAGGCCCTGTGCGATGCCCTGGGATCCGAAGGGATCGGGTGGGCCGTGTTGGACGTGTTCGAGGTCGAACCATTGCCGGACACGAGCCCGCTGTGGGACATGGACAACGTCATCCTGACCGCGCATCTGGCGGGCGACTCCGACGATTTCGCGGAGCGTCTGTGGGCGCTGTTCGAGGACAACCTGCAGCGGTACGTCCGTGGTTCGGAATTGGTCAACGTGGTGGATATGCAGGCGGGATACGTGCGCCGCTGAAACGGACCGCCAAAGTATGCGTAACACGCCGTAGCATGTACTAGGGTGCACGAGTGCGTGAAATCAATCGTTCGGCCGTGGCATCGACCAGTCGCGATGCGGCATTCGCCTACATGGACGACTTCAGAAACGTCCCGCAGTGGATGTTCGGCATCACCCGGTTCGAGCCGAAGAGCGACATCCTGTCCGGTCTCGGAGCTACGTACGACGCGACGATGCAGATCGGTCCGAAGGCTCTCACCTCCGTTGTGCACGTGACCGAATGGGTCCACAACGAGAGGCTCACGCTCGAATCGGTCGAGGGCCTGTCCAACTCGTCCACGTGGTCGTTCTCCGACACGGCAGACGGCGGTACCCGTCTGGATGTGGTGTTCCGCTACAGCCTTCCCGGCGGAATTGCAGGCAAGGTGCTCGGCGCTGTGGTCGAACCCGTTGTGGGTCAGGCGATCAAGCACACGGAGTCGACGCTGCGCGCCCGCCTGGAAGCGGCCGACTAATACACGTACTTGTCGAGTGCGTCCAAGACCTGGTCGACGGCGAGCCACGCGAACAGGAATGCGCAGACACCCAGCGTCAGGTTGGTGAACCAGCCGTTGCGCCACTGCTGTGGCACCCGATCGCTGTTGAGCAGAATCAACAGCGTCACCGCCAGGAACGGCATGAACACCGCCCCGAGGACGCCGTACGCGAGCACGAGTCCGATAGGTTGGTCCAGCCACAGCAGCGCCATCGGCGGGAACGTCAACCATGCGACGTACCAGCGGAAGTACTTACCGCCCACGCGTGTTTCGGGGTGGCCCTGTTCGAGCCCCTTCAGATTGCCGACGAAGTCCGCGAACATCAGGCTCACTCCGTTCCACACCCCGATCAGGGACGAGAACGACGCCGACCAGAATCCGATGAGGAAGACGTACCCGAACACCGTGCCGTAGCGCTCGGCGAGCACGTCGGAGAGTTGAATCAGGCCCTGATCGCCGGTGGAGATCGCGATCTGCGACGAGTACAGCAGTTCGGCACCGACGATGAGCATGGCGAGGACGAAGATGCCGGAGATGACGTAGGCCATCGAATTGTCGATGCGCATGACGCGCATGAATTTCGGTGTGATCCAGCCTTTCTCGCGCAGCCAGTAGCCGTATGCGGCGAGCGTGATGGTGCCGCCGACGCCACCTGCGAGGCCGAGGACGTACACGATGGAGCCGTCGGGAATGGTGGGGACGATGCCCTTGACGATGGCGGGAACGTTCGGAACCGCTACTACCGCAGCACCGATCACGGTCACGAACATGATGCCCACGAAGACGGTGATGATCTTCTCGAAGAACCCGTAGCTACCGAGCCAGATCAACGCGAACCCGAGGAGCCCGGACGCGATGGCGACAACCTTCAGATCCAAGGCCGGGAACAGCGCGACGATCGGCAACGCGCTCGACGACATCGCCGCAGCACCGTAGACGAATCCCCAGATCACGATGTACGGCGCGAAATAGACCGTCGTCCACTTACCCAGCGAACGCCAGCCCTGAAAGATCGTGTTGCCCGACGCCAACGTGTAGCGGCCGGCACCCTCCACCAGAACGACTTTCATGACGACGCCGACGATGATGACCCAGAGCAGTGCGTAGCCGTAGCGCGAGCCGGCCACCAGAGTCGCGACGAGGTCGGCAGCCCCGATGCCGGTTGCGGCGACCACGAGTCCGGGGCCGACCACCTTCCATTTCGGAGGTGCAGTGGTCTCGGTCATCGATTCTCCTCGTGCGCCGGGGGTTGCTCAGTGACCTGTCTCACTCTTTACGAAACGTACGGTTCCTGGCAAGTCAGCGCTCGGTACCGTCGATGCGGTGACCGACGGAGAGCAGTCATCGCGTGCACTGAGCTTCGGCAAGGTTGCCGAGAATTACGACCGGGCCCGTCCCGGCTACCCCGCCGAGTTGTACGCGGACATCATGACCGGCGACGGGCTGCGAGTGCTCGAGGCGGGAGCAGGTACCGGTAAAGCCACCGTTGCCTTGGCTGAACTCGGTGCGTCCGTCGTTGCGGTGGAACCGGATCCGGCTATGGCAGAGCTGGTTCGGCGGCGCACCGAGAACCGCGACGTCGAAGTGCAGGTGTCACGGTTCGAGGATTGTGCAGTCCCGGCGGCGTCGTCGATGTTGTGGTGGCCGCGCAAGCCTGGCATTGGGTGAACCACGAGCGGGGCGCTGCGGTGGCAGCCCGTGCGTTGGTTCCCGGCGGTGCCCTTCGGTTGTGGTGGAACATGCCGGGCGACCTAGAGGGCCCGGCATGGGAAGCGGTCAGGGCGGCCTACGACGCAACCGAGCCCGAAGTGGCCCACCTGTTGGTGCGTTCTCTCGGTGCGCAACCGGAGTCGAACGTGCCCCGCGCTGCCGGCTTCGGTCCGTGGACTACCTCGACATACGAATGGGTTCAGCGCTATTCCGCAGATGAATTCTACGCCATGGCCGCCACGTACTCGAGCCATCTCGTCCTGGACGACCGGCGCCGTGCCGAGGTCCTGAACGCGGTGCACGAGGCGATCACCCGCCACGGCCACGTCGACTACCACTACGTCACACAGATGGTAACGGCGCAGCGCGACTAGGAGACCGTCGTGGTGCAGACGACGAATTGCCTTGAATCGTAGGCGAATCCACCCTCGGGGCATTCGTTGGGATCGGCGGTACCGGTCTTGATCTCGGTGACCTGTTCGACGTCGGTCGCGGTGGGGTCGTTGCAGTCGACTCGTGAGGGCTCGTCCATACCGACGGTGGGCACGCTCATGCAGCCGTCGACGACCCAGTCGACGTCGAGGCACAGTGCCCCCTGCTCCACACCGTCGAGTGTCTCGTAGTAGGTCTGATTCACGTCGGTGGGGCACTGCTCGTTCTGCTCGGCCTTGGCGATGACCTTGTAGTTCGATTCCATGCTGCCGCATTCGGCGTTCTCGATGGTGGCGGCCGTCATCGTTCCGCCGAGTTGGACGCATTGACCGATCTCGACGTCGATGTCGGTGGAGCCGCCGGCGTCGATGCCTTCCTGGCCGGATACGTCATCGGTGGTGCCGGCCGCGGCGGACGTGGAGGACGAGGTGGTGGTGTCTGCGGCAACGGCATTGCCCGATTCGGACGACGAGCATCCTGCGGCGAACAGCAGCGTGAGCGCTGCACCTGCGGCGAGGAGGCCTCTGGAGAAAGCAAGCATCGTGGCATGACCTTCGGAACTCATCGAGGCAAGAGAACACACACTCGTCGGCAGCCCCACGGGCCACCGAAGAAAGATTCTTTACCATTCACGGAGGTTTGAAAAGCGCACAGCCGGAAGTCACGAACGGAACACGATGGTGGCAACCCATTTGGTGTTGTGGACGCCCGGAAGAGCGGGAACGATCACGCGCGCGGGAAATCCGTGATCGAGCGAGAGATCCACGCCGTTGACTTGCAACGCGAGCAACGAATCCGGATGGCTCGCTTGATTTCCCTGTAGTACCGCGCGCGTGAATGCACCGTTCTGCTCGAGCGAAGTGACCTCGGCCGATCGCGGTGCGGGTACGCCTGCGAGCGCGGCGAGTTCGGCCAACGGGACGCCGGTCCACGCCTGCGTGGTCGACCATCCTTCTACGCACGCGATCGGAAGTTCGGCAGTGCGCTGCGGCATCGACAGCAGCCTGCCCCGAGAGAGCACCACCGGGACGGCGTCGTCGGCTGCGCTGCTGATCGTCAGTTGCCAGTCGGGCCCGGTCTGCGCCTCGGTGATCCCCGCAGCTTCGGCGGTTCGGTTGATCTGGAAGTCGTTGGGGCCGTCACCGTACGAGCGTCCCCGAGGCAGCAGAATCGCAGCCTTGCGCAGCACTCCTCCGAGCGTCTGGCCGACGGTCAACACCGCGACGAAACCCATTCCGGCAGCGACCAATCCGATGGCTCCGCGTCGGCTCATGGTCGACGGGGGGCTGTCGTCGGTCTGCTGGTCCGGAGCGTCGTTGCGGGCCCGCAACACGTCCATCAGGGACTCGGACCTCAGGGTGCGCCACATCAGCGGAACCTTGAGACCGAGGTGCACGAGAAATCCGGAGATGAACACCCAGGCACCGAAGTAGTGAGCGGCGTAGAAGTCGAAACCGAACACGTAGTCGTACTGGATGTTGAGAACGCCGGTGACGATCTCGAACAGCAGGCCACCGACCAGTGCCAACAGCGACAGTCGTTCGAGCGCATGTGCCGGCGATCGGACCGGTGGTAGTTCGACGAGCTTCGGCATCACCGACCACAGTTTGGCGATGACGAGTGGCACGATGATCAGGCCCAACCCCACGTGCAGGCCCTGGGTGAGTTGGTACAGCCAGGCAGGGTCGGTGGGCCAGTCGAAGTACGGCAACCGCAGCCACCCGACGGCTCCGGGTCTGGCCTGGCCGAACTGTGGTCCGTAGGCGCTGTACGAGAGCAGCCCGGTCACGGTGATGATGGGCAGCGCAACGAGCAGTACCGCACCGAACAGCGACGTCAACCACGTGCTGCGCAGCGGACTGCGAAAGCGCGCGAGAGGATTGCGGACGTCGGCCATGTAGGGCATTCGCAGCCCAGTCGATGCCGGATGCCTCGTGGCCTGCTCGGGTACCGGCGGGTCGTCGCTCACGTGCGCCTACCGCCCTCCGCTCGGAACCAGCATCCGGTGTCAGTATCGGGCCGGACAGCGAGAAAGCAAGCCCGGAACGTCCCCGCGGGGACGCGTCGGACCTCGTCGAGAAGTTCTTGTCGGTACCGCGTCGTACGCTTCATCGAACATGCATTCGATGAATGGGGGCGTTCATGAGCGACATGCAAGAGACTGGATCCGAGGCGGGACGGATCGAGACGAGAGAAATCGAGACCGAGATCTGCGCTCTGGCCGGTCAGATCGCTGCGGCGTCGGCGCAGTATCTGATTCTGGTGGGTGAGTTCGATGCTCGACGCGGATGGGCGGGATGGGAAGTACGGTCCTGTGCGCACTGGTTGTCGTGGCGTGCGGGAGTCGACCTGCACACGGCCCGTGAGCAGGTACGGGTGGCCAAGGCGATGCGGGAGTTGCCGCTGATCACCTCGGCGTACCTGAGCGGCACGGTTTCCTACTCGAAGGTCCGGGCGATGACGAGGGTGGCCACGGTCGACAACGAGGCGTCGCTGCTGCAGAAGGCGCTCGATGCACCCGCCGCCCACATCGAGCGTCTGTGCCGTGGCCTGAAGAAAGCGATGCGTCCGACCAGGGGTAACGGAGTCGATGCCGATCCGTCCGTAGGGCGGTGGCGCTGGGACGAGGACGACGGCTCGCTCGTGTTGACGGCGCGTTTTCGGCCCGAGGACGGCAAACGGTTTCTGGCTGCATTGACCAGGGTGGAGTACGAGCGCACTCGAACCGAGGGCGAATCCGAGGGTGACCGGGCGGCTCCGGCACCGTCCAACCCGGTGCCGGCGATGATTGCCATGGCCGAGATGGTCTGTGCCGGAATGGATTCTCCGGTTGTCTCACCGGCAGCGGAAGTGTTGGTCCACCTCGGCGGCATCGAGGAGGCGGGTCACGATCATGCCCATTTCGACGACGGCCCGGGTCTGGACGACGAAACGTTGGCTCAGGTGCTGTGTTCTGCGGTCATGCGGACGGTCGGTCACGGCGGCCTCGGCAAGACTGTGCGGTGGAGTTCGACTGCGAAAGCGCCGAGCCGAACCCAATTGCGGCAGTTGATCATTCGGGATCGATGCTGCACGGTGCCCGGGTGCGGGCGCACTCGATTTCTGCATGCCCATCACGTCACCTACCGCTCACGGGGAGGCAAGACCACGCTCGACAACCTGGTCCTGCTGTGCGGCGAACACCATCGAGCGCTGCACGACGGCTACTTCTTCATCGAAGCCCTCGACGATCAACGCTTCTCGTTTCACCATCCTTCGGGAATCGAGATGATTCATGCACCGACGATGTCCGGCGACGCGGACGAACTCCGGCGGAGACACGAAGGCATCGCGCCCGATTCCATAATCCCGAACTGGGGTGGGGAGGGCCTCGACCTCAGCTACGCGACCGATGTCCTGATCACCAATTGGCAGCAGGCTGCATGAAATGGGGTCGTTGAGGGCAAGTTAGTGTGACGGCGAGACTCGGACAAGAAGCGGTGGGACATGAGCGTCGACAGATCGATAGAGGACGAACAGCCTTGGCCGGTGGAACGAGCACCGAGCTTGAGCGACGCGACCAGGCCGGAGGACGACCCCTTCTACGCCGCGCCCGATGGGTACGAAGCGGCTCCACCGGGGACGATTCTCAAGGTGCGGCCGGTCGAGGTCGCGATGTTCGGTCGTGTGCGCCAGCGAGTCGATGCGTGGCAGCTGCTCTATCGCACCGCTGATCTCGGCGGGTATCCCCAGGCCAGCGTCACGACGGTGCTGCGCCCGCGGGACGCGGAGCCGGTACTTCTGTCGTATCAGTGTGCGATCGACGGCGTCGCATCCTCGTGCTTCCCGTCCTACGCGCTTCGGCGTGGCTCGCGGGCGTTCGGCGCGGTCCCACAGTTCGAGTTCCTGCTGGTACTGCACGCCTTGCGACGAGGGTGGACCATCTCGATCCCGGATCACGAGGGACCCGACGGCCACTGGGGTTCGCCGCAGGAACCCGGGTTCTGCACGCTCGACGCCATCCGCGCGGCGTTGTCGTTCGAGCCGCTCGAATTGAACGACAGCACGCCGGTCGCGCTGTGGGGCTACTCGGGCGGCGGGCTCGCCACATCCTGGGCGGCGGAGATGGCACCGGAATACGCACCGGAGATCGAGCTGGTCGGTGCCGCGCTCGGCTCCCCCGTCGGAGATCCGGGTTCGGCGTTCACCCGGCTCAATGCGACGCTGCACGCAGCATTGCCGACACTGGTGGTGGCCGGCCTGCGGCGGACCTACCCCGAGCTCGATCGGGTCATCCGTCAGCACGTCAACGAGGACGGAATGCGCATTCTCGATTCCGTGGAGTCGATGACGACAGTGCGCGCCGTGACCAAACTGGCCAGGCACGACCTGGACCACTACATCGACGTTCCGCTGGCCGATCTGTTGGCACTGCCCGAGATCGTGCAGGTGTTCCTGGATATTCAGCCCGGGCGCACCGCCCCGACGGCACCGCTGCTGGTCATTCAGTCGGTGCACGATCAGATCATCGCCGTCGACGACGTCGACGGACAGGTGGATCGGTACATCGAGGCCGGAGCCCACGTGACCTATCTGCGGGATCGGCTGAGCGAGCACCTGTCGCTGCACCCGATCGGTGCGCCGCTGACCTTGGACTGGTTGTCCGATCGATTCGCCGGAGTGCCGGTCGAAGAACCGTCGACACGAACGGTGTGGTCCATTGCGTTCTCGTTCGCGGCGGTTCGCGGTTTGTTGTCGATGACCTGGACGACCATCCGAGCGTTGGTCGGCGGCGTGCGAGCGTAGCTACTCTAGGGCGGATGCAGCGAACCTGGATACGAATACTGACCGGCACGATCGCCATTCTGGGCATCGCCACCGGGCTCGTGGCACTGGGCGTCTACTACACCGACACCCGGGTCAACGTCCTGATCGCGCTCGCGTCGTTCGTTCCGCTGATGTTCATCGCCGTGGTGGTCGGTGCCCTGGTGGCGTTGATCGGTCGGCGCTGGGTTCTGGCGGGTGTCTCCGCACTGGTTCTCGCTGCAGGCGCAGTGGCCTACGCACCGCTCTACGTGGCGGACGCGGCACCCGAGGACGCGACGGGCAGCGAGGGCGTGCGGTTGCGCGTCATGCAGGCGAATCTGATGATCGGGCTGGCCGATCCCATTGCTGTGGTCGGTCAGGCCCGCGACAGTGCCGTCGATGTAGTCACGATCCAGGAACTGACCGACGCGTCGGTGGTCGGTCTCCGTGACGCCGGTATGGACGAACTCTTTCCCTACAGCTACCTCGAGCCGCACGTGACCGGCGGCGGCGGAGCCGGAATCTACAGCCGATTCCCGATCTCGGACAACCGGCAGCTCAACGGATACGGCCCGGTCAATCTCGCCACCGAGGTCGAGGTCCCCGGTTCCGAGCCGGTCACGCTGCTGGCCGTGCATCCCGGTCCCGCCTACATCACCCCGGCGGACATCTGGACCGCTGAATTGGACACGCTCCGAAACGATTTGGAGGCGGTGGCAGGCACCGGCCGGGTGATCGTCAGCGGGGACTTCAACACCACGTACTCGCACAAGAAGTTCCGCAACCTGCTCGACGTCGGATACTCGGACGCCGCAGCACAATTGGGCAAGGGCCTGATCCCGACCTATCCCACGGACAAGGGCACGCCCGCTGTCGTCGGGATCGACCACATCCTCACCAACTCCGGCCATGCGCGGTCGCTGGAAAGAGTCGATCTCCCCGGATCGGACCATCACGGCCTGATCGGGGAGATCGAATTCTCCTGAGCGTGCGAGCGGAAGTCAGCTCACGCGAACGGACTGCTTTCGAGACTTTCCGCACTGCAACAGGATTCGCACTGCGGCGGGAGTGCCGTCCAGTGACGTCACGATGTCGTTGCGCGTCTGTGCCGCCACCGCGGAGACCTTGTCGAGTGTCGTCACGGCCGGGTCGATGGTCGCGGTGATCTCGACGACCCGCTGACCGCGGTCCGACACCGATCGGCCGTGTGCCGACACGACGCCCTCGTGAGCTGCCAGGGACTTGGCAGCACTCTTGGCGGCGGTGGTCAGATCGACACTGAGCCTGCCGTCGACATCCGAGTCTGCAGTGGACGAAAACGCGACGGTGCCGACCGAACGGCGGGGCAGGTGCGCGAGCAGCCACCACAATCCGAGAAGTACGAGAACGATCGCGGCTGCTCCGAGAGCCCAGGGCCACCACCCGGCGTCGACCGTGGTGTCGACGAACGCGGCATCGATGCGCTCGCGGCCCGGGAACTGGCCACGTTCCCACGCGATTGCTCCGCCGCCGAGGGCGATCAGTGCGAGTCCGACGACCGCTGTGCTGGTTCGGTCGACCGAGGCAGTTGCGCGTTTCACGATGGTTGTCCTGTCGTTCGCACTCGCGTGCGGACTTTCGGTGCCGGCGCGAGTGGGCGGAGAGCGTCGTCGACGGAGGTGACGATCGACGATTTCAGCGCTGCGGTGTCGGTGCCCGTCACGGTCGACGCGGCGACGGTGACCTTCTTGTTGCCGGCCTTGGCCGTCGCGGAGTCGACTCCGGCGTTGTCGAGAGCGGCGGTGCGGGCAACAGCGGCGACGTCACCCTTGCGGAGCCAGACGTCCTGCTCGGTGAGGGCACGATGGGTCCGCCGGCGAGGCTTGACGGCGAGCAGGACGAGGATGAATCCGACGACGACGGCGGCGATCCCGCCCGGCAACATCCAACTCTGCGCGGTGAGCCCGTCCAGGTTCGTGGCAGCGGGGCCGACCCACTCGGGGCCGTCGATGGCACCCAGGTTCAGCAACGCTTCTCGGCCGAGGACCACACCGGCTCCGATGAGGACGAGTGCGAAGAGGATTGCGGGTACGGCTGCGGCGGGGTTGGCTACCGGCTTCTTCGTCGCTTTCGCGGTCATTGCACTCTCCCTTCTTCGACGGTGGCTTCGGCGGGTACGCATTGGACGGTGACGTCGACTCGATCGACGGTGTAGATACCCAGCTCGGACAGATCCCGGGCCACGGCGGCACGAACTTCAGCGGCCACCTTCGCCAGCGGCGATGGCCAGGTGACCGCCACCGCGACCTGGGCGCGAACGCGCGAGCCGTTGATCGTCACGTCGGCCTTGGGTAGGTCACGCCCACCGAGGACGCGCAGGCCCGGCTGAGGATCGGCAACGGCGTCGGTGCTGCGGGCAGCGAGTACTGCCAGGCGCTCGACGGCCTTGTGCTTGATCTCCAGTGATCCGCGTTCGCCGGCGTCCTCGGGGGTGTCGGTCGCAGCTGTCTCAGTCACGACCGCGACCACGCATGATCGAGTTCAGGTCCAGTTCGCCGTCGATGTAGCGGCCGACGAAGAATCCGAGGCCACCGAGAACGATGGCGATGAGGAAGCCGGTGAAGCCGCCTGCCGCTGCGGCGATGGCCAGCAGAAGTCCCACGAACAAACCGATGGTTGCAGTGGTCATGGTCTTGATCTCCACTCAGAGTTCGAAGTAGTTGCGCCTGGTGACGCGTTTGCGGATACGAGCGATCCGCTTGGGAAGTGTGCGTAGCGGGGACGGAATCGAGGACGCACGGAATGCCGTCGGTGTGCTCGCTGCGTTGACAGGGGCCGAGGGCAGCACCGCGAATCTTCGGTCGACATCGGCGAGTGCGGCCATGTACCGGGCCGGGTCGCCGCCGATGTCGGGGTGGTGTTCGCGTGCCACAGCGCGCCGAGCCGCCTTGTACTCGGCGGCTCGGTCGTACGCTGCGTGCTGGTTCACCTGGTCAGACTCGCACAATGTCCTCGACGGTGACGTGCACGGGCCCGTCGACCATCGTCGCCACTGTGCGTCGTACTGCATCGGCCGTCTCGCGGACTGCGACACCGAACTCCAGCGATACGTGGACCTCGGTCCCGTCCTCACCGATTCGGATGCCAGCGATACGACGCCCGGGCAGATACGTAGCGGCCTCACCGAACATGCCGCCGTGCAGCCCGACGACACCGTCGATCGCCAGTACGGCGTCGGCGATGTCCTCGGACCTGTCACGTTCCGTCATGTGCGGGTCGGTCACTGCACTCGGGTGGTGGCGGGCTCGCTGGTGGTGTCTTCGTCGTCCGAGCCGTCGTCGAGGTAGATGTCGTGAACGACGATGTTGACCTCGGTGACCTCGAGGCCGGTCATGCGCTCGACGGCGTTGATGACGTTGCGACGGATGCCTGCTGCGAGGTCTGCGATGGAGACGCCGTAGTCGGCGACGATGTCGATGTCGACCGCTGCCTGACGCTCGCCGACCTCGACCGACACGCCCTGCGACTGGTTGACGCGGGCACCGGGGATGCGCTCGCGGAGAGCGCCGATTGCGCGGCTGGCTCCGCCGCCGACGGCGTGCACTCCCTGGACCTCACGGGTGGCGATGCCGGCGATCTTGGAGACGACGGTATCGGCAATGGTGGTGCGGCCCTGCGAGCTGACGAGCACGGAGTCCGACTTGGTGGTGATGTCGGTCTTTCCTTCGCCTGCTGCGGATACGGTTGCCTTGGTGTCCGTCGTGGAGCTCATGAATGCCTCTCTTCGTTGTGTGTCTTCGGTGCAGAGTGTGTGACAGGAGTTGGTCGTAGCTCGATCGGTGAAACGCACGTCCGGATAAAGTGACCTACGTCATAGATTACGTCTACTGGTAAACCGGTATCGAAAGACTTGCGTGATCGATGACCACGATGAAGCGAACTGGGGGCCCGATGGAGTGGGTTGACGCGTCGGACCGCGTTCTCGTCGGCGCTGCGGCGCTGGGCGAGACCGATGCGTTCGAGGAGATCGTCCGGCGCTACGGCCCGGAGATGTTCCGCTACGCGCGCAACATGCTGTCCGATCAAGGTGCCGCCGAGGAGGTGGTGCAGGACGCATTTGTGGCAGCGTGGAAGGGCCTCGACAATTTCCGTGGGGACTCGGCTCTGCGAACATGGTTGTTCTCGTTGGTCTCGCACAAGGTGATCGACCATCGCCGCAAGCGCAGCGTTCCACCCGCCGAAGATTGGTTGTTCGAGCGCAAGAGCACCGGCGCGGGCAGCAATCCCGAGGCCGATGTCGAGGCCGACAGCTTCATGACCGAGCTGGGCGTCGCGCTCTCGGAGCTGCCCTACCGCCAGCGGGCCTGTTGGTTGCTTCGCGAGGTCGAGGGCCTGACGCATCCCGAGATCGGCGCGATCATGACGTTGTCCGCAGGCGCAGTACGTGGTCAGTTGACCAGAGCACGAGCAACATTGAGCGAAAGGTTGGCAACATGGCGAACCCAGTAGAGCCGGATTCGGTTCTCGCGCGTGCTGCCACCGAACTTCGGGACGCACCGCAGGAACCGAATTGGGTGGACATCAGCGCGTCCATCCTCACGAAAGTACGCAACACCACCAGGCGTACGTGGCCCATCGACAGCGCGTATCCGCTGGGTTCCACGGCAGGATCGGCGGACTCGCTGCGGATCAGCGATCACATCGTCAAGACGACGCTCCGGCGTGCACTCGCAGGTGTACGCGGCGCGCAGCCGACCGAGATCGACCTCGACCTCGACGACCATGCCTGTATAGGCCTGTTCGTCGCGGTGATCGGGGTGTACGGCGACGACCTGCAGGCCGCGGGAGACGAGCTGGCGACCATCGCGATCGACACCGTGTCGGATCTGCTGGGCACCACCCTCGGACGCGATGTCGTGGAGATCCGCGTCGACGACATCGAGGAGCGCTAGCGTAAAAACTGCGTCATGACCGCTGGTCGACGGCGTAAGAAAGCGTAAGGAACGCGGCTCGGCTCGGTAGCGGGATTCAGGATCGAGCAATGACCGAATTGCTCTGTCTCGTGGTTGCCGCATGTGTTGCGGTGTACCTGTTCGTCGCTCTCCTCGATCCGGAGAGGTTCTGACGCCGCCATGAATCCTGCTCTTGTCGCGGGCCTGCAGATCGCGGTGGTGATCGTCGTGCTGGCTGCGGCGTACGTACCGCTCGGCGATTACATGGCCCGAGTGTTCGACTCGTCCCACGACACGCGCGTCGAGCGTCTGCTCTATCGGGTGGCTCGGGTGAACTCCGCCTCGGAACAGACGTGGGTGGGTTATTCCACCAGTCTGCTGGGGTTCTCGTTCGCCGGCGTCGTGTTCCTGTTCGTACTGCAGCGAATTCAGGGTGTGCTGCCGCTGAACGGGGGCCTGTCCGGGGTCAGCCCGGCGATGGCGTTCAACACCGCCGCGTCGTTCGTCACCAACACCAACTGGCAGTCGTACGTCCCCGAGACCACGCTGTCGAACCTGACGCAGCCGCTGGGCCTCGCGGTGCAGAACTTCGTCTCTGCCGCAGTCGGTCTCGCGGTTGCGATCGCCGTCATCCGTGGCTTCGTGCGTGTCTCCACCGGCGGTGAGCTCGGCAACTTCTGGGTCGATCTCACTCGCGGGACACTGCGCATTCTGTTGCCGCTGGCGCTGCTGGTGGCCGTGATCATGCTGACTCAGGGCACCATCATGTCGTTCTCGACCGGATTCACCTCCACCGGACTGGATGGGCAGACGGTCACCAATGCGCTTGCGCCCGTTGCCTCTCAGGAGGCGATCAAGGAGATCGGCACCAACGGCGGCGGCATCCTCGCAGCCAACTCGGCGCATCCGTTCGAGAACCCGACCCCGCTGACCAACATCGTCCAGATCATCTCGTTGCTGTTGATCCCGGTCGCGCTCACCCGCACGTTCGGCACCATGGTCGGCAACCGCAAGCAGGGCCTGACGCTGCTGGCGGTCATGGCCACGCTCTGGGCCACGCTGCTCGCGGTCACGCTGTTCGCCGAGTCCGGAACCCGTGGCGTCGCAGCAACCGCCGCGGGCGCGATGATGGAAGGCAAGGAAGTCCGCTTCGGCATTCCGGCGTCGGCGTTGTTCGCCGTGTCTACCACCGGAACATCCACCGGCGCAGTCAATTCCGCCCACGACAGTATGTCTGCACTCGGTGGCGGAACAGTACTGCTGAACATGCTGTTCGGCGAGATCGCGCCAGGCGGCGTCGGCACCGGCCTGTACGGATTGCTCGTGCTCGCGGTCATCGCCGTGTTCGTCGGTGGCCTGCTCGTCGGCCGCACTCCGGAATTCCTCGGCAAGAAGCTGGGTCGACGCGCCATCACGATGGCCGCGCTGTCGGTACTGGTGATGCCAATCCTCGTGCTCGTCGGCACGTCCATCACCGTGATTCTCGAATCGACGACGAGCTATCAGGGCAATCCCGGTATCCACGGCTTCACCGAGATGCTCTACGCCTACTCGTCGGCCTCCAACAACAACGGCAGCGCTTTCGGTGGACTGACGGTGACCAGCGACTGGTTCCAGATCTCCCTCGGTGTCGCGATGCTGCTCGGCCGCTTCCTGCCGATCGTCTTCGTGCTGGCATTGGCCGGATCGCTGGCGACCACCAAACGCAGCGCACCCAACGCAGGCACGCTCCCCACCGACGGGCCGCTGTTCGGCACATTGCTGATCGGCACCGCGATTCTCGTCGCCGCCCTCACGTTCTTCCCCGCACTTGCTCTCGGACCCATAGCAGAGGCCATGCAATGAACCTGTCACTGAGAACGGCCGTCCCCGGCGCGTTCCGCAAACTCGACCCGAGGCACCTGGCCCGCAACCCGGTCATGTTCGTCGTCTTTCTCGGCTCCATCGTCACCACCATCCTCTCGATCGCCCAGCCGTCGGTGTTCGCCTGGTTCGTCACCGGATGGCTGTGGTTCACGGTGCTGTTCGCCAACCTCGCCGAATCCGTTGCCGAGGGCCGCGGCAAGGCCCAGGCCGCCAGCCTGCGAAAGGTCAAGCAGGACACTGTTGCCCGACGTCGCACCGCATCCGGAGTGGAAGAGGTCGCCGGTGCCGAATTGCTAGTCGGCGACGAGGTGATCGTCTCGGCAGGTGAGGTCATACCCGGTGACGGCGACGTCATCGAGGGCATCGCCACCGTCGACGAGTCGGCGATCACCGGAGAATCGGCTCCCGTGGTGCGCGAGTCCGGCGGCGACCGATCGGCGGTGACCGGCGGAACCATCGTGCTCTCGGACGAGATCGTCGTGAAAATCACTGCAGCGCAGGGTGAGACGTTCGTCGATCGAATGATCGCACTCGTCGAGGGCGCGGCTCGGCAGAAGACGCCGAACGAGATCGCCCTGAACATCCTGCTCGCGTCCCTGACGATCGTCTTCCTCTTCGCCGTCGTCGCCATCGGTCCGATGTCGAACTACGCAGGGCAGCAGCAGGATCCGATCCAGCTGATCGCACTGTTGGTCTGTCTGATCCCCACCACGATCGGCGCGCTGCTTTCGGCGATCGGCATCGCGGGCATGGACCGACTGGTGCAACGCAACGTGCTCGCGATGTCCGGACGCGCAGTGGAGGCGGCAGGCGACATCGACACGTTGCTGATGGACAAGACCGGCACCATCACGTTCGGTAATCGCCGTGCGACCGGACTGCACCCGGCCACAGGCGTCGACGCCGTCGAACTGGCTCGGGCAGCCCGACTGTCCTCACTCGCCGACGGCACCCCCGAGGGCCGCAGCATCGTCGAACTGGTCGAGCGTGACTTCGAATCTTCGATGGCAGAGGGCGAATCCGAGCGCGGCGAGTTCGTGGCCTTCACGGCGCAAACTCGGATGAGTGGGTTGGACCTACCGGGCATGGAGATTCGCAAGGGTGCAGCGGATTCGGTCTACAGCTGGATTCGTGAGGGCGGCGGCACGGCGGATCTCGACGCCACCGTCCACGACATCGCCCAGAACGGCGGTACGCCGCTGGTGGTGGCGGTACGCGAGACCGGTTCTGCTGCTCGTGCTCTCGGTGTCGTGGAGCTCTCCGACGTGGTCAAGCCGGGCATCGCCGAGCGGTTCGCACAGCTGCGCGCCATGGGAATTCGGACGGTCATGGTGACCGGCGACAATCCGCTCACCGCCAAGGCCATCGCCGCCGAGGCCGGGGTCGACGATTACCTCGCCGAGGCGACGCCCGAGGACAAGCTCACGCTGATCCGGCAGGAACAGGAGGGCGGCAGGCTGGTCGCGATGACCGGCGACGGGACCAACGACGCCCCGGCTCTCGCGCAGGCCGACGTCGGTGTCGCGATGAACACCGGCACCTCGGCCGCCAAGGAAGCCGGCAACATGGTCGACCTCGATTCCGACCCGACCAAGTTGATCGAGATCGTCGAGATCGGCAAGCAGCTCCTCATCACCCGCGGTGCGCTGACGACGTTCTCGCTGGCCAACGATCTGGCGAAGTACTTCGCGATTCTGCCGGCGATGTTCTCCACCGTCTATCCGCAGCTCGGTGGGCTCAACATCATGCGTCTGGCGACGCCGGAATCGGCGATCCTGTCTGCGGTGATCTTCAATGCACTGGTGATCGTCGCGCTGATCCCGTTGGCGCTCAAAGGTGTTCGCTACACCCCGGCGTCGGCGGCAGCGCTGCTGCGCCGGAACTTGCTGGTGTACGGCGTCGGCGGCGTCATCAGCCCGTTCGTCGGCATCTGGCTCATCGACCTCCTCGTTCGACACATTCCAGGGATTGGCTGATCATGCGCTTCGTACAGGGATTTCTTCGCCAGGTCGTGGCCGGCTTCGCAGTGCTGCTGGCATTGACGGTCGTTCTCGGCATCGGCTACCCGGCCGTGGTCTGGGGCATCAGCCGTATCGGGACCGACTCCGCCGAGGGTTCGCCGCTGCGCGACGCTCGGGGCTGCGTCGTCGGAAGCTCGTTGATCGGCGTCGACCCGCAGGTGGCTCCGGGAGAGCCGGATCCGTTCTTCCACACCCGCGTCACCGGGTCGGTGTCCGACGACGACGCGTTCGCTCCGGGGGATCCGGCCGCGGCCCTGCCGACCAACCAGGGGCCGTCGAGCGAGGTACTGGCGTCGTTCGTCGAGCAGCGCCGCGCTGCCATCGCGGCCCGGGAGAACGTCGATCCGGCTGCGGTACCGGCCGATGCCGTCACCGGGTCCGGTTCGGGGATCGATCCCGACATCAGCCCCGCCTACGCGGCCATCCAGATCGCGCGAGTGGCTCAGGCCAACGGGACGTCGGTGAGCGACGTCGATGCTCTGGTCGCGGAGTACACGCACGGGCCGCAGTACGGTGTACTCGGTGCCGAAGCGGTGAACGTTCCGGAGTTGAACCTGGCACTACGGGACACATACCGGCCGGGTGAGGAGACAGGCTGTGGCGGACAGGGGTGAGCTGCGGATCTACCTCGGCGCAGCGCCCGGCGTCGGCAAGACCTTCGCCATGCTCGGCGAGGCGCATCGACTGCGCAGCCGGGGCTGCGACGTCGTGGCGGCGGTCGTCGAGACACACGGCCGAGCGCGAACGATCGACGCGCTCGACGGCATCGAAGTGTTGCCGATGGCGACCGTCGAGTACCGCGGGTCCTCGGCGCAGGAACTCGATCTCGACGCCGTCCTGGCCCGAAAGCCGCAAGTGGTGCTCGTCGACGAACTGGCGCACACCAACACCCCCGGCAGCGTGCACGGCAAGCGGTGGCAGGACGTCGAAGTGCTGCTCGACGCAGGCATCGACGTCATCTCCACCCTCAACGTCCAGCATCTCGAATCGCTCAACGACGTGGTGCAGCAGATCACCGGGGTGCCGCAGCGAGAGACCGTGCCCGACAGCGTCGTTCGAGCCGCTGACGAGGTCGAGTTGGTCGACATCACCCCCGAGGCGCTGCGCAGCAGATTGCGGCACGGCAACGTCTACGCCGCCGAGAAGGTCGACGCCGCACTGAGCAACTACTTCCGCGGCGGTAACCTCACCGCCCTGCGCGAGCTCGCGCTGCTGTGGATCGCCGATCAGGTCGACGCGGCACTGGTGAAGTACCGCAAGGACAATCGCATCACCGACACGTGGGAGGCCCGCGAGCGCGTGGTGGTGGCGGTGACCGGTGGCCCGGAATCGGAGACGCTGCTGCGCCGCGCCAGTCGCATCGCCTCGAAGTCCAGTGCCGAGCTGATGGTGCTGCACATCGTCCGCGGCGACGGGCTCATGGGTGTCTCGGCGCCGCAGATGGGTTCGGTGCGCAAGCTGGCCGCCGGGCTGGGTGCCAGCGTGCACAGTGTCGTCGGCGACGACGTGCCGACGACGCTGCTCGACTTCGCCCGCGGGGTGAATGCGACGCAGCTGGTGATCGGCACCTCGAGACGGTCACGTGCCGCCCGCATCCTCGACGAGGGCATCGGCGCGGCTGTGGTGCAGAACTCGGGAAAGATCGACGTACACATGGTCACCCACGCCGAGCAGGCCACCCGCAGGGGCATGCAGGTCGATTCGGGTCGTCGACGGATCATCGCGTGGGTCGCCGCCGTCCTGGTGCCGTGCCTGGCCGCGGCCGTACTGAGCACGGTCGGACCGGACTTCGACTCCAGCGGTGAGAGCGCCCTGTTCTTCATGGTGGTGCTCTGTGTCGCGCTGCTGGGAGGGGTTGCGCCGGCAGCACTCTCGGCATTGATCGCGGGCTTCCTGCTCAACTACTTCTTCACCACACCCCGGTACAGCCTGACGATCGCCGAGCCCGACAACTTCGTCGTCACCGTCGTGCTGCTCCTCGTCGCCGTTGCCGTCGCCGCCCTCGTCGACGCCGCCGCCCGGCGGACGCGTCAGGCACGCCGGGCCACCCAGGAAGCCGAGCTGCTGACGCTGTTCGCCGGATCGGTACTCCGCGGAGCGGATCTGACCGCACTCCTCGAACGCGCCCGTGAGACCTATCGGCAGACAGGCGTTGCGCTGTGGGACAACCAGTCCGGATCCATCGTGGGCAGCGCAGGTGCGCAGGCCCCGGTCGATCGAGCCGCAGCCGACACCGAGGTCGACGCCGGTGACTTCACGTTGCTGCTCGTCGGCGAACGTACCCGCGCGCACGATCGGCGGGTACTCGCAGCGGTGGCCAACCAGGCGGCCGGCATGGTTCGTCAGGCGCGCCTCGCCGAGGAAGCCAGCCGAGCCAACGCGCTCGCCGAGGCCGACGCGTTGCGTCGAGCATTGCTCTCCGCCGTCAGCCACGATCTGCGGACGCCACTGTCGGCGGTCAAAGCGGCGTCCTCGTCGCTGCGCAGCACCGACGTGCAATTCTCGCCCGAGGACACCGACGAATTGCTCGCCACCATCGACGAATCGGCCGATCAGCTGACCGCGTTGGTGAGCAATCTGCTCGATTCCTCGCGGCTGCAAGCGGGCGTGGTTCAGCCGAGCCTGCGACCCGTTTACGTCGACGACGTGTTGGCCGGCGCATTGATCGGAGCCGACGATCGGGTTCGAGTGGACGTGGGCGATGTCGAAGTGCTGGCGGACCCGGGTCTGCTCGAGCGGGTGCTGGCGAACCTGGTGCACAACAGTGCCCGCTACGCACCCACCGGCGACATCATCGTCAGTGCGGCGGTGCACGGCGAGTGGGCGAGTATCTCCGTCGCCGACCACGGCCCCGGCATCACCGAGGGAGCCGAGGAGACGATGTTCGACGCGTTCCAGCGCCTCGGGGATCGCGACAACTCGGTGGGCGTCGGGCTCGGGTTGTCGGTGGTGCGGGGATTCGTGCGGGCGATGGGCGGTACCGTCACGGCATCGAACACAGTGGGCGGCGGGCTGACGATGACGGTCGAGTTGAAGGCGGCGAGTAGGTGAAGGTGCGGGTGCTCGTCGTCGACGACGAGCCGCAGATCGTGCGGGCGCTGCGGATCAACCTCAATGTCCGTGGGTTCGAGGTGGTCAGCGCGGCGAGTGGCGGCGAGGCGCTGCGGGTGGCCGCGAACTTCCACCCGGACATCGTGATTCTCGACCTCGGGTTGCCCGACATCGACGGAATCGACGTCATCGCCGGTCTGCGCGGCTGGACCGACGTACCGATCCTGGTGCTCTCGGCTCGCACCGATTCGGCCGATACCGTCGAGGCGTTGGACGCCGGTGCCGACGACTTCGTCACCAAGCCCTTCGGCATGGACGAGTTGCTGGCCCGATTGCGCGCCGCGCTGCGCCGTGGACCGCACTCCGTCGCCGACCCCGTTGTCGTCACCGAGGACTTCACCGTCGATCTCGCCGCCAAAACCGTTGTACGGCAGGGCGAGAACGTGCACCTGACCCGCACCGAATGGGGGGTTCTCGAACTGCTGGTGCGCAACGAGGGCAAGCTGGTGTCGCAGAAGGACATACTGCGTACCGTGTGGGGACCCGGGCACGAGCGTGAAACACATTATCTGCGAATCTATCTCGGCCAACTGCGGCAGAAGCTCGAACGAGATCCGGCCTCCCCGGTGCATCTGATCACCGAAACCGGTATGGGCTACCGGTTCGTGAGTTAACCGCGCTCGCACCTATCCACCGAGTACCTCACCCTCGCGGCGTGGGTCCGCTCCACCGATCCAACCGCCGTCGGTTCGTTGCAGCGCACTCAGTCCGCTGGACTGGTCGGCGACCGACACCTGGTGGCCCATCTCGCGGAGCTGCACGACCACCGGATCGTTCTCGCCCATCACGTTCGGGTGCTCACCGCCGTAGTTGGTCGACGGGGTGTTGGCCGCACCGAAGTCGACCATCGACACCGCCTGCTGCGGATCCATGCCCCAATCGAGCAGTCCCACCAGTGTTTTGACGACGAACTGGATGATCACCGAACCGCCGGGAGAGCCGGCGACGAGCGTCAGATCTCCGCGCGTGCCGTCGTCGTTTCGGTCGAAGACCAGGGTCGGTGCCATCGAACTGCGAGGACGCTTCCCCGGCTCGACGCGATTGGCGACCGGCGTACCGTCCTCGGCCACCGGCGATGCCGAGAAGTCGGTGAGCTGATTGTTGAGCAGGAAGCCGTCGACCATGTGGAACGAGCCGAAAGCCGATTCGACGGTCGTCGTCATCGAGGCTGCATTGCCCTGGCTGTCGACGACGGAGATGTGGCTGGTGCCGAACTCGGGATCGGTGGACGAGGCGAACTGCACCGGGCCGAAGTCGCCCGGCTGCGCTGTGCCCATGGATCTGCCCTCGTCGATCAGTCCCGCTCGCTCACTGAGGTATTCGGGATCGAGCAGTGCATCGGGGGATCCGCCGGGCAGTGGTACGAAGTCCGGATCGGCGACGTACTTGTCGCGGTCGGCGTAGGCCAAGCGCTCGGCCTCGGCGATCAGGTGCACGCCCTCGGCCGTCGGGGTTCCGCCGTTGGCGTCCATTCCCGTCGGGGCGTACTGCGCGAGATCGAAATTCGACAAAATTCCCATCGCCGACGCCACCGCGATACCGCCCGAGGACGGGCCGGGCATACCGCAGATGTCGTGGTCGCGATACTCGGTGCAGACGGCCGTGCGGGTCTTGGGCTCGTACGCGGCGAGATCCTCCAGCGTGATCTGTCCGGGGGTACGGCCGGCGGTGGTGTCCGCGGTGGCGTCGACGATGGCCTGCGCGATGTCACCGGTGTAGAAGGCGTCTGCACCGTCGGTTGCGATGGCGGAGAGCGTCTTCGACATCGCCGGGTTGTTCAGCACCGTCCCGGCAGGCTTGCCGGTGCCGTCCGGCTGCAGGAAGTACTCCTTGGACGCGGGGTCGAGGGCGAGCTTCGGTGCCGAGTCGGCAATGGACGATGCCATGCGCGGGCTGATCTCGATTCCGTTGTCGGCGAGACCGATTGCGGGGTCGAACAGCTCACCCCACTGCTTGGTGCCGTGATCGTCGTGGGCTTGCTCGAGCATCCGGAGCACCCCGGGGACGCCGATCGATCGGCCGCTCGAACGGGCATCGGGTTGCGGCAGAGTGCGATCGACGTCGTCGATGTATCGCAGGTAGTCGCCGGTCGCACTCATCGGGGCGGTCTCGCGGCCGTCGTAGCTCTGTACTTCACCGGTGGCCGCGTCGTAGTACATCAGGAAGGCCCCGCCCCCGATGCCGGAGGACTGCGGCTCGACGAGGCCGAGCACCGTCTGCGCCACGATCAGCGCGTCGGCCGCGGTGCCACCGTCACGCAGGACCGCGCACGCGGCCTCGGTGGAGACCGGGTTGGCCGTCGAGACGGAGTACGAGGCCGTCTCCACCGGAGCCATGTCGGATCGATACCCGGTCGCCACTTCGGGATTGGTGGAGATGTCACCCGAACTCGCACTCGGCGTCCCCTCTACCGGGGTGCCGCCGCTGGCACCGAGAACACAGCTGTTCTCGGTTGCAGGGTCGGGATCGGTGCTCTCGCTGCTACTGCACGCGGCGAGCGGCACCAGCAGTAGGGCACACGCAAGGACAGTCGAGCGGTGCACTCCGATTACAGACACCGCCCGACGCTAACACCCGGCTCACCTGCCGGCACGGGTCTCGGCAGATTCGAGAAGCCAATGCGCGACAGGTGCCGGTCTACCGAACAGAAAGCCCTGCGCGAAGCGGCATTCGAGAGCCTCGATGATCGCGGCCTGCTCCTCGGTCTCGACGCCCTCGGCCACCGTGGCCACCGGCAGCGCCGACGCCATGGCGACGATCGCGCGAATCAGCTGCGTGTCGGATTCCGAAGTGCCGATCTGGTGGACGAACGACTTGTCGATCTTGAGCAGTGCGATCGGCATCGCGCGCAGCCTGCTCAACGAGGAGTAGCCGATACCGAAGTCGTCGAGAACGATGAGCACACCCATCGCGGCGAGTCGGTCGAGAACGCTTTTCGCCGTACCCATGTCGTCGATCAGCACGCTCTCGGTGATCTCGAGGGCCAGATCTGCTCCGTCGAGGCCGTACGTGTCGAGCAGTCGCGCGACGATCACCGGCAACGAATCGTCACGCAACTGCATCGGGGACACGTTCACCGACATGGTGACGTCCTGCCCGTTGGAACGCAGTGTCACCAGATCCGACATCGCAGTGCGCAGCACCCATTCGCCGATTTCCTTGATGAGGTTGGTCGATTCGGCAATCGGGATGAACTCGTTGGGGGTACGCACTCGCCCCTGCCAGTTCCAGCGCAGGAGTGCCTCGTAGACGACGGTGGTGCGTGAGGTGGTCTTGATGATCGGCTGGTAGTACACCTCGAGCTCGCCGCGTCTGATCGCGCCGCGCAGCGCGGTGGCGGTCTCGATCGCGGATGTCGCTCGGGCCCGCAGGGATTCGTCGAAGAACGCGTAGCGCGCCGCGCCGAGAGATTTCGCGTGATACATCGCGGTGTCGGCTTCGCGGATGGCGTCGTGCAGTCGGTCCGCGTCTGCGATTCCCACCGAGGCCGTGACGTATGCCGTTGCGGCGCTCAGAGGGAACGGCTCGTTCGTCCGATCGATGATGCGGCGGGCCAACGCTTCTGCTCCGCCGCGATCGCGGCGGGTCAACACGACGAACTCGTCACCGGCGTACCTGACCACGGTGTCGGCGGCACCGACGGCGGCGCGGATGCGTCGCGCTGCGGCCACGATGAGTTCGTCACCGACGCGGTGGCCGTACGAGTCGTTGACCATCTTGAAGTTGTCGAGGTCGACGAACAGGACGCACGTGCGCCCCGGAGTCTGGGTGCGCTCGAGCCGGGTGAATTCCTCGTCGAGCATCGTGCGGTTCGGTAGGCCGGTCAACAGATCGTGAGCGGCCAGGTATTTCGCGTGCTCCTCGCCGACCTGCACTCGGGTCAGTGCGCGTTCGCCGCGCAGGAAGGCCCCCACCAGGATCGAGGCGAGCAACAGGGACCGCACGATCAGATCTCCGGTGGACACGGCCGAGCCCAGCAGTGGGACTGTGGCGCAGACGACCAGCAGCGTCACCACGAACACGACGCGGCGGCTGCTGTGCGCCGGTGCAGGAGTCTGCCGCTGGGAGACGGTGCGCATCGACGGATCCAGGGCGGCCATCGCCAGGGCGAGATACGCGAACAGGTAGATGCCGTCGAGCAATCCCGAGGACGGCGCGTCGTCGGTGGTGGCCGCGAAGGCGTACGAGATGTCGCCGACGAGTGTCGCGACGAGTGCTACCAGAGCCCACTGCAGCGCTGGGGTACGGGGTTTGGACGAGAACAGCAGGTAGGTGGTCAGGGTGATCAGTGCCGCGTCGATCGCCGGATACAGCCCGTTGAACACCGTCGATGCCGACGAACGGGGAGATCCGAGGGCCGGAGAGATGAACAGCAACCACGACAGGAACAGGGTGCCGAGGAAGATCAGGCCGGCGTCGACGAGCGGAGTGATGTCGTCGATCGACCGGCGATCTCGAATCCACCGAGACAGTGCGTACCCGACGAGTGCGTACCCGGTCAGGGTGAACAGATCCGGTAGCAGCGGAAAAGAATGGTTCAGAGCGGTGGGATCGCTGCGGAGCGAGACCCCGAACATGAACAGCACCGAGGCACCGAACAGTGCCCACCAGCATCGAGAGTCGTCGGGACGGTATCTACGGATCGCGGCGCTGATGGCCAGTACCGATCCGACTGCGACGGTGGCCAGCACACCGGCCCGCACTCCGGCGTCGCCGAGAACGAAGACGGTGCCCGCGACGACGACCACGGCACCCAGACCGACGGTTCGTACGGTGTGCATGGCGAAGGGCGCAGCGACCTTCGTATTCATCGAAGGACCTACTTCCTTCTCGCTCGTAGCGTTCGCGTGCCTGTTCGCGGCGCCTCCATGGGTGAATATACGTCTTTGCGCAGCGCACACGGGGCCGAAGACGACCCGGAGCCCGGAGAAGCTCAACAGATGTTGTGACAGCGCACAGGCGCCAGTCTCCGGGCATTCAGGAGGCGATGGCCTTCGCCTGTTCGACGGCGAGGCGAACCTCCTCCTCGATCAGGTCACCGTTGATCGCCGCGCCTGCCTTGACTCCGGCCGCGGACGCCGCCACGACGGTGTCCATCGGTGCAGACACGTTGCCCGCAACCCACACGCCGGGCACGGATGTGGCACCGACGGGGTCGGCCTCGACGTACGTGCCGAGAACATGGTCGTTCATGACCATCTCGGTCGTGGCCAGCCCCAGCGACAACAGGACGTCTGCGCGGGAGGTGAAGTTGGGTCCGACGACCAACGCGTCGAGCCGGATCTGTGTGCCGCTCGCGAGTGTCACTCCGACGATCGCGTCGCCCTCGACATCGACCCGAGCGATCTCCCCGTCGACGACCTCGATGCCACGTGCGGCAAGTCGCTCGCGTTCTTGGGTGGCCGATTGTGTTGCCGTGTGCGCGAACACCGTGACGTGCTCGGTGAGCTGACGCCACATCTGTGCCTGATGTCCGATCATGGCGCTGCCGATGATGCCGATCCTGCGATCGCGTACCTCCCAGCCGTGGCAGTACGGGCAGTGCAGTACGTCGCGCCCCCACCGATCGGCGAGGCCGGGGATGTCGGGCAGTACATCGGTGAGGCCGGTGGTGACCAGGAGGCGGCGGCCGCGGACGACGGAACCGTCGGCGAGAGTCACCTCGAACCCGGCTTCGGTTCGACTCGCGGACGTCGCGACACCCTCGACGATGCGTGCGCCGTAGTGGAGCGCCTCGTCTCGGCCGAGGCGAACCAGCTCGAGAGGCGACTCGCCGTCGCGGGTGAGGTAGTTGTGTGAATGCGCTGCCGGAGCGTTGCGGGGATCGCCCGCGTCGATGATCGCGACGGATCGTCGGGAACGGCCGAGGGCCACGGCGGCGCTGAGTCCGGCGACTCCGCCGCCGACGATGATCGCGTCGACCGGAGTGTGTCGATCGGTGTCTGTAGTCATGGGGAGAGTGTCCGACACGGACAGGAAGTTGGCAATAAATCTTGCCAGGGCAGCAAATAATCGAAGAGGAAAATACCCCGGGACGGCGTTGGTGGCCGTAAACGGGCGAATTACCGAATTGTGATCGTGCCGACTGGCATCGAGGCTGTCAGCGGGCGAAATAAGCGCGGATCTACCGCTTGAACAGGCCGTTCACTCGAGGTCTACTGGTCGGTAAGAATCGAGCCGGGGGGGCGTATGGGGCATTTCGAGATCGGCGAGACCGTGATCACGGTACGCAATCTGGGGCACCTACGGTGGCGCAGCGGGATACCGAGGGGCACCGTGGGAATCGTCGTCGGAGTCGACTGGCTCGGTGACGCTCGCGTGAGCTTCACCGTCGGCGATTCGATGCGCACCCGAGGTGAGACGGTGGAGCACATCGTCGCCGACGGCGACGTCCGCACGTTGCGGGCCGCGCCCCGCCGTCTGATCGGTTAGTTGCTGTCGGTTCGCTCGTCGTCGGTCGCGGGACCGGTTTCGATCGCTCCGCCTTCGCTCGACCAATCGTTGTCTTCTGCAGCCGCGGCCGGATCGGACGTCACGTCCTTCTCGGCGTCGGGGGTCTTCGAGTCGTTGTTGTGGGTAGTCATGATGCCGGACTACCCGCGCGGTGGAAGAAGCAATCGTCGGCCACCGCGCGGGTAAGTATGCGGTGGTCTCTACAGCCCGAAGGGCAGCGTTCCCGGTGCCAGCTCGAAGCCGCTGCTGCCAGCGGAGATGGAGCCGAAGCCGCTGAGGATCTGGTTGATGAACGCGGTGATCATGAAAATTCCTCTGTTCGATGCGATGGACGTCTGTCCTGGACAACCCGGTCGAGATTACCGGCATCTGTAGCGTCGAAGCTGTGAGGAGCCAGGGAATTCTCGTCGGTCTTGCTGTGTCCGCCTGCGTACTGGCGGGCTGTTCGTCGGACTCTTCGGTGTCGGAAGCGCCTGCTCGGTCGTCGGACGCGTCCGTTCCGCTGAATTACGTCGCGCTGGGTGACTCGGCCGCATCGGGCCCGCGGATCCCCGATCAGGTCGGCGCACCGGGATGTCAGCAGTCCGATTCCAACTATCCGCACGTACTCGCCGAGGACTTGGCAGTCGGCTCGTTCGTCGACGTCACCTGCTCTGGTGCGGTCACCGAGAACATCGTCTCCACTGCGCAGGGAACATCCAGCGGCGAGGTGCCCGTGCAACTCGATGCGCTGAGCGCCGACACCGATCTGGTGACCGTCACGATCGGCGGCAACGACATCGGCCTGGTGTCGACGGCCGTGGGCTGCCTGACCTTCACGGCGTCGTCGGCCACCAACGTCTGCAAGGACCGTCTCACCGCGGGGGGCGTCGACTCCGTGGCCGCGGCCATCGAGGACGCTGCACCGAGCTGGGGAGCGATGCTCGACGCGGTGGCCGACCGTGCGCCCGACGCGCGGATTCTGGTGGTCGGTTACGGCACCTATCTGCCCGACGGTGGCTGCTTCCCCACGCAACCGATGCTGCCGGCGGACGCTGACTACATCCAGGGCAGCATCACCGCCATGAACGAGGCACTGAAGCAGCAGGCGGACGAACACGGTGCAGAGTTCGTCGACACCGAGGCGCTGAGTGTCGGCCACGACGTGTGCGTGGCTGCCGATCAGCGGTACTTCGAGGGGGTCGTCCCGCAGAATCCTGCGGCACCCCTGCATCCGACGGCGGCGGGAATGGCGGCGATCGGTGCCGCGGTGGCCTCGGCAGTGCGTGCCGGATAAGGGAACCACGACACCGTAACTGGCTCTTCTCCTGCAGGCCGGTAGACGTGAAGTCTTGACCGCATGGTCTCGTACTCCGCAGTTCTCGGTGTGTTCGCAGTGGCTCTCGCGTTGGTTCTGACGCCGGGGCCGAACATGATCTACCTTGTCTCGCGCAGCATTTCGCAGGGCCGACGGGCGGGACTGGTATCGCTGGCCGGCGTCGCGATCGGATTCCTGATCTATCTGACGGCCACCAATCTCGGCCTGGCCGCGGTGTTCACGGCCGTGCCCGCCCTGTACACGGCAGTCAAGCTCGCCGGCGCGGCCTACCTAGCCTGGTTGGCGGTGCAGGCCGTGCGCGGGACGGTGTCCGCATTCGAACCGACCGAGCTGCAACAGGATTCGAACCGCCGGCTGTTCACGATGGGCTTGGTGACCAACCTGCTGAATCCGAAGATCGCGATCATGTACATCTCGGTCATCCCGCAGTTCGTCGACCCTGCAGCGGGACACATTCTGCTGCAGGGATTCACGCTCGGCGGGGTGCAGATCGCCGTGGCCGTAGCGGTCAACCTGGCGATCGTGGTGCTCGCCGGATCGATCGCGCAGTTCCTCGCCGTTCGCCCGACATGGCTGCGGGTGCAGCGCTACGTCATGGGCACGGTGCTCGGGCTGCTCGCGGTGCGAGTGGCGACCGATGGGGGCAAACCGGTCCCGGCGTGAGCTCTGTACGCGCGCCAGCCGCCGAATTCGGTGATGTCGGTTCCCGCCTCGGCCGCGTCATGCGCACAGCAGAATCCGGTGACCCAGCGACCGTCGGACAATTCGACCGGACCCAGACCCATCGGTGACGGGAGCCCGGCGAGGAAGGTCCCGAGCGCCGCAGCGGACATGCGATAGAGCTCTCCGGAGATGGGAGCGCCGTCGCCTGCCCGCCGTATCAGGCCGGGTTTGGGCGGGGTGGTGTGCAAATCCACCAGCCGGTAGTCCGCCGTGGTCGTCACCTCGCCGCTGAATCGCGCACCGCGATCGGTCAACTGGTGATGCACCGGAAAACCGCGCAGATGTGCGCCGACGGCCAGTACCTCGATGCCGTCGTCGATCAACGACGGTGACTCGATTCCGCTCAACTGTGCGGCCAGGTCGATTGCGATCTGATCCTCGAACGCGGGTACGACGACCATGACCCCGAACGGAGTGCCGTCCGCCGTCGGAGCTCCGGGAACGGCGACTGCGGCCATGTCGAGCAGGTTGCAGAAGTTGGTGAACGTACCCAGTCGCCGGTTGATGCTCATCGGATCCGACTGCACGGCTGCAATAGTGGGATGTTCGGTGGTGGTGGGTAACAGCAGGCCGTCGAACTCGCTGAGGAGCGTGCGGGCTGCTGTCTTCGCTCGTGCCAGGACATCGAGATCATCCACGTATCGGTGCGCGGACGGCCCTGCTGCCGAGCGGACGATCGCGGCCACCGTGGGATCGGCACCGGCGGGCGCGGTGTCGAGGAACTCCCCGACGGCCGAATAGCGCTGCGCCACAATCGCTCCGTCGTACAGCAGTGTCGCCGCGTCGAGCAGCGCCGAGATGTCCACCTCGGCGTGGGACATGCCCTTGTCGGCCAGGCCGGCGATCGTCTCCTCGAATGCCCGACGGTACGCCGGGCTGAGCGACGTCAGATCCTCACCTCGTGGGACGGCCACACGGGGCTGCGGGGATGCGGCCAGTCGGACGTCGGCGGGCCAGGCCCGGCTGCGGGAATCGGTGGCAGTCGGACCGGCCATGACTTTCATGGCCGCAGTGGCACCGGCGAGATCACGGGCGAGAACGGTGACGCAGTCGTAGTCGGCGCAGGCGGGAACGACACCGGTGTTCGGCACGATGCCCAGTGAGGTCTTGATGCCCACGATTCCGTGGAAGGCTGCGGGTACTCGACCCGATCCTGCTGTGTCGGTGCCGATTCCGATGTCCGCGATGCCCAGTGCCACCGCAACGGCGGACCCGGAACTCGAGCCTCCCGAGACCAGCGTTGGATTCCAGGCGCACCGCACCGCGCCGTAGGGGCTGCGAGTGCCGACCAATCCGGTGGCGAACTGGTCGAGGTTGGTCTTGCCCAGTATCAGTGCGCCCTGGCTGGTCAGTCGCTCGATGGCGACAGCAGAGGCCGAAGGGGTGTAGGCGAACTCGGGGCAGGCCGCGGTGGTGTGCAGACCGGCCACGTCGATGTTGTCCTTGACCGCGACCAGTGTGCCGGCGAGCGGTAGATCGGCACCGGCCGCGAGCGCCTCCTCGAGGGCGACTGCCTCGGCCAGCACGTCGTTCTCGTCACGCAGGGTGATCCAGACCTCGGGCCGATCCACCTCGGCGATTCGCTTGTAGGCCTGCAGAACTCGCTCTCGCACTTCAGGCTGCATCGGTCTTGCCCTTCGTCGTATCGAATTCGCCTGCTGCCGACCACGCATCGCGCTCGGCACCGAAGGCAACGGCTTGCGTCGCGCGGAACTCGGCGATGGAGTCCGCGTTGGTCTCGAGGAAGGTCTCGTGCTCGGCCAGCGAGAATTCACCGTCGGTGATGTCCACGCCGCCGCCGCGGCCGGCTGCCAGATCTGCGCGCAGATCCATCAGTTCCTCGGGTTCGACCGAGTACCAGGAGATTCGGTCGAAGAACCGGAGCAACCACGGGGTGCCCTCCTCGAATGGGCCGTCACTGTAGGCGGCGCTGTGGTTCCACACCTGCGTGGTTCGACCCACGAACTGGTATCCGCCTGGACCCTCCATGCCGTAGATGCACAGGTATGCCCCACCGATGCCGACGGCGTTCTCCGGCGTCCAGGTTCGCGCCGGGTTGTACTTGGTTGTCACCAGGCGGTGTCGCGGATCGAGTGGTGTCGCCACCGGAGCGCCCAGATAGACGTCACCGAGTCCGAGCACCATGTAGTCGGCGGCGAAGACGGTGTCGAACACGTCTGCCACCGAGTCGAGTCCGTTCATGCGCCGAATGAACTCGATGTTCCAGGGGCACCACGGAGCGTCGGCGCGCACACCGTGCATGTATCTCTGGATCGCTTCCCGGGTCGAGGGGTCGTCCCACGAGAGCGGGAGCCGAACCCGGCGGCTGGGAACCACGAGCTCCGAGGCCGCGGGAAGATCGTCCTCGACCTCGGACAGCAGACCCATCAACGAATCGATGGACAGCACATCGGGATTCACCTTCACCTGCAACGAGCGGATGCCCGGGGTCAGGTCCACCAACCCGCGCGGGGCGAGTGCCTCGACGCGCTGGTGCAGGGCGTGGACTCGCGCACGCAGGGCCAGGTCGAGTTTCATGTCGCCGTACTCGACGAGGACGTTGTCGTCTCCCGAGCGCCGGTAGGTGACGCACGTGTCGGCGTCGCGTCGAGCGAGGACGCCGTCGTCCCCGTCGCCGCCGGCGGAGAACACTGCAGGCAGAGAAGCGCGCCGAGCGAGTCTCAGTGATCCCAACGGCGCGGTGGCCGCGGCTCGCACCGGTACAAAGCGGATGGTGTCCCCGGGGCGGAGCTGGCCGAGCTTCCACCGCTCGGCGGCGACAACGGTGACGGGGCAGACGAATCCGCCCAGACTCGGGCCGTCCGGTCCGAGCAGGATCGGGGTGTCGCCGGTGAAGTCCAGTGCGCCGACGCTGTAGGCGTTGTCGTGAATGTTGGACGGGTGCAGTCCGGCTTCGCCGCCGTCGGTCCTGGCCCACTGCGGCTTCGGCCCGATGAGCCGGACCCCGGTGCGATCGGAGTTGAAGTGCACCTCGTAGCGGGTGGCGTAGAGGGTGTCGATGTCCTCGCGGGTGAAGAACTCCGGCGCGCCGTGGGGGCCCTCGGTGACGGCGATGTCCCAGTTCGACGTCAGCACCGGCAGGTGTTCCATCGGTATCGGACCGAGGATCTCGGAGTTGTCCGAGCGTCCGGCCAGGCCGATGACGTCGCCCTCGCCGAGGGTGCCGCCGCGATGTCCGCCGAACTTACCGAGAGTGAACGTTGCTGCGCTGCCGAGATAGTCGTCGACGTCGAGGCTGCCCTGGATCAGAACGTAGACCCGTAGCCCGTGCCCGGTGGTGGTGCCGACATCGAGGGTGGCGCCGGCGGGAACCAGCACCGGCTTCCACTGCGCGGCCGATCGGCCGTCGATGCGCACCGGTACCGCTGCACCGGTGACGCAGACGTAGGTGTCGGCGTCGAACGTCAATGCCGGCCCGGCCATGGTGGATTCGAGACCCGGGGCACCCTCGGGATTGCCGAGCGCGACGTTGCCGAGCCGGAACGACAGGTCGTCCATCGGCCCCGACGGCGGTACGCCCACCTTCCAGTACCCGATGCGACCCGGCCAGTCCTGCACGGTGGTGATCATGCCGGGTCGCTGGACGGTCATCTTGGTCGCGTTCATGCTCGACCGCCCGGCTCTCGCGTCACGATCATCCGCACCGCGGTGGGGTCGAATCCGTTGCAGGGGTTGTTGATCTGCGGGCAGTTGGACACCAGGACCAGCGTGTCGATCTCGGCACGCAAGGAGAGCTTCTTGCCGGGAGCCGACAGACCGTCGACGATGCCGAGCGTGCCGTCGGCGTCGACGGGGACGTTCATGAAGAAGTTGATGTTGGGCACCAGGTCCCGTTTGCCGAGTCCCCACTTGGATCCCTCGATGAGGAAGTTCTCGACGCACGCGTGCTGATGCTGGGTGTGGTGGCCGTAGCGCAGAGTGTTCGATTCCTTGGAGCACGCACCGCCGACGGTGTCGTGGTTGCCGACCTCGTCGTCGACGATCGTCATGATCGGTGTCGAATCATCGCTGCGCAGAACGGTTCCGGTGGTCAGGAACAGGTTCTGCTGAGCGGTGACGGTGGCGGGGGCGGAGTAACGGATCGAGTGATCGTGCGCGCCGTACATCAGGGTGTCGACGGCTTGATTGCCGTACAGATCGACGATCGTCAGTACGTCACCGGCTTCGACGACGGCGGACCACGGGCCGAATGCGGGGGCGATCTCGTCACGAACGATCGTGGTCTCGAGGGTGCTGGCGGTCATTGCGCTGCCTTCCATGCGTTCTCGGTGTTCTGTACTGCGCGCTGGTATTCCGGTTCGGTGTTGTCGAGGGTGAGTAGTTCCTCGGGTGCTCGCCACGCCAGCACGTCGAGGGCCGTGGTGGGGTACTCGGACCTCGGGTCTAGCGGGTGAGCGGTGTTGGCCAGCAACACGATCACCGGCAGGTGGATCAGCAGATCCACCGACTTGCCCGCTCCCGCCGAGCCGGTGCCGACAAGAGCCCCGTCGGCGTCGACTCTCACGCCGTGAAAGAAGGACAGGGACGGTGCGACGTCGCGTGGTTCCAGTCCGTGCTTCGCCGCGGCCAGGGTGAACAGTTCGCGGCCTGCGGGAGCCGACGAATGTGGTCCGCTGACTCCGTATTTCGCGGTGTTGGTAGCGGTGGAGGTGGTGCCGCACAGGGCGTCGTGGTGGCCGGAGGTGTCGTCGACGATGGTCGCCAGAACGCGCCCCTGATCCGAGAGCAGAGGATGGCCGGCACTCAGATACGCCTGCCACGGCACCTTGACGGTGTCGGCGGTGTTGAGTCGCTCCCACGGGGCGTCGGCGCGGTAGAGCAGCAGATTGGCGCAGGCATCACCGTCGACGTCGACGAGGCGTAGCCGGGTTCCGCGAGCGAGGACCTTGGTGGTGTAGCTGCCGCCGGGGACCGATTCTGCCCAGGTGAGCTCCGAGATGCCCTCCGGTGCAGTGGGTGCCGGTGCGACCGTCGCCTGGGAGCGTGCGTGTTCCTTGGCGGAGTGGGTCGTTGCAGTTGCCGTGGTCATGCTGGTTCAGGCTCCGATCGTGACGGGCTTGGGGTGGGCTTTGCCGCGGGGTAGGCAGGCGATACCTACGACGATCACGGCCAGGACGGTCAGGGGTGCGGCCCAGCGCAGCAGTGGGAATTCGCCGGTGGGGTCGAAGATCTCGGCCCGCGGCCACGACAGGTTGACCACCATCAGGCCGCCGTAGAGAACTGCGGCGATGTTGACCGGCAGGCCGAGGCGTCCGAGGGTGAAGAGCTTCTGGCCGTCGGAGTCGTGCTGCACGCCGCCGTGCGGCCAGCCCTTGAGTCGCTGGATCAGCAGCGGGACGGTGACCATCATGTACGCGAGGTAGATCAGCACGATGCAGACGCTGGAGAGCGTGGTGAAGATCGCGGAGTTGCCGACGTTGACGGCCAGGATCGCCACGCAGGCCAGACCGATCAGGACCGAGGGTGCGATGGGAGTTCCGGTGCGCGAGTTGACCTTCGCGAGAGCCGTCGAGGCGGGCAGGCGTCCGTCGCGGGCCATGGAGAACATCAGCCGCGATGCCGCGGTCTGGATGGCGAGGGTGCAGATGAACACCGCGATGGCGACGTCGACCAGCAGTACCTTGCCCCACGGTGAGGTGAGGATCGAGTCGATGACGTACGGAAGCCCCTGCGTTGCGAGCTGACCGTCGGTGAGGCTCGGTGCGGCCATCAGTGCGCCGACGATCATCAGGCCACCGCCCAGTGCCGATGCGGAGAGAGCCAGACGGATGGTGCGCGGCGCGACGCGTCGGGGATTGCGGGTTTCCTCGGCGAGTTCGCCTGCCGAGCCGAAGCCGACCATGACGTAGGCCGCCATCAGGCCCGAGACGATCCAGGCACCGATGTAGCCGGGATCTGCTCCGGCACTTCCGGTATCGAACACCACCTGTGGTCCGCGCTCGGCGTGGGTGAAGAACACCAGCACCAGCGCGATGACGCCGACGATCTCGCAGGTGACGCCGATGCTGTTGATGCGCGACATCCAGTTCACGCCGATGCAGTTGATCGTGGTGGTGAGCACCAGCAGAATCGAGCCCAGCACAACGGCATTCGCGGCTCCGCTCGGCGAGGTGAGTGCGGTGTCCTCGCCGATCAGCTGGAAGCCGCCCCAGATGCTGGGGAGGACGACCTGCAGTGCGATCGCGGCGGCGGAGGCGGTGACGATCTGCGCGATGATCATGAACCAGCCGGCGAACCACCCGACCAGCTCACCGCCCATACGCCTGGACCAGTGGTAGATCGCGCCCGAGATGGGATAGCGGGCAGCGAGTTCGGCGAAGTTCAGGGCCACCATGAACTGCCCGAGAAACACGAGCGGCCAGGTGAGGAAGAAGGCCGGGCCACCGAAGCTGAAGCCGAGTCCGAAGAGCTGGAAGATGGTGGTGAGAATCGAGACGAACGAGAAGCCGGCGGCGAAGGACGCGTACTTGCCGAGGCTGCGGTGCAGCTGCTGGTCGTAGCCGAGGGAAGCCAGATCGGAATGGTCGGTGGTGGGCGAGGGTTCCGAACCCGAGCCCGGGGCCGGCAGTGTTGTCGAGCTCATGGAAGTCTCCTACGGGCGAGGTGGGTGGTGAGTGACCGCCCGCTGCATCGCCGAGGCGGGTTTCTGTCAGTTGATAGTTTTCGGCACCGCCGTTCCCTGGCGGTGTCCGTCGTGAAACAACCTCGTTTCGTCTATTTCGATCAGATGACAGAAATCTCACCGTCACGTCGACCTGACAAGATGCAGTCATGACCGGAGCAGGCAGGCCAAGGCTGAGCACGAAGAAGCGGCCGGGCGACACCGCTCGCGAGGAAATTCTCGACGCCTCGGCCGAGCTCTTCACCACTCGCGGATTCACCAATACCTCCACCCGCGTCATCGCCGACGCCGTCGGTTTGCGTCAGGCCTCGCTCTATCACCACTTCGCCACCAAGGACGACATACTCGACGCGCTGCTCAGCGGCACGGTCGATGCGCCGCTGGCCGTCGCGCTGCGCATTCGGCAGTCGGGAGCCGAGGCGGCGACCCAGATGTACGCACTGGCCTACTTCGACGCCGGACAGCTCGGTGCGTCCACCTGGAATCTCGGCGCGCTCTATCTACTGCCCGAACTGCGCAGCGAGCGCTTCGAAACCTTCCGCGACCATCGGTACACGCTGATGAGCCTGTATGCGGACATTGCGTCGGACACGTTGGTCCAGCTCGATTCCGAGCGCAGGCCGGGTACCGAGGACCTACCGTTTCGCCTGGTGGAGACCGTGGTGAACGCGCGAGCCGATCGGGAGAACGGCCGCCGGGACGCGACGGCGGACGCGGCCGGAATCGCCGAGGCCGCTCTGCGGGTACTCGGCTGGACCGGGGATCTCACCGCGTTGCATCGGACTGCGGAGGCCCTGCTCGAGACGGTCGTCGGAATAGTCTTCGAGCCTCGGTCCTTGCATTCGACATGACATCGATAGCAATAGTCGGAGCAGGTGCAGGTCTCGGAGCAGCAGTCGCGCGCAAGTTCGGCGCGCAGGGCTTCTCGGTCGGCCTCATCTCTCGTAATCAGTCCCGTGTCGACGCGCTCGCCGATCAGCTCGCTGCCGACGGTATCTCCGCGAAGGGATTCGTCGCCGATGTGCGCGACCCGGCCTCGATCGCGTCGGCGCTGGAGCAGGTCACCGAGACACTCGGTCCCATCGAGGTACTGCAGTACAGCCCGCTGCCGCAGAAGGACTTCATGCGACCCGTGCTCGAGACCACCCCGGCGGACATGGTCGGGCCGGTCGAGTTCTCCATCTATGGACCGATCGCCGCCGTCCACCAGGTGTTGCCGGGCATGCGGTTCCTCGGCGAGAACAAGGGCACGATTCTGTTCGTCAACGGCGGCTCTGCGGTGAAGCCCGGGCGTACGGTCACCGGCACGTCCATCGCGTTCGCAGGCCAAGCCGCCTACGCGCAGCTGCTCAACGAGGAGCTGGCCGGCGAGGGAATCCAGGTGTCGCAGTTGATCATCGGTGGCGCCATCGACGGCAAGGATCCGAAGAAGAGCCCCGAGGCACTCGCCGAGCAGCTGTGGAGTCTGCACACCGAGCGCGACAGGTTCCGGGTTCAGGTCGCCACGGACTGACTGTCTCCATGGACTGACTAGGGTTGCGTGCATGACATCGTTGCCCGACTGGGCCCTGCGCCTCGACCTCGCACCCCACCCCGAGGGTGGTTGGTTCCGGGAGACCTGGCGCAGCGAGGTCACGATTCCACAGACATCTCTGCCCGACGGTTATCCCGGCCCGCGCGCGGCAGGCACGGCAATCCTGTTCCTGCTCATGCCAGGTCAGCAGTCGGCGTGGCACACCGTTCGCGGCACCGAGATGTGGCTGTATCACCGCGGAAGTCCGGTGCAACTCGATCTCGGCGGCGCAGGGGACGAGCCGGGTGAAGTGACTTCGCTGCTGGTCGGGCCGGAATCTCCGCAGCAGATCGTGCCACCATCGGTGTGGCAGCGCGCTCGGCCGGTGGGCAACGAACCGAGCCTGGTCAGATGCACCGTCACCCCGGGATTCGATTTCGAGGACTTCCGACTCGAGGGCCGACGTGGGTAGGAAGCGGGCCTCGGCACCGGCCGGCTCCCTGCAACCCGGAGTGTTCGAAATCGATTCGGGCACCTGTGAATTGGTCCGTGACGCGTTCTCGGACGACGGGTGGGTCGTCAACGTCAACGACGTCCCGAGTTCGCACATCGACATGAACGACCCCACGGTGCTCGAATTCGAGTACATGCGGTGGATCTCGGGACTGGTTCGGGCGCAGTGGGATTCAACGTTTCCTCTGCGTGCGCTGCACCTCGGGGGCGGGGCGTGCACCCTGGCGCGCTCGTTCACCGCGGAATATCCCGGGGCGCGTCAGGTGGTGGTGGAGCTCGACGGCAAGCTTTCGGAACTCGTGCGCGAATGGTTCGACCTGCCACGAGCACCGCTGCTGCGCATCCGCGTCGGCGAAGCTCGGGCGGTCACCGAGACGCTGAACGAGAACAGTCGCGACCTCATCGTGCGAGATGTATTCGCGGGAGCAACAACTCCGGCCCCGCTGCTCACGGCCGAGTTCACCGAGCATGTTCGACGCGTCCTCTCCCCTGGCGGCATGTATGTCGTCAACTGCGGTGACCGCCGGGATCTGTCGCTCGCGAAGCAGGAGGCGTCGACTCTTCGCAGTGTCTTTCCGCACCTCGCGATCGTCGCGGATCCGGCGATGCTCAAGGGCAGGCGCTACGGCAACATCATCATCGCCGGCAGCGATGTGCCGATCGGGGATTCGTCGTCGCTGGCTCGGGAGCTTCTCGGTGGCGCTGTTCCGGCGCACGTGTGGTTGACCGAGGAAGTGCAGTCCTTCGCGCGTGATGCGAAAGTGTTGCGGGATTGAGACGCTGCAACATCAAGACGCTGGGTTGTTGCTCGCGAGGTCTTTCGCCAGTCGCTCGGCGGCCGAGATCAGCAGGGGCACGAACTGCTCGGCCGATTCGAGGGTGACGCGTGCTGTCGGTCCGGCGATCGACATCGCCGTGAGGGTCGGGGCACCGAGTACCGGTACGGCGAAGCAGCGGACGCCGACTTCCTGCTCACCGTCGTCGATGGCATAGCCGCGTTCGCGGATCACCGCGAGGTCTTCGAGCAACGCGTCGAGCGTGGTGATGGTGTTGACGGTGCGGGGAGCCATGCCGAGGCGGCCGACGATCGCTCGGACAGCGTCGTCGTCCAACTGCGAGAGCAGCGCCTTGCCGACGCCGGTGGAATGCGGCAACACGCGCTGACCCACCTCGTTGAACATCCGCATCGCGTGTTCGGACGGGACCTGCGCGACGTACACCGCCATGTCGTCCTCGAGAAACGCCATGTTCGACGTCTCGTGCGTGATCCGGACCAGTTCCGCCAGATACGGCTTGGCCCATCCTCCGATCAACTTCGAGGCGCTGTCGCCCAGACGAATGAGCTTGGTGCCCAGTGCGTATCGGCGGGACGGCAGCCGGCGGACGTAGCCGAGCGAGACGAGGGTTCCGATCAGACGGTGCACCGTCGGCATCGGCAGATCGGTACCCTCGGCCAGTTCGCTGATCCCGATGGATCCGCCCGAGGCAGCCATGATGTCGAGCAGCTCGAACGCACGCTCCACGGACTGCACCCCGCCACCTGCCGCCACAGTCCCACCTCGCATGCTCGTAGCTTCTACCGATCTCGATAGAACACTACTGGTGATGCCGCGTCGCCACCGGCGGTGCAGCGGTGACCACCGAGGGCGAGGGTTTCTGCCCGATCGTGACGACGTTGAAGGCGATGTTCAGCAGGACGGCGACGATGCTCGCGGCGCTGATGCCGGAGTCGAGCACCACGTGGACCCAGTCCGGGAACGCCGCGTAGAAGCCCGGCACCGCGATGGGGATGACGCCGAAGCCGATGGCCACCGCCACGATGACGAGGTTCAGGTTGCCGTCGAACTCCACCTTGGACAGCGTCCGGATGCCGCTGGCCGCCACCGAGCCGAACAGCACGATGCCCGCACCGCCGAGTACCGGCAGCGGCACCGAGGCGACCACCAGTCCGAGGACGGGGAAGAGCCCGAGGAACAGCAGTACCGAGCCGCCGGCCGCGACGACGTAGCGACTCTTGATTCCGGTGACCGCCACCAGACCGACGTTCTGGGCGAACGCACTGGCCGGGAAGGTGCCGAACACGGGAGCGATGGTGGTGGCGACCATGTCCGCTCGCAGCCCGTCGCCGACGCGTCGAGCATCGACATCGGTACCGACGATCTCGCCCACGGCCAGGATGTCCGCGGTGGTCTCGGTCATGATGACGAGAATGACCACCACCATCGACAGGATCGCTGCGATCTGGAAAGTCGGGGCTCCGAACGCGAACGGCTCGGGGAGGCTGAAGATGGCACCGTCGCCCACTCCGGAGAAATCGGCCTTGCCGACGAGAACGGCGAACAGCGTGCCGACGATGATGCCGATCAGGATCGACAAGCGCGAGAGCGTGCCCTGCACCAGCCTGCTCACCAGCAGCACCACCACGAGGCTGAAGGCCGCGAGCCCGATGTTGGACATCGAGCCCCAGTCGGCGGCCTGCTGATCACCGCCCATCGCCCACCGAACCGCAACGGGCAGTAGCGATATACCGATGACGGTGATGATCGTGCCGGTCACCACCGGTGGGAAGAATCGCACGATCTTGCTGAAGAACGGGGTGATGAGGATGCCGATGGCACCGGCAGCGATGATGGCACCGAACACCGAGTTCAAGCCACCCGGCCCGCTCGCGATGGCCACCATCGTCGACACCGATGCGAACGAAATACCCTGCACCAGCGGCAACTTCGCCCCGAAGTACGGCACTCCAAGGGTTTGCAGCAAGGTGGCCGCTCCGCTGACGAACAACGCGGCCGAGACCAGCAGCGCGATCTCGGTTCCGGTCAGTCCCGCTGCGCCGCCCACGATCAGGGGCGGTGCGATGACTCCGCCGTACATCGTCAGGATGTGCTGCAATCCATAGACGTACGACCTACCGATCGACAACCGCTCGTCCTCGGGACGGGCGGGGTCGTGCGGCGCATGGGTCTTGGTCGACGCGCGTTTCGTCAGCTTCATGTCGGCTCGCTCCTAGCAGAATCCGGGCACGGTATCCCAGGCGCGGCCTGCGTCCGGGGCATCGTCGCGTTCCACCGTGGCCTCGATCAGGCCGTAGGGACGATCCGCGACGTAGAAGACCTCACCGGGGTTGTCGAGTCCGAACGGCTCGAGGTCGACGAGGAAGTGATGGATGTTGGGCATCGAGAACTTGATCTCGCCGATCTCCGGGTGGGCTTCGAGAACCTGCTTACCCATCTGGAACAGGCTCTGCTGCAACGCAAGAGAGTGAGTGGACGCAAAGGCGTCGAGCATGATGGAACGAACGTCGTCGAAGGTCTTGTCGAAGTCCAGCTCGGTGGTGAGGTACCGCCAGCGGGCGCTGACCGACGTGGCCAGGATCCGGTCCGTGGTCTCCTTCAGTGTGGTGTACCGGTCCTTCGGGTAGCCCCAGAATTCCGACGCCGTCGAATTGAGCACCACGAGGTCGCTGATGCCCGAGACGATGGAGATGTCTTCTCCGTCGATCGTGACGATCGTGTTCCGCTTCTCGTCGCCGGCCTTGACGAACGAGTGGTCGTAGCCGTCTTCACCGTTTGCGATACGCGACCACTGGTACTGCTCGATCTCCCAGCGTCCACCGGTGATCCAGTCGAAATTGCCGGTGAAGTGCTTCCCGAGACGAAGTGCGAAGTTCTCGATCGCGCCGATGCCGTCCCGTGCGAAGGCGTACACGGTGTTCTTCTGGGTGTCGGTCGCGACGACGTGGGCGTTGTCGCCCTCGGTGTGGACGGCCTCGAGGTCGCCGCGCAGCTGCGAGGTGACGCTGACGTCGGTGATGCGGTGGCGAGGAGTCTCGCGGTCGATCCGGACGAGTCTGCATTCGGCTTTGCCGTACTGGTTTGCTCCGAGCACGATGGTCATGGGTTCTAGCTCCCTCGATAGGTGGTGAAAGCGAACGGGCTCAACAGAAGTGGGATGTGGTAGTGCTGATCGGGTGCGGTGATCTCGAAGGTGACGACGACCTCCGGGTGGAAGCATTCGGTGTGTTGGGACGCGAAGTACGCGCCGGTTGCGAAGGTGAGGCGGTAGATGCCCGGTTCGAGTTCGGCGGGACCGAGCGACGAGACCCGGCCCTGCTCATCGGTGATTGCATCGGCGACCGGGGTGTCGTGGTGATCGGCAAGCACGATCGAGACCCCCTGCGCAGGAACGCCTCTCGCTGCATCGAGCACGTGAGCGGTCACATGACTCTTCGCGTCAGGCATCGCCGAGACTTCCTGTCGCACGAATCTCGGCGATCTCCCGCAGCTCGTGTTCGACGACGACGGCCTCGGTCTCGGGGTCGTTGTCGAGCCTGCTGTGCAGAGCGTCGAGAACTGCGTGGGCATCCCGGCCGGCGGCCCTGATCAGAAACACCTGCCCGAACTGGTTCTCGTAGGCCAGATTTCCTGCTCTCAGCCGCTGTTCGACGGTCGCGTCGGAGATGTCGACGCCGGATTGCTCGTTACTCGCGTGCCGAGCGCCGGCGTCGTCGCCGTCGGGTGTCTCGCCGATACGCGGATGTACGGCGAGTGCGCGGTGCACTTCCTCGGCTGTCAGGGGTGCCGCAGCGCGATGGATGGCGTGGCGCAGGGCCTGCACGTCGGTGAACGGTCGGGCGCTCAGAACTTCCTGCACCCAGCGAGGCACGTCGAGGCACAGCGAGAGTGTGCGTGCCGCGTCGGCCTCGGAGGCCGTGTTCAAGTCGACGACTGTATCCGATTCCGCAATACGAAATGTTGATTCCACCAAGTGAGCGTGACACCGATCACATGCAGTGTCAAGGGTCGATCTCGAGGCATCCACGTCGATCCGTTCGGCGTTGCTGCACTGCGGTATTGGGCACTTCGGTCGCGCGGACCGTGCACTCGGGTCTTGACAGATCCACGTGGCGCACGCCACACTCGGTTCATTAAACGGAATAGCTATTCCACAATACGGACTTTGAGTCCGACCCATCGAGCCCGAGAGGAACGACTTCATGACGGAGCTCTTCTGCAACGGTGGTGCGATGCGTGGCGGCAGCCTGCACCACAACGTCTCGTCCCACCCGTTCGTGGGGACGGTGCGCACCACCCCGAATTACCGCTTCTTCTCGGTACGGGACGAATTCCCGGCGCTGTTGCTCGATCACACTGCCGGCGCGGCCATCGAAGGCGAGCTCTACGACATTCCTCTCGACGACATCCGGACGGCGTTCCTGCCGGACGAACCGCCGGAGCTCGAGCTCACCGTGGTGGCGCTCGAGGACGGGCGCTCCGTCCTGGGCGTCGGCCTGCGGCCAGGGGTGCTCGATGCGCAACCGGACGAGCTGACCGACATCACCTATGCCGGCAGTTGGCGTCGCTACCGCGGACTACCGCAACCTCAGAACTGAAAGGCACCCTGCATGAACACTTTCGCTGACTCTCGGCTCCACTACACCGTCAACTGTTCCATTCTCTTCACCGATGTTCCGCTGCTCGATCGACCGCGGCGAGCCCGCGATGCCGGCTTCGATGCCGTCGAATTCTGGTGGCCGTTCACGAATCCGGTGCCGTCCGACGCCGATGTCACCGCGTTCGTGTCTTCCATCCGTGATGCCGGGGTGCAGCTGACTGGACTGAACTTCGCCGCCGGCGATATGCCCTCAGGCGATCGCGGGATTCTGTCCGATCCAGCGCAGAAGCAGGCGTTCCGCGACAACATCGACGCCACGGTCGGCATCGGCGAACAACTCGGCACCACAGCGTTCAACGCCCTCTACGGAAATCGCATCGACGGCGTCGACCCGCTCGACCAGGACGAGGTCGCGATCGAGAACCTGGCGGCAGCAGGGAAGGCCGCAGCGAGGATCGGTGCCGTCGTGCTGGTGGAACCCGTCAGCGGCGCGCCCGCCTACCCGATCAAGTCTGCTGCCGGTGCCGTCGCCACCATCCGCCGCGTCGCGCGTGAGCAGGACGTACACAACCTGCGTCTGCTTGCCGACCTGTACCACCTCGCCGTCAACGGAGACGACGTGCCCGCGGCGCTCGATGCCCACCACGATCTGATCGGGCACGTGCAGATCGCCGACTCACCGGGCCGCGGAGAACCGGGTACCGGCTCACTCGACCTCGGCGGACAACTCGCCGGCCTCGCCGAACGGGGTTACGACGGTTACGTCGGACTCGAATACAAAGCCACCCAGCCGGATCCGTTCGCGTGGCTCGAACTGGCCACCACTACCAAGTAGGGATTTCTCATGAGCACCATTGCATTCATCGGCCTCGGAATCATGGGCAGTCCCATGTCCGTTCATCTCGCCAAGGCGGGCCATCAGGTGGTCGGCTACAACCTGACCCCCGATCGCACAGGTCCTTTGGTCGAGGCGGGCGGCACCGCAGCCGATTCCATCGCCAAGGCCGTTCATGACGCGGACGTCATCGCGATCATGGTCCCCGATTCTCCGGATGTGCAGGAGGTTCTCGCCGGTGAGGGCGGGGTGTTCGACAATGCTCGACGCGACGCTCTGATCATCGACTTCTCCAGCATCCGTCCCGACGTCACCGCCACGTTGGCTGCCGACGCGATCTCACGCGGCTTCCGTATCCTCGATGCCCCGGTCTCCGGTGGCCAGGCCGGTGCCGAGAACGCGACCCTGTCGATCATGGTCGGTGGCAGCGCGGACGACTTCGCCACGGCCAAGCCGATTCTCGACGTCGTGGGCAAGACCGTCGCGCACGTGGGGCCCAGTGGCTCCGGGCAGACGGTCAAGGCAGCCAACCAGCTGATCGTGGCCGGCAACATTCAGGTGCTGGCCGAGGCGATCGCGTTCCTCGAGGCCTACGGCGTCGATCTGGCAGCGTCGGTCGAGGTTCTCGGCGGAGGCCTCGCCGGTTCGGCCGTGCTCAACCAGAAGGCGCAGAAGATGCTGGACCGCTCGTTCGAGCCCGGCTTCCGTATCGACCTGCACCACAAGGATCTCGGCATCGTCACCTCCGCTGCACGTGAAGCGGGCGTCGTGATCCCGATGGGCGCCGTGTTGGCGCAGCTGATGGCCTCCGCTCGCGCCAACGGCGATGGCGGACTCGATCATTCGGCGCTGTACCGCGGTGTCGCTCGGCTCTCGGGCTCCCCGATCTCGAGCAAGGACAACTGACATGGTCAAGATGCGCGCGGCCGATGCCGCGGTGAAGATTCTCGAACTCGAAGGTGCAACAACGGCATTCGGTCTGCCCGGTGCCGCGATCAACCCGTTCTACGCGGCGATGCGCAACCACGGGGGCATCCGCCACGTGCTGGCCCGCCACGTCGAAGGTGCCTCGCACATGGCCGAGGGATTCACCCGGGCTGCTCCGGGCAACATCGGCATCTGTATCGGAACCTCCGGCCCGGCCGGCACCGACATGATCACCGGGCTGTATTCGGCCATGGCCGACTCGATTCCGATCCTCGCCATCACCGGCCAGGCCCCGGTCGCGAGGTTGCACAAGGAAGACTTCCAGGCCGTCGACATCGCGTCGATCGCCGCACCGGTGACCAAGATGGCGATGACGGTGCTCGAACCGGCCCAGGTTCCCGGTGCCTTCGCGCAGGCGTTCCACCTGATGCGCTCAGGACGGCCCGGACCGGTGCTGATCGATCTGCCCATCGACGTGCAGCTGGCCGAGATCGACTTCGATCCCGACACCTACCAGTCGCTGCCCGTGCACAAGCCCGTTGCCTCGCGCGCTCAGGCAGAGAAGGCCATCGACATGCTCCTGGCTGCGGAGCGCCCGTTGATCGTGGCCGGCGGCGGAATCATCAACGCCGACGCCTCCGACCTGCTCGTCCAGCTCGCTGAGATTCTCGACGTTCCGGTCATCCCGACCCTGATGGGCTGGGGCACAATCCCCGACGATCACCGTCTCGCGGCAGGCATGGTCGGCTTGCAGACCGCGCACCGGTACGGCAACGCGACGATGTTGGCCTCGGACTTCGTCCTCGGCATCGGAAACCGTTGGGCCAACCGGCATACCGGCGGGTTGGAGACCTACCGCAAGGGACGCAAGTTCGTCCACGTCGACATCGAGCCGACCCAGATCGGACGTGTCTTCGCGCCGGACTACGGCATCATCTCCGACGCCAAGGCGGCCCTCGAGCAGTTCGTCGCCGTCGCCGAGGAGCGCCGGGCAGCAGGCACGCTGCGTGATCTGTCGGGCTGGGTCGAGGACTGCGCGACGCGTAAGCGGACGATGCATCGGCGCACGCACTTCGACAACGTGCCGATCAAACCGCAGCGCGTGTACGAGGAGATGAACAAGGTCTTCGACCGCGACACCCGCTACATCAGCACCATCGGACTCTCGCAGATCGCGGGCGGGCAGTTCCTGCACGTCTACTCTCCCCGCAACTGGATCAACTGCGGTCAGGCCGGCCCACTGGGCTGGACCATTCCCGCGGCACTGGGAGCGGTGGCTGCCGATCCGTCGGCGAATGTCGTTGCACTGTCCGGAGATTACGACTTCCAGTTCATGATCGAGGAGTTGGCCGTCGGTGCGCAGTTCAACCTGCCGTACGTGCATGTGGTGGTGAACAACTCGTACCTCGGGCTGATCCGGCAGGCGCAGCGCGCCTTCGACATGGACTTCTGCGTGCAGTTGGGATTCGACAACATCAACCACCAGGAGACCTTGGACGCTCAGCCCGGTATCCCCAAGGGCTACGGCGTCGACCATGTGCAGGTGGCAGAAGGGTTGGGCTGCAAAGCGCTTCGCGTCACCGAGCCCGACCTCATCGGCGAGACGTTGGTGCGGGCCAGGACGTTGGCGAACGAGCACAAGGTCCCTGTCGTGGTGGAGATCATTCTCGAGCGGGTCACGAACATCTCGATGGGCACCGAAATCGACAACGTCGGCGAGTTCGAGGAACTGGCCAACACGTCGGCCGACGCCCCCACTGCGCTGCTCCTGCTGGACTAGAGATGACGCGGATTCTGCTCGCTCCCGACAAGTTCAAGGGCTCGCTGTCGGCAGCGGAGGTCGCGCAGGCGCTGGCCGAGGGAATGCTCTCGGTCGACTCGTCGCTCGAGACGGTATGCCTACCCGTCGCCGATGGCGGTGACGGCACCGTCGATGCTGCCGTCACCGCAGGGTGGGATCGAGTGGCAGTGACCTGCTCGGGACCGACCGGTGAGCCGGTGCAGACGTCATACGCCCGTCAGGGTGAGGTTGCGGTCGTCGAACTGGCGTCGGCGGTCGGGCTCGAGCTTCTTCCCGACGGACAGCCGGATGCGCTGGGAGCCAGTACGTTCGGTCTCGGTACCGTCATCGGGCACGCTCTGGAGGCAGGTGCGCAGCGTCTCGTCGTCGGACTCGGGGGCAGCGCATCCACCGACGGCGGCGCAGGAATGCTCAGCGCGCTCGGTGCGCGGATCCTCGATGCCGACGGCAACGACGTTGCGCTCGGCGGTGGTCCGCTGCGGGGCGCAGTCCACCTCGACCTGAGCGGCCTGTTGCCGTCGGCTCGGAATGCGGTGTTGGAGCTGGCTTGCGACGTCGACAATCCGTTGCTCGGTGTTACCGGAGCCGCGGCTGTCTACGGCCCACAGAAGGGTGCAGGACCGCAGGAGTTGCTGTATCTGGAACACGGGATGCGGCAGTGGGCGCATTTGGTACGCAACGCAATCGGCCGCGACATGAGCGGTCTCGCCGGCACCGGAGCGGCCGGCGGAACCGCCTTCGGTGCCATGGCCGTACTCGGTGCTGCGGCCAAGCCGGGGATCGAGACCGTGCTCGAGCTGATCGACTTCGGCAGCGCTCTGGCGTCGGCCGATCTGGTCGTCACCGGCGAGGGCTCGCTGGACGAGCAGAGCCTGCACGGCAAGGCACCGATCGGAGTCGCTCATGCAGCGCGCGCGGCGGGGGTCCCGGTGATCACCGTGGCGGGACGCAGCGTCGTCGGCTTGGATCGATTGCGCCCCTTCGGTATCACCGCCTCCTATTCGCTGACCGACCTGGAGCCGGACCCGCAGATCTCCATGCGTGACGCGGCTCGGTTGTTGCACGAGGTAGGTCGAACGTTGGCCACCACACACATTTTGGAAGGAACTTCATGACCGGAACCGATTTCACCACGCTGACCGACCTTGCTTCTCGGGCGCTCGGAGGCAGCGTCTCCGCAGCGAACGACGAGCTGTTCGCCCAGCGCGAGAACTTGATCAAGCCGGACGCTCCGCTGTTCGATCCCGCGGACTTCGGGCACAAGGGAAAGGTGTACGACGGGTGGGAGACTCGGCGTCGCCGCGACGAAGGCGGTCACGACTGGGCGATCGTGCGACTGGGTGCACCGGGCATCGTGCACGGCGTCGTGGTCGACACCGCACACTTCACCGGCAACTACCCGCCGTTCGTCTCCGTCGAAGCGGCGTCGATCGAGGGCTACCCGTCCATCGAGGATGTGCAGAACGCGGAATGGCACAGCATCGTCGACAAGTCCTCCGCAGTCGGTGACACTGCGAACATGTATGCGGTGGACGATCGGCACCGGTGGACGCATGTGCGGCTGTCGATCTACCCCGACGGCGGCGTTGCCCGGTTCCGTGTGCACGGCCAGGTGGTGCAGGATCCGCGGTTTCTCGCCGGCACCGTCGATCTGCTCGCCGCCGAGAACGGAGCTCGGCTCACCGACTGCTCCGACGCGTTCTACTCCTCCCCGGCCAACATCATCCTGCCCGGGCGGGCTCGCAACATGGGCGAAGGCTGGGAAAACTCGAGACGACGCAACGGCGGCAACGACTTCGCGATCTTCGCCCTCGCTTCACCCGGTGCTCCGCGGCACGTGGAGGTCGACACCAGCTACTACGTCGGCAACGCACCGGGTTGGATTCGACTCAGCGCCATCGATTCTCGTCGCCGACACATCACGGACCCGACGGCATGGAACGAGATTCTGCCCCGTACCGCCGTTCAGCCGGATACGCGTCATCGCTTCCTGTTGAACGAGGCCGATGCGTACACGCACCTGCGACTGGACGTGTACCCCGACGGAGGACTGTCCCGATTGAGATTGTTCGGTGAACTCGACGCCGAGGCTCTCGATGCGGCAGATGTTGCGTGGAAGTCGTCCGAGCTCCAGAGTGTTTCCAGTGCAGTCTGATTCGGCGGATCTCGTTGTCCGCGCTTCGCGAGCGGTGATCGGAGGCCGGGAGGTCGCTGCCTCGATCTCGGTATCGGACGGCCGGATCGTGGCGATCGACTCCTATGATGCTGGTGCTTCGGTGCTCGCCGGCATCGTGGTCGAGCTCGGGCCAGACGAGGTGTTGCTGCCGGGTTTGGTGGACACGCATGTTCACGTCAACGAGCCGGGGCGCACCGAATGGGAAGGGTTCGCCAGCGCCACCCGGGCTGCCGCGGCTGGTGGCATCACCACCATCGTCGACATGCCGCTCAACAGCATTCCCCCCACCGTCGATGTTGCGGCGCTGGACGTCAAGCGCCGGGTAGCGGCCGAGAAGTCGGTGATCAACGTCGGTTTTTGGGGCGGTGCCGTGCCGGGGAATCTCGACCAGCTGCGACCGCTGCACGATGCGGGAGTATTCGGCTTCAAGTGCTTCCTGCTGGCGTCGGGAGTGGACGAGTTTCCGCCGCTGACGATCTCGGAACTGGAGAAGGCTCTGATCGAGATCGCATCGTTCGACGGGCTGATGATCGTGCATGCCGAGAACGCAGAGGTGATCGCCGAGGCACCGTCGGCGGCGGGCCGTGAGTACTCGGGATTCCTCGAATCGCGCCCACGTGCCGCCGAGAACCGGGCTATCGAGCAGGTGATCGAGCTGTCTCGGCGGACGGGGTGTCGGGTGCACATTCTGCATCTGTCGAGCGCCGATGCGTTGCCGATGATTGCGGCGGCCAAGCGGGACGGTGTTCGGGTGACGGTCGAAACCTGTCCGCACTATCTGTGTTTCGACGCCGAGGCCGTGCCAGCTGGGGCGACCCAATTCAAGTGTTGCCCACCGATCCGCGAGGCAGGCAATCGCGAGTTGTTGTGGCAGGGTTTGGCCGACGGCACGATCGACACCATTGTCACCGATCACTCCCCCTGTACGCCCGACCTGAAGCGCTTCGACACCGGGGACTTCGGCGATGCTTGGGGTGGCATCGCGTCGTTGCAAGTGTCGCTGGCTGCGGTGTGGACCGAGGCGCGTGCCCGTGGTTTTGCACTGACCGACATCGTGCGGTGGATGGCCACCAATACCGCCGACCAGGTGGGCATGACCGATCGCGGACGCATCGAAATCGGTAGCGCTGCAGACCTTGTGGCGTTCGATCCCAATGAGAAATTCACCGTCGACGTAGCGCAGCTGTACCACCGCAACCCGGTGACCGCCTACGATCGACTGGGTTTGTCGGGTGTGGTGCGACGGTCGTGGATCGCGGGGTCGGAATCCTCGACCGGGAGATTGCTGGCGCGATAGCAATCGCCTTGTGAGAAGCAGCCCCTAGAACGTCGGTGCTCAACTGCATTATCGACCAGGCCATTCGCGAAGTGGGGCAGTGTCATCCCTGTGCACTGACCCTGTTCGGTTCGGCTAGCAATGCCGACGACGCCGATTGCTTGTCGCACAGTCTGGCTCGCGGGACTGAGACATAGTCATCGTCCCGTGTCGGTGTTCTCCTCGATCGGGGTCCATCGCGGATCCGAAGCCGAGCACATCCGCGGCGATGTCGAAGCCCTCAACGCCGAACTGTAGAACGTCGAACGTACCCAGACAGGCAAAAGACTCGAAGGAAACAGGGCAGAGCTCGAATCCGCCCTTGAACAGGCCGGGAAGGATCGGGGACGTGGTACGGCCGAACTTCGTTCGGCGTGCTCATACAGGTCGAGACCATGGCATACACCGTCGACACGGACCTGAGGAGAGCAGAGGGCTCAACCGATCGAGACAAGTAACGCCTCGGCGATTTTGAGGTGGTCGAGCTCTGGGACTTTCCGAACAGTTCAGCTGAAAAGTCTCTCGAACGAAGTTGCCCGGCGATGGGAGATCAAGGACGCGAAATCAGCCCTGAAGCCCTGCCCGAGATGTTGCCCGCGCCGAACGCGTGGTGGCAACGGAACTAGAGCAGGTTAGGTAGTGGATGCTCAACCCCGTCCTCGCATACATCGAACAACTCGGCAGGGGCAGGGCCGACGATGTAGGAGCAATGACACTCGACGGCGAGACTGCTTTCCACGCCACCACGGACAACGCAGGAGAGCACAAGCCGCTGGAGTCGGGGCGATCTATCGACCCGTTCCGGAAACGTCCTCAGTGCTGTGCCGACCACCCGGAACGGCCAAGCCGTGGCGTGACACCAGCCGCGGAGTACCGGAATCAGATCTGGGCACGAGCCCGAGAACGGGAGGGATTCGACATGAGACCTACAAGCCCAGTCCGTCTCTGTATCTTGAGGATCGCGCAGTCCGCTGGAGCGGAGGTGGGCGATTCCGGCTCAGGCGAACTCGAAGAGATCGAGAAGATTGCCCGGTTCGCTGGCGGACGCCGGCGTCAGGTACGGAATGCGGGCGTCCAGCATTGCTGACATCTGTATGGGCTTCATGCCGAATTTTAGACCGACGTACACCACACGGTCGACTCCAGCGCCAATGAGTGGGGAGACCGTTTCGGTGGTCGAGTGCAACGTCTGTTCTTGGGTCTGACCAGCATGAGCAATGAGGTTTCGTTTGCGGTACAGCCGCACGAACTCGCGACGGAGGATGTTCTGCGCTTTTTCCAATGCCCCTCTCGGATCGCTCAGAGCGGGTTTGATGCGTTTGAGGGCGAGATTGTCGGTCTCTCTTGCGAAGACGACGTCGCCGCTACACGCTCGCATTTGGAACAGCTTCGCGCGGTCGACGTTATCCGCACACCCCTTGATGTGAGTCGCGACTGCGTCGTCGAACTGCTCAGCGTACGTCCATGCAAGTTGCGTGAACTCAGCTCGGATCATGCTGGCTGCCACGATAGTCGCGAACCTTCCCGCTGCGAGCACGTCGGGATGATCACCAACACCGACAAGCAGCGATTCGATGGCCGACCATCCGCTCATGACGGCGATATGCGGTGGGCTCGTCCGAAGTGGCTGCACCAGAGCGAGCGCGCTTACGATGAAGTCCGGGGTCGTCAGTTCGCGGATTCCGCCCGAGAGCTCGAACGTTCTAACCTCGATTATGCGGTCTGTCGCTTGGGTTCCGTAGGCGTTCTTCTTGTCCTTGGACCACATGCGATCGCAGATTCGGATGGGGCGTCGGGCACCCAACTCAAACTTGGTTTGAAGGTCGAAAATTTGTGCTCGAACACGGTCTATCGCTCCGTTGATGTCCCTTGCCTTTACGGTCAGAAGAATGGCCCCTTGATGACGGATGCTGTCGGCGTTGGGGGCATGCGACTTCTTCCACTCGCGAGTCTCCTGGGGGTTCAGCCATCCGGGGCTTGCACCGCCTGTGACATCGAACGGCGGGATGGTGGAAATCGGTACACAGAAGGCGAAGTCCCTCTCTGGGAGGGCCAGTCGGTCACCAGCAGCACGGAGGAAGTCCGCCACTGTGGTTTCGTCGCTTTCCTTCTGCAGTGCTCGTATCCAGGTGTAGAGGCTGCTCTTGTGGTAACCCGCATCCAGGATGTGCGCAGTGATCCTGCGAGCAGCGCCTTCCACTTCGACAGGCCTCCCGTTCTCGAACTCCAACGCCCAGTTGGGCAGATAGTCGAGGTGCATACGACGAAGGTGTGCATCCAACGCAATCCAACTGTGGCTAGCGCTGCTCACTCCACCTTTGATGTCGTTAAGGTGCTTCTTTACGGACTTACCTCGGTCGGCGATGCCTGGATCTGTACCCATCGCCTGCTCGAAGTGTGATTTGATGTCTTTGAGAGCAGATTCGGGCAAGTCTGGATTGACGCATTCGTCCAGTACCTCTTGGGCCAGCCGTAGGGTGCTGCTTCGCCACAGTCGTCGGTTCCAAGGCGTGTCGGTCGAGGTGAGTTCGAGCATCCTCGACACGAAGCCGATGCTCTGGGGGTCTTCCACAAGCGTCATGTGTGTTACGCTACAGACGTAAATGGGTCCAATCGCTCAGCTTTGCTAGCCATTGGCCCATTCCTTCCTAGAAGGCCGAGAGACCTCCGAAGCTTGCTTCGGGGGTCTCTCTTCTTGTGACAAGTCCCTCTCCCGGCCCTACCGACGAACCGTTGCCAGTCCCAGCGCAAACAGGGATTTTGCTCCGTCATCACGAGAACACTTGTCCCCAAAAACATCGTTGACCGTATTGCAGGCGTCCCCGATGGCGGGCACGGTGGGCGATCCGGCATTCTCTGTTGATGAGCACCCGCAAGAAGAAGCTGCCACGCCGAACGTTCGGGCAAACACTCGCTGCACCGATGTCGGCGTTTTGGGCCGGAGGTGGCGGTCCTACCGACTCCGTGACTCGGTCAGCGATCGGGATGGCAGGGCTCGACTGGGACGGGACCAACAAACAGGACCGGGTTCAGAATGCGCTTTGGCATGCAGACGATGGGCCCGCAGTCGAAGCCGTTTACGAGCTTGTCCGGGTACTTAGAGACCAGGGAACATTTACCCGCGCCACGCACGATGAGACTGTTGGCGTCAACGTGGCGCGGATACGCAAGACTTTACGTGAGCACGGGTTGGTGCTCACCGAGTCGGGCGAACTCGAAGAACACGATGGGCCAGAGGACGACGACGGCTCAGCGCACGCCGCTGGTAGCTCCGTCGGTTCAGCAGACGCCGATGGCAACTCCGCTGATACCGAAACAGCAGCAAGATCCGTCCCTGACCGAGAGGCAGCACCCGCATTCACGACTGCTCATTCCAACACCGGTAGTCCAAATCCGCGCCTCGTCTTCCTGGTGCACGGGCGCGATCACCGCATCAAGGCTTCCATGGTGGATCTCATCGAAGCCTTTGATCTGAAGGTTTTGGAATGGGAGGACGCAGCCAAATACACCGGGATGCCCTCGCCCACGACGATGCAAATCGTGAGCGCTGGCATGGAGGCTGCAGCAGCAATTGTCGTTCTCTTCACCCCGGACGACGAGGGCCGATGCAGAGAACCGTTTCAATCTGAGCACGACGGTCCGCAGGAAAAGGAGTACACGCCTCAAGCTCGCATGAACGTCATCTTCGAAGCGGGAATGGCGATGTACAAAGACCCGCAGAAAACCCTTCTGGTCAGATTTGGCTCAGTCCGCGAAATGTCGGACATCGCCGGCGTGAACTACATCCAAATCAAAGACACCCTCGACGCCCGGCGAGCCATAGGTAACCGTCTTACGCTCGCAGGTGCCGACGTGGACATAAGTCGTGAAAAATGGCGAACCGCTGGAGATTTCACCATGCCGGTCGTAACCTCGCCCAGCTCCTTGACTCCCTCTGCAAGCGGGCCGACCGTTCAGCCGGAACCCCCACCCGAAAATCTCGCCGTTACGGTCACCACTTACTTGTCGACCCCAGGCTCGACCAGGCAGTACGAAGCGCTGGTCAAGAAAATGGCCAGGACACTTCGCATTGAAATCAATACTCTCCCACTGACAGATGAGGGCGACGAACCCCTCGAATCGCTGGAAGGCCGGTATCGAAAGCTGTTCGAGCTGTCAAATCCGCTACTTGCAGTATTAAAGACGTCCCTCGACTTCGGTACCGATGGCATCAAGAAGTCAACGTGGAGTGAGGCGCTGCAGAATTTGGTCGACGCCCGGAACAAGGTCCGCACCCCCTCTGGCTCGGTACTCTGGACAGCTCCCGACCGGCGGTACGAACAAGCCCGCCACCTCCCCGCGCTACTCGCTCTGCGCGTTGCTGGCTTGACTGCGCTGTGTTGCAACGACTCCGCCGCCACTTTGTGGGTCGACATGGGCAAGGAAGTCACCTGGCGACCCCCCGAACGGAGCGCTCCTCTTCCGAAGAAAGCTGCGCTGGAGATTCTCGATGAATACGAAGTGCTCGACGAGCGCTCGGTTTCGGAGTTCGCTGCGCTACGTAGCAATCCGGCCGCAACGACTGCTCTCGGGCGATACTTGCGCAAACTCCTCCGACCACTCTTCGAGGATGAATGCCCCAGTGACGACGACTGGGAAGACATCAACGACCAGTTCGAGTATCGCCGAGCCATGCTGTACGTCAGGAGAGGGTTGGACGTTCCTCCCGCCCTTGCCGCTACTGGCAGCGGCAGATGGACCAGCGCTGGATGGAAGCCGGAGATCGACTTCCTGTCCGCTGCCGAGTCTGCGCCGGACGACTGGCCGTGGTGGCAGATCGTCGGCGATCCACAGCAAGTGGGTACTGCCACAAGCAAAGTGCGACTTCAGCTCGGGGAACGCTTTGGGCGCCGCTACTAAGTGAAGTGCGACTCCTGGTCTACAGCCCGCAACCGTGGTCCAGCCTGAGCTCCTCCGACGCGGGATGGGTCTGGATCGGCACCTGCCGGGACCCCGGCGCGTGTGTGCCCGTCCGCCCGGGCGCATCTGCCAGGAGGCGTGCAATGTTCTGCTGCGCCTCGACCGCTCTACCGGTCCCGGAGGATTCGCGGGTGCGTTGTTCAGCAGCGTGCCGTTCGCTGGCCAGCGTCACTGCCCGCAGCCGTCGGCCTTTTGCGGCGATGGCAGTGTCGAAGACCGCGGCGGCGGAGAGATCGGTGGTGCGTTGCGCGATCGTCGGCCTTTCGCTGTTCGTTCTTCGAGTCCCCTGATGCTGCCCACCACGACACCTGTTCTGTCGATTTCCAGCAGTTGCGTTCCGTCGTCTGCAGCCAGACGTGAACGACCGGGGCTCGATGGAGATCACTGTCGCAGCTATGGACAGTTGTGCCGACAGAACCACCGATCGCGCAATGGTCGGCCGTGTATCTTCCGGAGGCGGGTTCGCAGAAGGACGAATTGTCAATCGTCCTTCCGAACTCCAACGACACGACGGCCTAACGGACGCCCACCGGATTCAGGTGCCTACGCGTACTTCGCACCAGTTGAACGTGCGTCGTGGTGGATCGGGCCCGCTGTATGTGTCAGTGGCAGAGCGCTACCCCCGCGTCGCACTGCGACGAATTCCGCCGCGATGGCCAGCGCGGTTTCCTCCGGAGTTCTTGCCCCCAGGTCCAGGCCGATCGGCGACTTCAAGCGTGCGAGCTCGTGCTCTGTCAGACCCACCTCACGCAACCGGGCCGCGCGGTCGTCGTGAGTCCTGCGTGATCCCATGGCTCCGACGAACGCAACGGGCAGTCGCAGGGCCACCTCGAGCAGCGGCACATCGAACTTGGCATCATGCGTCAGCACGCAGATCACCGTCCGGGCATCGATCATGGTTCGCGCCAGGTAGCTGTGCGGCCATTCGGTGACTACCTCGTCGGCGTCGGGAAACCGTGCAGCAGTTGCGAATACCTGCCGCGCGTCACAGACCGTCACGTGATACCCGAGGAACTTGCCCACGCGGGCGAGTGCGCCTGCATAGTCGATTGCCCCGAAGATCAGCAGCCGCGGGGCAGTGGCGTAGGACTGTACGAACACGTCGAGATCCGGCCGGCACCGCACCGACCGAACGCCGGTGCCCCCGGAGTCCAACATCGCCAGCGCCTCACCGACGACAACCGCGTCGACGTCGGAAAAGCCGGTCGTTCCCATGATCGCCGAGGAGGACACTGCAAGCGATTCCCCTGACCCGGAGAGCATCGTGACCGTGGCCACCGCAGCGTCCGACGCGATGGCCGCGAGCACGGCACGCGGAGGCCCTAGGCGGACGAACACCTCGATCACTCCCCCGCAGGTCAAGCCGACCGCGAAAGCGTCGACGTCGCTGTAGCCGAACGACTCTCGCTTGGACTCACCGGTCTCGAGAACCTCGCGGCACAGCTCGTACACGGCGCCTTCGACGCAGCCACCGGAGACGCTGCCCACTGCTTCACCGTCGGCGCAGACCGCCATCGCGGCACCCGGAAGCCTTGGGGCACTTCCGGATACCGCGATGACAGTCGCTACCGCATAGGGAATGCCAGCGCGGTCCCAGGCGGACAGGCGATCGACGATCTCTTTCACGTTACGAGATTCCCAACGCTTCTTCGATCGGGTGCAGGGCGAAGTAGACCAAGAATATACCCGACATCAGATACAGCAGCCAATGCGTCTGGCGTGCTTTGCCTTTGGCCAGACGAACGAGGGTGTACGAGATGACACCTGCCGCGACTCCCACGGTGATCGAGTACGTGAACGGCATCAGCACAATGGTCAGGAAGGCGGGGATCGCGATTTCGGTGTTCTCCCAATCGATCTTGCGTACGTGCGTCATCATCAGCGCGCCCACCAGGACCAGGGCCGGCGCAGCTGCACCGACGGGAACCACCCCGGCCAACGGAGTGAAGAAGATCAAGCTGGTCAGCAACCCGCCTGTGACGACGCTGGCGAGACCGGTTCGGGCTCCTTCGGTGACGCCGGCCGCAGATTCCACGACGGCGGTGTTGGCGGAGCCGTTGATCGCACCTCCGACGATGGCACCGATGCCGTCGACGGTGAGGATGCGGCTCAGTCCGGGCATCCTGCCTTGCTTGTCGACCAGGCCAGCTTCCTCGCCGACTCCGAGGATGGTGCCCATGGCGTCGAAGAAGCCCGACAACACCAGTGTGAACAGGACAACCGATGCCGTGACGATTCCGGCTCGGGCGAAGCCGCCGAACAGGTCGACGTTGAACAGTAGGTCGAATTGTGGTGTGGCGACGATGGAGTCGGGCACCTTCGGTACCACCGGGCCCCACGCCTCCGGCTCGATATCGAACACCGAGTTCAGGATGATGGCCAGATTGGTGGCCACGAAGATGCCGATCAGCATCGCGCCCGGCACCTTCCGAACGAACAGCATGATCATCAGGATGAGCCCGACGCAGAACACGAACACCGGCCAGCCGGCGAGCTTGCCGAACGTGCCGAGGGTGACGGCGGTTGCTGCTGACTCGTGGTGCCCGACGAACCCGGCGTCGACCAGACCGATGAGCGCGATGAATGCACCGATCCCGACGCCGATCGCCTGCTTGAGCACCAGCGGTATGGCATCCATGATGAGTTGCCGAATGCCGGTGAGGGCGAAGACGACGATGACGACGCCCTCGAGAACCACCAGACCCATCGCCTGCGGCCAGGTCATGTACGGGGCCGCCTGGAACACCACGATCGGCGTCACCCCGAGGCCGGCTGCCATCGCGAGGGGCGCGTTTCCGACGACCCCCATCAGGATGGTCGTCAGCCCGGCGGACAGTGCCACCATGGTCGACAACTGAGCCGGATCGAGCGTGGCACCGGTGACATCGCGTGCATCACCGATGATCAGAGGGATCAGAACGATCAGGTAGGCCATGGCCACGAATGTGGTGACACCACCACGAATTTCGCGTGACAGCGTCGAACCGCGGCCGGTGATGTCGAAGAACTTGTCGATCTGGGATCGACCTCGTCCGCTTTGGCGAGTGCTGGATGTGTCTACGTCGGTCATGATCGGCCCTCCCAGGGCGTGATCAACCTCGTCGAGCGTCGGGCCGGGCCGACATGCCGGGGGAGTTGGCGTCGGTACGGTTGTGCCGGAGAAGGTTTCGTCGAATGGGGATGAAACTCGGATCAGCTGTTGATGATGTGTTCGGGTCGAACGGGTACGCGGGTCAGCGCGAGTCCGGTGGCGTTGCGGATGGCTGCGACGACGGCGGGCGTCGACGAGAGGGTGGGTGGCTCGCCGGCACCGCGAAGGCCGTACGGTGCCAGGGGATCCGGGTTCTCGAGGATGTCCAGCTTCATGGGCGGCATGTCGAGAATGGTCGGAATCAGATAGTCGGTGAACGACGGGTTCTTCACCAGACCGTCCACGACGACGATTTCTTCCATCACCGCGAGGCCGAGGCCCTGGGCTGTGCCGCCGTGGATCTGGCCTTCGAGTGAAAGCCGGTTGAGGATCTTGCCGACGTCCTGCACGGCCGCCATCTCGACGACCTTGACGAGTCCGAGTTCGACGTCGACGTCCACCACTGCGCGATGGACACACAGGGCGAGCTGGGTGTGGCTCGCGCCCTGTCCGGTGACCGGATCCATTCCGCTGGTGGGGCGATGGTGGAATTCACGCGTCTGCTCGATGACGCGATCGCCGAGCACGTCCTCGATCGTGGCCAGCACGCCGTCGGTGGCCGAGACGATCTTGCCGCCGTCGAGGCTGAGGTCGGCCACCGCGCGGCCCAGGTACAGGCCGGCCAGGACGAACACCGCCTCGCGCACGGCCTCGCACGCGGTCTTCACTGCGCCACCGGTCATGTACGACTGGCGCGACGCGGACGAAGAGCCGGCATTGCCGACCCTGGTGTCGGCGGGATGGATGACGACCTTGGTGACGCCGAGTTCGGTGCGCGCGATCTGCGCCTCCAACGTCACCAGTCCCTGGCCCACTTCGGCAGCAGCCGTGTGCACCAATGCCGTTGCTTCGCCGCCGATCACCTCCAGCCGGACGCGAGCAGTGGAGTAGTCGTCGTAGTTCTCGGAGAAGCAGATGTTCTTGATGCCGACGCCGTATCCGATCCCACGTACGACGCCTTCGCCGTGGGTGGTCTGCGATGCCCCACCTGGCAGATTTCGAATGTCCGACGCGTCCAGCGGGGCAGGCAGTTCCATCGCTTCGGCTCGGGCGAGCATCTCGGCCAGTGGGGCAGGGGCTTCGATGACCTGGCCGGTCGCGAGGATGGAACCTTGGCTGACGGCGTTGATCTGGCGGATTGCCACCGGTCCGATACCGCAGGCCTCGCCGAGCTTGTCCATCATCGACTCGTATGCGAAACATGCTTGCACTGCGCCGAATCCACGCATCGCACCGCACGGTGGATTGTTGGTGTACACCCCGTACGCGTCGATCTCGATGTTGGGGATGACGTACGGTCCGACACCGAGCGAGGCCGCGTTGCCGACCACGTTGAGAGTGGCCGAGGTGTACGCACCGCCGTCGAGGATGATCTCGACATCGGCGAACACGAGCTTGCCGTCCCTGGTGGCACCGTACTCGTAGTGCATCTGTGCGGGGTGGCGGTGTACGTGGCCGAAGAACGACTCGTACCGGTTGTAGACGATCTTGACCGGCTTGCCGGTGTGCATGGCGAGCATCGCCGCGTGGATCTGCATCGACAGGTCCTCACGGCCACCGAATGCACCGCCGACGCCGGCCAGCGTCATTCGGATCTTCTCCTCGGGCAGGCCGAGACACGGCCCGATCTGCGCCAGATCGTTGTGCATCCACTGGGTCGCGACATAGAGATCCACGCCGCCGTCCTCGGCGGGAACGGCCAAGCCGGACTCGGGTCCGAGGAACGCTTGATCCTGGATGCCGACGGCGAAGTCGCTGCTGACGATGACATCCGCGGCGGCCCGTGCGGCGGCGACGTTGCCGACGCGCACCGGCTGATGTCGCGCCACTCCGCCGCGTTCCTGCACCTTCGGGTAGTCCGGATCCAGGGCTGCGCGTCGGGCATCGGTGAGAGGCTCGAGCACGTCGTAGACCACGACGATCTTTTCCATTGCGCGCCGCGCGGTTTCGGGATGATCGGCTGCGATCAACGCGATCGGTTCGCCCTCGTGCCGCACCTCGTCGAAGGCCAGCACGGGCTGATCCCACGTGTGGTCGAGTCCGAAGCACTTGCGCCCCGGTACGTCCTCGTGGGTGAGTACCGCCTCGACGCCGGGAGTTGCCAGCGCCTTCGAGATGTCGACAGAGACGATCTTCGCGCGGGGGTGCGGGCTACGAAGGGTTGCGCCCCAGAGCATCCCGTCGATGAACAGATCCGATGAGTAGGCGAACTCGCCCTTGACCTTCAGCGTGCCGTCGGGTCGCAGCGGGCTGTCGCCGACGCGACCGCGACCCGGGGCGGGGATGTCGGCGGGGGCTTGCCGGGGTGTGGTGGTCGGGGCGCTCACAGCACGTCCTCCGCGAGTTTCATCAGGCGACGGTGCGCATCGGCTCCGGCGCGGCCTATTTCGTCCTGCGGTGCGCTGGTCAGGACATCGTTCTCGACGATCGTCCGGCCTCCCACCATCAAGCGCGCGAGCGGTGGTGTCTGCCCGTACGCGAACGCGACGACCGGGTCGTCCACCGCCGAGTAGAACCCGTCGGTGCGCCAGATCGCGATGTCGGCCAGTTTGCCGACCTCGAGCGAACCGATCTCGCTCTGTCGGCCCAGTACCGTTGCGCCGCCCAGTGTTCCGATCTCGAGTGCCTGACGCGCGGTCAGTGCTGTTGGTCCGTACTTGGCCCGCTGCATGTACATGGCCTGACGGACCTCGCCTGCCAGGGGCACCATTTCGGCCGAGGCGGAACCGTCGACCCCCAGGCCGACGGGTGCGCCGGCGGCGAGCAGGTCCGAGATGCGGGCGATCCCCGCGCCGAGCCGAGCATTGGAGCTCGGGCAGTGGGCGGTCCCGGTCCCGGTGGCCGCCATCTTCGCGATGTCGGAATCGTGCAGGTGCACTGCGTGGGCGAACCACACGTCGTCGCCCAACCAGCCGACCTGCTCCATGTATTCGACCGGGGTGCAGTTCATCTGAGCGAGGCAGTGCTCCTCTTCGTCGAGGGTCTCGGCCAGATGCGTATGCAGCCGAACGCCTTTGGCGCGGGCAAGCCCCGCGGACTCCACGAGTAGCTCTTTACTGATCGAGAACGGTGAGCAGGGCGCGACCGCGATGCGGAGCATGGAACCGAATGAGGCGTCGTGGTAGGTGTCGATGGCCTCCGCGGTGGCCGTGAGGATGTCGTCGAGTGATTCGACCACCTCGTCCGGTGGCAGGCCGCCGTCGGACACACCCCGGTCCATCGAGCCTCGGCACGGCTGGAAGCGGACTCCGATGCGCTGCGCCGCGTCGATCTCGGCGGCGAACAGATCGCCTCGGCCCTGGGGGAAGATGTAGTGATGATCGGTGCTGGTGGTGCATCCCGACTTCGCCAGCCATCCGAGCCCGGCTGCGGCAGCACCGCCGACGACCTCGGCATCCATCTTGGACCACGGCTTGTACAGCGCGACAAGCCATTCGAAGAGAGTGTTGTCCTTGGCGAGGCCCTGGGAGGCCCACTGGTAGAGGTGGTGGTGTGTGTTCACCAAGCCCGGGGTGACCAGGCAACCGGAGGCGTCGATGGTCTCGGCGCCGGGGATGATCGGGGCGGGGCCCGATCCGATGGCGGTGATCATCGTGCCCTCGACGACGAGGTAGCCGTCGGGGATTTCGTCGCCGACGATGGGCGCGATGTAGGCACCCGAGATGACAGTGGTCATTTGGCTTCGGCCTTTCGAGTTGCTGCAAGCCGCACGGCGTCCAGGATCTTCTCGTATCCGGTGCAGCGGCAGAGGTTTCCGGCAAGTGATTCACGGATCTCGACGTCCGACGGATTGGGAACGCGCTCGATCAGATCGTGTGCTTGCACCACGAGCCCGGGGGTGCAGAAGCCGCATTGGACGGCTCCGCATTCGACGAACGCCTCCTGCATCGGATCGAGCTTGTCGCCGTCGGCGAGGCCTTCGACGGTACGGATCTCGCGGCCCTCGACCTGACCGGCGGCCACCAGGCAGGCACATGCGGGGACGCCGTCGAGATAGACGGTGCACGAACCGCATTCACCTTGTTCACACGCGTTCTTGGATCCGGGGAGTCCCATGCGTTCACGCAGCAGGTAGAGCAGACTCTCGCCCTCCCAGACGTCGTCGGCTTCCATGTCTTTTCCGTTGATGGTGCAGTTGACTCGCATGTTCAGGCCACCTTCCGTGCGGCTGTGAGGTCTCGCCATGCCCAGCCCAGTGTTCGCCGGGCCATCACGGACAGGGCGTGCTTGCGGTAATCGGCAGTGCCTCGTACGTCGTCGATGGGACTTGCTGCCGCACTGACCAATCGGCCGAATTCCTCCGATACCCGCGGATCGAGGGCACCGTCCCACTCGAGTTCGGCCGCGAGGTAGTTCTCGGCATCGTAAGCCCGGCGCGGCGTCGGCGCAGCGGAGCCGAGTCCGGTACCCACGCGACCCTCCTGCGGAAACAGTGCGATCGAGAACGAGCAGACGGCGATGACCATCGCGTTGCGGGTGCCGATCTTGGAGAAGTACTGCGGTCCCGCTGCCGGCGCTACGTGAAAGGCGCGGATGAGTTCGTCGGGCAGGCAGGAATTGCGCTTGACGCCGAGGTAGAACTCGGTGGCGGGGATCATGCGTACTCCGCGCTCGGCCGATTCGACCTCGACGGTCGCGCCCGCCGCGAGCAGAGGCGCGTGCAGATCGCCTGCTGGCGACGCGCCGCCGAGGTTGCCGCCGACGGTCCCGCGATTGCGGATCTGCGGTGAACCGACGGTGCGGGACGCCTGGGAGATGCCGGGGAGCATGTTTCCGAGCTCGGCGATGATGCGGACGTACGGCACGCCTGCGCCGACCCGCAGCGTCCCGTCGGGAAGGCGCTCCCACTCGGTGAGTTCGGTGATCGAATTCAGATCCAGCAGTGCGCCCGGCCGGTGCAGGTCGAAGTTCATCTCGACCATGACGTCGGTGCCGCCCTGGATGGGCACCACGTCGACGTCGTCGGCCTTCGCGGCCAACGCGTCGCCCCAGGTCTGTGGTCGTAGAAATTCCATCGTGCTGCTCTCCGCTCACGTGTCTTTCGGTCGTGTTCACCCAGTACAGCCGCCGGAGGCCACGCGAACGAGAGACAGGAACGACGAAGTATGACGCCGATCACAGTGTAGGTTTTGGAGGATCATACGAAGAGGAGGTCGATGCACCGTGAGAATGCGTGATCTGGCCGATCTCCCCGACCTGAAACTGCAGCCGATCGTCACTCCCGAGCACTTCGATCCGACCATCCGATGGGTCGTGACCACCGACATGCTCGATCCGAGTCGATACCTCAGCGGCGGAGAGCTGGTGCTGACCGGTCTGATGTGGCGGACGGGCCCCGAGGACTCGAGGACGTTCGTCCGGGCGGTGTCCAAGGCCGGAATCTCGGCGCTGGCGGCATCCGACGACGGCGTGGTGCCCGACGACCTGGTCGACGCCTGCCTCGAGCACGGCCTGCCGCTCTTTCGGGTGCCTGCCGACATCGCTTTCGCCACGGTGACCGAGAGCGTGGTCCGGCAACTGTCGACGGCCCGGGCCTCGGACCTGAGCCTGGTGCTCGATCGGCATCGACGCCTGGTGGCGAGCGCGGGGCCCGGTGGGGGTCTCGGTCCGCTGCTGGAGATGGTCAGCTCCGATCTGGGGATGAACTGCTGGGTGGTCACCTCATCGGGGCGGGTACTCGCCGGATCTGACAATCCGCCGGACACCGAAGCAGTGGCGCAGGACTTCATGAGCTCGGTACGGCTGCCGCGCTATTGCCCTGAGCAGCGAGTCTCGGTGTTCGCCGTCGACGGTGAGTCCGCACCGCGGGTCGTGGATTGGTTCGTGGCCTTCGAAAGCGATTGGCAGACATGGGATGCGCCGAGGCTTTCCCTGGCCGGACAGCTGGCGTCGATCGTGGCGGTGGAACGCAGTCGCGTCGACGATCGCCTGTCCGGGTCGGGAATTCTGGCGCAGGAATTCGTGCGCACGATCGTCGGCGGTGCGACGGCCGCTGACATCCTCGCCCAGATGCACGTCATCGGGCTCGATATCGAAACACGGTACGCCGCAGTGGCTGTGGCCACGTCCGGGGAGACGTTGCGGCTCGGCGAGCTCCGCCCGCTGTTACGAGAAGTGCTGGCACCGTTGGAGATCACGCTCGGGATCGTCGACGGTGAGGCCATAGCGTTGGTGGAGGCGAGGACCGATCGAACCGATTCCGTTCGGCGAGCGGTCCACACGTTGGCACCGGGACTGGTCGGTAGCGGCACCTCGATCGGTGTCAGCGCTCCGACCGCGCCCGCCGACATCCGAAGCGCGATCGAGGAAGCGCGCTACGCCCGCAGACTCGCCGAGCGTCGTGGCTCGGACTGCAGTGTCGTCGGGCACGACGAATTGGCCACGCTGACAATACTTCTCGCCAACGTTCCCGACGACGTGCGACGCATGTTCACCTCGAGACTACTGACTCCCCTGGTCGACTACGACGACCTGCACAACAGTGATCTCGTCGAGACACTGTCGGTGTACCTCGACACCAACGGAGCCTGGACGCGATGTGCCGAACAACTGCACATGCACGTCAATTCCGTCCGATATCGCATCCAGCGCATCGAGGAACTGACCGGCCGCGATCTGTCGCGACTGGAGGACAGGATCGAGTTCTACTTGGCACTACGTCTGCGGTGACCCGTCGCGGTCTACCCTGGAGCCATGGCTCTCATTGCAACACTGGATCTGACGTTCAAGCCCGAGTCTCTCGCCGACGCGCGAGCACTGCTGCGCACGGTGCTGGCCGAAACCCGCGCGTTCGAGGGTTGCCTCGGCGTCGACGTGTGGGTCGACGAGGAGAACGAGGCCCACGTGGTGGCCTACGAGACATGGGAGTCGGCCGAGGCCGATGCGAAGTACCGCGAGTTCCGCGCCGGTCCCGGCCAGATCACCGAACTGCCGCCGATGCTCGCTGCCGCTCCGACACTGACGAAGTTCACGGTCGACTCGTCGATCTAGTTCTCGGCTGGAGGGGCCGCGCAGCTAACCGGTGATGTCCGACAGCGGTAGTGGTCGTCCGGTGAGAAAGCCCTGCACCATGTCTGCTCCGAGTTCGGCGGCCACTCGGAGTTCCGCTTCGGTTTCGACGCCTTCCATGATGACCGTCGACCCGATCTCGTGTGCAAATCCGATCACCGATGCAGCGGCGGCCCTTCGGATCGGGTCGGTGTCGATTCCGTGCACAATTGCGTAGTCGATCTTCAGGGTGTCGGGGCGCAGTTCGACCACCTGGCGAAGTCCGGCGAAGCCGGCACCTACGTCGTCGACGGAGATGGATATGCCTGCCCCGCGCAAGGATTCGATGGTTCGGGCGACCGCGCGGTAGTCGTGGACCCGCTCGTGTTCGGTGATTTCGATGTGGAACTGTCGGTTCTTCTGGAACGGCTGCAGTACGTCGGCCAGGTCGGTCGAGCGAATGGTGTCGGCAGACGCGTTGAGCGAAATGAAGATCTCGCAGGGAAGTGACGCGGACGCGGCCAGCGCGCGGTCGATGGCGGCGGCTTCGAGAAGCGGTCCGATTCCCGCATTGGTGGCGTCGCGGAACCACATCGTCGGCGAGCCGTAGCCGAAAGGAAAGCGAGACAGTGCCTCGTAACCGACAACCGTTGTGGTGACCGTGTCGCAGATGGGTTGGAACACCACGTCGGGCCCGCCTCGCGAGATCAAGGTCTCGATGCGCGTGCGGATGTCCGCTCGCGTTCCGGTGCTGGTTCCACGGGCGCTGCCGTCGTCCTCGGAGAGTCGAGACTTGTCGCGATACATCTCGATATCGGCCGATGCGATCAGTTTGCGCACGATGGTAGGGGTGATGGGTTCGCCCCCGAGTAGTTCCGAGGCAGAACCGACACTGGCGGTGAAAGGCGGCCCGGAGAAGCTTTCGTCGAGACCGATCCGGATCCTGTGGTCGGCCGATTCGATCTCGCCGGGCGAACCGATGTGCACGATGACGAACTCGTCTCCGCTCAGGCGCGAGACCACCGATGTCTGCGGTACCGCGGCGGTGAGCCGTGAGGCGATCTCGATCAGTACTGCATCGCCGGTGGGATGACCGAATCGGTCGTTGATGTCCTTGAACCGATCGATGTCGAGAACGGTGACCCCGATGGTTCGATCCGAGGGGCTGTCGGTGGAGGCGGTACCGACGTCATCGATCGCCTCGAGCAATCCGCGCCGGTTGTACAGGCCCGTGAGCGAATCGATGACGGCTCCCGATGCCCGAGAACGTAGATGCCGGATGTACGCCCGCATCATCAAGGGGGTGAGGTACAACGTGACGACGGTGACTGCGGTCGCCGCCACCAGCCACGGGTTCTTTCCCTGGCCGACCGCAAGTACGCCGAGCGCAAGTACCGTCGCCACCGAGACCGCCAGGTGAATCCACATCACTCGGAAAGAGCTTGCAATGACGGTGAAGACAGCCACGATCGTGAACATCATGCATCCGGCCAGCGGCACATAATGGTCGGTGCTGCTGAAAAGGATGCCCACGATGCCGACGTCTGCGTAGAACACGAAGGCATTGGCCACACGCGGTGACGGCCATGGTCCGAGGAACCACGCGATCGCCACCGGTATCGTCGTCAATGCCCCGATGAGGACGAATACCGCCAGGCCGTCGTAGTGGATGCCGGTGGGAACCATCAGGATCCCGGACAGACCGAACAACAGTGTCAGGGTTCCGACGAAATACCGCACCCAACGCTCGCGCGCTGTGTTCGCGAAGTACGTGTAGTCGTCGTCGACGCTCGCGCGCGTGGCGTCGAGCCCAGGCCTGTATCGCGTACGGCCCTCGGCCGTCACCGCAATCCCCGGTCTGGAAATGGGCATACCTCTCATGGGCAGATCCCCGGCCGGCTGAACGCTACCAGCGCCACGTGGAGCTGTGCCGGAATCGGGCATACACGCCGTCTGCAGTGCGTCAGACCATGTCTCGCTTGGTGAGCCACCGTAGTGTCGGCCACCCGAGAAACACCGGCAACCAGCAGGTCAGGACGCGATAGAGCAAGACCGACGGCACGGCGATGGAGGCGGGCACTCCGAAGGCGGCCAGACCACCGATGAGTGCGGCCTCCACGGCACCCACACCGCCCGGCGTCGGCGCGGCCGAGGCCAGAGTTCCGCCGATCATCGTCACCACCGTCACGGTGACGAACGTGGTGCCGCCGCCGAAGGCCTCGATGCTCGCCCACAGTGCGAGCGCGGCACCCAACGTCGTGGCCGCGCAGCCGAGGATGATGATCGAGAACCGTTTGGGGTCGCGGGCGAGTTCGCCCAGTTCGCCGAGGACTTCCTTGATCTGCGGACGAACGGCGACCCGCAGCCAGCGTCGTAGCTTGGGTACGAACATGAACGTCCCGACGACGCCGAAAGCGGCACCTGCGATGAGATACAGCACGGTGTTGCCCGGCACCATGTTCGACAGACCGGACGAGGTGCCTGCGACGACGCTGAAGAAGATCAGCAGGCTCACGTGCGTGATCACCTGGACCGATTGTTGCAGCGCCACAGCCGCCGTCGCGCGAACCGTTCCCAACCCACCCTTCTGCAGGAAGCGCACGCTCAGGGCCAGTCCGCCGACGCCGGCGGGTGTCGTCGTCGCCGCGAAGGTGTTGGCGACCTGCATCACCGTCAGATTCCAGAAGCTGACCTTGCCCAGCGCGCACGCCCACAACGCGGCTCCGGCACCGACGTACGTCAGCGCGGACACCGCCAGACCGAGCAGAGCCCACCACCAGTTCGCCGAACCGAGTTCGGTGACGAACGCGGGCACCGCACTGATGAACGGGTATGCGACGTAGACCAATCCGATCAACAGCACGAGCGAGATGATCTGGTTGCGGCTGAATCGGGTGACCTGTTCGGCCTCGATCTTGGCGGCACCGGTCTGCTCGAGAACCTCGAGCCGGACTGCCTTCATCGTCTTGTCGGCGTCGCGCACCGATTGGCGAATACGCGGCGGGATGGCGGACTTGGTCAAGCGACCCGAGGCCGCAACCACGGTCTCGAAGCCGAGTACGTCGATGGCGGTGGCGACGGCGCGCTGGGAGCCGAACAGGTCTGCGGTGGTGAGCAACAACTGCGCGACGTCGGATTGCATCTGGGAATCCGAGGCACCCAGTTCGGCATGACCGAAACCGCAGAAGAGGGCCTTGCCGTCGTTGATCCGGAGTTCGTTTCGGTGCAGGTCGCCGTGGGAGATCTGGTTCTCGTGCAGAGTGTGCAGGGCCGACCACAGAGCGCCAAGGGTGGCGTCGTCGTGCTCCGCCTCGATCGGATCACCGATGGGAAGGCTGTGCGCGTACAGGGTCCATCCTCTGTCGAGCGCGGCCACCGCCAGTGGGTGACTTCCCGCCGCACCCAACCCCTTGATGGCAAGGCCCATCAGGGCACGATGCTCGACGGCCCGGCGCATCGACGCGTGCAGCGGCGCAGTTTCGCTGCCACGCAGTGTGATCCACCGCCAGGACTGGCGTAGGGCACCGCCGCTGCGCTGATTCTGCCCGTACAACTCGACCACCACATCGGCGTCGGGAGTGTGTGCGTTCAACACCAACGGGCCGGGGCCGGCCGGGCGGACGACGGTGAAGCTGCGAACGGTGACACCGCGGCTGTGGAACAGGCGAACCGCCGCGTCGAGCGGAACCTCGAGCGCGGGAGTGCCGACGAGCAACACGATGACGGCTCCGACGAGCCAGCCGACCGCAAGTCCCAGCATCGAGCGAGCCGGAACCACGGTGGAGACGACAAGGTGCATCGGTACGAAGGCGAGCAACAGCGTCCACCATGCTCGACGCCACTTCGCGGACAGGCCGGGGCCGGAGACCGTCAGAGCCGCAGCCAGCATCGCGATCCAGCGAGAATCGTCGAGGAATTGCGCGAGGAACGTGTCGAGTCGCTCCGGAACGTCGAGGTCCCAGGTGGGAGTGGAGATCCCGGTTCCGGTGATCGACAACGCCAGCGCGGCGAGCAGTGCCGCGGCCGCGTACCCGGCGAGGAGTTTCCATTTGCGGCCCGCGATCAGTCCGATCAGCACGCCGAACGGGAGCGCGAGAATGGCGACGCCGTAGACGATGTAGACGGCATTGGATTGGTCGGGGCTGAGCACGCCGACGATGTTCGACACCGATTGCTCGAGTGCGTCCCACTGATTTCTGGTGATCAGCGAACCGGCGATCACCACACCCAGTAGCGCCGCGGCCGATACGACCCGAATGATGTCGCTGGTTCTGCGCACCAGCGGCTGAAGCAGGTTCCCCGCTACGGGAACGTCCCGCCCATCCACACGCATGGGGTCAACCTACCGTGCGGTACGCCTGCGGAGTTCGTTGCGGACGGTGGGCCATTCGGATTCGATGATCGAGAACACGACGGTATCGCGCAACGAACCGTCGGACATGCGTTGATGATTGCGCAGAATCCCGTCCTGCTTCGCACCCAGTTTCGCGATCGCCGTCCGCGACTGCAGGTTCATCCAATGGGTACGGAATTCGACGGCGATGCATCCCAGTTCCTCGAATGCATGCGTCAGCAGCAGCAGTTTGCTCGCCGGATTGGTGCCGGTTCCGTGCGCGGAGCGGGCATTCCACGTGTATCCGATTTCGACGCGACGGTTGGTGGCGTCTGCGTTGCAGAACGTCGTCGCTCCGATGATCTGCCCGGTGTCGTTGCGGCGCAGCGTGAACGGAAGCATCGTGCCTGCGTCGAGCAATCCGAGTCGACGGTCGATCTCGGCCGCCATGTCCTCGGGCTTCGGAACGCTGGTGTACCAGAGATTCCACAGCTCCCCGTCGCGGGCGGCATCGCACAGACCTTCGAGGTGATCGTGGCTCAGCGGCTCGAGGGTCACGAGATCGTCGGTGAGGGTCACCGGTTGCAGAAAGGACATTCGCCGACGATACGTCGGATCTGCCCGTCCGGGAAAGCATGACGATCAGCGCTGCGGTGACGGCCATGAGTACTAGGGCAACCACCTCGGTGAAGGCGGGATCACAGCAGGCGACCATCACGGTCTCGCTACCGTTACTGCTGGATCTGATCGCCGACGAAATTCGCTGGCTCGCGGTGCGCGATGCGCCCTACGGTGGGGATCATGCACATCGCCATGATCGGCACTACGGCTCCCAGCCACATCTATCCATCCCTGGCCGTGATTGCCGAGCTGGTCCGGCGAGGACACCGCGTCACCTATGCCGTCGGTGATTCTCTGCGACACGTGGTCGAACCCGCGGGCGTCGAGGTGGTGCCGTTCACCTCGATACTTCCCGACGGAGAGGCGTCGTGGCCGGATGATCCGGCCGCGGCGATGCAGGTCTTCCTCGACGAGGCGATCGCGTCGTATCCGGTGCTCAACGCGTTCTACGACGACGATCAGCCGGATCTGTTTCTGTACGACATCGGCGGCATGACGGCACCCGTCCTCGGGGTGCGCTACGGGGTGACGGCAGTACAGCTCTCGCCGACGTACGTGGCGTGGGATGGATACGCCGAGGATCTTTCCGATGTACTGACGCCGATGCGTGAATCCGCTGGTGGCCTGCAGTACCACGCTTCGTACACGGCGTGGTTGCGAGAGAACGACATCGACGCCGATCCCTGGGAGTGGATCACCTACCCGCAGCAATGTCTGTCGCTCATCCCGAAAGTGATGCAGCCCAACGCGGATCGGGTACCGGATTCGGTGCGGTTCGTCGGGCCGTGCCTCGATCCGGTACGCCTGCAGGACCGCAGCTGGACGGCGCCCGACGCGCCGATCCTGTACATCTCATTCGGTACGGGCTACAACGAGCGACCAGAGTTCTACCGACTGTGCATCGAGACCTTCGCGAACACCGACTGGCATCTGGTGATCTCGATCGGCCGACGCGTCGACCCGGCTGCGCTGGGTCAGCTGCCTGCCAATGTGGAACTGCACGAGCATGTTCCGCAGCTCGCGGTGCTCGATGCCGCCACGGTCTTCGTCACTCATGCCGGGATGGGTGGTTGTACCGAAGCGCTGTGGTTCGGTGTCCCGACCGTGGCCATCCCCCAGGCCGTCGATCAATTCGGCAATGCGGCGATGCTCGCCGAACTCGGCGTCGGCGTGCACCTGGAATTCGAGAAGGTCTCGGCTTCGAGCCTGGCCGACGCAGTTGCCCAAGCTCGCCAATTGGCACCGCGCGCAGCGGCGATGAGTGCCCAGGTGCGGGCACACGGTGGCGTCGAACAGGCGGCCGATGCGGTAGAGGCGTTCCGGAACTAGCTCGACGTCACGCCTGTCGAGCTGCGGCCAGGATCTCCAGCTGCGTGAACGTCTCGGCGTAGGTCTCGCGAACCCGATCCCAGGATGCCGTCATGTCCACGCTGTGCGGATCGGGAATCGGCAGCGCGTAACCGTATTGGGAGCGTGGCACAGGATTGCCGGGCAGGACGAGCACCTGTGTGAACGCCGCAGAATCGGGATTGAACGTCAGGGTGTGAGACGCGACGTTCCGGTCCCAATCCTCCGACGGCCACGACAGGAAGATCACATGCTGCGGGCCCTCGGCGACGTCGGTGTACGAGACGTAGCTGCCGTAGTGATCCTCGCCCGGCGACACGATCTTGTACGCGCCGTTGTCGGTGTAGATCAGTAGGGCCTCGGCGAACGGCTTCCGATCGAACAACGCCGTGTACCTGAGCGCGTGCACGAACACGGGTTGTCCCAGCGGGATCGAGACGGACTCTGTGTGTGCGGTCATGAGAATCGACTCCATCTACAGCGAATCCGGTGCAGCCAGCCGCGCTGAGCGCGGTCCAGTGCACCCGATTCAGTCCTCCAGAACGCTGACGCTCACGCCGTAGGGCAGGAAGCGGACGCGTCGGCGCGGGTCGGTGTTGTCCTTGTGCGCACGCAGGGCATCGAGTTCGGTGGCGTAGAGCTGGTCGATCTGAGGTGATCCGGCGTCGTCGACGCTGTAGATCGCCCAGACTCCGTCCCCCTTCTGACCTGTGGTTTCGGGTTCCGGCGGAGCTTTGGGAGCCCCGGCGTTGGAGGCGAACAGCGATCCGACCACCTCTCGTAGTCCCTCGGTTGCCTCACGGGCGAACTTGTCGAAGTCGTCGGATCCGAATCCGAACGGTCCTTGGTTGGCCATGGCTGTACCTCCTGAAGGTGAAACTCCAGTATGCGCGTTCTCGCCGAACAGCCGCCGTGTTCACCGTCGAGGTGCTGCAAGGCGGCTACTGCTGTAGCCGAGCCCCGATGGTGTTGTGCAGCGCCCGCAGCGAGTTCTGGCCGAGCGAGACCGTCTGCGACTCGACGTACCGCAGCAGGTGTGAATCGTCGAGCACCTTCTCGCTGGACTGGATCAGCACAGTGCCGGCCCCGGTGAAGTCGAACTGACGCTCCTCGCCGCTGTTCGCCCCGAGGAATCCGCGGGCCGCACCGAGGAAGTTCTGCATCCAGTCGGCGTCGAAGTGATGCGACGGCGAGGGGCAATCCGCCCATCCGACAAGGGCTTCCGGGTCGATACGGAGGGGCGGCTCGGCGAACATGACGGGGCCGTTGGACGAGGCCAGGAACTTGCCGGTGCCCAGCAGGGTCAGGAATCCCTGGACCATGGACTGTTTGAGATCCAGAGTCGGCTCGAACGCAAGGAGGTTCGCCGCCCGGATGGTGAGGTTGCCGTCATCGAGGTCGTAGCTGTTGATGTTGAAACCGCGATCGCCGAGGATCAGCTTGCCCTGACCCTGCGCGAGTACCCAGTCGTTCGAGTACAGCGGAGACGAGAACCGAGCCGCGACGATGGCGGGCATGGACGTCTGCCCGAGCGGCTCGAAGCGAACGTTGCCGTAGTACGCGATCATTGCGCCCTTCGACGTGAACCACGGCTGGCCTGCGAGTTCGACGCAGAACGCGTATTCGTTGCCGGGAACGTTGTCGTTGACCGGGAGGGTGTACGGGGTGTGTATTTCCACGACAGTGCTCCCTAGAACTTCTGCTCGGACGCCTGCACCCATACGGTGCCCATGCCGGTCATCTTCAATTGGATCGCCTCGCCGCTGCCCTTGCCGACGGCGTCGCGCCATCCGACGTTCGCGGAGATGTCGACGTTGATGTTGCCGATGTGGCAGACGTACGCCTGCGGATCGACGACCACCTGGGGGTGATCCGGTCCGATCTGCAGCGGAGTCGCGCCCCCGTGCGAGAGAACCGCGACGCTGCCCTGGCCGGTCAGTTGTGTCGTGAACAAGCCCTGCCCGGTCATCGCGCCGCGGACCGCTCCGCGTACTCCGCCCTGCGAGGTCAGAGCGACGATGGAACTCTGGAGGTAGCCGTCGTGCACCAGCAGTCGATCGGCTTCGACGGTGAGCATCGACGAACCGTCGAGATGGATCACCTCGATGTACAACCCGGCATGGCCGTAGAAGACTTCGCCCTGCCCCTCGGCGGCCATCATCGCCACGTGCTCGCCTGCCATCATCCGTCCGGCCATCCCGGCGACGCCGCCCATGCCCGGCATGGCACCCGCGCCGCCGCCCATCGAGTGCGGAACGAACCGAACGTCGCCGGTGTAGTAGAGCATCGATCCTCGACGCGCGAGCACGTTCTGATTGGGTGCCAGAACGGATTTCACTACTTTGCTGTTGACCAGTTCGAGTGGCACGTCAGCGCTCCTCGGGTTGGATGTAGACGACGCCCTGGCCGTCGAAGCGGAGGGAGAACGCCTCGCCGCTGCCGCCGCCGATGGCGGAGCGCCACGTGACGTCGGTGACGAAGCTCTGGTTCAGTTGGCCGCGATGGGCGACGAACGCGTCGGGATCGACGACGAGTGGGTACTGCGGATCGACGGCGAGGGCGATGATCGGCCCACCTTTGGACAGCAATGCCACGGTGCCGGACCCGCTGACGACGGTGGTGAACAGTCCCTGGCCGGAACTGGCACCGCGCAAGCCGGAGAATTTGATGTCGGTCTTCAGTTGCCCTGTGAGAGCCAGCAATTGGGACGACTCTACGTGCAGGTTGTCGCCCTGGACCTCGACGAGAGTGATGTCCTGAGCGTCGACGGCGAAGTAGACGGTGCCCTTGCCGGACACGTCCATCAGCGATAGCGATTCGCCCGTCACCTTCTGTTTGAGTGCGGCGCGAAAACCGCCGCCGCCACCCATACCGGCGCTCTTGAAGGCGACATCGCCCTCGTACGCCACCATCGAGCCCGACATCGCGCGCAGGGAGTCGCCGGTCAGGTCGGCGACCAAGACGCGGTGCCCGTTCATCCTCAGCTGAGCCACGGGGGAACTATGCCACCGCACGCGCCCCCGCGGCTACTGCTGGAGCAAATTTCTAGACGAGCGGCTTCAGAGCTTTGCCTGCCAGTTCGACGGCTCCCGGCTGGTGACCGTTGGTGATCAGGTTGATGATGATGCCGTCGATGCCCTGATCGAGGACCCGCTTCTGTACCTGCTCGGCGACGTCGTCGGGGGTTCCGCAGAAGTGCCGATCGGTGGCCTTCGCGGCGTCCTCCTCGGACAGGTTCGTCAGGTCGAGGCCCTGCTTGAGCACGAACTCACGCTGCAGTTCCTTGGCCTTGTCGCCGTTCTCGTCGATGATGACGAACGCGAGGAAACTCGTCTCGAGGTCCTTGGGGTCGCGGTCGACCTCCTCGCAGCGGGCCTGGACGGCAGCCATCTTGCGCGGCAATTCGTTTGCGTCGCAGATGATGTTGAGGTGATCGGCGAACTGTGCGGCCAAGCCGAACGTCTTCTTCTCGCCACCGCCGCCGAGCATGATCGGCAGGTCGTCGCGGATGCGGGGCTCGTTCATCGCGTTTTCGACCTGGTACCAGAGGCCGTCGAACGTGGGACGCTGGCCGCGGAGCATCGGTTCGATGATCTGCAGTGCCTCGTCGAGTCGCTCGAAACGGTCGGTGAACGTGCCGAACTCGAGTCCGAAGCTCTGGTGCTCGAGTTCGTACCAGCCGGCTCCGATCCCGAGGATCGCGCGACCGCCGCTGACGACGTCCAACGTGGTGACGGTCTTGGCGAGGATCGCCGGGTTGCGGTAGGTGTTGCCGGTGACCAGCGCGGAGAGCTGGATGGTGTCGGTGGCCGTCGCGAGCGCGGACAGCGCAGAGTAGGCCTCGAGCATGGGCTCGTCGGGCTTGCCGATCCCGGGAAGTTGGTAGAAGTGATCCATCACGAATGCGGTGTCGAACCCGGCCGCTTCGGCCTCGCGCGCCTGCGCGATGACCTGGGGAAAGAGCTCTGCGACCGAACCGTCGTAGCTGAAATTGGGCATCTGGTAACCGAGGCGAATAGTCACGAGATCCACGCTACTCGGATATCGGCCCGTGGCATGTGCCGGAGCGCGATAATTCGACGATGACATCCTTGGAGCTGACCAGGCAGCCGTTCTCCGGATTCGCCGTAAACGACCTGCAGGCGGCGCGCACGTTCTATGCCGAGACGCTCGGACTGACGGTCACCGAGAACGAGATGGGCATGCTCGAGCTGCACCTGGGGACCGGGACGATCGTGCTGATCTATCCTCGTCCAGGGCACGTACCCGCGCAGTACACCATCCTGAACTTTCCGGTGGCCGATATCGAGAGCGCTGTCGACGCCTTGATCGCCAAAGGAGTTGTGTTCGAGCAGTATCCGGACATACAGGGTCGTTCCGCAGGCTCCACTCCTGCCATGCGTACCGACGAGAAGGGAATCTTTCGCCATGGCGGACCGCTGATCGCCTGGTTCACCGACCCGGCGGGCAATGTGTTGTCGGTGCTGCAGGACTGACCCTCAGGCTGTCGGCATTCCCGCGGCGAGTGTGATTGTGCCGGAGCTGGTTACGCCTGCGTCATCGACCCATTCGACGACGGCGGGCTCGCCGGGACGACGTCCGAGCAGCGCCTCCGACAGGTCCGACGAGGATTCGATCTCGGTGCCGTCGAACGTCACGATCACGTCCCCCGCGGACAATCCCAGCACCTCCGCCGGGGAATCGAACGTCACCGATACGACTGCCGCCCCGATCGCCGGCTTGTTCTCGAAGACCGACACATCGCGCACCGAGACCCCGAAATACGGTGTGGGGCCCACATGCACTGTGCCGCCCGACTGCCCGGCGATCACCTGATCGAGCACCGCGACCGCCTCGGAGATGGGGACGGCATACGCCTCGGGCGCCTGTGGCGGTGAGAACTCGGTGCCGTTGCGCGCCTCGTCGGACAATCCCGCGGTGTTCACACCCACCACCCGGCCCCAGGCATCGAAGAGGGGCCCGCCCGAATCCCCCGCTCGCACATCGGCATCGACGCGAATCATTCGCTCCAACGTATTTCCCGAACCGTCCACCGAACTGCGCGTACGCACCTGCTGATCGAGGGCGGTCACCGCTCCCGGTGCCGGAACCAAGACCCCTGCACCCGAGGCATTCCCGACGGCGGTCACCGCATCACCCACCTCGGGAAGTGGGTCCGGGGCAAGCTCGACCACCGGCAGGTCGGCCGCGGTGATCAACTGCACGACAGCCACGTCACGAGATTTGTCGTAACCCAACACGGTGGCGTCGTAGATGAGTCCGTTGCCCATGTGCACTGCGCTGATGTCGGTGGCGTTCTCGACGACGTGGAAGTTGGTGAGCACGATTCCGTCGGGGGCGACGACGAAGCCCGTGCCCGCGACCCCGGAGAATCCTGCGGACGCAGACAAGGTGACGACGGTGGGATCGACGCGAGCTGTGAGCTCTTCGAGCGTCAGGGGTGGCGGTTCGACGACGGGTGCGACGGCCGGTGCCGGAGTTGCGACGAAGTCCGCGGTTCCGGGATCGAGCGACGGCGTCGCGAAGAGCCACACGCCGGCAGCGACCAGCGTCAACACCACCGCTCGTCCACCCGACCGCATAGAGACCGATTATGGTCCGGTGGCGATGGTGGTGCCAGCTAGTTGGCAATCACAGCCAGCGGTACCTCCCTGTGCGCCCGGCTACAGTCTGCTCATGCCCGCGTCGCATCGACCCCGAGTTCTGATCGGCATCTCCGGCTGGACGTATGCGCCCTGGCGAGGAGATTTCTATCCGGCGGGCTTGGCGCATCGCAAGGAACTCGGGTACGCGTCGGAACATCTGACATCGATCGAGATCAACGGCACGTTCTATGCGATGCAGAAGCCGTCGAGCTTCACCAAGTGGCACGACGAGACGCCGGACGGCTTCGTGTTCTCCATCAAGGGTGGTCGGTACGTCACCCACATCAAGCGGCTCGTCGGAGTCGAGGCGGCACTCGCGAACTTCTTCGCCACCGGGGTGCTGACGCTGGGCGACAAGCTCGGACCGTTCCTGTGGCAGTTGCCGCCGAATCTCGAATTCGACGCGCAGAAGATGTCGGATTTCTTCGCCATGTTGCCCCGAACGGTCTCTGCCGCAGTCTCGTTGGCGGGCATGAGGGACGACAAGCTGGCAGAGGATCGAGTGTTGTTGCCCGCTTCTTCGTCGCGGCCGCTTCGGCACTGTGTGGAAGCGCGGCATCAGAGTTTCGCCTCTGACGCCGCAGTGGAGTTGCTGCGAGAGAACGATATTGCGTTCGTCGTTGCCGACACCGCCGGTAAGTACCCGTACGTCGACACCCCTACAGCCGATTTCATGTACGTCCGCCTGCACGGCGACGAGGAGCTGTACGCCAGCGGCTACTCAGATGAGGCGCTCGACGGATGGGCTGCGAAGATCGCGGACTGGACGGCAACTGGCCGAGACGTCCACGTGTACTTCGACAACGACATCAAGGGCTACGCACCCTTCGACGCAATGAAACTGATCGAACAAATCGGTAGATGAGTATTCGGCTCTCTAGCGCAGATCATAGATATGCGGATAGTTCAATGTTCTCCTCCTGGCGCAGGTAGAGCTTCTGCAACCCGAGACAAACTCTTCGCGGCGGCCAGAATCGTCGCGACCTTTGCGCTGAGGGCATCGCCCTCGAATGTCTCCGCTCGGCCGCCTACGCTGATCGACGCAACGACCGCGGCGTCCCGTCCGAGTATCGGTGCGCCGACGGCCGCGACGCCGGTGAGGTAGTCCGAATTGCTCAATGCGTACCCCTTCGATCGGATCTGTTCGAGGCGTGTCAGCAACTCGTCCGGGGCCGTCGGTGTTCGATCCGTGAAGGCCGGTAGATCCTGGGTGAGCCAGCGGTCGCGAATCCGAGCAGAGAATGCCAGCATGGCCATCGGGCCTGCGGTGGCGTGATACGGGAGAACCGAACCGATGGAAATACCCGCGACCACAAGGGGATTGCTCCCTTCATGGCGATCGATGCAAACGGCTCCCTCGTCTGCGGGAACCATGAGATACGCAGTGTCGCCGAACTTTTCGGCAATCTCCGACAGGTACGGTTGTGCCGCACCGCGGATGTCGAGTTGGGTCAGTGCCGACGACCCGATCTCGAACACGGGCATGCCGATTCGATACGAGCCCTCAGCCGTCCGGTCCACCCAGCCGGCGTGGATCAGTGTGGTCATCAGTCTGTGCACTGTCGTCTTGTTCATTCGACTTGCCGTCGTCAGCTCGTTGAGCGTCCACACGGGGTGCGTCGTATCGAAATGATCGAGCAGCGTGCAGGCCTTGACCACCGCGCCCACGATGTCGCGGCCGGCGTGGTCGTCGGACTCGGTGGGCGATGCCACGTGTGCTCCTTCGATCGGACTGGGAAGTGCTGCCGCCATCCTACGAACCCCCCTTGACTTGTGATCGCCACCATTCTAGTTTCGGAATGCATTCCGCAATACGAAATGGATGGTGCTCATGACCGCGACACTCAGAGATCTGACCGAACAGGGCCTGGTGTATGCCCCGGGCGTATGGGACGGACTGACGGCGAAGCTGGCCGAACAGGCCGGGTTCTCGGCCTTGTGCGCATCCGGCTTCGCCGTGTCGGCGGCCCTCGGGCTGCCCGACGCGGAGCTCTACACGATGACCGAGAACCTCCAGGCGGTGCGCACGATCGGCGAAGCGTCCTCCCTCCCGCTCGTCGCGGACATCGACACCGGCTACGGCAACGCCGTCAACGCGGCGCGGACCGCGGGCCGATTCGCGGCCGCGGGCGTGCAGGGTGTCTTCATGGAAGACCAGCTCTCACCCAAGAAGTGCCCGATCTGCGTCGGCGAGCCGGTGGACCTCATCAGCATCGAGGAAGCGTCGGGCAAGGTTCGAGCCGTCCGGGATTCGCTGCCGGAGCACGTCCTGATGATCGCCCGCACCGATGCTCGTGGCGACGACGCGATCCGACGCGCTACCGCATACGTCGACGCCGGTGCCGACATGATCATGCCCGTCACCAAGACCTTCGAGACCGCCGACGAGTGGGCTCGCTGTCATGACGCGGTAGGCGTTCCGCTGATGGCGACTTTGACCGCGTCGACCTGGACCGAGCGTGAGTTCACCCCCGAGGTTCTCGGGCAGATCGGCGTTCGACTCGCCCTGCTGCCCACCCAGGTGCTGATGGCCGCCACCGGAGCAGCTCGTGAGGCTCTGCGCCGATTGGCCGGAGGTGAAGCGCCGGCCGACGTGAGCGCCGACGCGTTGCAGCACCACGAGTTCGTCGATCTCATCGGCTTCCCGGAAGTGGAAGCAGCACAACGCAAGTACCTTCCTGCCGACGCGAAGGTGTGATCGGTATGAGCTCCGACGCACTGACGATGGTCGAGAAGATCCTCGGCCGAACCTGTGATGCCGATGTGGTGCACGCTGGAGAGAATCACGCCGTCCGGCCCGCTCGCATGATTGCCTACGATTTCCCCGGCTACACCGACGTGATGTTCCGGCAGATGCGCGAGGACTTCGGCATCACCGAACTCGACGACCCATCTCGCTACGTCGTCTTCATCGACCACATGCTCACCAAGAAGAACGCCAAAGAGCAAGAGGTGCATCAGGTCACGCGAGACTGGTGCGAGTTCTACGGCATCGAGCTGCACGAGGGCCGAGGCATCGGCCACCAGCTCACTGCCGAACTCGGACTCGCGACGCCAGGAGACTTTCTCGTCCACTTCGACGGGCACATCAGCGGAATCGGTGCCTTCGGTGCACTGGGTTGGGGCATCCGTCGGGATCTGATCGAGGCCTGGGTGACGGGACAGCTGTACGTCGACATCCCGGCCACCACACGGTTCGACCTCGTGGGTGAGTTCGGTGCCGGCGTCGACAGTCGCGATCTCGTTCACACGATCATCGACCTGGTCGGTGCCGACGGATGTGCCCATCAGGTGATGGAGTTCGGTGGTCCCGGAGCGCGGTCGATGAAGATCGACCACCGCCAGGGTCTCTGCGGAATGGCGATGTTCACCGGTGCGGTCTCGGCGATCTTCGAACCCGACGAACTGTCTCTCGCCTACGCCCACGACGTCGCCCGGCAGGCGTTCACCCCCGTGCTCCCCGACGAGGGTGCCACTTACGCGGCGCACCACACCATCGACCTGTCGACCATCGTTCCGCAGGTGGTGCAACCCGGTTCGGCTCGCGCAGCCAACACCCACACCGCTGCCGATCTGGCCGGAATCCCGATCACGAAGGCGTTCATCGGATCCTGTGCCAGCGGCCGCATCGAGGACCTGCGCGCTGCTGCACTGGTGCTCGACGGGCGGACCGTCGCCCCCGGCGTCGAGTTGAACGTGGTACCGACCTCCCAGAAGGTGCATGATCAAGCCGAAAGCGAAGGGCTGCTGGACATCCTGCGGTCAGCTGGTGCACACATCGCGGTGTCGAGCTGCGACTTCTGCTTCGGATACCAGAAGCCCCTCGCGGCCGGCGAGAACTGTATCTCCACCGGGGTGCTCAACATCTCCGGGCGAATGGGTAGCTCCGACGCCAACATCTACATGGGTTCGCCCTTCACCGTCGCGGCCAGCGCCCTCGCCGGGACGATCGCGCAGGTGGGGTCGTGAGCGCCTACCCGCCTCCGCCCGACGTCATCAACGGTGCGGTCGCGTGGATATTCGGTGACGACTTCGATATCGACCTGGTCGTGGGCGTTGCGAACATCAAGTCCTACGACCCCGATCATTTGAGGTCGGTCTGCATGGCGGCGTACGACCCGGAATTCGTGGATCGAGTTCGACCCGGAGACATCATCGTCGGTGGGCGGAACTTCGGCTACGGACATCCGCACTATCCGCCGATGGTCGCGCTGCGCAACCTGGGCATCAGCGCCGTTGTGGCGGAATCGTTCTCGCCTGGATTCTGGCGTGGAGAGACCTTCAACGGTATGCCCCTGATCACCGTTCCCGGGATATCCGACGCGGTGGCCGTTGGCGACGATGTCAGACTCGACTGGCGTCGGGCCGAGGTGTCGAAGCAGGACGGCACCACGATCACCGGCCATCCACCGAATGCCCGAACCGTCGCCGTCATCGAAGCGGGCGGTTCGTACGAACTCCTTCTCTCCGAACACCGAAGCAAGCAACCACTCACAGAAGGATCAGCGCGATGACGAACACCGAACACTCCCGCGCAGGAGTTGCACCGCCCAAGGCGGACACCACGACCGCGCGTCGAGCTGCGCTGGCCGGAGGTGTCGGTACGCTCATCGAGTACTACGACTTCGCGGTCTACGGCTTCCTCGCCGTCATCATCGCACCGCTGTTCTTTCCATCCACCAGCCCAGGCGTGTCGATTCTCGCGACCCTGGCCGTGTTCGGCGTCGCCTATGTCGCCCGTCCGCTCGGCGGAATCTTCTTCGGTCGGCTCGGAGACCGCAAGGGTCGTCGGCACGCCCTCGTCATCACCGTGGTGTGCATGGGTGTTGCCTGCGGCATTCTCGGACTGCTGCCGACGCACTCGAGTGTCGGGGTGCTGGCCCCCGTTCTGCTGGTCATCATCAGGCTCGCCCAGGGATTCTCGGCAGGTGGTGAGATCGGCGGTGCCGCAACCTACATCGCCGAGTCGGCACCGCCGAACCGTCGAGGATTCTTCGGGTCCTTCACGCCGGTGGGATCGACTCTCGGCTTCGCCGTCGCCGCAGCCGTCGTCGGGCTCGTGGCTCTGATCACGACCGACGAACAAATGTCGTCGTGGGGATGGCGCATCCCGTTCCTGCTGGCTCTGCCCCTGGCCTTCGTATGCCTCCGTGTGCGGCTCAAGCTCGAAGACAGCCCCGAGTTCGAGGAAATGGCAGCCAAGAACGAGGTCGCCAAGAGCCCGTTGAGCGACGTGGTGAAGAAGCAACCGTGGTCGGTGCTACGCGTCGTCGGCATCGCGATCGCCATGAACGGATCCGGGTACATCGGACTGACCTACTTCAGCGTGTATCTGATCAACGACCTCGGCTTCTCGAAAGACTCGGTGTACTGGACGTCGGCTGTGGCAATTGCATTGGCCTGCGCCACATTTCCGCTGAGTGGGATGCTCACCGACAGATTCGGCCGCAAACCGGTGCTGCTGTTCGGCTATGTGGCCTACGTGATCATTGCGCTGCCGGTGTTCATGATTCTCGGTGCCACGTCGAGCATTCTCGTCGTCGGCGTCGTCTACTTCGTCTACATGGTGCTCAACGGCTTGGTGCAGGTCCCGGCTTTCCCGCTGTTCACCGAACTCTTTCCTCGGGCAGTTCGCTACACCGGAGTGTCGTTGGGCTTCAACATCGGAACGATCGCGGCAGGTGGAACGGCACCCTACGTGGCGGCACAATTGGTCGAATCGACCGGCAATGCCATGTCACCGGCGTACTGGGTCATGGGCGTGTGCGTCATCGGTGTAGCGACGGTACTGACCATCAAGGAGACGGGACACAGCAAGCTTCCTGTGTAGCCCGAGCCGCTCTGCTGTCAGCAGAGATCCGAACCGGGCGTTCGGCAGAACGGACGGACTGCTCACCGGCACACTGGATTCATGAAGCTATTGGTCCTCGGTGGCAGCGACTTCGTGGGGCGAACTGCCGTCGAACATGCTCTCGATCTGCAGTGGGACGTCACGGTACTCAATCGCGGCACAACCGCGTCGGATCCTCGTGTCACACAACTTCGGGGAGACAGACGCTCGCCCGACGGACTGAATGAGATCCGAGAAGGTAACTGGGACATAGTCTTCGACACCTGGTCGTGGGAACCGGACGTGGTGGCACAGTCGGCGGCGCTGCTCGCCGGTCGAGTCGGTAGCTACATGTATGTCTCCAGCCGTTCGGTGTACGACGCCCCGCAAGCGGGAGCTACCGAGACCTGGCCGACGGTGCAGGGACCTGGCGAGGACTATGCGCGATGCAAGCTCGGCGGCGAGCAGGCCGTAGTCGCCGGCTTCGGTACTGATGCGTTGCTGGTTCGCGCCGGTCTGATCCTGGGACCCTACGAAAATATCGGTCGACTTCCCTGGTGGCTGAACAGAATCGAGCACGCCGGGGATGTGCTTGCGCCCGGTCCGGTCGATCTGGCACTGCAGTACATCGATGCCCGTGATCTGGTCGCTTGGAGTCTGGACGCTGCCGCCCGGGGTCTCGGCGGGGCATTCGACGTGGTGAGTCGGCCGGGTCACGCCACGATCGGCGAGCTTCTGCAGTGCTGCATCGACGCCACCCGGTCCGACGCACGCTTGTGCTGGGTGGAGCCGGACGTGCTCCGCACTGCAGGTGTGCAGCCGTGGACGGAGCTCCCGATCTGGATTCCGCCGGGCGCGGATCATGATTCGCTGCATGCATCCGACGTATCGAAGGCATTCGCCGCGGGGCTTCGGACGCGACCGATTCAGGAGACCGTCGCGGACACGTGGACGTGGCTGCAATCGCTGAAAGGTCGATCGCCGATGAGGAGTGATCGACGACCAGTCGGGCTCTCGGCAGACCGTGAAGCGGCGATTCTGGCGGCCTGCGGGCTCATGTGAGTTGGCGAGGTACGCGTAGGGAACAGATGCGCGCGGAATTGTCAGACGCGTTCGGAATCGTCAACGGATCGGTGTCGAATTCGCGCGCGTATGGCGAACGCGCGCGCGTTTGCGGGAAAATCGGCCCGCTACCCAACTATTCGTAACTCTTCACTCGAAGCTAGATGTCGATAGACATTGCTACGGAGTGCAGAGTCGTCGGACCGCTGCTTCGATTTTCGACGCCCGACGCTGGTGTTCGGCGTCGTCGACGGGTCCGCAATCACTGCCGGGCGCGGTCATCCAGGCCGAGGTGATGCCGAAGATCATGGTGAACAGGTCGTCGACGGTGAAGGCGTCGGAGATCAGTCCGTTCTGCTGCGCGGCCGCCATGGCGTTTCGTCGCTCGGCGATCACCGCATGGATGTCGTCGGCACCGGCGACCGCTGTGCCGCCTTGAAGTTGCGTCCACAGCAGCAGTCGGTGCTCCTGGGGATTCGCGGCGAGGTGCAGATATTCGCGCGCGGCGTATCCCCCGAGATCGTCGACGGTGAAGGGAACCGACTCCAGGAAGCGCGCGAATCCGTCTTCCACGACGGCCCGGAACAGTGCTTCCTTGTCTCCGAAGTATGCGTACAGGCGTTCCTTGCTCGCCTTGGCCGAGACCGCGATGCGATCGACCCGTGCCCCGGCCAGGCCGTGCTCGGAGAATTCTGCGCGGGCAGCGACGACGATGCGGGCGCGGGTGGCGCTTGCGTCAGGCTTCATGGCGGCCACCCTACCGCCAACCAACTAGTTCGTTTGACAGTCGGTCCATCGTCGCTTACCTTTTCGGTCGGGACATTTTTCGTGCCCAGAGAATCAACGAGTACGAGTGGGGTAGAAACATGTCGCAGGTCTCCGAACACGGGGCGCTGGCCGAGAATCCGAATTACGAACGCCGCTGGTTGGTGCTCTGCATCGTCGCCATCACGCAGCTCACGATCGTGTTGGACGGCACCATCGTCAACATCGCCCTGCCGCAGGCGCAGATCGACCTCGGCATCAGCGACACCAGCCGCACCTGGGTGATCACCGCATACGCGCTGGCGTTCGGCGCGCTGCTGCTGCTCGGTGGTCGAATCGCGGACTACTGGGGCCGCAAGCGCTCGTTCATCGTCGGCATGGCCGGCTTCGCCGTTGCCTCCGCCGTCGGCGGACTCGCCCAAGAGGGCTGGCAGCTGTTCATCGCACGCGCAGGTCAGGGCGTCTTCGCTGCACTGCTCGCACCCGCAGCGCTGGCGATCCTGACGGTCACCTTCACCGACACCAAGGAGCGCGCCAAGGCATTCGGCGTGTTCGGCGCGATCGCCGGTGGCGGCGCAGCCGTCGGACTGCTCCTCGGTGGAGTGCTCACCGAGTACGCGAACTGGCGCTGGTGCCTGCTCGTCAACATCCCCGTCGCCATCATTGCGATCGCCGCCGCAGTCCCGCTGGTCAAGGAGAGCAAGGCACACGGCGACACCCGCTACGACCTGCCCGGAGCGATCCTCGTCGCGCTCGGACTGGCCTCGCTGGTCTACGGCTTCACCGAAGCCGAGGACGGCTGGGCGACGGTACCCACCATCTCCTTCATCGCTCTCGGCCTCGCGCTGCTCGCCGCGTTCGTCGTGGTCGAATCCAAGTCCGCCAACCCGCTGCTCCCCCTGAGCGTTCTGCTCGACCGCGACCGCGGTGCCGCATACATCGGGTCGGCCGTCATCGGTGCAGCACTGCTCGGTGGCACGTTGTATCTGACCTTCTACTTCCAGATCGTGCTCCAGATGAGCCCGGTCATCGCCGGTGTCGCGTCGCTGCCGATGACCGGCGGAATCCTGATCACCGCCGCGATCGCCTCGGCACTCGTACCGAAGATCGGGCCCAAGCCGATGATGGCCGTCGGGCCCGTCGTCTCGGCGATCGGCCTGCTGCTGCTCACGCAGATCGGCGTCGACACCTCGTACTGGACGCACGTGCTCCCCGGAGTCGTACTACTCGGGCTCGGTCTCGGCCTGCTGATGGTGCCGATGCAGAACGTCGCTCTCATCGGCGTCCCCGATCACGATGCGGGTGCCGCATCCGCGCTGATCAACGCGACGCTTCAGGTCGGCGGCGCACTCGGCGCAGCGGTGTTCACCACGGTGTACACCTCGTCGAAGACGACGTTCCTCGCCGAGAACCCGGCACCGACGCCGCCCGCAGGAGTTCCTGCGGAGGCTCTTGCCGGCCAGGAAATCCCCAGCGACGAGATGCTGGCCGCGCTACCGGAACCGATCCGCAACTTCGTGCTCGCCACCATCGATCACGCTTTCGCAGCCGAGGTGTCGGGCTACGCGTGGGCCTTCGGAACCGCCGCGATCCTGGTCGCGTTGGTGTGCCCGGTCGTGCTGGTACTGGTCCGTGCCAAGAAGGACGACCTGCCAGTCGGGGACACTCCGGTCCACATCGGCTAGCGCATACGAGAACAGAACCCCGCTGCTCGCCCGTCGAGCAGCGGGGTTTTTCGTTGTGGTGACCGTCAAGCCCGATCGGGGTCGATCGCCTCGGCCTGCGCCGTGAGCAGCATGTGCAGCAACTCGGGAGGCAGAGCCATGGGCGGCAGCGCGCCGAGAGCGATGGAGTTCTCCGCCTCGCCGCCCAGCTCGACCACCTCGTCGTGCAGGCTTTCCATCTTCTCGTCGAGCTTGTTGGCGCTCTCGGCCGCCTCGGTCAGCTCCGCCAACAGAGTCTCCGGAATCTGCCCGCGATACTTGTAGAAGATCTTGTGCTCGAGGCTCGCCCAGAAATCCATCGCGATGGTTCTGATCTGCAGTTCGACGAGGACCGGCTGGACGCGATCGGACATGAACACCGGAATCTCGACGATCAGATGCAAGCTCTTGTAGCCGTTGGCTTTCGGGTTCGCGATGTAGTCCTTGATCTCGACGACGCGCACGTCGCTCTGACTGCTGAGCATGTCGGCGATGCGGTAGGTGTCGGAGATGAAGCTGCAGGTGATGCGCACTCCGGCGACGTCGAAGATGTTCTCGCGAATCGCATCGAGAGTCAGGGCGCACTTCTTCCGCTGCGCCTTCTCGAAAATGCTCTCCGGAGTCTTCAACCTCGACGAGACGTGCTCGATGGGGCTGTACCGGTGAATGTGGGTGAATTCCTGCTTCAAGATGTTGATCTTCGTGATCAGCTCGTCGATCCCGAACTTGTAGCTCATCATGAATCGCGTGAAATCTTGTCTCAGTTGACCCAGATCGACGACGGGCTCACTGTTGTTCATACCGTCGATTGTCCACGACGGGCGACTGTGTTCGCGCAGCGCGGGAATCGAAGCTGGCGTCACTGCACGAGTTGCGTAGCTCCGGCGTGAACAGCACGACGCCACAGCGTTCGCACTGATGGGTGCGGTGATGTCCGCGGTCGCACGAACAGGCCCGTGAACCCACCAATACCGAACCGGCGACGAGTGGATGGCCGTTGGTGCAGCGAGAAGGCGCTCGTTCTGCCCACCGATCGCCGACGCGATAGAGCGATCCGGCAACCGGGTCGGTGTCGCGCTCGTCGGATGCCATCGCGCGCAACCGCCTTCGACACTGTCTACCGTCCGATATGGACCGCCCGAAGTGGCTCCGCTGGCCGCATCGCCAACTTCGGGGGCCCGCTCAGACTAACAGAAATCGAACGTGTGTTCTAACTCGTAGGTCAAAACCACGTCTTGCGGCCACCGACTGCGCGCCCCATCGAACCGAGCAACGTCAGAACCGCGCCGACGACGACAAGAATGATGCCGATGGTCGTCAAGATCGAGATGCCGGCGAAATAGCCGATGAGGGCGAGGATGATTCCGAGAACGATCATGACTACTCCTGGTGCCACTGTGAGCCCGCTACCGACGAATTGCCGATGGGACCGAACCTACTCGGGCGCGTGGACGATTGCTCACAATTGTCGCTATTTTCCGGCGTCCACTTTCGCGGCGAGAAACGCCTCCGGGTCGATGAGATCCGCCTGCCCGACGATCGATCCCAGGTCAGCGATACGTTCGATACCGGTCAGCACCATCTCTTCTTCGACCGTGCCCTCGGCGTAGCCGTAGTAGCAGGTCGACGTCGTGTGGTTGTGGTCCTTGTCTATTCGGTTGGCCCGGCCCTCGATCTGCCGAATGTCGATGGGCGTCCACCGGGGATCGTGAATCAGCGTCACGCGTGGTGCGAGGGTGGAAACCGTGCCCTCCGGGAGCAGTAATTCGTTGGTGTGCAGGTTGATCGCACTGGTGGTTGTCGAGACGATGACCGACGCGTCGCCGGTTTGAAAGCGTCTGATCGACGCCTCCTGATCCGGGCTGCTCATACTCCCGTCGACGACCGCGACCTCGAGGCCCTCGTCCCGAAGCGTCTGCGCCAACGCCGCCACCGACTCGCGGTAGAACATCGAGACGAACACCTGATTGCCGGCCTTGACCCAGGTGCGCACCTGATCGGCCGACGCGGGAATGCGTAGGTACGAACACTTCTGGCGGAATCGCAGGGTCGCGGCACGAGTGCTCGGGTTCTTCTGCAGCACGCGCTTGCCGCCGACGGCCTTCCAGATCGGTAGCCCGACTTCCTTGCGGTAGTCCACCCACGCCGAGTTGTACAGCCGCTTCTGCGCGGCGGTGAGTTCCTGGCCGAGCGGCTCGCGTGGGGTCGGCGGCGAGGGGCGCGAAATCGACCACGGCACAGCACCTCCCGACAGCCACCCATGTACGGACGCGATATCGCGGGCGCGTCGGGCCGCGTCCTCGGGCTCCCACCGCCACGTCGTCAATCCCGTCGTCGCCTTGCCTGCCTTGACGGCGAACCCCGATTCGATGAGGAACTCGGCCCACTTCATCGTCACCGCATAGCCGAGATACTCGTCGTCGCCGAGGATCTCGACCCCGCGGCTGCGCTCGACGGCCCTCGCCATGTAGGCGAAGTGCAGCGGCTGATAGCCGGGAGTGGCAGACATCCACACCACCGAGCGCGCCGCCTCCTGATACCGCCAGAGGATCTGCGACTGCTGGGATTCGATGTTCATCAACGCATGCGATTCGTCGGCGATCACCACGTCGATGTCGAACCGCAGTTCACCGAGCGAGATGGTCCGCTTGTTCTGTGTCCGTTTACGTTTGCCCAGATCGGTCTCCGGCGGCACCGACAGCAGCTTCTTCGTCGACTGATACGTGATCAACAGCCAGCGTTTGCGATCGGACGGCTCGATATCGGCCTCGCTGTCGGCAATGGTTCGACGCCATCCCGGCAACGCGCCCTTGGGCGCAACCACCAGTACGGTCCCGATCTCGGCCGCCGACATCTGCCGAACGGCCTCGCATACCGCGAGCGTCTTGCCCAGACCCGTCGAATCCATCTGCGCGAAGTACGGGAACCCGGCCTCGAGGGCAGCGAGATGCCGTCGTACCGATTCGAGCTGCGTGTCGCGAGGCTGCATCGCACGGTCCCGAACCACCTCGTCACGCCATGTTTCGTTGGCGTCGTCCTCGAGCCACCGCTGCAGGCTGTACGGCATCGACTCGTACGGCTGCAGATACTCCGGCAACGCGGTGCCGTAGTACGCGAAGACCCGCGGACCCGGGTACCAGCGCGCCCCGGCCGCACCCGCCGCCGACCTGTCCTCGAACGGCACGTCCAACACCCAGACCCGCTCCCCGGGATCGGGAACCCGGAGATCCGGTGCTGCAGCCTTGCGGGACGAGGTCTTGCGCGGAGCCGCTCTCTTGCGTGGTGCGGCCTTCTTCGGGGCAGCTTTCGTCGTTGCAGGCTCGCCGTTCTTCGCGGCCGCGAACTTTCGCGCAGCGCTGCTCTGCCCGGCCTTGACGGTGCGGGCAGTGGTGGATCGGGCTGTGCGTCTACGAGGTGGCATCGGATCCAGTCTGTCGTACGGTGTGCACGAACACCGTAAAGGAGCCCTGTGACATACCCGAACGACCCGCGCGCTGTAGTGCTCGTCCACGATCAGGACCCGGCTCTCGCGCGACGCGACATCGGCACTCTCGACGCCGAGTTACGCACCAGGGGTTTCCAGTTGGACGTGCACTCCTTCGACCACAGCCCAGACCTCGCGCCGCCACCACTGTCCGGCGCACAGCTGCTGGTCGTCATGGGCTCGCCCGACGCCGCGTACGACGACACGCTGGCCTGGCTCGCGCCGGAGATCGCGTACGTCCGGGAGGCGATCGACACAGGGGTCCCGATCCTGGGTGTCTGCTTCGGCGGACAGTTGCTCGCTCGGGTACTCGGCGGCACCGTTCGCAAGTCCGAGCATCCCGAGTACGGATTCGTCGACGTCGAGACGTCCGAGCCCGAGCTCATCGCCCCCGGACCGTGGATGGAGTTCCACGGCGATACGTTCACCGCTCCCCCGCAGGCCACGGTGATCGCCCGCAACGAGTCCGCGCAACAGGCCTTCGTGCTCGGGCCGCACCTCGGGTTGCAGTTCCACCCCGAGATCGACCTCGACACCTACGACGCGTGGGCTGCGGCGTGGGACCGCGACGGCGTCGAACATGCGGTGGACACCCGCGAGATCAGACGAGCGATCGCGGACGCCGAACCTGCAGCTCGGGTGCGTTGCTCGGCTCTGCTCGACGCATTTCTCGCCCGATCCTCGGCGGTGCCCCGGTAGGGTCGAACGATGACCGAGGCCAGGCCCAGCAACTTCAGCGATCACCAACTCGGCATCTACGCCGCCGGGATGTTCGCGCAGCAGACACCGTCGATTACCACCAATCTGGCGAGGCTGGAGGAGCAGGCTGCCGAGACGCTCTCTCCGGAGGCCCTCGGCTACATCGTGGCCAGTGCGGGCAGCGGCTCGACGGCGCGTGCGAACCGCACCGCCTTCGACAAGTGGGCCATCACGCCCCGGATGCTGCGCAGCTCGGCGGCTCGTGATCACGCGTGCACCGTGCTCGGCACCGACATGCCTGCCCCGCTCATGATCGCTCCCGTGGGCATTCAGACTCTCGCGCACCCCGAGGGGGAGCTCGCCACCGTCCGCGCCGCCGCGGAACTCGGTGTGCCGTACATACATTCGACCCAGGCCTCGCACTCGTTCGAGCAGATCGCCGAGGCAGGTGGCGACGCTCCGCGCTGGTATCAGCTCTACTGGCCGACGGACGAATCGGTGTTGCTGAGCTTCCTGCAGCGTGCGAAGGATTCCGGATTCAGCGCGCTGGTGCTGACGCTCGACACGACGCTGCTGGGCTGGCGGCCCGCCGATCTGGACCGCGGTTACCTGCCGTTCCTGGCCAACCTCGGCATCGAGAACTACCTGAGCGACCCGGCGTTCCAGGCCGGCCTGGGGCAGCCGGTCGAGGAGAATCCCGTTGCCGCCGCTATGCATTGGGCGCAGATGTTTCCCAACCCCGGTCTGTCGTGGAAGAATCTGGCGTTCCTCCGGGAGCACTGGAGTGGGCCGATCGTGCTCAAGGGAATCTGCACCGTGGGCGACGCCCGAGAGGCGGCCGCGCACGGGGTCGACGGCATCGTCGTCTCCAACCACGGCGGCCGGCAGATCGACGGGGCCAGAGCGTCACTCGACGCGTTGCCGTCCATCGTAGAGGCGGTGGGCGATGAATTGACAGTCCTGTTCGACTCCGGAGTACGCACCGGAGCCGACATGGCCAAGGCTCTTGCTCTGGGAGCCGATGGGGTGCTGCTCGGCCGACCGTTCCTCTACGGCCTGGCGCTCGGTGGTCAGGAGGGCGTCGCGCACGTATTACGTTGTCTGCTGGCCGAATTCGACCTGGTGACCAGCCTGTCCGGCCATACCGGCGCAGGCGAACTGGGCCGCGACTCGATCATGGAGTCCTGATGGAGTGGACGAAGCACGCCATCTGGTGGCACCTGTACCCGCTCGGCTTCACCGGTGCGCCGGTGCACGGCTGGGACGGTGAATCTCAGGCGGATCTGCACCGGCTGAACAGAATCGAGAACTGGCTCGACTACGCACTCGAACTCGGTGCGTCGGGCATCGCCCTCGGTCCGATCTTCGAGTCCGAGAAGCACGGATACGACACTGTCGACTATTTCCACATCGACGGCAGGCTCGGCACCGACGAAGATATCGACTCCCTGATCGCCGCGGCGCACTCCCGCGGTCTGAAGATCATGTTCGACGGCGTCTTCAACCATGTGGCGCAGAGTTTTCCGAAGTTTCAGGAAGCGCTGACCGAGGGTGCGGACTCCGAGGCCGCGGGGTGGTTCCACCTCGATTGGTCCGGTGAAAAGCCGACGCATCGCAACTTCGAGGGCCACGACGAACTGGTCGCACTCGATCACGAGAGCCCGGATGTGCAGCAGTACGTCGTGGATGTCCTGTCGCACTGGCTCGAGCGAGGCGTCGACGCCTGGAGGCTGGACGCGGCCTATGCGGTATCGCCGCGTTTCTGGGCCGCGGTGTTGCCGAAGGTTCGGGAAAAGCACCCGGACGCATACTTTCTCGGCGAGGTCATTCACGGCGACTACGACCGAATCGTCTCGGCCTCCACGCTGGACTCGGTCACTCAGTACGAGCTGTGGAAGGCCGTCTGGAGCGGTCTGAGCGAGCTCAACTTCTTCGAGCTCTCCCATGCGCTCGAGCGTCACAACGGCTGGCTCGACGCCTTCGTGCCCGCCACGTTCGTCGGAAATCACGACGTCAACCGCATCGCCAGCGTCATCGAGGACGAGCGACATCTGCTGCACGCCTTGGTGGTTCTGTTCACCGTGGGCGGTATGCCGATGATCTACTACGGCGACGAGCAGGCGTTTCGCGGAATCAAGGAGGATCGAGTCGGCGGTGATGACGAGGTGCGTCCGGAGTACCCCGACACGTCCGAGAATCTCGCTCCGTACGGTTGGCCGGTCTACCGAGTGCATCAGGAGCTGATCGCACTTCGGCGTCGCAATCCGTGGCTGTACTCCGCGCGCACCGAGACGCTCGAACTCACCAACACCGCACTGCTCTATCGCGCGCACGCCGACGGCGAATCGCTGACGGTCGCGCTCAACCTCGGTGACGACGCCATCGACTACCCGGTTCAAGGCGACGAGGTGCTCGCAGGCGAAGCGGATCTGCACGACGGGCGGGTGAGCGTCCCGCCGCACGGCTGGGCCGTGATCGGCTGAACGCGTGTATTCGGTTCCATTTGCTTCTCTAGCGTGAAAACAAGACACGGCGAGAAACCGCTACAGGTACAGTCGACCGCGACACGGGGTGCCCGTCAGGGCTGAGAACACACCCGTCGAACCTGATCTGGTTAGGACCAGCGAAGGGAATGTCGTGGCGTTGCGGTATTCCTGTCCCCTCGTGACGGTCCCGACCTCGAACGAGAGGCGAGGCGCATGAAATTCGACGAGCAGACAGTGTTGGTCACCGGCGGTGGACGCGGACTGGGAGCAGCGATCGCCGCGGCGTTCGCCGGCCAGGGTGCCCGAGTGGTGATCGACTACCGCAACAGCAAAGATGCCGCCGAAGCGCTGGCGAACCGACTCGGTGAGAACGCGATCGCGGTCCAGGGTGATGTCACCGACGACGCCGCGGTGGCCGCGCTGTTCGATACCGCGCGTGAGCATTTCGGCACCCCGATCACCACCGTCGTCAACAACGCGCTGGCCGATTTCTCGTTCGACGGAGACGCACGGCCCAAAGCCGACACGATCACCTGGGAGCGTTTCGACGCTCAACTGCGCGGCAGCGTCCGCGCGGCGTTGTTGACCACCCAGGCCGCACTGCCGGGCATGCGCGAGGCGGGGTTCGGACGAATCATCAACGTGGGCACCAACTTGTTCCAGAATCCAGTAGTCCCGTACCACGACTACACGGCCTCCAAGGCGGCGCTGCTCTCGCTGACCCGCACTCTGTCCGCCGATCTGGGCGCAGACAACATCACCGTCAACATGGTCTCGGGTGGACTGCTCCGCACCACCGACGCCAGCTCCGCGACCCCGGCCGAGGTGTTCGATTTCATCGCCGCCTCGACCCCGCTGCAACGCGTCACCACCCCCGAGGAATTCGCCGACGCTCTGCTGTTCTTCGCCTCGCCGTGGGCGCGGTCGGTGACCGGCCAGAATCTCGTCGTCGACGGTGGCCTGGTCAAGGACTGACATGCATCTCAACGCTTTTCTCTACGGTTGCGGCCACCACAGCGCGGCGTGGCGTCACCCCGATTCGCGAGTGGAGGACTTGGGCGATATCTCGTACTACGAGGAACTCGCGCGGCTCGCCGAGCGGGGCAAGTTCGATGCGGTGTTCTTCGCCGACGGTCATTCGGTACGCGACCCGGCCGGGGCAGGCACCTGGTTCCTCGAACCGATCACCGCGCTGTCCGCCATGGCGCGGGCCACCACGCACATCGGCCTCGTCACCACGGTCTCGTCGACGTTCTACACACCGTTCCACGCTGCACGCATGTTGGCGTCGCTCGATCACATCAGTGGCGGCCGTGCTGGTTGGAACGTCGTCACCTCCATGTTCGACGCCGAAGCACGCAACCACGGGATGGACGTCATCCCGGCTCGTGAGGAGCGATATGCCCGCGCCGAGGAGTTCGTGGATACGGCTCGGGCGCTGTGGGATTCGTGGGATGCCGACGCGTTGACGCTCGATCGAAGCGGACACTACGCCGATCCGGCGAAGGTGCACTCGATCGACCACGACGGCAAACACTTTCGGGTCGACGGCCCGCTGACGGTGCCGCGGTCGCCGCAGGGGAAGCCGGTGCTGTTTCAGGCCGGCGCGTCGGGCCCGGGCCGGGATCTGGCCGCGAAGTACGCCGAGGCGATCTATGCCGTTGCCTACGATCTCGTTGCAGCGCAGAGCTATTACAACGACGTGAAGGCGAGAATCCGGCATGCGGGCCGCGACAGCGCGACAGTGGGCATCATGCCGGGTTTGGTGACGTACATCGGGTCGACCATGGACGAGGCTCGCCGCAAGAAGGCCGAACTCGATGAGCTGCTGCCCACGGAGCAGTCACTGGCGATGCTGTCGACGTTCACCGGACAGGACTGTGCTGCCTGGGAACTCGACGCGCCGGTACCGTCCCTGCCTCCGGCGGCCGAGTTCGCCGGACCGCAGGGTCGCTACGAGACGATCCTGCGGATCATCGAGAAGGACGCCCCGACTGTGCGGGAGTTGCTCGGCACCCTCGCTGCGGGCGGCGGCCACGCGACGATGATCGGCACGCCGGAGTCCATCGCCGACGAGATGCAGTCGTGGATCGGCCGCGGTGCCGACGGCTTCAATCTGATGTGTCCGCGCTACCCGGACTCATTGGCGGACTTCGTCGATCAGGTGGTGCCGATCCTGCAGCGGCGCGGTGTGTTTCGCGCCGACTACACCGCGTCGACGCTACGCGGGCACCTGGCCGGGTGATTCGTGAACATCAGTCCAGCGAGTCGATGAATTCCCTCGTCAGTCTTGCGATGTCGTCGGCATGGGAGATCGGCGACCAGTGTCCCGCCGGAATGTCGTTGCGCGTGAGGTTCTTCACCCACTTGCCGGTGTCGTCGTAGTGGTACGGACGCACCGCGACGTCCTCGGTGTTGACGATGAGGTGCACGGGGATGTCGATGTACCGCTCACGTGGATTGCCCAGGAGCGGAATGATGTTGGCCCGGTAGAGTTTGGTGCCGTTGGTGGCATCCGACCACAATGTGGGGTTCTGGGTGACGAGCTTCGGATCGACGCCCGAGAACTCCTGGAGGAACGCCGGCCACCCCTTGGCGAACTGCCGCTTGATGCGCAACGTGGACAGGCCGGGGATGTGGAAGGTGACGGTGTACCACGACGCGCGTACCTGGGCGAGCACCTGCTTGATGCCGGTGAGGGTGGGTTTGCGCAGGCGCGACTGCGACCACTTGCCGAGGTGATCGAGGTTCGGCCCGGAAATCGATGTGTACGAACGAATTCGGTCCTTCGCCTGGGGCTGGGCTGCGGCCTCCCATACCTCGACGGCACCCCAGTCGTGGGCGAGCACGTGCACCGGGGCGTCGGGGCTGACGGCGTCGGCGACGGCATAGAAATCCGAGGCGAGCCGGGCCAGCTTGTACGCCGACTGCTCCGCGGGGACCGAGCTCTCGCCTGCGCCGCGGGAGTCGTAGCTGATCACCCGGAAGCGGTCCTCGAGCTGCGGCACGATGTGGCTCCACAGCTCGTGAGTATCGGGCCAGCCGTGCACGAGGACGATGGGATCGCCGTCGGGATTGCCGCTCTCGAACACCGCCAGCCGGATTCCCTCGTTGATGACCGTGGTACGAACCGCGTTGCTGCTCAACAGTTTTCCGTTCTATAGATCGAGTACGAGACGCCCGCTGCGTGCGCGTGAAACGCAGATGAGCATGTGATCGCGCTGCTCTTCCGGCGTCAGTCTGTTTTCCAGGTGCTCGGGCTCACCGGAGAGCACCCGGACCTTGCAGGTACCGCAGAAGCCCTGCTGGCACGAGTACGCGACGTTGGGTTTCTGCTCCTTGACCGCCGTCAGCACGGAGGCGTCGGCGGCGACGTCGAGCACAGCGCCCGTGCTGATCAACTGCACCTCGAACGGCGTGCCGTCGAGAATCGGCGGCGGACCGAATCGCTCGAAATGCAGTGCGGTGGATGGGCATTGGCGAAAGTCGCGGCGGACTGCGTCGAGCATGGGGGTGGGGCCGCAGCAGTAGACGGCACCGCCTGCGGGTGCGCGCTCGAGCAATTCGCCCTCGGTGGGGTACCCGTGCACGTCGTCGGTCCGGACGAACACCCGGTCCGATTCCCAGCTCTCGATCTCGTCGAGAAAGGGCATCGTGTCGCGTGATCGACCGCAGTACACGAATTGCCAGTCCATGCCGAGAATTCTTGCGGCGCGGACCATCGCGATGATGGGAGTGATCCCGATACCGCCGGCGATGAACAGTGCGCTGCCGTCGCCGACGAAAGGGAATCCGTTGCGGGGGCCACGGACGGTGACCTCGGTGCCGGGTTGCAGTCCGTGCATTTCGATGGATCCGCCTGCGCCGGTCGGGATTCGGCGCACCGCGATGCGATAGGAGCTGCGATCGGAGGGATTTCCGCACAGTGAGTACTGCCGGCGACGGCCCGAGGGCAGGTGCAGATCGAGATGACAGCCCGGATGCCAGATGGGCAGCTGTGCACCCGTCGGCGACGCAAGGGTGAGGGCTGCAACATCGTTGTCCTCGGCGACGATCTCGCGTTCGGTGACGACCAACTTCAACGCCGAATCGGGGTTGTGGCCGGCGACGGCGTCGTTGTACTCCGCTCCGGCCGCCGCCTGCATGTACCCGTTGAGAAACGTACCGAGCAGCTGCATCGAGCGATCCGGACGCCCACGCCCGCGCAGGTCCGGCGGAGCATCCTTGGGGAGCAGCCGCGGGACGCGCCGTGAAGACAGCTTCACCTCGCTGCAGCCTGAGCGGCCGGCGAGGACGCAAGGTACCGGACGGCCTGAGCTGTGGAGCCTTCCTGGCTGGGGTGATACGACTTCTTGAGGTAGCGCGACATGCTGCGACCGACGTGCGTCAGCGCGGGAAGGGTGCCGCGTTTGACCGACTTCCGCCACAGTGCCGAGCGCGGCTTGCGGACGGACTTCGGTGCCGACTGCAGCTCCGGGTCGTTCTTCATCAGGAAGATGATCCCGCGCATCCAGATGTAGGCCATCAACGGCACGACCACGACGAACGTACGCAACCGGCGAACCTCGCGCTTGTCGAAGTATCGCAGCGTGTCGTAGGCGACCGAGCGGTGCTCTACTTCCTCGGCACCGTGCCAGCGCAGCAGATCGAGCATGGTGGGGTGGATGCCCGCGCGGTCGAGACCGTCGGCGTTGAGTACCCAGTCACCGAGAAATGCCGTCACGTGCTCGATCGCGGCGATCAGAGCCAAGCGTTCGACCAGGTTGTTCTTCGATCGAAGGCTGGTCACCGAATCGGAGCCGAGGACCTTGCCGAAGGCCCACTCCATCTGGTCGGTGAACGGAGTCGGGTCGAGTCCTTTGGCCTGGAGATGCACGAGTACGCCGGTGTGTGCCTCGGCGTGCACGGCTTCCTGGCCGATGAAGCCGATGACGTCGTCGCGCAGCTTCTCGTCGTCGATGTACGGCAGGGCTTCCTTGAACGTGTCGACGAACCAGTGCTCGCCGGCGGGCAGCAGCAGATGCAGCACGTTGAGTACGTGCGTGGTGTACGGATCGCCCGGCACCCAGTGCATCGGCAGATCGCTCCAGTCGAACTTGACGTTTCTGGCTTGCAGCATCACTTCACCGGGATCCGATGCGACGATCTTCCGTTCGCTCATCGAGCCACCTCCTCCACGTTCGCAGGTGTGGCCGGTGCCACAGTGCGAGACTTAGTATAAACACCGGTAACAGATAAAGGGAACCGTGACGGTATCCGATGAGACACTTCTGTCATGACCGACTCCTCCCCCGTGTCGACTCCCCCGAGTCGGATGCCCGTCACCTGGCCTGCCGAATGGCCCGCCGAAGTTCGGCGCATCGCTGATGCCACGAATGATGCGCTGGCTGCTGTCGCCTTGCAGAATTCGGTGGCGTTCGACGATGCCGTCGAATCGTTGGGCCGCTCGGACTCGGCAAAGGCCGGGCACGTGCATGCCGAGATGGTACGCACGTTGCTCGAAGAGGTATACAGCGACGGATTGACCGGCGAGAACGTCCAGGAGGTCCTCGGCCGAACCGTACGAGGAGCGGACTGGCTGCCGAACCTGGACATCGACGGGTTCGTCGAGGTGCTCACCGGAGCGCTGGGGGTGTCCGACATCGAAGAGCAGTCGCGAGTGAGGCCGCGTCCGGCGCACGCGTTGCTGGTGGTCGCAGACCTGCTCGCGGTGCGCCGTGGCCGAGCCGAGACCTATCTGCGGTACGCACTGGCCGAGGTGCGCCGCGCCGAGACGATCGAGATGCCCTAGGAAAGTCTTCGCCTGTCTTGCATACGCGCTAGACCGTCGAAGAAAGCGCTACCGATGCAGGACGTGGCGTCGTGTCCGCTAGCGATGCAGAATGTTCGCTCCGGCGATGACGGCTCGCACGGCCGACAGGTGTGCGTCGGGATCCATGCCCATCGACCATTCGCGGCGACCGTCGTGCTCGGCGAGGACGAAGGTGGCGGTCTCGTCGCCGATGATCTGCTGGTGGAACGAGAGGATCTCGATGCGGAATCCGGCGTCGTGGAGCATCGACGTCAATGCCTCGATCGGCCCGTAAGTCGTTGCCGCACAGGCGATGATCGTATCGCCGACGCCGAAGGTCGCGTCGAACTCGATCCTGCAACCCGTCGACTTGGTCCCGGTCCATGACCCCAGTCGAAGAGGCCCGGTGCTGGGCGAGAAGCGGTCGGTGAAGTTCGTCCACGACATGTGTTGCCAGGTGATCTCGTCGCGCATCGTGCGCGGCAGGGCGCAACCGAAACGGGCGTGGAACGGATCTGTGGCGAGAGTGGAAGCAAATGCATTCATGAGGGTGGTCCTGGCGAATGTGAAGGGAGGACCGAGAGAGCACGACGACCCGCAGCGAGGGGTCGGTCCGAATCAGACCCCGCTACGGCGGCGTACTACGAGAATGCGCTTCACACCCCAGAAAGTAGTCCTCCGTCGCAGCCGCGCGCAAGTATCGAGTGAATACAGATCTCTAGGACACGAACTAGATGTCCGCATATATCGCACGATTCGTTGTAACTTTGGCCCCATGGACCCCGTGCGTAACCCCTACGCCCCCGGCGCCGGCCAGCGCCCACCCGAGCTCGCAGGCCGAAAGAAGCAGCTCGACGCCTTCGACGTCGTACTCGAACGCATCACCCGCGGCAGGCCGGAACGCAGCGTCGTTCTCACCGGGCTGCGAGGCGTCGGGAAGACGGTGTTGCTCAACCAACTCCGATCCGCGGCGATCGCCCGCGGCTGGGGCACCGGCAAGATCGAGGCTCGGCCGGACCAGGAACTGCGTCGACCGCTGTCGTCGGCGCTGCACATGGCGGTCCGCGGGATCGCGGCATCGCATCGCGATCCCGAACGCGTCGACGAATTCCTCGGCGTCCTCAAGGCCTTCGCCCTACGCGCCACCGCGGACAAGGGCATGCGGGAGCGGTGGCAGCCCGGCATCGACGTCCCGGCGAAGACCGGCCGCGCCGACTCCGGCGACATCGAGATCGACCTCGTGGAACTGCTGCTCGACGCCTCCGCGCTGGCCGGCGACGTGGGCGTGGGCATCGCCATCTTCATCGACGAGATGCAGGATCTGGGTGCCGCGGACATCTCCGCGTTGTGTGCGGCGTGCCATGAGCTCAGTCAGGACACCGCGCCGCTGATCATCGTCGGGGCCGGCCTGCCACACCTACCTGCGGTGTTGTCGGCATCCAAGAGCTACTCCGAGCGCCTGTTCAGTTACCACCGGATCGGTCGACTCGAGCGAGCCGCGGCCGACCTGGCGTTGATCGCTCCGGCCGACCGCGAGGACGTCGAATTCACCCCCGACGCGCTCGACGCGCTGTATGCGGCCGCCGACGGCTACCCGTATTTCGTCCAGGCCTACGGCAAGGCGACGTGGGATCTCGCGGCCGACACCCCGATCACCGTCGAGGACGTGCGCGTCGCCGCTCCGACGGCGGAGGAGGAACTGGCCGTCGGATTCTTCGGTTCTCGCTACGAGCGTGCGACGCCTGCCGAGCGTGAATACATGCGTGCGATGGCCGAACTGTCCGTGGACGACGGCTCGGTGCCGACCTCGGCCGTGGCCACCGAGCTGAAGCGCAAGCCTGCATCGCTGTCTCCCGCTCGCGACGGACTGATCAAGAAGGGCCTGATCTACTCGGCCGAGCGCGGAACCATCGCGTTCACGGTGCCGCACTTCGGTCGCTACCTGCGGGCACAGACCGACGAACCTGCGGCGGTGTGAACTCTCACTACGCCTCAGCGCGCTCGACGCACAGTTGCTCGAGTTTCCGCACTGCCTTGGGGTCGGAGTGGTCGACGTTGACGAGCTCGGCGTCGCCGTCGTAGAAGTCGATCAGTCGCTGATCCATCACCTTGCGCCACAACGGCGGAACCAGCGCGCAGAAGATCATCACTGCATATCCGGCCGGTAGCTGCGGGGACTCGTCGACGGTGCGCAGTGCCTGGTAGCGGCGCACCGGATTCGCGTGATGGTCGCTGTGCCGTTGCAGGTGGTACAGAAACAGGTTGCTCCACAGGTGATCGCTGTTCCAGCTGTCGCGGTGGGTCGGTTTGCCGTATCGACCGCTCTTGCGCTTCTGCCGCAGCAGCCCGTAGTGCTCGAGGTAGTTGGCTGCCTCGTAGAGGACGATCGCGATCGCAGCCTGCAGGAACAGATACGGCACGGTCACCACACCGAAGACGGCGATCAGCACGCCGAACAGCACAACGCTCATGGCCGCGGCATTGAACAGGTTGTTTCGGTACGACCAGGGAGACAGGCCCTGGCGGGCGAGGCGTCGAGTCTCGAGCTCCCAGGCCGAGCGCAGGCCGTGCACGATCGTGCGCGGCAAAAACTTCCAGAACGACTCGCCGAACTTTGCCGACGCCGGATCCTCCGGGGTGGCGACGCGGAGGTGGTGGCCGTGATTGTGCTCGACGTAGAAGTGGCCGTACAGGGACTGTGCCAGTGTCACCTTCGACAGCCATCGCTCCAGACGCTCACGCTTGTGGCCCAGCTCGTGCGCGGCGTTGATGCCGACCCCACCGACGATGCCGACGGTGATGGCCAGGCCGATCCGCTCCGGAACTCCCAGCGGGCCGTGCGCCCAGAGATAGCAGGCCGCAACGAGTCCCGCGTACTGCAACGGCAGGAACAGGTAGACGCACCAGCGGTAGTACGGATCCTTCTCCAGCGCGGCGATCGCCTCGTCCGGGGGATTGCTGCGGTCCACTCCGGCGAATCTGTCCACCAGTGGCAGTGCGACACCCATGATCATCAGGCCGAGGGTCCAGAACGCACCGGGCCCGAGAAGGGTCACCAGCCCCCAGGCCAGGAACGGGCTGAGAGGAATCGTCAGCCCCAGCGGCCACAGGTAGCGTTTGGGGTCGCGCCACCGCGGCGACGTGCTCGTGGCGGACTCATCACGCATTCTGGATTCTTCACTCCTGAGTCCTGGTCGGTGCCGTGCCCCGAGGTGCGGGGACAAACGGTAGTGGCGTGTCACAACTACATCGCCCGTTCCACCAGGATAGTTACCCAAGCAAATTTTGCAGGTTCTCCGATGGGCCGTCGAACGCCCCGCTGCCCTTGTACGGTGACCGGATGAAGCATGTCGAGTCGTCGTTCGTCGGAGTTCACGGAACCCGAATCGTCTACGACGTCTGGACCCCCGAGACCACGTCGACCGGGATTGTGGTGCTCGCCCACGGCCTGGCCGAGCACGCGGGCCGGTACCGGCACGTCATCGAACGGCTTGGCTCGCTCGGCCTCGTCGTCTACGCGCCCGACCACCGCGGACACGGGCGATCCGGTGGCAAACGGGTGTCAGTGGACAAGTGGTCCGACTTCACCGACGACCTGCACACGCTGTTCGGCATCGCAGCTGCCGAGCATCCGAATCAGCGCACCTTCCTGCTCGGCCACAGCATGGGCGGTGCCATCGCACTGTCCTACGCCCTCGACCATCAGGCCGATCTCGACGGTCTGATGCTGTCCGGCCCTGCCGTCGTCCCCAGCGTCGGGCAACCGAAAGCCCTGGTGGCGGTCGGTAAGCTCCTCGGACGCTTCGTACCGGCCGCCCCGGTGCTCAAGCTCGATCCCACTCTCGTCTCTCGCGACAAGGACGTCGTCGACGCCTATGTCGCCGACCCGTTGGGCTACCACGGCAGCGTCTCGGCGGGCCTTGCCGCGGCGATGCTGGGCGTCGGGGACACGTTCCCTGCTCGCCTGCCGTCGCTGAAGATTCCCGTGCTGCTCCAGCACGGGACGGCGGACCGCTTGGCCGACGTCTCGGGCAGCGAGCTCATCGCCGAACTCGCCGGATCCGACGACCTGACCCTGAAAACGTACGACGGGCTGTTCCACGAAGTGTTCAACGAACCGGAGAAGGAGCGCGTACTCGACGATCTCATCGACTGGCTGCGTCCACGTGTACACACCGGCGCTGTAAGTTCCTGACGGATCTTTTCGAAGAAGGGGTACGACCATGACCAGGCGAGCACTCGTATTGGGCGGCGGCGGAGTCGCAGGCATTGCGTGGCAGACGGGTGTCCTACTGGGATTGGCAGAAGCCGGAGCCGACGTCAGCGACGCCGAGATGCTGTTGGGGACCTCGGCCGGGTCCTCGGTCGCAGCCCAGATCTCGAGCGGAGCCGCCTTGACCGAGCTGTTCGAGCGGCAGGCAGACGAAGCGAAGCAGGACCACGAACCGCATGCCGAGGCGACCATCGACGAACTGGTCTCCATGTTGGCTCGGGCTGCCCAGAACTCCGACGGCAGTGCCATCGACACGCGCAGGCGTATCGGCACCGAGGCGCTGTCGGCCTCGACGATCAGCGAGCGTGAGCGCAGGGCCATCATCGAACGACGGTTACCGTCGCACTCCTGGCCGAACCGCGATCTGCGTATCGTCACGGTCGACGCGGTGAGCGGTCGTCATCGGGTTCTCGATCGTGGCTCGGGCGTTCAGTTGGTCGATGCGGTGGCCGCGAGCTGCGCCATCCCGGGAATGTGGCCGCCGGTGACGATCGGTGATCATCGTTACGTCGACGGTGGTATCCGCGCCAGCGAAAATGCGGATCTGGCAGTCGGTTTCGAGAAGGTACTGGTGTTCAGAGTCGGTGCACTCGACCTGGAGCACGATCCGTTCGACATCGAACGTGAGCGGCTGATCAAGGGCGGCTCGAAGGTGGAAGTGATTGCCCCCGATGCAGATTCGGCAGCCGCGATCGGCCCCGATGCCACCGACATCGCGGTCCGATCGGCTGCGGCCGTCGCCGGACGAGCGCAGGGCAATGCCATCGCCGAGCGTATTGCCGAGTTCTGGGTCTAGAGAACCTCTCTAGCCGAACAGCGCGGCTCCGTTCCCCCAGCACACTGCACGAACCCAGTCGTCTCCCAGGTCGAGTCGGCGCACCGCCTGCAGGGCATGCAGATACGGGTACGGGATGTTCGGATAGTCGCTGCCGAACAGAATGCGATCCTGCAGGTCGACCAGCCGGGGCAGTTCGTGTTTCGGAAACGGTGCGCTCGCCTCGGAGAAGTCGGTGAACGACATCGTGGTGTCCAGCCGCACGTTCCGGTAGCGATCGGCCAGATCGAGGAAGTCGCCGTACTCCGGCATCCCCATGTGCGCGATGATCAACGGGAGCTCGGGAAACCGTTGCAGCAGTGCCGCAATCGGCTCCGGGCCGGTATGGGTGCCGGGTGCCGGACCGGATCCGCAGTGGATCACCACGGGCGCCTGCGCGTCCGAGAGTGCGCCCCAGACGCCGTCGAGCAGGGGATCGTTCGGTGAATAGTTCCCGACCTGAATGTGCGACTTGAAGATTCGGGCACCGCTCGTCAACGCCTGCTCGACGTACTCGGTGGCACCGTCCTCGGGGTAGAAGGTGGCGGTGTGCAGGCAGTCGGGGGTGCGCGCCGCGAAATCTGCTGCCCAGGAATTGAGCCAGGCTGCCATCGCCGGCTTGTGCGGGTAGATCATCGACGTGAAGTGCCGGACTCCGAACCCCCGAATGACCTCGAGCCGTTGCTCTTCGGCGAACCGGTAGGAGATGGGCCAGACGCTGCCGGTCAGCGGCCCGGCGCTGTCGAAGTAACTCCACACCTTGTCCATCACGTTCTTCGGCATGAAGTGCGTGTGGACGTCGAACAGTCCCGGCAGCGACAGTTCGGTCCAGAATGCGACGATGCCTTCGGTCTCGTCTGCGAGTTCGGCGCCGGAGCGGGGCGGCTCAGCGCGCGACATGGGCGTCGAACCACTCGAGCGTCTTGCCCCAGGCGTCGGCGGCGGCGTCGGCGTCGAACACGGCGGGGCGGTCGTTGCAGTGGAATCCGTGCTTGCCGTGCTCGTAGCGGGTGATCTCCGTGTCGACCGGCGCCGTCGCGGTGATCTCGCGCAGCGTCTCGACTTCCTGAACGGGGATGCCCTCGTCCAGATCCCCGAAGAATCCGTGCCAGGGCGTCTGCAGTGCGTCGCCCACCGACGCCATTGCGGGGTAACCGAAGCGGCCCTTGGCGATTCCGCCGCCGTAGAACGTCGCTGCCGCACCGAGTTGCCGTCGAACAGCGGTGTGGAACGCGACGGTGCCGCCCATGCAGAAGCCGACGATCGCGATGGACGAGGGCTCGAATCCGAGCTCGGCGAGCGCACTCGCCGCCGCGTCCACGTCGGAGTCCACCTCGTCCGCCTGCAGCCGCCCGATTGCCGCCATCGCCGAATCCATGTCCGAGTACGACAACACGGTCACACCCTCCTGCCGGTGGAACAGGTGCGGTGCGACCGCGACCCAACCGGCGGCGGCGAGGCGGTTGCAGACGTCGACGATGTGATCGGTGACGCCGAAGGCTTCCTGGATGACGATGACGCCGCCGCGGGCATCCCCGTCGGGACGGACGACGGTGAGGGGAGTGGTGTTCATCCTTCGATTGGAGCACACCACCAGGAGTGGAGCCTGCGGAACGACCCAGCAGGCAGGAGTGGATGCCGGTAGCGACGGTGATTGCTGCAGTTTTGTACGGTGGCGTGCAGGGAACGATCCCGACCGAGAGGACAACTCATGCGCGCGGTACAGATCTCCAGCCTCGACGGACCCGACTCGGTGAGTGTGGTGGACATCGACGAGCCTGCTGCGCGCGACGGGTCGGTGGTCATCGAGGTCCATGCCGCCGGGGTCGCTTTTCCCGATGCGTTGCTCACTCGCGGGCTCTACCAGTACAAGCCCGAGTTGCCGTTCGTCCCCGGCAGCGAGATCGCCGGCATCGTTCGGTCGGCTCCGCCGGAGTCCGGCTTCTCCGCAGGTGATCGAGTAGCGGCCTTGACAGGACTGAGCGACGGTATGGCCGAGGTCGCCGTCGTATCCCCGGACACGGTGTTCGCGCTGCCGGAGTCGGTGTCGCTCTCCGCAGGGGCTGGGTTGTTGTTCAACGATCTGACGGTGCACTTCGCGCTCCGGGAACGTGGCCGGTTGGCACCGGGCGAGACGGTTCTGGTGCACGGCGCAGCAGGGGGCATCGGAACCTCCGCGCTGCGAATGGCTCCGGTACTCGGGGCATCTCGGGTGATTGCTGTGGTGAGCTCGGAGGCCAAGGCCGACATCGCACGATCCGCCGGAGCCACCGACGTCGTTCTCGTCGACGGCTGGAAGGACGCGGTGAAGGAGCTGACCGGCGGCCGTGGCGTCGACGTCGTCGTCGATCCGGTGGGTGGTGACCGGTTCACCGACAGCATTCGCTCGCTCGCACCCTCGGGCCGAATCCTGGTGCTGGGCTTCACCGGTGGTGAGATCCCGACGGTCAAGGTCAATCGACTGCTGCTCAACAACGTCGACGTCGTCGGCGTCGGTTGGGGTGCCTGGTGGATGACGCGCCCGGGTTACCTCGCCACTCAGTGGGCCGAGATCGAACCGCTCCTCGCCGATGGATCGCTCGGTGCGCCGGAGCCGTCGGTGTTCCCGGCTTCCGATGCTGCTGCTGCCATTGCCTCGCTGGAGAACCGCACTGCGGCAGGCAAAGTGGTGCTCGACTTCACTCGGTGATGCTGTGTCGAGCTGCCGGCTCATTCCGGTAGCTCGACACCCCTCGCCTCGGCCAGTGCCGCGATCTCGGCGGGAAAGACGTTCTTGAACACGAACGGGTCGGTACCCAGGGCCCAGTTCGGGGCCAGTTCGATGGCGTATCTCTCGAAGTAGCCGAGTTGCTTGGCCACCAGGATCAATTCCTCCGGGCTCGACGTCTTGTACTGCTTGCCCATGTTCACCAGCGCTCGAATGAAGTCGGCCAGGCTGAAGTGCGCGAGCGTTGCCGAGAGCATCGGAGCGAACACCGACTGCAGGATCGCCCCGACCTCGGCGTCCGAACCCATCTGCGGCGCAACGATTCCCAGCCGCTTGACGGTACCGGCCAGTCGGGTGAAGTCGCCGTCGATCACGGTGGCGTGAAACAGATCGAGCAGCAGTGCGCGCCACTGCTCGTCCACCTCGCCCATGACTCCGAAGTCGAGGAATGCCACCCTGCCGTCGTCGAGCACCCACACGTTGCCCGCATGCACGTCGCCGTGGAAGAGACCGTGCAGCACAAGGGCTTCCATCCAGACCTTGGCGGCGCGGCGGACGATGAGCTCGGACTGCTCCCCTGGCTCGTAGCGGTCGAGTGGGGAGCCGTGCATGCGTTCCATACAGATGACGCGGCCGCCGCAGTAGTCCAGGAACACCTCGGGCGCGGTGACGTGGGCGTTGTCGCCGAACGCGCCGATGGCCGCGCGAAAGCTGGCCTGACGCTTCGCTTCCACGGCGCTGTCGAGTTCGGCGAAGGTGGCGGCGTGCAGGTCGACGATGATCGCCGACGCGTTGGCCGTGGCGAAGAACGGAATGAACTTCTCCAGTCCGCGGGCGATGAGGTACGCGATACGAAGGTCGATCTTCATGCGGTGATAGATGCCTCGCCGCTGTACCTTCATGACCACTTCGCGGCCGTCGTCACGGCGCACGCACAGATGCACCTGAGCGACCGAGGCGGACGAGAGCGGCACGTCGTCGAACGAGGAGAACAGGTCGTCGATTCCGCGGCCCAGATCGGCCTCGATCACCGCTCGTGCCTGCGACCCGGGAAACGGTGGCACTTCGTCGAGGCAGCGCAGGCAGGTGTCGGCGAGGACCTTGGGAAACAGCCCGGGCGAGGATCCCATCAGCTGCCCGACCTTGACGAAGGTGGGGCCGAGAACGAAGAAGGCGTCGACGACGGCCTCCGAGGCGTGCAGCGGCCACCCGCGCCGTGGCGCGCGCACCCAGCGGCCGATCGCGACGACTTGGAAGTACGCCAATACCGTGCCGATGACGATGAGTCGCAGCAGTTCTCGTATTCCGAACGTCTTCAGCTGGGGTGCGGGCTTGGGATTCATACGTGCACCCCCACCGGCACGCGCGCCGCCGAGGCTTCCAGGCGCGTCAACAGTCGATCGAACCGCGTCGCATCGTCCGAGGCGCGTGAGAGCACCAGTGCGCCCTGAATTCCGGCCACGATCTCCTCGGCCAGTTCGGCTGCCGATTCGCCGTGTCCCAGGCGGCTCAGTACCGGGGTGAGCGCGTCGATCCAGTGGGTGAAATGGGCTGCGACGCGGCCCGAGAACACAGCACGTTCGAGACCGAGTGTGAATGCGCCGAACAGGCACACCAGACGATTGGACCGGAAGTATCGCGCGGTCTGCTCGAACATCTCGTGCGTCGTCGACGCGGCATCGGTGCCGTGTCGCAACGGCTCGAACACGTTGTGGTGGAACCGCTGCTCCACGTCGTCGAGGACGGCCTCGGCCATCTCCTGCTTTCCACGCGGAAAGTAGTGGTAGAGACTGCCTTTCCCCAGGCCGGTCTGTTTGCTGATGACCGCGAGGGAGGAACCGTCGAACCCGTGGTCGCGGAACACCCCTGCGAGTATCGGCACCACGTCGTGGCGATCGCTCATGAGCCGGTACTGTACCAATCGGTACACGCCAGGTGTATCGGGGCTCCGGGAGTGGAGCCTGCGAAATGACCCATCGGGGCTCCGGGAGTGGACGTGCAGCTGTGAAGAGAACGACCGTCCTGGCCGCCGGGGCCTTCCTCGTCGGTGGAGTGACCTATCTGGCCGCCGAAGCCGTCGCCGCACTCGGTTGGACGGACCGGCCGTACAGCTACGCCCGCAACAACATCAGCGATCTCGGAATCCCCGACATCTCGCCGCTGCACGCGGTGATGAACACCGGCTTCGTCGTCGACGGCACGTTCTTCGTCCTGGCGGGGCTTGGACTGTCCGTGCTCTTCGAGGGCCGGGCGCGGTGGATCGTCGCCGGCACCTCCGTTGTGCACGGTGTCGGCAGCATCGTCGTCGGGCTCGCCCACGCCTCGGTGGACGGGGCTTCGACGCCCCATGCGGTGGGTGCAGGCATGGCTATCGTCGGCGGCAATCTGGTGTTGCTGGCGGCAGGTCGGTACGGCGGCCGCGTCGGCGCGCCGCGCTGGTACACCGTGGGCAGTGCGACTGCCGGAGTGGCCGGTCTGGTGGGGCTGACCCTGTTTCTCGCCGATACCGGAATCCTCGGCGGCGGAACCTTCGAGCGCATCTCGGTCTACACCATCATCGGATGGGAGATCGTCACCGGCGCAACGATTCTGGTCAAGCGTCGCCTATCCGAACTCGGGTGACTCCTTGGCGAGAAAGGCGCGCACGCCCTCCCTGCCGTCCGCCGACTCGAACGCCTCCTCGAACACCGGCAATGCCCGTTGCGCCGGTAGGCCAGGGGACTCGCCGAACGTGAGAGCGAGGGCACGCTTGTTCGCTCGAACAGCAGAACGGGACTTGTGCGCCAGCGTCTGCGCCAAGCCCAGTGCCACCGACAACGACTGCCCGCGTGGAGCGACCCGATTGATCAGACCCCACTCCAGTGCAGTCTCGGCCGAGATCGGCTCGCCGAGCAACACCAGTTCGGCGGCAAGCGCCTGACCCACCCGCCGCAGCGCGCGCATCGACCCGCCGCTGCTGGGGATCACACCGAGGTCGATTTCCGGGAGTCCGAGTCGAGCCCCCGCGTCGGCGACGACGAGGTCGCAGCACAGCGCCAACTCGAGGCCGCCGCCCAACGCGAATCCGTGGATTGCCGCGACCGTCGGCAGCGGCAGATCGTCGAGCATCTCGAGGGTCGCGTTCTCGAGAATGCTCTTGCGGGCGAGCACGTCACCGCGGTCCTGCATCTCGGGCATCTCGGAAATGTCCGAGCCGGCGCTGAACACCCGGTCGCCGGTGAGAACGACCGCCCGAATCGCGGCGTCGTCGGCCAACTCGAGAAGGACGGCGCGCAGTCGCCGCGTCGCCGGACGGGTCAGCGCGTTGACCGGCGGGTTGCTCAGCGTGATCTGCGCGACGGCGGCGTGCGGAAAGGTCAGGACTGGAGACGGCGCGTTGGGCATACCTGAACGGTAGAGCGTGCGGCTGACCTGGCGATTGGGAGACTGCCGAGATGGCATGTAGCGTGGTGAACACCCGACGCGGGGTGGAGCAGCTCGGTAGCTCGCTGGGCTCATAACCCAGAGGTCGCAGGTTCAAATCCTGTCCCCGCTACTACACAAGTCAGGCCCGACATCGATGATGTCGGGCCTGACTTGTCTCGTCGGTATCAGGGTTGCAGTCTGAACTGCACGACCGCCGTGACGTTCTCGATGGCGTCGTCGAGTGCGGTCTTGCGCGCTCTGGCGTTCGGTGCAGACAGGATGTCGAGTCGATCGGACTGACCCATCGGAATCAGTGCCGCCAGCGACCAGATCTTCTCGGCGGCCGAGATCGGCAGGCCCAGGAAATCCGGAACACCGGGCGTGGAAACGACTTCCGACGATTCGAGTCGACCGATCAGCTCGTAGAGATCCTCGACCCGCGCCCAAGTGGCGTCGAACTCGGTGTCGGCGATCACCGCATCGGTCTCTTCGTCCGGCCACGCTCGAACGTCGGCCTGTGGGTACGGATCGTCCGGCAGCCAGGCGTCGATCCTGATCCGTTCGCCGCCGACGCATTCGAGCAGATACCGGCCGTCGCCGATGGACTCGTGACCGATGATGTGTGCCGTCGTGGCCACATCGTGCCGGACGTCGCCGCCACCGGCCTCGTGCCCACGCGCGATGAGGACCACACCGAAGCTCGGATCGTCCTGCTTCAGGCAGTCGTGGACCAGAGCTCGGTAGCGCGGCTCGAAGATGTGCAGTGGTAGGCGTTCACCGGGGAGCAGCACGCTGCCGAGCGGGAACATCGGGGTCACGCTCACGGGTGCTGCAACGGAACAGCCGCCGGGGTGATGGCCGCAGGCGCGCTCTTGTCGGACTCGTTGGCACCGAGGAACTCGTCGAGCAAGCGGAAGAAGAAGTCCGGCTCGTCGAGCTGGGGAAAATGGCCGGCGTCGGGAAAGATCTCGACGCGACTGTTGGGAACTTCACGTCGAATGTTGTCGGCGTGCTTGGCGGGAATCATCCGGTCCTTGCCGCCCCAGACCAGCAGCGACGGAATCGACTCGAACTTTTCGAAATGTTGCTTCGCGCTCACGGTCTGCCCCCGCGGGCCCACCACGGCCCGCGTCGACGCCAGGAACGCTCCACGGGTGGAGCGGTCTGCGACCGAACGGAACGACCTCCAGGTCTCGGCCATGCTGGGACCGGGCTTGACCGGCAGACCCCATTTGCCCAATTGCGCCAGCGCGCTTTCGGTATTCCTACGGAACCAGTCCGATGCGAGCAGTGGCAACACCAGCTCACTGCCGGGCAGCGTCGCTGCCTTGAGCACCAGGCTCACCTCCGGACCGAGGCCGCCACTGCTGACCAGCGCGAGGCGATCGACTCGCTCGGGAAAGAGATACGTCAGCTGCATGGCGATGCCGCCGCCGAGAGAATGACCGACCATCGGTGCGGAGTCGATGTTCAGGTGGTCCATCAGGTCGCGAATGGTGGCCGCGTGCGAACTCAGCGAGTAGTCGCCGGACGGCTTGTCGGAGTCTCCGTGCCCGAACAGGTCCGGAGCGATGACGCGATACTTCTGCGACAGACGCTCGAGCTGCGGGCCCCAGGACCGATGCGATCCGAGCAGGCCGTGCACCAGAATCACGGGTGGGCCGTCGCCCATGTCCACGTATCGCAGGACGTCCTTGTGTAGTTCTACCGACTGCAATTCGTACGATGAACTCATGGTCGACCTCCTCGTCGTGTGATGCCCGGATCGGCGCGTGGCTCGGTGAGCCGTTGGCACAAACGTACAAGCTGAGCCCACACAACGACAGACCGTCGATCAGCGCGCGACGCCCGCTTCGTCGAAGGTGTTCGCGATCGTCTCGGCCAAGTGCTCGGCCATCGGTTCACGCAACATGTCGACGTGATCTCCGGAGATGTCGACGAAGGTCAGCTCACCACGGCCGACCGTCTGCCACGACCGGAGATCTTTCACGTTCTCCGCTGTGCGAACCACGGTCATCGAACCCGACCACGGTGTCGGCACATGCTTGTTCAACGCCACGTACCCGATACTTGCGAAGACCAACCACTCCATCGTCGTCGGGTACCGCAGCAATCCGGCGCACTGCATACGCAACCAGAGGGCCGCGGTGCCGATCCGGCCGAGGTGGAAGCCCGCCTCTTCACGCGTCTGAGCCGGCGGGGCAGCCGGAACCTCGGTACCGCCGGGCAACCTGTCCAGCAGGTGCCGAAACAGCCGCGTGTCGAGGAGCAGCAGGTGGGGAGACCCCAGGCCGGAGTCTCGGATCTCCTCCGCCATCGCGATGGCTATCCAGCCGCCGAGCGAGTGGCCGACCAGGTGGAACGGGCCGTCCGGCTGGACTGTGCGAACGGCGTCGACGTAGCGTTTCGCAGTTCGCCGGATGGTCCGGTCCGGTCGTCCGCGCTTGCCGCGGCCGTGCGCCTGCAGGGCGTACACCGGCCGGTCGGCGTCGATGTGCTTGACGAGATTCAGAAATGCCATCGCACCGACGCCTGCACCGCCGATCAGGAAGATCGGGGCCTTGCTTCCCTCTGTGCGCAGCGGCACGAGCACATCGTGTTCGCCGGCCGTGCGTCGTCGCGCAGTTGCCGCGTCTTCGAGGCGGGCGTCGACTGTCACGGCCAATTCTCGAACAGTGGTCGCCGCGAACACGTCCTCCGGTGTCAGATCGATCTTCAGGTTCTCGCGGAGTTGGGCCAGCATGGCCGTGGTGGTCAGTGAGTTTCCGCCCAGCGCCAGGAAATCCTCGTCCCGTCCGATGGTGTCCAGCCCGATCGCGGTGCGCGCGGCCTCGGCCACGATGTACTCGGTCGGGCCGACTGCGGTGCGCTCGACGCGTCGATCGGCTGGCTCGGGCAGCGCGCCGCGGTCGAGCTTGCCGCGTTCGTTGCGCGGCATCGCGTCGAGCGCGACGATGTGGGTGGGCACCATCCACTCCGGCAGCGTCCGGCGCAGCGACGCTCTGATCTCGCCCACGGAGGGTCGACGACCGGAACGCGCCGAGCACACGTAGGCAACCAGGTCGGTGTCGGTGCCGGAGGTCCTGCCGATCACCGCTGCGTCGCCGATCTCCGGCATGGCGCGCAGTGCTGCCTCGACCTCGGCCGGCTCCACCAGGTATCCGCGCACCTTGACGGCGTCGTCGATGCGGCCGGCCAGGTGCAGCGTCCCGTGTTCGTCGAGTCGTCCCAGATCGCCGGTGCGGTACCGGAACAGACCGTCGCCGAGCGCGGCGAATCGCTGGGAATCCCGACCGGCACCGCCGAGGTAGCCGTCGGCCAAGCAGCTCGACGTCACCCGTATCTCGCCGATCACGTCCGGTGCACACGACGAACCGTCGGAGGTCACGACTTCGACCAGCTTGCCTGCGATGGGTCTGCCCGCAGGGAGAAAGCCCGACGGCAGCGCTCGTTCGATCGGGTATTCGCTGTAGGCGACGGCACCGGCCTCGGTGGTCGCGTACCAGTTGACCACCGTGGCGCGGGTGTCGAATCGCCGCCGAAAACCGTCGGCATCGTCGGCGTGCAGGGATTCCCCGTATGTGATGACCAACCGCAGCGTGGGTACGGCCCGCCCGGTGGGTCCGTGATCGGCCGCGGCGACTGCGCGCAGCAGCGACGACGAGCAGTGCAGCGTGGTCAGGGAATGCGCGGCTGTCCACTCGACGGTGCTGCTGGGCACACCTGCCCTCGGGTCGCGGCAGTGCACGGCGGCACCGCTGAGCAACCCCGCGAACAACGTGTTCAAGCCGGCACCGAAGCTGACCGGAAGCGAGTTTCCCACGCGGTCGTGTGGGCCCAACGCCAAGGCGCTGGCGACTTCGTATGCCTTGGTCAGGCACATGCGGTGACTGAGGATCACGCCCTTGGCGGTGCCGGTGGATCCCGAGGTGTAGTTGATCACCGCGGTGTGGTCGCCCGACAGCGTCGGCAGCGGCACACACGAGTCCATGGCGGCGGCGACGGTGGTGGAGTCGATCGCCGTCGCACCTGCTTGGTCGATGATCGTGGCGCGGCGCTCGGCGGGAAGCATGGGGTCGAGCGGCACCAGGGGATGACCGGCGGCGACGACGGCCAGCATCAGCACGATCGAGTCTGTCGTCGCGTCGGTGTCCACGGCGAGCGGCCGAGAATCGGCGGGAAAGAGCGTGGCGATCTTGCGAGCCAGAGAGTAGGCGCGATGGAGGAGCTCGTCGAAGGTCAGGGAAGAGCCGTCGACATCGAGTGCGACGGCGTCGGGCAGTGCGTGAGCCACCTCGCGGTAGCGGGCCATCAGGGTGTCGCGGCGTTCCGGCCGGCACAGTGGGGCCAGTGAAAGACGGGTCGGCGCATCGATGTCCTGAATCGACATGATTCTCCTTGCACGAGCCCGACCCGTGATGTCGGAGTCGGTTTGAAACCTACAAACCGGCTCGAAGACTGTTTTACCGACTCAAAGGTAGACGTGCGGGACCTTTCTGTGCAAGCGGAAAACCGGACATTCCACAACAATCGGGTGACGTTGCGGAATGCCCGGTCTGTTTCGGACTTGGCCCTACAGGTCCGCGATGGCCTCCAACGGCTTCGTACGCGCGGCTCGCACGGCAGGCCACAGTGCCGCCAGAACACCGACTACGGCCGATCCGAGCAGCATCGCCACCACCTGGCCCCACGGCACGGTCATGGTGCCCAGGCCCTCGTCGCGCAGGGTCTGCACGAATCCCCACCCGAACGCGATTCCGAGGACCACGCCCACGATCGCGCCGAACAGCGCGATGAGCAGCGACTCGAGATAGATGATGCGACGGACCTGCGGCCGCTGCATGCCTATCGCGCGCAGCATGCCGATCTCCCGACGCCTCTCCACCACCGACAAGGCCAGCGTGTTGACGATGCCGAGCACAGCGATGACGACGGCCAATGCCAGCAAGCCGTACAACACCGCGAGCAGCGTGTCGATCTGCTGTCCCTGGCTACCCTTGAACTCCTCCACGTCTTGAACCTGGACGACGACGAACGGTTTGGTCGCGGCTTCGAGGTCGGTGCGCAGTGTGTCGAGGTCGGTGCCGGGTACGGCCTTGACGAGAACCAGAAGGTCCGAGCGGGTGATCGACGGCGTCACCTCCTGGTAGATGTCGCCCGAGACTATCCAGTTCCCGATCAGCGGATTGTCGGTGAAGACCCCGGTGACCGTCACCGGGACGGACGCACCGTCGACGGTGTCGAAGGTGACCTCGGTTCCGACGGTCCAGCCGCGGCTCGCCGCTTCGGTTTCCGACACCGAGAACCCGTTGCTGTTCAGATCTGCCGTGCCCTGGACCATCGACAGCTCGAGCAGTCCCTCGGGGGAGCCGTCGATCGCGGCGCCGAACTCCTCCTGGCCTGCGATCGTCACGAACACCGGGTGCAGCACCGCAGTACGGTCCACGCCGGTCACCTGCTGCGCGGCCGTGGTGGCACCGGTCGGAACGCCGATCGACTGCGGGCCGGAGAGGATGTAGTCCGCCTCGACCCCGGTGTCGACGAGTGAGTCGACGCTGGCCTTGGCGGTGGATCCGAGCACGCCGATAACGGTGACGAGCATGAGTCCGAGCATCAGGGCGAAGGCGGTGGCCGCGGTGCGTCTTGGGTTGCGTACCGAATTGGTCCTGGCCAGTCGCCCGATCGCTCCGAACGGACGGGTGATGACGGCCCCGAGTGCGCCGACGACCGGCCGTGACAGCGACGGCGCGGCCAGTGCGGTGGCGACGATCAGCGCGACGGCTCCCGCGCCGACCGTGGCAGCGGCCGCCCCGCCGGTCGACTGCGCGCCGATGATCAGTGCGGCAGCGCCCGCGATTCCGAGGCCGACGCCCACGAACGTTCGGGTACGCAGGGTGTCGCCCGCGGAGGCGAACTCCTCGCGCATCGCGGCGACCGGTGGAATCTTGGCTGCCCGCCGGGCCGGCGCGTACGCGCTCAGCACGGTGACGACGATGCCGACGGCGAACGCGACGACGACGGTGCGCGGCTCGAGTGCCAACGGTCCCGACGGCAGACCCAGATCGAAGGCGTTGAGCAGTGCCCGTAGCCCGTAGGCCAGCCCTACCCCGCCGACGAAGCCGAGGATGCTGCCGATGACGCCGACAACGAGAGCTTCGAGAACGACCGATCGGCTGACCTGCCCGCGGCTGGCTCCGACGGCGCGCAGCAGTGCCAATTCGCGGACGCGCTGAGCGACGATCATCGAGAACGTGTTGTAGATGATGAAGGTGCCGACCAGCAGGGCGATCCCACCGAAGGCCAGCAGGAAGTAGTTGATGAACGACAGTGCCGACTCGACCTCGGCCTGAGTCTCGGCCTGTACGTCCGCGGCGGTCTGGACCTTCAGGTCGGGGAACGCCGCGGCGATCTCGTCGCGAAGATCGCCCTGAGTCAGCCCTTGCGCGGAGAGATCGTTGCCTGCGACGTCGATGTACTGCACGTGGGCACCGTCGGTGAACAGCTCGTTCGCCTGGCTCTGCACGAACTGGATCCCGATGTATCCACCGGATTCTGTTGCTGTCGAATAGATTCCGGTGATCGTGATGTCGGTGATGCCCTTGGACGGCACGAGGACCTGGGTGGCGTCGCCCACCTTCAGTCCGGCGCGCTCGGCACCACCGGCGTTGATCGCGACCTGACCGGGAGCGGTGGGAGCCGAACCGTCGACGAAGGTGGTCGGATCACCGAGTCGTTGGTCGTCGGGGAGATACGACTCGCCGATGGTCGGTGCGCCACCGGACTGTACGGCGGCACCGTCGGACCCCAGCAGTACCAACTGTCCGCCGACGTACGGCGATACGGCGCGCACGTTCGGCAACGCCGAGATCGCCGCGATGTCCTCGTTCGGCACGCCGGACGAGCGTGCGTCCTCGGGGCTCACTCGAACATCCGCGCCCTGCGCGGTATCGGCGAACAGAGAGGAGAAGGTGCGCTGAAGGGTGTCGGTGAACACGAACGAGCCCGCGACGAATGCCGTGCCGAGCACGACGGACAGCACGGTCAGTGCCAGTCGAACCTTGTGTGCGGCAAGGTTTCTCAGTGACACCTTGCGCATGGGATTGCCCGACGACTTTTGTCGAGATGGTTTGTTGGAGACAGATTTCTTGGCGATGGAGTGCGCCATTATCGGACCGTCTCGAGTTTCTTCATCCGCTCGAGTACGGCGTCGGCCGTGGGCGAGTTCAGCTGATCGATGACTGCGCCGTCGGCGAGGAACACGACGCGGTCGGCGTAACTGGCCGCGCGTGGATCGTGCGTGACGATGACGACGGTCTGATCGAATTCGTCTGCGGCAGTGCGCAGAATCGACAGCACCTCGCCGGACGAGCGGGAGTCCAGGTTACCGGTGGGCTCGTCGCCGAACACGATGTCGGGTCGGCCTGCCAGTGCACGGGCGCACGCCACTCGCTGCTGCTGTCCGCCCGAGAGTTCGCTGGGGCGGTGATCGAGGCGGTCGCGCAGGCCGAGTCGGTCGACCACGGTGTCGAGCCATTCTTTGTCCGGCGTGCGGCCGGCGATGTCGAGGGGCAGGGTGATGTTCTCCAGCGCGGTGAGGGTCGGCACCAGGTTGAAGGCCTGGAACACGAATCCGATTCGGTCCCTTCGCAATCCGGTCATCTCCTTGTCGGAGAGCGCCGTCAACTCGGTGTCGCCGATGGTCACCGTTCCCGAGGATGCGTTGTCCAAGCCGGCCAGGCAGTGCATGAGCGTGGACTTGCCCGAACCCGAGGGGCCCATGATGGCGGTGAATTCTCCGCGAGCGAATTCGACGCTCACCCCGGACAGTGCGTGGACCTGGGTGTCCCCTGATCCGTAGACCTTCGATACGTCGACCGCACGTGCGGCAATGTCGCTCATGGGTGCCAGTGTTCCAGCGTTCTGCGCCGGTCGCTATCAGGGGAGACCCTGAACACCACCTCTATGATGGGCGTCATGCGCATCGGAGCCCACGTCCGCGACAGCAGCGACCCTCTCGGAACGGCCGAGGCTCTCGGCGTCGACCTCGTCCAGATGTTCCTCACCGATCCGCAGAAGTGGAACAAGCTCTCCCCACATCCTCAGGGCGAGGCGTTGCTGGCCGGCGATGTCGACGTGGTGGTGCACTCGTCCTACGTCCTCAATGTGGCGAGCTTGAACAATCGGATCCGCATTCCGTCGCGCAAGGCCGTCGTCGAGCAGGCTGCTGCTGCGGCCGAGATCGGGGCCATCGGTTTGGTCGTCCACGGCGGCCACGTCCGTGAGGGTGAGGACACTGCCAAGGGAATCGACAACTGGCGCAAGCTGTTCGAGCGCCAAGCGGAGCAGGGCGGCTTCGCCGTGCCGATCTTCGTCGAGAACACCGCAGGCGGAGACTCCGCGATGGCACGCCACTTCGACGACATCGCCCGGTTGTGGGACGCGATCGGTGAATTCGGTGCCGGCTTCTGCCTGGACACCTGTCATGCGTGGGCCGGGGGCGAGGATCTGGTCGACGTGGTCGACCGGATCAAGGCCATCACCGGACGAATCGATCTGGTGCACCTGAACAACTCACGCGACGAGTTCGACTCGGCCAGGGACCGGCACGCCAATCTCGGCACCGGGACGGTCGACGCCGAGATTCTGACCGCCGTCGCACTTGCGGCCGACGCGCCGGTGATCCTGGAGACTCCGCCCGAGGGGATCGAAGACGACGTCAGGCTGCTGAAGAGCCTGTAGTGGTGAGAGCGAGGTCGTTCACGGCCGACGCCCACAGCCGGATCAGTTCGTCGATGCCCGGCAGATTCGCAGCCCAGGCGATGCGCGCGAGTGCGGTACCCGCACCCGTCACGGTGATCCCGATGTCGATGGCGTGATCGCGACTGGGCTCTGCCAGTGCATCCTCGTGCACGATGATCTGTGCTCCTGCGCGCGAGGCCAGCGCGGGATAGTTGCGGGCCAGCGCGTAGTCGCAGCCGCCGTTCGGCACCGAGTCGAGTCGCCTCGCGACCTCGTCGACGAGGTGCTCACGGTGCGAAGGGACGGCGAGCGCGTCGACGGGAAGCGTGGGAAGCCGGACCGGGTGAAGTGCGCCGGTGCTCTCGAGGTCGAGGTCCACCAGCACGCCGGCCGAGGAGCCGCGACGGTTGTTTCTCTGCCACGTGGACACGGCCGAGCCCAGAGCGGCGAGCAGCAGAATGCGGCGGTGGTGTCGGCCGTCGGGCAGAGTGAACGTCATCGACGTCTGTTCGAGGACTGCGGTGTGTTCGGTGAGCAACGGCCGCTCCGCCGGAGTCAGGACGGCCACCCAGTACGGAACCTGTTCGGCTACCTCGGTGCAGAGAGTGCGTCCGAGCTGAGCCGGACTGATCGTCTCGCGGTGCACGAGTCTGAGCGGTGCGAACACGGTCACGGCGACGAACCCCACTTTCGGTGCAGATTGTCCTAGCCTTACCTAACCCTCGCCAGGCTAGCTCAAGCCGTGATCGGACGCCAGGACGCCCCCTGTCGGGATCGGTTCAGCCGGTGGCGCGCAGCGCCGGAATGCCGGGAGCGACCGGCAACCTTCCGGTCTCGAGCTCGCCGAGCAGGCCCTCCGACCAGGTCAGCAGCCCGGTGACGTCGAGGTGGTGCGGTGGGTTGCACTCGAAGCCGACGAGCCGGTCGTGTCCCTGCCGAAGCAGCGAGGCGGCGCCGACGCGATTCCCGCGCATCAGATGGGTCAACCCGACGGCGAGTTGGGCGAGGCCCTGCCACAGCGGACGCTCGTCGGACGGGCAGCTCCTCCAGGTGCCTTCCAGTACCTCGTGCGCATGGAACGGCATGTTCGCGTCCAGGAATCTCTGCGCTTCGACGAGAGCGGCGGTGGGCGGAAGCCGAAGGTCGTCCGGCACCCGTGGGGTTCCGTTTCCACCGCGAGCCATGGGACGCCCAAGACCGTCACGAGGCCTGGCATTGAGGGGTTTACCGTGCGCATCACGTTCGCGTTCGGCCATGGCGGAAACCCTAGTGTGTGGTGGCCCGCACCACCGTGCTCATCGGTGGGAAGACGAGCGCGCGGTGATGACACCCAGCGCGATCAGCGCTGCAGCAGAGGTCACGACCATCGTGGTGGCCACAGCGATCGCGTCGTTTCCGAGCACGCCGACGATCGGCGCGACGATGGCACCGAGTCCGAACTGAGCTGCTCCGAGGAGGGCAGCGGCACCGCCTGCTGCCTCACCGTGCCTGGACAGTGCGAGCGCGGGCGCGTTGGGCATCACGAATCCGACGGCCCCGAGCACGAACCACAGAGGGACGACGAATCCGGCCATGCCGCCGACCCCGGTGATCGCCAGGACCGTCATGACAGCACCCGCGAACACGGCGAAGGACAGCGCCGTCAGCACGATCTGCACCGGTGCGAAGCGTCCGAGCAGAAGGACGTTGAGCTGCGAAGCCCCGATGAGCGAGATGGCACCGGCGGCGAAGACGATCGCGAACTGCTGCTCGTCGAGGCCGAACTCCTCCTGCAGGACGAACGACGACCCGGCGATGTACGCGAACAGCGAGGCCATCGCCAGTGCGGCGACGAGGACGAGAACGACGAACTGGGCGTCCCGCAGCAGTGAACGGTAGGTACGCAGTACCGGCATGACGCCGCTGGCGCGGCGACGCTCGGGCGGCAGCGTTTCGCGGAGCGACACGATGGCAAGAGTCATCAGAGCGACACCCATGATCGCCAGCGCCGCGAACACGAGACGCCACGATCCGACCAGCAGCACGCCACCGCCCAGCGACGGAGCCAGCACGGGAGCGACGCCCATGACCAGCATCAGGCGGGACAGGACGGTCGCGGCGGCGCGGCCGCTGAACAGGTCGCGCACGATGGCCATCGCGACCACGGCTGCGGCCGCAGCACCCAGACCCTGTACGACGCGAAGGCCACCGAGAACAGCGATGTTGGGAGCCACGATGCATGCCACGGAGGCCAGGATGTGCACTCCGGTGCCGACGATGAGTGGCAGCCGTCGGCCGACGATGTCCGACAGCGGCCCGATGATCAGCTGACCGAGGGCAAGGCCGACCAGGGTGCCTGCGAGGGTGAGCTGCACGGCGGACGAGGACGTGTTCAGGTCGTCGGCGATCGCCGGAAGAGCCGGCAGATACATGTCGATGGTCAAGGGGCCGAGCGCGATGAGCGCGCCGAGCACCAGGATCACCCGCAGGCGTTCCTTGGAGGTCGGCTCGGGGGACGTCTTCGTTGCCTGTGCTTCGGCTACGGCTGTCTCGGTTGCTGACGTGTTCGGTGCTAGGGCCACCCGAGGTTCAGCAACCGGGGTACTCGTTCTGTTCCCGTTGCTGACTACAACTTTCGTGTTCTAGGCCACGGCATCGGACAGTACCGTCAGCTTCTCGACTTCCTGGCTGGTCAGAGCCAACGCCGGCGCATCGAGCAGGGCCGGTAGCTGAGATATCTTGCTCGCACTCGCGATCGGGGCGGTGACTCCCGGTCGGGCCAGCAGCCAGGCCAGCGCGACGCTCGAGATCTCTGCCGCACGGGATTCGGCGATCTCGCGCAGACCCTGCACCACGTCCAGACCGGCATCGGAGAAGTATCCGGTGGTCAGTCGTTCTCGCTGCTTGCCGGCCAAGTCCTCGCGGGTGCGGTACTTGCCCGTCAGGAACCCGGCGGCGAGGGAGAAGTACGGGAACACACCGAGGTCGTTCTCGACGGCCAGGTTCTGCAGCTCGCCCTCGTAATCGCGACGGGCCACGAGGTTGTAGTGCGGCTGCAGTGCGATCGGCGGAGCGAAACCGTTCTCCTTCGTCAGTTCCAGCCACTCGCGAACGCGTGCAGGCGAGTAGTTCGAGATTGCGACGTGCCGGACCTTGCCTGCTTCGACCAACCCGTCGAACGCGGCGAGGGACTCCACGAGTGGGGTCTTCTCGTCGTCGTAGTGCGCGTAGTAGACGTCGATGTGGTCGGTCTGCAGCCGGCTCAGCGACGCGTCGGCGGCAGCCCGGATGTTGTCCGCGGCCAGTCCGCGGAACTCGGGATGCTGGCTGACCTTGGTGGCGATGACGACGTCGTCCCGGTTTCCGCGGGCTCTGGTCCAGTTGCCGATGATGGTTTCGGATTCGCCGCCGGAGTTGCCGTCGGCGAATGCCGAGTACGAATCCGCGGTGTCGACGAAGTTGCCTCCGCCCGCGGTGAACGCATCGAGAATCTCGAAGGACGCAGCCTCGTCGCTGGTCCAGCCGAAGGTGTTCCCGCCGAGGGCGAGCGGAAAGATGTCGAGATCGGAACGGCCGATGGCAACCACGGACAAACCCCTTACGTTGGCGTACAACTCGACTGTACGAGCAGTTCGGGGCTCAATGCCACGTGTGGTCCACCAGAGCGGTTCGCGGACCGAATTTGGGCTTGGTGGCCTTGCCGCTCAGGTACAGCAGCCGAATCGCGCGATGCCGATGCGGGGCCAGGGGCTGCAGATACTCGACCATCTCCGCGTCGTCGATCGGTCTACCCAGCAGTGACCAGCCCACCACCGACGCCAGGTGGTAGTCGCCCACCGACAATGCGTCGGGATCCCCGAGGGCGCGTTGCGCGGTCTCGGCCGCCGTCCAGACACCGACGCCCGGGATGGCTCGCAGCCTGCGCGCAGCGTCCTCCGGTGTCATTCCCGACGCCTCCTCCAGGCGTCCGGCCGCGCAGGCAGCGCGGACGATGGTCTTGGATCGGGCCGGGTCGACGTTGGCTCGGTGGTAGTCCCACGACGGAATGCGGCGCCACACGTCGGGTGTGGGGAAGACGAACATCGGCTTGGGCGTCGGACCCGGTGCCTTGTCGCCGAACTTGCTCACCAGGTACCGCCACGATCCGAATGCCGAAATTCCGTGTACGCGTTGTTCGATGATCGCCGGAATCAGGGCCTCGAGTACCAGTCCGGTTCGACCCAGTCGCAGGTGCGGTAGCTGCCGATGGGCTTCCCGGAGAATCGGATGCTCCGGTGCGAAGGTGCCGGCGTCGTCGTCCAACCCCAGCAGAGCGGGTGCCGCGTCCAACAGTTCGGGTGCGCCGGGGCCCCAGGCTCGAACCTGCGCGCTCGTCGGCGACACCTGTGTCAGGCGGTAGGTCACCGGGCCCGAACTCATCCTCGACGTGCGCCAGATCCCGCCGTCCGGCGTCGACTCGTAGGTGGGATCACCGCCGCCACGGCGCAACGGCGACACCGACATCCGGACGTCGATGCGCTGCTCGGACGTGACCAGGCGCGCGATCCCGTCGGTACCGGCGTCGTCGGGCATCGGTTCGTCACCTCCGAACGGTCGTGGCCATGCGGACCGAGTGGGTCCCCGTCAGGGCGTCGGTCGACACTGTTGCAACGTCGACGGCAAGATACATAGTGCCTCGCGGAGCGCAGGAGTGCCGCACGGAGTCTCTCGCCGCCTCTGGCCAGGTCTACAGCGTCAGGAGGATTTTCGTGGCTCGATCGAGTGCCGCATCGTTCGTCGGAGTCGCGTACGCGTTCGTCGTGGCGATGATGGGTACGACCATGCCGACGCCGCTCTACGCGTTGTACGAGGTCGAGTTCGGGTTCTCCGTATTCGTCGTCACGCTGGTGTTCGCGGCGTACGCGGTCGGTGTACTCGCCGCCCTGCTGGCTTTCGGGCGGTGGTCGGATTCGCTCGGTCGTCGTCCGATGCTGTTGGCGGGCATCGGGTTCGGTCTGATCAGTGCCGTGGTGTTCGTGACTGCGGGCTCGCTCACGGCGCTGGTGATCGGGCGGGTGCTGTCCGGATTGTCGGCTGGAATTTTCGTCGGAACCGCGACGGTGACCCTGATCGAACTGGTGCCGGACAAGTGGCGGGACCGTGCCCCGGCGATCGCCACGGCGGCCAATATCGGCGGCCTCGGCCTGGGTCCGCTGGTGGCCGGGTTGCTGGCCGAATACCTTCCGCAACCGCTACGCCTGACCTTCTTCGTCGACATCGGCCTGCTCGCGGTGGCCGCTCTGGCGGTGTTTCTCGCTCCCGAAACCGTTCGGGTCGCAGCGGGGGCGCGCCCGCAGATGCAACGACTGTCCGTACCGGCGGACGTTCGTGGCACTTTTCTGCGCGCGTCGATCGGTGGTTTCGCCGGTTTCGCAGTGCTCGGCCTGTTCACCGCGGTATCACCGGGATTCATCGCGGGGGTGCTGCAGATCGACAACCATGCCGTCACCGGTGTCGTGGTGTTCGCGGTCTTCGCGGCATCCGCGACCGCGCAGATCCTGCTGGGCCGGGCCGATCCGACGTCGGCGCAGCGCTGGGGTTGCTTCGTTCTGACGATCGGGCTGGTGGTCCTGGCGCTGTCGCTGCTCCTGACGTCGCTGCCGGTCCTGGTGATCGCGGCGCTGCTGTGCGGCGTCGGGCAGGGCGTGACGTTCAGCAACGGTATGGCGGCCATCGCCGCTGGGCTTCCGCCGGAACGTCGAGCAGAAGTGACCTCGACGTTCTTCGTGGTGCTGTACGTCGCCATCTCGTTGCCGGTCATCGGGGCCGGGGCTGCGGCGAACGAATGGGGATTGGTGACTGCGGGACTGGTGTTCTCCGCGCTCGTCGCAGCGCTCGCGGCGGTGGCGTTCGTGCTGCTCACCCTCGACGGCAGGAAGGCCAGGGAGTCCCACTACGCCTGACCCGGTTGGCAGTGCGCCGGAATCGAATTCGCACTGCCGCGCAGTCGAGTGCCAAGTACCTCGGTGTTCGTGCGCGAGTCACCCGGAGTTTGTCGGTGCCCCGAAGTAGGGTCTGAGACCGTGATCATCGTGAGTACGGACGGCTCGTGTCTGCGTAACCCCGGCGGAGCAATCGGGTGGGCGTGGGTCAACCACACGGGGCCGAGCAACTCCGGCGGTGAGCCCTCGGGCACCAACCAGGTTGCCGAGCTCAGGGCCCTGCTGGAGGCGGTTCTGGCGCACCCGGGCCCCGAGCCGCTGTTGATCGAATCCGACTCGCAGTACGCGATCAAGTGCGCGTCGGAATGGCTCGCGGGCTGGAAGCGCAAGGGCTGGAAAACAGCGGGCGGTACTCCGGTGCGCAACCTGGAGCTGGTGCAGAGCATCGAGCGAGCCATCACCGAACGTGAGGGTCCGGTCCGGTTCCGGTGGGTCCGCGGACACGTCGGCAATCACTTCAACGAAGCGGCCGACGCCTTGGCCGGTGAGGCCGCACGCGCCGTGGCCGCCGCCGGTACGCCGGCACCGGTAGCGACAACACCGGCTCCGGTGGCTGCTGCCCCTGCCTCTCAGGCACCGGTGACACGGCCCACGTCCGACGACGCGGTCCCGACGCTGTTCTGATCGGGCATCCCGCCCGGACGTGAGAATTGGACAACGGCAGCCGGTAGAATCTGGACATTCCACTCGAATCGGATTCTCTGACACCGGAGGCGTCGAGCGCACTGTGCACTCCATAGACTTCTTTCGGCCACCCGTGGCCGCTGCTCCGGCCGTTCGTTCTCGCGTGATCGCATGGTGATCACCGCGCTGCTTTCCTTGCTCCTCGGCTTCGTGCTCACCGCCGCGATCATCGCGGCCAACGGGTACTTCGTCGCCCAGGAGTTCGCTTACATGTCCGTCGACCGGGCGACATTGCGTACCGGTGCCGAGAAGGGCGACGCGTCGGCCGAGCGGGCACTGAAGGTCACCAAGCGCACGTCGTTCATGCTGTCGGGCGCGCAGTTGGGTATCACTGTCACCGGTCTGATGGTCGGATACGTGGCCGAGCCGTTCATCGGAGAATCGCTGGGCGAGCTGCTCAGCAGTGCCGGAGTGCCCATCGCGGTGGGCATTTCCATCGGCACGGTTGGCGCTCTCGTGCTCGCGACCGTCGTGCAGATGATCTTCGGCGAGCTGTATCCGAAGAATCTCGCCATCGCCAGTCCCGATCCGCTGTCCCGACGCCTTGCCCGCTCGACGCTCATCTACCTGGCCGCCTTCGGTTGGCTGATCACCTTCTTCGACAAATCCTCCAACGCGATGTTGCGTCTGCTGCGAGTCGAGCCGGTGCACGACGTGGACAGCAGCGCCACCGCGAAGGATCTGGAGAGCATCATCGAAGACTCCCGCGCGAGCGGGGATCTGACCGAGGACCTCTCGTTGCTGCTCGATCGCATCCTGGACTTTCCCGAGCGCGATGTCGCACACGCGATGATTCCTCGCACTCGGGTGGATGCGGTCACGCCCACCACTGCCATCGGTGAGATGCGGGCGCGGATGGTGCGTGCGCACACCCGGTATCCGGTGATCGGCGACCGTGAGGAGCCGATCGGTGTGGTGCAGCTGGCCGAGGTGATGGCCGCTGCGCCCGACGACACGCGGCCGGTCACCGAGATCATGCGGGCACCGCTGATCGTGCCGGAGCTCATGCCACTCGAAGATGCCCTGGAGTTGTTGTCCAGCACCAAGAACGAACTGGCGTGCGTCATCGACGAGTACGGCGGATTCGCCGGGGTGCTCACCATCGAGGATCTCGCCGAGGAATTGGTCGGCGAGATCACCGACGAGCACGACGACGAGGACATCGCAGGCGTGCACGATCAGGAAGACGGAGTGTGGCTCATGGACGGCGACGTCCACGTCGACGAGGTCGAACGCACGATCGGTCGCGACATGCTGTTGCCGCGAGGCGATTACGAGACGCTCGCAGGCCTGCTCATCGCGGAGGGCGGGAATCTGCCCGAGGTCGGAGACACCGTTCGTATCGATCTCGCGGTGTTCGGAGCCGATCTGATGGAAGACGAACCGCCGCGTCCGTCCCTGGAAGTCGAGGTGCTCGAGGTGGACCGGCACGTGCCGAGTGAGCTGAGAATCAGACTGCACGAGAACTCGCCGGACGGCAGCGAGGCGTCGTCGGAGTCGGACGAGGACGCGGAGCGATGAACGCGTGGGTCGTCGTCGCGGTGACGGTACTGCTCATCGCGCTGAGTGCGTTCTTCGTCGTCATCGAGTTCGCGCTGCTCGGTGCCCGTAGGCATCGACTGGAGGAGAAGGCAGGCACGAGCCGATCGGTTCGGGCCGCGCTGCGCGGAATGAACGAGTTGACGATCATGCTGGCAGGCGCGCAGCTCGGCATCACTGCCTGCACCTTCGCTCTCGGTGCCGTCACCAAGCCTGCCGTCGATTCCTGGCTGGGCCCGGTGTTCACCTCGTGGGGTGTGCCGGGATGGTTGGCCGGAACCGCCGCGTTCGCGCTGTCGCTGTTGCTCGTGACGTTTCTGCATCTGGTGATCGGTGAGATGGCCCCGAAATCCTGGGCCATCGCACACCCCGAACTCGCTGCCACCATCATCGGGTTGCCGTCTCGGGCGTTCATCCGCCCCTTCCGGCTGTTCCTGGTGTGGGTCAACAAGATCGCCAACACGCTCGTCCAACGGTCGGGAGTGGAGCCGGTCGAGAACGCTGCGGTCGGCGGCCGCGACGCCGAGACCATCCGCAACCTCGTCGAGTACTCGTCGCAGGTCGGCGTACTGGAACCGGAACTGCAAACCCAGATCACCCGGGTGATCGAACTCGAGACGCTGACCGTCGAGAAGATCACGGTGCCCGACTCCAAGGCGACGTCGGTTCCGCACGGTGCCACGGTGTCCGACGTGCAGGCCGCGGCGCTGCGGTCCGGTCACCTGCGGGTACTGCTCACCGACAGCGCAGGCGCGACGCCCGGTGTCGTGCACGTGCGCGACACGTTGCTGGCAGCCGCCGAGGAACCCGCCGCCGACTACGCACGGGAGGCCTACTCGGTCGACGGATCGACACCGGTGTACGAGTTGCTACGGCAGATGCGCAACCGCAGCGTTCAGCTCGCGGTTGTCGAGACCGACGGACAGTTCCTCGGCATCGTCACGCTCACCGACGTCATCAAACGCGTACTGCCCACGGCTCGTGCTGCACAGCAGGACAATTCAGCCGCGCGGTTGCATCCGACTGTTGGGTAGCGCAGGTGCGTGCAGTCGAGATCCCGGATAGCCCTCGACGGTGCCGAACTGCTCGCTGCCGCGCTCGTAGGCGGCCCGGTACTCGACGACGTCCTCGTGGCTGCGGCCGACGAAGTTCCACCACATGACGATCTGCTCCCCGAACGGCGGTCCACCGAGCAGCAGCATCCGCACCGGCTCTCGGGTCGGATTGTGCAGATCGAGCGTCGAATCGCCCGGTTCGCGATAACCGAGTTCGGCTGCGGCGAGGACGGTCTCGTCCATCGTCACGGTGCCCTGATCGACGATGACGCCGTGTTCGAACGTCGGGTCGACGTCGAGGGTGACGCGGGCTCCGGCGTCGAGCACGATCTCGGCTCCGAGGAGTGGGGTGAACGTGGCCACCGGCGAGGTCTCGCCGAGCAGTGAGCCGAGAAACACTCGAGCCGTCAGCCCCTGGCTCGTGTGAGTCCGCGGCACGTAGTGCTCGAAAGCCGGCTCGGTGAAACGAGAGCGAGCCGGAAGTGCCACCCACAGTTGCATGCCGTGCAGAATTTCGGTCTCCGGGGTGGAGGTTTCGGAGTGACTGATGCCGTAGCCGGCCGTCATCAGATTGAGCTCTCCAGGACGCACCATGGCATGCGATCCGACGCTGTCGCGATGCTCGATCTCGCCGGAGAACAGCCAGCTGACGGTCTGGAGTCCGGTGTGCGGATGCGGCGGCACGTCCATCGACGACGTGTCGGGGCCGTAGTGGTCGGCGAAGCACCACGCGCCGATCAATGAACGCTGTCGCTGGGGGAGCGTGCGCCGGACCTTCAAGGCGCGAGGACCGCCGAGGGGAACCTCGCGTGGGGTGAGAATCTCGATGGTCATACGTGCAACGCGGTTCCGCTGAGCAGCCGCACGTCGTAGGACTCGGCCGCACCGTGCACCTCGGTCGATCCACCGTGGACCGTGTACAGCACCGCATACGAGGTGAAGGTGGCCGGTTGGCCGTCGTCGGAGTCGATGGTGACGCGTGGCAGTACGACCAGCAGGTGGGTCCGGTTGCCGTCCGACAGATTTTCGACGACGGTGCGAACCTCGAAACCCAGGTCGGATCGAGTGACATCGGTGGACTCGAGCGTCTGTCCGCTCAGAACGAGTTGCGCCGCCCAGACGCCTGCGGATCGATGGGCATCGAGGGTCCCGGTGATGTCGTCGCCGGTGAAGTCGTAGTGATTCGCTGCTGTGAAAGGCATGGTCACAGGCTATGCCTCGGGTCGACGAAAAACTTCGAAAGAATTTCTCATCCGGTACCCATCCGCCTTGCGAGGTGCTGCGAATGTCCAATGAGACACCCGCTACTGCTGTCGCCCCCGACCGCCGTCAGTAGTGGGTGTCTCCCTTTGTGTGTGGAGCACAGGTGTCCACACCGGTTGGGCAAGCGACCGTCGAGCGCTACGCAGGCTGGGCGAGACCGGATCAGGAGATTTCGGGCGAGCCGAAACGATGATCGGTACGCTTTCGCACCTGGGCAGTTCGTTTCACAAGGGGAGCCACATGCACGAAGACTCTCGATTGCCCGCATCGCGCCACGGCGAGCGAACGAATGCGTCCCTACGACCACGTTCGGGGCGGGTACACGGCGAGACACGTAGTCGCCACCGCAAACGGTCGACCACCGTCTCGTCGCCGAGATCGATCTCGAGCATCACCGTTCCACCGCTCGGTCCGCAACCCAGTGCGGCTCAGGTCATCCGCCATTGGTTCGCTGCTCCGCACGATTTCGACTGGATTTTCGTGCACAAGTCGACTCGTCCGCTGCACCGATTGATCCGAGTCGTGTTCGCGAGCTGTGTGGCGCTGTACGCCGCCGTGTCGATGCTGATGCTGGCCTCACCGAACGGGCCGACCGGATCGGGTCCGGTTGCCTACGTGATCTTCATCCTGGTTCTGCAGTGCGCCGCCATCGTGTATCTGCTGTTCGGGCCGCTGCCGGACCGCAAGTGGCAGGTGGTGACTTTCCTGGTATTCGGCGATGTCGGTCTGGCGTCGGTGATTCTTCTCGATGTACCCACGTCGGCGCTGATCGGCACGTTCCTCTTCGCGCTGACGGGGTCGATGTGCACCTTCTTTCTCGGACCGAGGCTGCTCGTAGCGCACCTCGTGTTCGCCAATCTGGTGATCGTCTACATCGGGGCGGCCGCGTACGTACAGGGATTGTGGGGTCCGTGGGATGCGATCGCCGCAGTCCTCGTCGCCGGAGGTGCGACGTCGGGTGTCCCGATCTTCGCCCAGATCGCCTGGTCGCTGGTGTGCGAGGATGCACGGCAATCCGAGATCGATCCGCTGACACGGATGAAGAACAGACGCGGACTGCAGAACGCCATCGAGGATCTGTGGTCGGTCGCTCGCGGCGAGCGGTTGGCATTCGTTCTCGTTCTGGTCGACATCGATCGGTTCAAGAGCGTCAACGATCGCTACGGTCACGACCAGGGTGATGCCGTCATCGTGCTCGTTGCCGACCGTCTCCACGGTCACCTCGGGAAGTCGGGCGTGGTGGCGAGAACCGGGGGCGAGGAGTTCGTGGCCGTCCTCGTCGGCGAGGCAGAACAACTGTGTGAACTGGTACTCGAGGTGAGTGGCACTCTGACGGATTGCTCGGTCCGATACCGGTGACAGTGAGCGCAGGCGCAGTCGTGATCACTCCTGATTCCGACGCGTGGACATCAGGGGTCGACGTGGTCAACGATGTCACGCGCGCGGCGGACTCCCTCATGTACCGGGCGAAGGCGAACGGCGGAAATCGAACGGTGCTCGAGTCGATGTAGGGCCCAACTCACTGAGCCTGCTGACCAATCGATCGGTGTCGAGACCCGAACATCCGACGGCGAATTCATCCAGCGGGACGAGGGCGTGGAAGTCGACCCGCACATCACGGTCGTAGGCGACGTCCACGAGATTCGCGAACCGCTGCGCGGCGAACTCGTCGACAGTCGACAGCGGGGGCACCTCGGTGACGGTCAAGCTGGCTGTCTCCTCGAACAGTCGAAGGTAATCGCCCGTCGAGCGAGCGGCGCAGCAGAGATCGGCAAACGTCCGACCGTCGATGCCAGACTCGAGGATCCAACTTCCCGACGCGAATCGCGACCCACTGGTGCCGGCGGCGCGGTAGTCGACGGGACCGTCGACGCAGATCACCTCGAGATTCCTCTTCAGCTTCTCGATCGTCGGAACGAAGGTTGGGTGGTACAGCGGATTGGGCAGCAGGTCGTCGGGGGCGTAGTTGGAGGTGACGACCAGAGCGACCTCGCGGGCGAAGAGGGCGTCGAGCATGCGCGTGATGAGCCGGGCGTTGTCGATGTCGTGGACGTGGAACTCATCGAAGCACAGCAGTTCGGCCTGCACTCCGGTGTCGCCCGTCGAGAGGACGTCGTCGATGGCAGCGTCGATCGAGAAGCCGTGACGGAAGTACGCAGCGTGCAGGTCGCGAAAGAAGCTATGGAAGTGGACGCGCTTCTTCGCTGTGGTCTCGGCCCCGGCGAAGTAGGCGTCGAGCAGCCAGGTCTTGCCGCGGCCGACCGGACCCCACAGGTAGACGCCGACGGCACCGGGGGTCGAGAGCGCGTCGGCGGCTGCGGCTTGCGCGTCGTCGAGGGTGAAGTCGGCTTCGAACGTGTCTCGCGGTGCGCTCGGCCTCATGATCGAACCGTACGCCGCGATCCTCTACTTTTGTAGAGTGGGTGTGTAGGGTCACGCTCATGGATCGCCGAACCGCCATCGCAGATACGGCGCTCGAAGTCATCGCCCGCGACGGCCTGCGGGCACTGACGCATCGGGCGATCGATTCGGCGCTCGACTACCCGGCAGGGTCGACGTCCTACTACTTTCGCACCAAGTCCGATCTGTTGGCTGCAGTGGCCGCCCGCCTCGTCGAGCGTTCGCATGCGTCGTTCATGGAAACAGCCGGCGACGAGAGCGATGTCGCCACGGTCGTCGCGCGCTATCTCCACGATGCGCTCACTCATCGAATGATCGAGCTTCGGGCCCGCTACGCTTTGATGCTCGATCCTGCTGTTGCGCAGGATGTTCGGGATGTGCTGGCTAGATCGTTCTTCTCGCTCGACAGGGCGCGGGAGTTGTTCGACGAGCCGGCTCATGGAGGTGGCCTGGTCTCGCTCTGCGAGGGCTTGATCGCCGACGTGGTGTTCGGCCGCCGCACATCGAAAAATGTTGCAACGCTGCGAATACCGATCTCCGTCTACCTGCAGGGTACCGGGAGTTCACTGCGAGGGACCCGGGTGGACACCGACCCTCCGTAGCCTCGTCGAGCATGCGATTCGGTCGATTCCTGCCTCTGGTGTGCGTTCCCCTCGCGGTGTTGACGGGGTGCGGAACGGACACGGCAGCGGACCCGACCCCGCTCGGCTCGTTCGATCTGCAGGCGCACCGCGGCGGACTCGGCTTGGTTACCGAGAGCACCATCGAATCGTTCACCAACGCACTGCAACTCGGGGTGAGCACCCTCGAATTGGATACTCAGATCACCGAGGACGGCATCGCGATCGTCACCCACGACCGCAAGGTCTCGGACAGCAAGTGCGTCGATACCGGTGCGCTCACACCGGGGGACTCCGAGTTTCCGTACGTCGGGAAGTTCGTGAACACACTGACACTCGCGCAGATTCGCACTCTCGACTGCGGAGCCCTACCTCTCACGGACTACCCGGAGCAACGACGCGTGCCCGGCGCTCGGATGCCGACCCTCACCGAGGTGTTGGATCTGGTGAAGTCGGCCGAAGCGCCGGATGTGAAGCTGAACGTCGAAACCAAGGTCGAGGCGGGCAGCCCCACCGAAACTGCTCCGCGCGAGCAGTTCGTCGACACGGTTCTGGCGACCATCCGCGACGCAGACATGCTGGACCGGGTCACCGTGCAGAGTTTCGATTGGGGCGCACTGAAATTGGTCCGCGACGCCGAACCCGAGGTGCCTGTGGTGGCGCTGACCAACGGTGACTTCCTGCAGGTGGGCCAGGACGGTGCTTCTCCCTGGCTGGGCGGAATCGACGTCGACGATTTCGGTGGAGATGCGATTGCCGCGATCGATTCGTTCGGAGCGTCGGCGTACTCACCCGTGCAGGGGACCCCGCAGAGCGGGAAGGTCGGCGACCCCGACTTCGAGCTCTACGTCACCCAGGACATGGTGGACTCCGCGCACGAGCGCGGAATACGAGTGATCCCGTGGACCGTCGACGATCCCGACACCATGCGCGCGCTGATGGATCTGGGCGTCGACGGCCTGATCACCGATTACCCCGACCGATTGCGCACCGTCATGAGCGAGCGCGGACTAGCATTGCCCGCGCCCGCCCTGTGACGATTCCCCGTCAGAACGGGTAGCCGACTCCGGTCAACTTCTCGCTGGCGTCCCACAGCTTCGCAGCAAGAGCGGGGTCCTGTGCGGTCTTGGTCATGCTCGCCGGGCCCGGCTTACCGCGCGTCTCGAACAAGGACTTGGGGCCGCTGTACGTGCCGCCACCCGCAACGTCGACCGCGTAGAGCGTGGGACGTGCTCCGGCACTGGCGGATTGCGAAAAGAACTTCAGTCCGATCGGAGCGAGAGTGGACAGGATCTTGTTGCTGCCCAAACCGTCTGGGCTCGAGTACAGCTCGGTGGCCGAGATTCCGGGGTGCGCGGCATTGCTGGTGATCTTCAGTCCGGCCTTGTCGATCCGGCGCTGGAGTTCGAGCGCGAACAGGATGTTCGCGAGCTTGGAGTTCGCGTATCCACGCTGGGGGTTGTACCCACGTTCGAGCTGGAGATTGTCGAAATCGAGCTTGGGGCCCTGCCGGTGCGCGACGGAAGCGATGGTGGTGATCTTGGCGTCCGCAGCGAGCTTGGGGAACAGCAGGCCGGTCAGGGCGAAGTGGCCGAGGTGATTGGTGCCGAGCTGGAGCTCGAACCCGTCCGCCGTCTCGGTTCGCAACGCAGGCATCATGACGCCGGCGTTGTTGATCAGCACGTCGATCGACTCCGGTGCCGACGCGGCGTACTCACGAACCGAGGCCAGGTCGGCGAGATTCAGGGTGGCGGTGTCGACGGTTCCGTTGGGTGCCTCCGCCGAAATTTTGGCCGCGGCGGCATCGGCCTTGTCCTTGTTGCGGCACGCGAGCGTCACGTGGTCGCCTCGCTTCGCCAACTCCAAGGCGGTGTAGTAGCCGATACCGGTGTTCGCACCGGTGATGACAACGCGTCTCTGCTTGGTTTCGGGCACGCCGCCAGGCTACCGGTCTGTTTTAGACTTTGCCCGTGAGCAGAGCAGAAGCCGACGAACATGCGGAGTTTCCGAAGGGCACCGGAAATCCCGCGTCTAGGGCACTCCGCGCGGCGGGATACCGGTGCCTGGACGATCTCGCCGGGGTGCCCGCGGCCGAGCTAGAGACACTGCACGGTGTCGGTCCGAAATCGCTGGCAGTCATCCAGGCAGCACTGGAGCAGACCGGTCGATCGCTGGGTTGAATGCCCCAAGTCTCAGACTCAGTGACTCGGTTGCGTCAACGCCGACCTGCCGGTTCTGCCTCGAAACTTCATCGTCGTGCGTGCCTACCAGGGCCGAGCAGATCCGATGGGCCGTGGAATCCACGTTTATCGGACTCTCCTCTCCTGCGACATACCGGGCTACAGTGTTTCGACGAAGCAGCTGGGCGCACGGCATTTCAGGAGGCCGTCCATGGCGGAACTCGAGTACGACGCGGTGGTGACCTCGCTGCGCGCTGCCGGGTGTGTATTCGCCGAGGAGGAAGCAGAGATCCTCGCCGAGTCCGCGTCCACTCCGGCCCAGCTGCAAGAGATGCTCACACGCCGCATCGCCGGCGAACCGCTCGAGCACGTTGTCGGGTGGGTGTGGTTCTGTGGTCGACGCATCGCCGTCGAACCGGGCGTGTTCGTTCCGCGACGCCGCACCGAGTTTCTCGTCGAATGTGCTGCAGCGCTGCGTCCTTCGGTGCTGTTGGATCTGTGTTGTGGATCTGGAGCAATAGGGCTGTCGGTCGGTGGCGTCATGGAATTGCACGCCGCCGATATCGACGCCGCGGCGGTCGCGTGTGCCAGGCGCAACCTCGATGCCGACGGGGGCGCGGTGCCGGTCGGTCACGTGCACGGCGGTGACCTGTACGACGCACTACCGCCGGAACTGCACGGCAGATTCGACGCGATCGTCGTCAACGCTCCCTACGTCCCGACCGGCGACATCGGGCTGATGCCGAGAGAGGCGCGGATCCACGAGCCGCACATCGCGCTCGACGGCGGTACGGACGGTGCCGGGATTCATCGTCGCGTCGCCGTCGGCGCGCCGGAATGGCTGGCCCCAGGCGGGCATCTCCTCGTCGAAACCAGTGCAGCACTGATGCATTCGACGCTGCAGACCGTGGTCGAGGCGGGATTCGCAGCCAGTATCAGCGAGTCCGAGATGTTCGACGCCGTCGTGGTGATCGGTTCGATGGGCGAGCTGTGATCGACCGGGTGTTTCGATCGTGGGTCTTCGTGGCATTCCCCGGGGCATGACTACACTGCTGTTTGCGGTAACCGCTGCCGATCACTGGACCTTGAACGACGGAAGTAAGCACCCCACCGGATACTGGGCCGAGGAGCTCGTCGAGTCCCATCGCACGTTCGTCGACGCAGGCTGGGACATCACGGTCGCCACGCCGGGCGGCAAGGCTCCGGTCGTCGACCAGGGCAGCCTCGCGGTCGATGCCAACGGCGGCGACGAAGAGAAGGTGGCGGATCAGAAGAGCTACCTCGCCTCTATCGAGTCGATCCTGTCCTCGCCCGCAAAGCTCGAGGAGCAGAAGGCGTCGGACTTCGACGTCGTCTTCGTTCCCGGCGGTCACGGACCGATGGAAGACCTCGCCGTCTCCGAGAGCTTCGGTGCACTGGTTGTCGACTTCCTCGACTCGAACAAGGTGGTGTCCGCGGTGTGCCACGCACCGGCCGCTCTTCTTCCTGCCGTCCGCAGTGACGGAACCTGGGCATTCGACGGGTACGAGCTCACCGGATTCACCGACGAGGAAGAGACCCAGGCCGGTCTCGCCGAGAAGGCTCCGTGGCTGCTCGAGACCCGGCTGCGCGAGAACGGCGCGAAGTTCGATTCCGTCGATGCGTGGGCACCGAACGTCGTCGTCGACCGCAACCTGTACACGGGTCAGAACCCGGCGTCGACGCGTCCTCTCGCCGAGAAGCTGGTCAGCGCGCTGAAGTAGCAGGTCTGGACGGTCGGCGTTCTGCCCACGGAGAACAGTGGACACCGAAGGGAACATCACTACTGCTTTCGAAGTTGAGCCCCAATAGCTCAATCTTTTGGAGGAGAAGTGACCGAAACCGTTCGTGTCCCCGTGCTTTTTCTGACCGACCCGATCGTCCTGCCCGGAATGGTGGTGCCCGTCGAGCTCGACGAGGCTGCGCGCGCCGCCGTCGACGCGGCGAAGGCGAGCAACGATGACACGTTGCTCGTCGCGCCGCGTCTCGAAGACCGCTATGCCGCGTACGGCGTCCTCGCCACGATCGTGCAGATGGGACGCCTGGCCGACGGCCGTCCGGCCGCGGTCATCAAGGCCGGCCGCCGCGCCCACATAGGCCACGGCGTCAGCGGACCCGGCGCTGCCCTCTGGGTGGAAGCCGAACCCGTACCGGACGAGGCCGCAGGCGATGACCTCAAAGCCCTTGCTGCCGAATACAAGCAGCTCGTGGTGGCGATGTTGCAACGTCGCGACGCATGGCAGGTGATCGACTCGGTCAACAAGCTCACCGACCCGGGCGCGATCGCCGATACCGCCGGCTACGCGTCGTATCTCACCGACGTGCAGAAGCGGGACCTTCTCGAAACACCGGACGTGGCAACGCGTCTGACGTCCTTCATCGAGTGGACCAGGGCCCATCTCGCCGAAGTCGAGGTCAACGACAAGATCTCCGGCGATGTCCGCGAGGGCATGGAGAAGACCCAGAAGGAATTTCTGCTCCGGCAGCAGTTGGCGGCCATCCGCAAGGAACTCGGCGAGGACGAGCCCGACGGTGCCGACGACTACCGCGGCCGTGTCGAGGCTGCGGACCTGCCCGAGAAGGTGCGCGAACAGGCGCTGCGTGAGGTCGGCAAACTGGAACGGGCCAGCGATCAGAGCCCCGAGTCTGGCTGGATCCGCACCTGGCTCGACACCGTGCTCGATCTGCCGTGGAACAACACCACCACCGACAACAACGACATCGATTCTGCACGTGCGGTTCTCGACGCCGACCACCACGGCCTCGACGACGTGAAGGATCGAATCGTCGAGTACCTGGCCGTCCGGGCGCGTCGCTCCGAACGTGGTCTGCAGTCGGTCGGTGGGCGTGGGTCCGGTGCCGTCATGGTGCTCGCGGGCCCGCCCGGAGTCGGCAAGACCTCGCTCGGCGAGTCGGTGGCCCGTGCGCTCGGTCGAAAGTTCGTGCGCGTCGCTCTCGGTGGCGTCCGCGACGAGGCCGAGATCCGTGGGCACCGTCGTACGTACGTCGGTGCATTGCCGGGTCGGATCGTGCGGGCCATCGGTGAGGCGGGATCGATGAATCCCGTTGTCCTGCTGGACGAGATCGACAAGGTCGGCTCGGACTATCGCGGCGACCCCAGCGCCGCTCTGCTCGAGGTGCTCGACCCGGCGCAGAATCACACGTTCCGTGATCACTACCTCGATCTGGATCTCGACCTGTCCGACGTGGTGTTCCTCGCCACCGCCAACGTGATCGACCAGATTCCCGGCCCGTTGCTCGACCGGATGGAACTGGTGACCATCGACGGCTACACCGAGGACGACAAGGTCGTCATCGCCCGGAACTACTTGCTCCCCCGTCAGATGGACAGGGCGGCAATCACATCCGAGGAGGTGACGGTCACCGACGCCGCGCTCCGCACCATCGCGGCCGAGTACACCCGTGAGCCGGGAGTGCGCCAGCTCGAACGCCTGCTGGCCAAGGCCTTGCGCAAGGTCGCGACGAAGTTGGTGGGCACAACCGAGGTTCTGTCCATCGACGAGCCGGACCTGGTGACCTACCTCGGTCGTCCGCGCTTCACCCCCGAGGCGCACGAGCGCACCGAAGTGCCTGGTGTGGCAACGGGTCTGGCGGTCACCGGACTCGGCGGCGACGTATTGTTCATCGAGGCTGCGTCGACCGAAGGCGATCCGGGTCTCAAGCTCACCGGTCAACTCGGCGACGTGATGAAGGAGTCCGCGCAGATCGCACTGTCCTACGTGCGCTCGCACGCAGCACGATTCGGCGTCACGCAGGAATCTCTCGACCGCAGCATCCACGTGCACGTTCCGGCGGGCGCGGTGCCGAAGGACGGTCCGTCGGCGGGTGTGACGATGGTGACGGCCCTGGTGTCGATGGCCACCGGACGGCCGGTGCGCTCGGATGTCGGCATGACCGGTGAGGTCACGCTGAACGGTCGGGTGCTGCCGATCGGCGGGGTGAAGCAGAAGTTGCTGGCTGCGCAGCGTGCGGGCCTGAAGACGGTGTTCATACCGGCGCGCAACGAACCGGATCTGGACGATGTGCCCGCAGAGGTGTTGGAGGCGTTGGATGTTCGCCCGATGACCGACGTCGCCGACATCATTGCGCTCGCCCTCGAGCCGACGGCCGCAACCGTGGCGGCGTGAGTTCGGTGCAGTCGAGGTCGGTAAGGGGATCCGCACTTGACCTCGACCTATGTCGAGGTTCTACGTTGGTGACATGAGGTTGATGACATGAGCATGGAGATGACCGCCTGGAACCAGATGTATCGCACGATGAACAGGCCGGACACTCAGTCGTCGTTCTCGAAGGTGACGGCCCGCAGGATCCTGACGTTCGCTGCGCCGCATCGCCGTGCCCTCGGTGGGTTCCTGGTGCTCAGCGTGGCCCTGGCCGTTCTCGCCGTGGCCACGCCGGTGTTGGCCGGCCGGGTGGTCAACGCCATCGTCGACGGGCGCGAGCTACGAGTGGTGGTGTGGCTCGCCGTGGCGATCGCGGCCATCGCTCTGGTGGACGCCGTGGTCGGTCTGATCAATCGGTGGCTCTCGTCGAACATCGGCGAGAGTTTGATCCTGGATCTGCGGACCGCGGTGTTCGATCACGTGCAGCGCATGCCGGTCGCATTCTTCACCCGAACCCGCACCGGTGCGCTGGTGAGTCGACTCAACAACGACGTCATCGGCGCGCAGCGCGCATTCAGCACCACGCTGTCCGGGGTCGTCAGCAACCTGGTGACGTTGGTGCTGACCCTGGTGGTGATGATCGGGATCTCCTGGCAGATCACGCTTCTGGCATTGATTCTGCTTCCGGTGTTCGTGCTTCCCGCTCGCCGGATGGGTCGACGCCTCGCGCGGTTGCAACGTGAAGCGGCAGCTCACAATTCGGCGATGAGTACGCAGATGACCGAACGATTCTCGGCACCGGGAGCAACACTGGTGAAACTGTTCGGTCATCCCGAACAGGAATCGGTCGAGTTCGCGGTGCGCGCCAAGCGCGTCCGAGACATCGGTGTACGCAGCGCCATGGTGCAGACGGTGTTCGTGACGGCGCTGACTCTCGTCTCGGCACTGGCCCTGGCCGTGGTGTACGGGCTCGGCGGCTTCTACGCCCTGCGGGGGACGCTCGACCCGGGTTCGGTTGTGGCGCTGTCTCTTCTGCTGGCTCGCCTGTATTCCCCGCTGACTGCGCTGGCAAGTGCTCGGGTGGAGATCATGAGCGCACTGGTCAGCTTCGAGCGGGTCTTCGAGGTTCTCGATCTGGTTCCACTCATCGCAGACAAGCCGGACGCCCAGACTCTGCCGCCGGGGCCGGTGGCCGTCGAGCTCGACGACGTTCGGTTCGCGTACCCGTCTGCGGACAAGGTCTCGCTCGCCTCCCTCGAGGAGGTCGCGACCCTGGATTCACGAGGGGGAGAGGAAGTGCTGCACGGCGTCTCGTTCCGAGCCGAACCCGGTCAGATGGTCGCGCTGGTCGGTACGTCCGGTGCGGGCAAGTCCACGATCGCACAGTTGATCGCACGGCTGTACGACGTCGACGGCGGTGCGGTTCGACTCGGAGGCGTCGACGTGCGAGACCTGACGGCCGAATCCGTCCGCGGCACAGTGGGAATGGTGACCCAGGACGGTCATCTGTTCCACGAGAGCATCCGGTCGAATCTGTTGTTGCCTCGGCCCGAGGCAACCGACGACGAACTGTGGGATGCGCTGTCGAGGGCGCGGCTGGCCGACCTCGTGCGATCGCTGCCCGACGGCCTGGACACCGTCGTCGGCGAGCGAGGGTACCGACTCTCCGGCGGTGAGCGTCAGCGCCTGACGATCGCGCGGTTGCTGATCGCGCAACCACGAGTCGTCATTCTCGACGAGGCCACGGCTTCACTGGATTCGACGTCCGAGGCCGCCGTGCAGGCTGCGTTGGCCGAGGCGTTGGAAGGAAAGACGTCGGTGGTCATCGCGCACCGGCTCTCGACCATCAGGGTAGCCGATGTGATCCTGGTGATCGAGGACGGGCGAGTCGCCGAGCGAGGTACGCATGACGAGCTCCTCGCCGCGGGAGGTCGTTACGAGGAACTGCATCGGACGCAGTTCGCACAATCCGGTTAAGCGTCCGGAACCACCGTGGACGGGTCGTCGTCGGTCGCCGCTGCGAGCATCGGGGTGAATCCGTCGATGGCGTAGTCCAGGGAGAGCGGACTCGAATATCCCAGGGCCGAGGGCAGATCGGTGCTGAACGAGCCGATGTAGACGGTTCGATCCTGCTCGACGACGTCGAGTGCGGCGATGATCGGGTTGGCCTCTAGCTGCTCGCGGCTCTGGCCGGCGATGACAAGGACGTCGGTGTCGAGTCGGTCGAGGTTCTCGGGACTGATGGTCTCGGAGGCGTCGGGAATCTCGAAGCCGAGGTCGGTGAAGAACAGAGCGCGGATGTCGTCCCTGCCGAGCAGTAGGTAGCTGCCGTCGTCCATGACGAACGCGAGAGACAGTGACTTGCCGGTGAACTGAGGATTCTCGGCCTCGGTGTCGGCGAACTTCTGCTCGAGCGTGGCCGTCCGGTCCTGTGCTTCTTGCTGCTTGCCGAGTGCTTCGCCGACGACGGCGAACTCCTGCTGCCACGTCGCGGCCGGAACGTTGTCATAGCCGCCGATGTCGGCGATCGTCGGGGCCATCCCGGAGAGCTGGTCGTACTGGCCCTGGTTGATGAAGGAGTACGGGCCGAGAATCAGGTCGGGTGCCTGCGCCGCGATCTGTTCGAGGTTGAGATCGGTGCTGCCGACCTCGGGAATCTCGGTACCGCCCAACGCTTCCTGGGCCCATGGGCGCTGCCGGTAGTCGTAGCTGAGGTTGCCGCGGGTCGCGACGGGCTTGACGCCGAGCGCGAGGGCGAAGTCCTGCTCGTTGAACCCGATCGTCACGACGCGGGTGGGCTCGGTGTCGATGACCGTCTCACCGAATCGGTGATCGACGGTGACCGGAAATCCGTCGGCGCTCCCGGAGTTACCGGTGGGTTCGGGCTCGTCGGTGGACGAGCAGCCGACGGCCAGCGCCAGAACCGAGGCACCGGCGACGACGAGCTGGACGGACTTCTTCATGGGGTCTCCTCGCAACGGAACTTAGCGAGGTTAGCCTAACCGACCCATCGAAGCGTCGATCATGTGCCGGGGTCGGACGTCCCGATCAGCAGGTGGACGTCGCCGGTACACCGGCGAATCGCTGGTCGATCCATTCGAGTGCCTGCGGAAGGCCGAGCACTGCAGCAGTCAGGTGATCGTTGCTGGGCACCTTTACCTCGGTCACCAGTACTCCGGCGCGGCAGTACCGGGCAATCGTGTTGTCGATGGCGCTGACCGGGATCAACGCATCGGAGGGGCTGTGCCACTCGAAGTACGGTGCTTTCGGTACGCCGGGGTACAGCTCGACGCTGTTGTCGTTGACGGCGGCGATCGCTTCCGGGCTGCTGATCAGGTCCAGCGTGCCAGCGACCTCCATGGCGCTCTTGCCTGCGCCTGCCGCGATGATGTCGTTGGTGCACCCGTTCTGGATCTGGCTCTCGATCTGCTTGCCGAGCGGGTTGAGCTGAGAGCTGATCGGGATGCGGGTGGGGTACTCGCGCTCGATTCCGAGCGCGGCAGCGAACGCCAGACCGAACATGGGGTGCGGGGCGAAACCGAGATCTCGGGCCATGCGCTCGAGGTTCATCGGAGCACCACCGTTCGCGCTGCCGACGATGTTCAGCTCGGGTGCGTAGTCGTTCTGAAGCGCAGCTGCCCATGCTGTCGCCATTCCGCCACCGGAGTAGCCGGCCAACGCGACCGGGCTCTGCTGAACCTGGATGGGATCGAAGCGCTGAGTGGCGCGAATGCTGTCCAGCACGATCTGTCCGCCGAGCCTGGCGGCACCGTAGGCGCTGTTGGGTCCGAGGTGATCGGCGATGACGACGGTCCAGCCGCGCTGCAGTACTGCATTCAGTGCGGGTGCTTCACGAATCTGGAGATTGGGGTCGTTCGTCCACAGCGCTTGTGAAGGTGCACATTCGAGACCGAGAGCATTGATGATGTGTTGGTAGGAAAGCACCGGCCCGTTGGGTGCTTTGTTTTGCGGAACCAACACGGTATTGATTGCGGCGATGGGATCGCCGGCCGAATTGGTGGAGCGGAAATTCAGCTGCCACACGTCGACGCCGAAGAATCCGGGGGGCGGGGGCATCGGACGGCTCGAGATCACATCGCCCGGTGCGAGCGCATCGAGATCCACAGGCGGAGAGTAGAAGCCGTCGGCGATAGGCGTCGGATACAACGGCGCTGCAACTGCCTGACCTGCGCCGACGAGTGACGAACACAGGACAGCAACCGCCGTCATGCTGACAGCACCTGCCAACTTGAGAACCCGCATGTGGTAAACCCCTCCGTGCCTGAACCGAAGCGACGAGCGCTGCGGTGATCTGGCAAGCCCCCATAGAGCCGGCCCGCAAACCGTTATAGCTGACGACTCGTGACTTGTTACGCTCCCCCGGAAACGATGTGCGCCACGGTACGCATCCGCTCATTTTATGGCAACCGAACGTTACCTATGCTCGTTTCTTCGGTAGAAATCAAGTATTCGACCGAGGGCATTCTTGTCATTCCTGACGCACCGCCTTCGGTTCCTTGTCCGGGCGCAGACCGCGCCAGCTCGGATGCCGCAGATGGCCGGATTCCGTGGCCTCGTAGAACCGGACCTCGCCGACGAGTACAGGCTCGACCCACACCGCTCCGTTCCGATCGGCCGGGGGCAACACCGAGGAGAAGGGACTGTCCGACGCCTCGAGAGGGGCCAGGAGGGCACCGAGCGTATCGAGCGCACGATCGTCGAACCCGGTTCCGACGCGTCCCACGTAGCGCAGTCGCTCCCCGTCGGGGATGCCCATCAGTAACGATCCGAACCCGCCGGAACGGCGACCCTGTCCCCGACGCCACCCACCGATGACGACTTCCTGGGTGCGCCAGTTCTTGAACTTGATCCAGGTGTGGGCGCGCTTGCCGGGTTGGTAGACGGAGTCGGTGCGTTTGGCGACGACACCTTCCCAGCCCCGCTCTCTGCTTTCGGCGATGGCATCCGCAGCGGTCCCCGTCAGTCGTGGTGGCACCAGCACGGAGTCGAGTCCGGTGGTGAGAAGTTCGAGCAACCGTCGTCGATCCGAGTACTTCTTGCGCAGCAGTGACGTGCCGTCGAGGTGAAGCAGATCGAACGCGATGAATCGGATCTCGTCACGGGTCGCGTTCTGCAGTTTCTCGAAGCTGCTGACACCGCTGTCGTCGAACACGACGACTTCCCCGTCGACGACGGCGTCGTGCTCGGCAAGGTCGTCGGCGAACGATTGGAGTGCACCGAATTTCTCGGTGTAGTCGTTACCGCTTCGCGTGCGCAGCGTCATCGAGCCGTGCGTCAGTTCGGCGACGATGCGGAACCCGTCCCACTTGCCCTCGAACGACCACTCGTCGTTCGGAAGATCGCGGATGTCGCCTGCGGTGGCGAGCATCGGTGAGATGTTCTTGGGCTCGGGCTTGTCGGGTGCGTCTTTCATCAGGTGCATCAACCACTGGCTGCCCTTGGTGCGGATCAGCGCGAACCGCCCGCGCGCCTTCTGTCCGTGCAGGACGACGATGACTTCGTCGTCTCGCCACTTCTCGAGTTCGTAGGTTCCGCTGTCCCAGATCGTGACGTCGCCGCCGCCGTACTCGCCCTTGGGTATTCGTCCGGAGAATGTCGCGTATTCGAGCGGGTGGTCCTCGGTGTGTACCGCCAGTCGATTCTGCTGCGGGTCGACCGGGATGTTCTTCGGAACGGCCCACGACACCAGGACGCCGTCGTGTTCGAGTCGGAAGTCGTAGTGCAGCCGTCGGGCATGATGTTCTTGAATGACGAAGGTGTCGTTGTTGCCCTGCGGCTCGGTGGTGGTCGGTATCGGCTCGGGAGTCTTGTCGGCGCTGCGCATGCTGCGGTACTTGACGAGTTTGTCGGTGGTAGCGCTACTTTCGGGTGCCGACTCCATGGTGGGGTCCAGTTCTGCCAGTAGATCGCCCAGGTCACGGAATCGCTCGAGCACCTCCTCGAACCGAAGCTGTTGCAGGCCCGTCGCTTCCAGCTCGTCCCACGTGCGTGGTGCTGCGACGGTGGGTAGGGTTCGCCCGCGTAGCGAGTACGGGGCGACCGTCGTCTTCTTGCCGTTGTTCTGGCTCCAGTCGACGAACACTCGACCGGTTCGCTTTGCCTTCGCCATCGTTGCCGTCACCCGGTCCGGAGAGCGCTCTTCCAGCAGCGTGGCAACACGTTTGGCGACGGTGGAGGCCCCCGAGGTCGACAGCGGTTTCTCCAGCGGGACGTACAGGTGAATTCCCTTGCTGCCGCTGGTGACCGGATACGCGGTCATCCCGATATCGCCGATCAGATCCCTTATCTCGCAGGCGACTTCGGCGCACCGGGCGAGATCCACGTCGTCACCGGGATCGAGGTCGAAGACCATGCGGGTGGCGGGGCCGGGATCGTTGCCGTCGAATCGCCACTGTGGCACATGCGCTTCGATGGCCGCCTGCTGGCCGAGCCACGCGAGATCGGCTGCGGTGGAGAACAGTGGGTAGGTGACGACGCGGTCGGAATGCTGCATCGAACGTCGATCGAGCCAGTCGGGGGCAGACGCAGCGAGGTTCTTCTCGAAGAACGACGACTGGTCGACGCCGTTGGGCCAGCGCTTACGGGTCACGGCTCGGCCGACGAGGTGCGGGAGCATGGCGGGTGCGATGGCAACGTAGTACTCGATGATGTTGCCCTTGGTGGTGCCGGTTTCGGGGAACAGCACTTTGTCGAGGTTGGTGACGGAGACCTTCCGACCCTCGATCTCGAGCGTGGCCATCGTCATAGGTTAACGGCCGCCGTCTGAAGATGCGGGGGAGTTGTGACAGGCTCGAATACATGGCGACGATCAGTGTCTCGGTACAGATGCCCGAAAATCCGCAGGGCGCGTGGGACAAAGCTTCCGCGCTCGATCGGTTCGACGAGTGGATGACCATTCACGGTGGATGGTGCAGCCCACCGCCGAAGAAGGTCGGCAAGGGCACCGAGGTGGAGTCGCTGGTCAAGGTCAAGGGCTTCAAGAACACGATCAACTGGACCTTCACGGAGTACGAAGAGCCGAAGTTGATCGAGATGTCCGGCCGCGGCAAGGGCGGGGTGCGGATCTCGCTGACGGTCCATGTGCGTGAGGCCGAGGGTGGTTCGGAGCTGACACTCGACGCGAAGTTCGGCGGGGGTGTGCTGTTCGGTCCGGTGGGATCGGTGGTGGCGCGGGCGCTGGACACCGATGTCAAGAAATCCGTTGCGAACCTGGCGGCATTGAGCTGACACGTCTCTGCTGAAGTAGCTGCACGACAACCTCTTCCAGCCCCGCACCGGTGTTTCGGTGCGGGGCTGGAGACTGCATGGGATGCTCCACTCAAGGCCTCGATCGAGAGATTCCCCGCGTGCGACCCGTCCGAGTGGAGCAAAAATTGCGGAAGACCCCTACCGCTGCCGAGTCTTTCGCAACCACCACAGTCCCGCGATGGGGAGCACTACCGGGATGAAGACGTAGCCCGATCCGAAGTGCGACCACACCGTCGGCTCCGGGAAGTCCTGGGGCTGGATGTAGCTGAGGGCACCGATGCCGACGACTCCGACGAGTTCGATGATGCAGGACACCGTCACCACGCGTCGGGATGCCTCGGTTGCTCGGGCCAGTCCTACCGTGGCCACGATGTAGACCACCGCCGCGAAAGCCGACAGCAGATACGCGATCGGGGCGTCGTCGAATCGAGTGGCGAGCTGAACGATCGAGCGTGCTGTCGCCGCGACGGCGAACACGGCGTAGACGGCGATCAGGAAGCGCCCGAATCCGGTGCGCGTTGCTTGCTGGAGGTTGTCAGGCATATCCGGCCCAGATCTGGCTCAGGCGCAGCACCATGGCCGCGAGGGTGAGGACGGCAACGAGCAGTACCGCGGTGCCGCCGCGGGAGCGGTCGCCAAGGGACCACCACGTCCCGAGCGGAAGCAGAAACAGCAGTCCGACGAGGTAGGACCCGAACGTCAGCCGGTGTATGTCTCGATCCGAGGTGAACATCATGACGAATCCGATGACGGCCTGCAGCGCGACGACGGCCTCGGTGGCAGCGATGGTCCAGAACAGGGCTCGATCGGACTTGTTCTTGAGCAGGACCGGTCGGTTCATGGCGAGCTTCGCGAGCACCCAGATGCCTACGACCAGGGACAACGCGTACAACAAGCCGGTGACGGCGCCGATCATCGAGTTCCTCGTCAAGTTCGGAGTGGATGGGTGGTTCGACCTCCACACTATCCGCGTAACGCCACGTCAACACTGTGAGGCCCTCGAAACACGGCGTTGTTCCGGGTGTGACCAATCGGAAATGGATGGGGCTTGTACTTGTTCCATGCCCGCAGAGGATCTGCTCTCTCGCCGGACATGACCTTTCTTCCCACGGTGGCCACAGGCGTCCACCTCATCCAGCCAGCTCTGCGAACTTCAGGAGACACCCGTGTCAGACATCGACCAGGCCATCGCCGAGAACATCAAGAAGTCGCTCGAAGAGATTCCGCACCCCTCACTCCCCAAGGGCAGCAACATCTACGGCTCCACCAAGATCTTCCCCGACTACAAGGCCGAGAACGGCGAGAGCTACTTCACGCTGGTGCACGGCATCGCACACGAGTCGTCGGTCTCCTTCGTCGCTGTGCTCCAGGCCACCCGCGCTCTGCGCAAGGGCTTCGAGTCCGCCATGTACTTCTACGGCCCCGGCGCTATCAATTGCCTTGCCACTCGGGGCTTTCCGACGACCGGTGACTCCGGCTTCCCGGGCGAGCAGAACATCAACGATTCGCTCGCGACATTCATCGCCGAGGGCGGCACCGTGTTCTGCTGCCGCTTCGGGCTCGCACTGCACGGTGGCCGCGAAGAGGACCTCATCGAGGGCGTCATCCCGGCCCACCCCCTGGACGTGCAGGACGCGTTGATCCACTACGCGCGCAAGGGTGCCATCATCAATTCGACCTACATGGTCTAGGGGATCCCGATGTCCATCTCTACACGCGTGGATCTGGCGTTGCTCGGAATTCGAGGAGCAACGCCGGTGTCCAGAACTGCCGGTGCAGGCCCGAGTGACGATGGACATGTCCGCATCGATGGCCTCGGCGCAGCCATCCCCCGCAATCCGCTCAGCCCGTACGTTCTCGAAGAGGGTCGAGTGTTGTTCGACGGCAACGACATCGGACTCGATGTTCAGGCCGTCGATCGCCCGAAGTTCTACGACCTCGCCACCGCCGACGGCGTCGCCTACGAGAAGATCGCCAAGCTGCACGGCTCCAGCGTCCTCGCTACGACAGTGGTGCAGACGTGCATCCGCTACGACGCCGACCAGCGGTGTCGCTTCTGCTCCATCGAGGCCTCGCTCGAGGCCGGCGACACCATCGCGGTCAAGACCCCGGCGCAGTTGGCCGAGGTGGCCGAGGCGGCGGTGCGACTCGACGGCGTCACACAGATGGTCATGACGACGGGCACCTCGGCTGCAAAGGACCGCGGTGCTCGCCACTTGGCCCGATGCGTGCGCGCGATCAAGGCGGTGGTTCCACAGCTGCCGATCCAGGTGCAGTGCGAACCTCCCGGCGATCTGCAGACGATCCAAGATCTGTACGACGCCGGAGCCGAATCCATCGGCATCCACGTCGAATCTCTCGACGACGACGTTCGACGCCGGTGGATGCCGGGCAAGGCCTCGGTCTCGATGGACGAGTACCGCGCGGCGTGGAAAGAAGCGGTTCGTGTCTTCGGACGAAACCAGGTTTCGACTTACATCCTGGTGGGACTCGGTGAGGATCCCGACGAATTGGTCGCAGGCGCAGCAGAACTGATCGAGATGGGGGTCTACCCCTTCGTGGTTCCGTTCCGGCCGCTGGCCGGAACGTTGGCAGTGGACATCGACCGAGCGACGGCCCCCGGCCGAGACGTTCTCGAAAACGTCACCCGACGCGTCGCCAAGGAACTTCAGGCCGCGGCGATGCTCGGATCCGAACAGAAGGCAGGCTGCGCGGCATGCGGTGCGTGCAGCGTTCTGCAGAATGCGGGAGGCTGACATGTTCGGTGTCGTGGAACTGGGCGACCTTGCCGGATTGTCCGGTACTGCAACCACTGTCGTCGAGCCCGGGTTCATCGTCCAGCCGTGCGGAAGTACAGCGGAGCTCGACGCCTATCGTGCACTCCGGAGGGCGACCTTCGTTGCCGAACAGGGCTTGTTCGCCGGCACCGATCAGGACGACATCGACGACGACCCTCGAGCAGTCGTTCTGGTCGCCACCGATCGGGACGGCACCGTGCTCGGCGGAGTGCGGCTGGCACCCTGCACCGCGGCGGATCTGGGGTGGTGGGCGGGAAGCCGGCTCGTGGTCGCTGCTTCGGCGCGCACCTCCGGCGTCGGGCCTGCCCTTGTTCGGGCTGCCTGCGCTCACGCCGAGAGCAGAGGTGTTCTTCGATTCGACGCGACTGTGCAGAAGAGCAACGAGCAACTGTTCACCCGCCTCGGGTGGATTCGCCGCGGCGACGTCGTGGTGGCCGACACTCCGCACGTGGCGATGTACTGGCCGATCGACCGGATCGAACGGCTCGTCTCCTCGACCAAGGCGATGCTCGCCGGGGTACTCGCACCTCTCCGGGCGCAGCCACTCGGACTCGGTGCCAAAGGCTTTCGCGGAGACGACGGCGTTCCGGTACCGGGGAGCGACATGATCGCTGCGTGCGATGCCATCATCCCGTCCATGGTCGATCGCGACCCCGAGTGGGCCGGCTGGTGTGCCGCGCTGGTCAATCTGAACGACCTCTCGGCGATGGGTGCCCGAGCAGTCGGCATGCTCGATTCCGTCGGCGCACCCACGCAGAGTCGGCTGACCCGCATCATCCGGGGTCTCGCCAATGCCTCTGCAGCGTGGCAGGTTCCGGTGCTCGGAGGCCACACCCAGGCCGGGGTGCCGTCGTCGCTGTCGGTCACCGCACTCGGCCGGACCTCGCGACCGGTGCCGGCCGGTGGCGGTGGCGTCGGCGATCGGTTGACGCTCACCGCAGACATCGAAGGCGAGTGGCGACGCGGATACCATGGTCAGCAATGGGATTCGTCGTCTCGTCGGAACTCCGACGAACTGACGGCCATGGCGACGTTCGTTTCCCGAACCGCACCCAAGGCCGCCAAGGACGTCTCGATGGCAGGCCTGGCCGGCACCACCGGAATGCTGGCCGAGGCGAGCGGGACGGGTGCAGTACTCGACGTCGCCTCGATACCGAAGCCCGACGCAGCGTCGATGGGCGAATGGATCACGTGTTTTCCAGGGTTCGCGATGATCACCGCGGACCGTCCCGGTGCACCCACTGCACCGTCCGGACCTGCGCTGTCCGCAGTCTGCGGAGAGCTCACCGACATTCCGGGCGTCGCACTGCGATGGCCCGACGGAATCACCACTCGCGCGGTCACGTCCACCGTGACCGGATTGGGAGAAGCATGACCACCCACCCGAAGCCCATCACCATTTCCGTCGCCGCAGCCGAATTCGGACGCGACATGGAGCAGGGCTACGCCACCATCGCCGCGTTGCTCGAGGAATCGCGCAATCGCGGTAGCCAACTGCTCGTCCTGCCCGAGGCCTGCCTCGGCGGCTACCTGCCGAGTCTCGGCGGGGGTGACGAGACCGAGGAATCGCGGCAGCGTCGACTCAAAGCCCTGCCGCCGGCCCTCGAACTCGACGGCCCCGAGATCAGACGCGTCGTCGACATGGCCGGCGACACCGTCATCACGTTCGGCTTCTGCGAGAAGGACGGCGATACCCGCTACAACGCCGCAGTGACGGTCGACGGCAGTGGAATCCTCGGCTCGTACCGCAAGGTGCACCAGCCGCTCGGTGAAAATCTCTGCTACGACGCGGGAGACAGCTACTCCGCCTTCGACACTCCGATCGGCCGCATGGGGATGCAGATCTGCTACGACAAGGGATTCCCCGAGGCAGCAAGGGAACTGGCGCTCGACGGTGCCGAGATCGTCGCCTCCATCTCGGCCTGGCCGACGGCCCGCACCGCCACTGTCGAGAACATGGAAGAGGACCGCTGGAAGCAGCGGTTCGACATCTACGACCGAGCCCGCGCTCTCGAGAATCAGATCATCTGGGTCGCAGCCAATCAGGCAGGTACCTTCGGATCTCTCCGATTCGTCTGCAGCGCAAAGATCGTCGGGCCCGGCGGGGAGATTCTCGCCGGCACGGGCGTCGAACCCGGCTTGGCGACGGCCACCGTCGACGTCGCTGCCCTCATCGGCGCAGCACGTGGCGGCGGCATGTACAACCTTCGTGATCGCCGACCGTCCGTGTACCGGACCATCACGAAGGAGCCGATCCATGCCTGAGATGTCGTTCCTCGTTCGATGGCCCGACGGACGCGAACAGTCCTGTTATTCACCGTCTCTGGTGATGCACGACTACCTGACGCCCGGCCAGGACTACCCGGTGGCAGAGTTCGTGCAACGGACGTCGGAGGCGTTGACGATCGCGAGCGATCGAGTGCTCGCCAAGTTCGGCATGCGGTGCACCTCGGCCGCGCAGCAGATGGAGGAGATTCACGGTGTCAGTGCCTCGTACGAGGCCGGTGCTGTTCGCGTACTGAGCATGTCGGGAGCTGAATTGCTATGACGGAGAATCACAGTGCAATAGAAAACTACTCCGTGATCGTCATCGGCGGCGGGCAGGCCGGCCTGTCCATCAGTTGGCATCTGACTCAGCGTGGCATCGAACATGTGGTGTTGGAGCGTGAGACGATCGCGCACGAGTGGAAGGACTCCCGCTGGGACAACTTCACCCTCGTGACGCCGAACTGGCAGTGCGCGCTCCCCGGGTACTCCTACGACGGTGACGATCCCGACGGATTCATGCAGCGTGACGAGGTGTACGCCTTCGTACGTCGCTACGCGGAAAGCTTCGATGCACCGGTCCGAGAGCACGTTTCGGTCGATCAAGCACTCCAGTCTGCGGCGGGTGGCTTCGACCTCCAGACTTCCGCCGGCCCCATGCATGCCGATCAGATCGTCGTCGCCGTCGGTGGGTACCACATCCCCACAATCCCGAGGTTCGCCGAGAAGCTTCCACGTGACATCGTCCAGATCCACTCCTCCGAATACCGCGGGTCACACCAGTTCCCGGACGGCGACGTGCTGGTCGTCGGCACCGGCCAGTCCGGTGCCCAGATTGCCGAGGACCTGCACGTCGACGGCCGCCGCGTCCATCTGGTGGCGGGCACCGCTCCCCGCGTCGCGCGCTTCTATCGCGGCCGCGACTGTGTCGCCTGGTTGCACGACATGGGGGTTTACGATGTCTCCATCGAAGATCAACCCGGCGGCGTCGGCAAACGCGAGAACACGAACCACTACGTCACCGGACGTGACGGTGGGCGAGACATCGACCTGCGCGCATTCGCCACCGAGGGCATGAAACTCTACGGCCGCCTACTGGGAGTCGAGGACGGCGTTCTGCAGTTCGCGCCCACCCTCGAGGCATCCCTCGACGCTGCGGACCGCGTGGCCGAGAGCATCAAGGACAACATCGACGCCTACATCGAGCGCGAGGGAATCAGCGCGCCGAGCGAGGAGCGTTACGTTCCGGTGTGGCGTCCGGAGACCGAGACCACCGAACTCGACCTCGCCGCCGCCGATATCAAGGCCGTCGTCTGGTCCGTCGGCTTTCGCACCGACTATCGCTGGCTGAAGGTCGGCGCGTTCGACGGCGAGGGCCACCCGACGCACAACCGAGGCGTCACCTCGGTGTCCGGCCTGTACTTCCTCGGTCTGCCGTGGCAGCACACCTGGGGTTCGGGGCGATTCGCCTCGGTGGCGAGGGACGCTGCGTTCCTCGCCGATCAGATCGGTCTCGAGATCAGTGCCGCACAACCCCAGAGTCAGATGGTCTGAGCTTCTCGTGGCCCCCATCAAGATCGGCGCGCTGGCAGCGCATTTCGGGAGAGATGTCGACCGAGCCGTACTGAAGATCACCACGATCATCTCCAGTGCGGCCCGAGAAGGCATCGATCTCCTGGTGCTGCCCGACGCGTCCCTCGGGGGCTACATCAACAGTCTGAGCAATCCGGATCCCGCGGAACTGCCGCCCACCCTCGATCCCGACGGTCCGGAACTGGCGGCGATCATCGCCGCGGCCGGGAACATGACGATCTGCATCGGCTACACCGAGCTGTCGAAAGGTCTGCGGTACAACGCTGCTGCCTGTCTGACCGGAGACGGAATCCTGGGTAGTCATCGCAAGGTGCACCAACCTCTCGGGGAGTCGCTCGCCTACGCGGCCGGTGACCACTTCGAGGCCTTCGACACCCCGGTGGGGCGGATGGGCATGTTGATCGACTACGACAAGACGTTCCCGGAGTCGGCGCGGACGCTGGCGCTCGACGGCGCGAGAATCATTGCGGCCCTGTCTGCTTGGCCCGCCAGCGTCACGGATCGAGCGTCTTCTCTTCCGAACGATCGGCAGTCCCGTCTGTTCGATCTGTACGACGCAGCCCGGGCGGCCGAGAACCAGGTGGTGCTGGTCTCGTCCAATCAAACCGGAGTGATGGGTTCGCTGCGCTTTCTCGGGCAGGCGAAGATCGTCGGCCCCGGTGGCGACGTGCTGGCGCGGACCTGGTCCAAAGGAGGCCTTGCGGTGCACGAGATCGATGTCGACGCCGAGGTCGACCGAGCGCGCCGGGGGCTGCATCACCTGGCCGAGCGTCGAGTGGATGCTTACCCGAATCTGTTGCAGGAGAAGCCGGGTCAGTGAAGATCAGCCTGTCGACCTACTCGTCCAAGCCGCGCGGCGGAGTGGTGCACACACTGGCGCTGGCCGAGGCGCTGGCGCGCGCCGGGCAGGACGTGTCGGTGTGGGCCCTCGGCCGCGGTGGCGACAGTACGTTCTTTCGTGACGTGGACCCCGCCGTCGACATCAGAATGGTCCCGTTCGAGCACCGGGAAGGGGAGAACGTCGGAGAACGAATTCTGCGGTCGATAGATGTTCTGCGGCAGGCGTTCACACCGGAGGAGTACGACATCGTCCATGCGCAGGACTGCATCTCCGCCAATGCCGTCGGCCGCTGCATCAGGACCATCCATCACCTGGACGAGTTCACCACGCCCGAGCTGGCCGCGTGCCACGAACGCGCGATCACCGCCCCGTACGCGCGCATCTGCGTGTCGGCGGCGGTGGCGAGCGACGTTCGCCGCGGATGGGGATTCGAGCCCACGGTCATCCCCAACGGCGTCGACGCCGAGAGGTTCACCGCAGCGGCGCAATCGGGCCGATCGCACTGGCGCGAGAAGCTCGGCCGATACGTGCTCGCCGTGGGAGGTATCGAACCGCGCAAAGGCAGCCTGGATCTGCTCGACGCCTTCGCCCGGCTGCGGGCGCACGACCTGAGATTGGTCTTCGCCGGCGGCGAGACGCTGTTCGACTATCGCGACTATCGCGCGGAATTCGACCGCCGCGCAGCCGAACTCGGTATCGAACCGGTGATACTCGGTACCGTCGACGACGACGAGTTGCCGCATCTCGTGGCACAGGCTGCTGTGCTGCCGTTCTTCTCCACCAAGGAGGGCTTCGGACTGGCCGCCATGGAAGCACTCGCGGCGTCGACTCCCGTCGTCGCGCGAGATCTGCCGGTACTGCGAGAAGTGTTCGGCAACAGCGTCACCTACGCGTCCTCGGCGCAGACCATGGCAGCCGAGCTTCAACGTGCCGTGCGAGAACCGCAGGATCCGCTACCGGGCCTGACGCTGGCGCACAGCCTCACGTGGGACGAGGCTGCGCGTAAACATCTGGAGTTCTACTCCTCGCTCCGGTGACCGCTGCGCTTGTTGCGCTTGAGCCGATGGGGCTTGAGCTTGTGGAAACCCTTGACCCGTAGTGAGCGAATCGATTTGAGGTAGAACTCGGAGTCGTGACGCAGTTCCTCGGTCATGACGGTGTCGACGAGAGTCGTTCCCGGATTGGCCGAACTGGTCAGGCGCGCAGCGATGTTGACCACGGACCCGTACAGATCACCGTAACGGGCGAGAACCGGCCCCCAGGCCAGCCCGACCCGCAGATCCGGCATGTCTTCCTGTTCGGCGAACGCGTCCTGCAGGTCGAGGGCGATGTGGGCGGCGTCCTCGGGAGTCTGCGCGCTGAACATCACCTCGTCGCCGACGTTCTTGATCACCGAACCACGCCCGCGCGCAATGATATTGGTGGCGAGAGACTCGAACTCCTCGAGGAGCGTGGTCAGTTCGCCGATGTCGAGTCGACGCGTCAGGCTGGTGTAGCCGACCATGTCCGCGAAGCCGACGGCCATGACGGGGCTGTCGGTGGCGTCGTCGGGAGCGGCGATGGACCGTCCGGCCGCCGCGGCCAAGTGCCGTCGCCAGGTGTACGCCTGGAGTGCTTCGAGGGTGGGGACCGTCTCGGCAGCGATATCCCTGGCGTTGTGCCGGATGGCGTCGATGTCGTTCTGGTCCTCGTCGCTGCTGGTGATGCGCTCGAGGATGTGAGAGTTCACCACGCCCACTTGCCATTCCGCGAGTCTGGACATCGACTGGCCGAGAGTGCGCGCGATCGCGACCTCCATCTCGGGCTTGATGACCTTCTGCTCGGTGAGTCCGGTGATCAACTTCAGTGCCTCGAGGTCCGCATCGGTGTAGACGACGGCCTCGGTATCGGTGTGGATGGGAAAGCCCATGCCGATCCACAGCGCGATTACCCGTTCGAGCGGCAACCCCGACCTGTCGACGATGTCGGACCGGGTGTACTTCGGAGTGCCACCCAGGAGATTGCGTTCGATCTCCGCTTGCACCACCGAGTTGATCTGGTTCTCAGGCATATCCCAACGTTCTGTCGAAATAGGAACGGACATCGTCCACGTACGCGTCGATCTTGTCGGGCTCCCAGTCCGTGGTGGGAATGGGCTCGCCGATGGTGACCTTGACGGTACCGGAATGGACGGTGAAATCCTTTTTCCACATCACGTCACCCGCGTTGTGGATGACGATGGGAACGATGGGCACTCCGGCCTGCATCGCCAGGTGGAAGCCGCCCTTCTTGAATCGGCCGAGACGCGACGTCGGCATCCGCGTGCCCTCGGGCGCGATGGCGACGGAAATGCCACTGTGCAATTTCTCTATGGCCGGACGCATCGCCTCGCGCGCCTGAGAGGGATCACCACGATCGACGTAGGCGACGTCGAAAATCCTTCCGAGCAGTGCGAATCGTGGGTCGCGTTCGAGTTCTCGTTTGGCGACCGCGGTGATGTCCCGTCGAAGAATGGAGGTGACGATGATCGAGTCGGCGGTGCTCTGATGGTTGAACATGAACACGGCAGGCCGCGCCGACCACGCGTTCTCGGTGCCGGTGACGTCGAGCTTGACTCCGGCAATGGTCAGAGCGATGTCCGGCGCAATGGTGCTCGTGATGTTCGCTCCGTTGCGCCTGCTGCGCGTCAGTAACCCGAGGCCGAGGCCGATCGATGCGCTGGCCAGCACCGACCCCAGGGCTGCGGTGCTGCGCACGGCCGAGGTCAGATCGGTGCCGCGCTTGGGGCTCTCCAACGTGAGGGAGGGCCACTTCTTCTTGGCGGCGTAGCGCTGCAGCTCGGGATCCGGGTTGAGGGCGATGGGACGGCCGACGGCCTCGAGCAGTGGAATGTCCTCACCGCCGTTGGAGTAGGCGAAGCAGCCGGCGAGAGCGATTCCCTCACGTTCGGCGTAGTCGATCGCGGCCTGGGCCTTGCGTGGTCCCCACAGCGAATCGCCGACCAGCTCCCCGGTCAGGATGCCGTCGGTGACCACCGGAGTGGTGCACAGCAGTGTCTCGAACATCATGTCCTGCTGTACGGGCAGCGCCTGGTACGGCGTGGCCGAGGTGGCCATCACCAGTCGATGACCGGCGTGACGGTGTGCTTCGACGAGGATGCGGGCCTGTGGGTAGATCATCGGCGCGATCTCGTTGCGGAACAGCGTGTCTGCCTGTTCCATCAGATCGTCTTCCCGACGGCCCTCCAGGCCCCGGACGGCCTTGCCCATCAGGTTGTCGACCGGGGAGTTGCGCATCCGCATCTCGACGACGGCACTCGATATCTCCCACAGTTCCTTGACCGTCACGTCGAGAGTCTTGAGCCGTTCGAGAAATACTGCACGGGCGGAGAACCCGTTGATCAGGGTGCCGTCCAGATCGAAGAACGCAACGGTGTCTCGGCCGGGTGGAGCGGCGGCAATCGCGATCAGTCGATCGTCGAACTCGGTCATGAATTGTTCTCCTCGGGGGCCGAGATCGGTTCTACCTCGCGCAGCATCTGGTGGGCCATGTCGCGGATCGTGCGTACCTTGCGTGCCCACTCGTCGATCTCGAGCGCGAATGCTCGACGCCGCCGGGCTATACCGTCGGACGTGGAGTCGACGAGATCGCGATTCTCGGCCAATTGCAATGCTGTATCGAACAATTCGCCGGAGATCGACTCGCTGTGATCGAGCTGCTGACGAAGTCGTCTGGCCTGAGCCGCACCGAGGCATTCCGTGATGAACTTCGCCTTGTCGAACTCACCGCTCTGCGGCAGCAACATCAGCTGATCGGCAACCACCTGGTACGCCTCGAAGATCGGCTGCAACACGCGGTGCGCCAGATGCAGATCCTGCGACTGCAGTTGCCGTGCAGCATATTCGGGGTCGCTGATGTTGGCGCGCCAGTCCGGGTCGATGAGATCGACCTCGGATTCGAGCCGTTCGCCGAAGTCCTTCTTGTCGCCGAAGAAGAACTCGAACTTGAGCAGATCACGTAACTGCAGTGCCGACTGCCACAGCGACTCCTGGGTCAGTGGCGTCGAATCGCCGCTGGTCGGCAGCACGACCAACTCGCCGATGGCGCGCATGACGAAGAAGTGGATTGCGTTGTTGCGGAAGAACGCTGCGACCAGATGCTTGTCCTGAGCCAGGTAGAACAGGGGCTCGGGACCGTCGTCGAAACGCTTGACGACGTTGGCGTTGACCTGTGCGATGACGGCCGAGCGCACGACGTCGACGTCGGCGATATCCACGCCGCCCGCGGTGGGCAGGTTGCGGCGCTTGATGTAGCGGGCGAGCGGGGCGATGATGGCCCACATCTCGTTGACGTTGAGGGCGCGATCCTCGATGCCCAGCAGGGCCATGGTGACCAATGCGGCCGGCGTTACCGGAGTCGCGTCGTTGATCGCGTGCGAGACACCGAGCGCGATCTTCTGCACCGCCACTCGCTTGTCGGAGTTCTCGGCGACGATCGACGCCACCGACATCGGCTCGCCGAAGTTCAGGTACACGTTGCCGCGCAACGTGCCCTGCGCGCGGATGTACCCGATGGCCATCCGAATGCCCTCGGCCTGCTTCTTCGCGCCGTGCGATTCCTCGGCCATCGCACCGACCTCGTGCAGCCGGTCGTAGGTGATGGACGTCGGAACCAGGTACACGTCCTCGGCATCGCTGGTCTCGAGTGCGTCCACCAGATAGGTCAGCAGGCCGAACCGCGGCGGGCGGAGCTTCCCGGTGCGGCTACGGCCGCCCTCGATGTACCACTCGAGGTTGAACCGCTTGCTCAGCAGGAAGCTCATGTACTGACGCAGCGTCCACTTGTAGATCGCGTCGGAGAACTTGCGCTGGATGAGCACGACGCCACTGCGCTTGGCGATCGGACCCAGCGGCCAGAAGCCGACGTTGATGCCGCCCATGACGTGGTTGAGCGGCAGGCCTTCGGCCAGCAGTGCCGGACGCAGTACGAGCGGGTCGAGATAGGAACGGTGATTGGGCAGGAACACCAGCGGATAGTTCTTGTTGAGTTCGCGCACCTTCTGCAACTGATCACGATCCACGTCGACCTTGTACGCCCGGGAGAAGTACGCCCCGAGGGTTCCCCACATCTCGACCGCGCGACGGGTCTCGGTTGCGACCATCTCACCGAGGATCTCCTGGACGCGGGTGTCGACGGCGTCGCGATCCTGGCCGACCTCCTCCGCGAGTTCGGTGATTCCGTCCCGGAACTTCTTCTGTTCCGTCATGTCCTCGACGACGAATCGCGGGATCTTGTACTCGGAGCCGATGACGCCGCGCTCGGCCTTGTCCAGCGCCAGACTGGCCTGACGAAGAATGAACGATGACAGGGACGTGCCGCCGCCGCGCTCGAACCGATCCTGCAGATCACTGAGAGTCGCGGGCTCACCGACCAACACCGCGGAGTGGTCGGGGTCGTCGCCTGCCACCCATCGCTGCCACACCTGCGTTGGCTTGGACCGACCACGGGGCGCGAAGATTCGGTGCAGAATGCCGCTCTTGCGATCGGACAGAGTCACCCGCAGCGGGATCAGCAGCGGATCGTCGGCGTAGCCGCGAACACTGTCCGACAGTGACGTTTTCGCCTCACCGGAGAGCACCACCGACGGCGGTCGCGGTTCGCCGTCCGGCGTGGTGGCGTCGATCCACTGATTCAGAGCCTGAACCTCGAGGGTGGATTTGGCGTCGAGCAAATACACGTGCGGACCGTCGCTGAGCGACTGTTCGTCCGCGTCGAGGTGGTACATCGAAACTCCTGTTCCGTACCTTCGCAAGAAGGCACGCCGCCAGGCTACGCGGCAGAAACCGTGTGCGAGGGCGGTTCGGTGAGGTGGTTCCGGGACGCCGATGTCGCCGAGAGTCGCGCGGCTACTCGCGGGTACCCCGGTGGGGTCGATGGCTTCTCGAGTGCGCGCGCGGCGCGCAGGCCGGCTGTCGTATACAGTGAGATGCATCGGCCTTCCCGGCCAAGCAAATCTAAGTGTTAATCCAAGTTACAGTTACTTGAGGTTACAGTTACTTGGATTAACAGATAACCCCCCTCTCGATACGCCGATCCGACGCGCCCTGCGCTGCCCCGGCCCCATCTCACCTGCAAGTGTGCGACAGTATTCGCAAACACTTTCGAGAAAGGCCGGTAGTCGATGCCACCCCGTGGGCGCGCCGTGAACGATTCGTTGACTCCCGAGAACCTGACGGCTCTGGCCGCCGCGCTCGCCGAGGGGCGTCGCGCCACCGTCTATCTTCGTGAACCCAACCCGAGTCTGGGCCTGCCCGAGGGTACGTCGGCGAAGGTCGTTTCGATCGACGGCACCACGGTCACCATCAGCCCGAAGGGTGTCAACGACGAATTGCCCTACGAGGCAGAGGAACTGCGCATCACTCGCGACGCGGCAACCCCGCCTGCGCCGGCCAAGCGCGTGCCCGCGAAGAAGGTGGCACCGCCTCAGGCGCCGCCGGCAAGGAGCGCCGAGCCGGTGCAACCCAAACCCGTAGCGGTTCGGCCCGACGCGGAACCGGCACAGCCCAAGACGGTGGCGGAACGCCCCAAGGCCGTGCAACCGCCGAGTCCGGCTCCCCGTCGAGCCAAGAAGGCGCCGGGCGGCGTCAGCGTCACCATTCATGCGGGGGCCGACAACGATTGGTCGGTCACGGTCACCCAGGGGGCGAAGCGGCCCACCAAATCGCAACCGGTGAGCCCCGAGTCGGTGAGCCGCGCTGTTCGGGAGTTGGGCGATCCCACCGCACGCGACGCAGTCGAGGCCGTCATCTCCCACGCGCGCGAAGAAGCCGCTCGACGCGTCGCGGAACTGAGCCGACAACTAGAGGAGGCGCGCACCACCCTTGCCGCCCTCGAGCAGGACGTATGAGCGACTCGCTCGTGTTCGTACACCTGTTGTTGCTAGGGTTCTGCCGACACCGCTGAGAGGGAGTACATGTTCAAGAAATTCATGCTCGTCGTCGTGGGGGCGGCTGCAATCGTAGCCAGCGTCGGCGTGGGGACCGCATCCGCGGCCACTCCAGCTGCTCTCGGCGGCGGCTCGGGGATCATCGTCGGAGGTCAGGCGGAGTGCACGCTGACGACGATCGGAAACGACCGCAACGGAAATCTCGTCGGCTTCACCGCCGGCCACTGCGGCCAGGCGGGCGCTTCCATCGTCCCCGAGTACGACACCTCCCTCGGTGAGGTCGGCCGCATCGCGTTCTCCAATCCGGAATTCGATTACGCCCTGATCGAATTCCAGCGTGACAAGGTCGCACCGATCAACCGCGTCGGCAACGTGACCATCTCGCAGGTCGGCCCGCCGACGGCGTTCCCGAACATCGTCTGCAAGGAAGGCCGTACCACCGGCAACACCTGCGGACTCGCCTACGGCGACATCCTGCAGTCGCAGGAGACCTGGGCTCAGCTGTGCGTCGTCGAAGGTGACTCGGGCAGCCCGGTCGTCGTCGGCAACACCCTCGTCGGCATGGTCAATGCCTACCTCGGCGTGGCGTGCTTCGGACCCGAGGTCGGTACCAACTTCGACGCGATCCTCCGCAACGTCGATCAGGGCAACGGACTCGGCGCAGGATTCGTCCCAGCTCCCTAGATCCACCCGTTTTCGGCCGAAGGCCCCGTTCGCGCAACACACCGCGACGGGGCCTTCGTCGTGCGTGGGGTCGGTACTGCTCTCAGCGGGCGCGGGCGGACGACCGAACATCTGCGACTATGCGTTCCGCGTCGTCCGGTGCGATTCCCAGCAGCACCAGGCTCGACGTCGTCGCCGCTCCGGCGGGGTCGCCGATCAATCCTGCGTTGGTGGCGTCGAGGATCGACAGCGCAATGGCCTCGATATTGAGGATCAGCACTTCGGCGGCGAGGTACGAGGAGAACACACCCTCACGCTGTCCCCGTCGGATGACCGCGGCGGCCGACTCGCGCATCGGAGTCAGTAGATCGTGAATGCTGTTGTGTCCCAGATCGGACCGTGCGACCGCGAGTAACAGCCGGTACTGATCTCCGACGCGTGCCAGGGCCAGTGTCTGCCGAACGAACACCGTCACCGCCGATTCGTCTGCGGCAGGAACGCGGTTGAGCGCAGCCGAAATTCGTTCCGCTGCTTCCACGGCGATACCGTCGATCAACGCTTCGCGAGAGGCGAAGTGGGCGTACACGGTTCGCCGGACCACTCCCGCAGCGGCGGCGACGTCGTTGATGGTCGCATCGGGATTGTCCGCCAGCACCCCCTGTGCAACGTGCAGAATTCGCGCTCGATTGGACCGGGCGTCACGTCGTTGCACGGGCGGCGCAGCTGCGTCCCGTGCAATCGAACTCGACTCCGTCGTCTTACGCACAGGACAACAACTAGCACGATCGCGGGCGGGGAGTGTGGTTGCCGCCACAAAAGATTGCCAATCCTAGCCGACGCTTCCTAAGCTGCACAGCACTGTGCAAGGTGTGTCTCGCACTTTGCCAACGGGGGGGAACACACGATGACACTGCTTGCGATGACGCCTGTCCAAGATATGCACAAACCGTACCCACGACGCTGGTCGGCTCTGGTGGTGTTGTGTCTGAGCCTGCTGATCGTGGTCATGGCCAACACGTCCCTGTTGGTCGCCGCACCGTCGATGACACTCGACCTCGGTCTGACGAGTAGCGACCTGCAATGGGTGATCGACGGCTATACGGTCCCTTACGCGTCGTTGATGTTGCTGTGCGGGGTGATCGGAGATCGTTACAGCCGCCGCGGCGCTCTGATTCTCGGCCTGATCATCTTCGTCGCCGGATCTGTGGCCGGTGCACTCACCGATGCCACCCTCGGGGTGATCCTGGCCCGCATCGTCATGGGTGTCGCCGCAGCCATCGTCATGCCCGCCACCCTGTCGCTGTTGGTCGCGACCTTTCCCAAGCGGGAACGCGCCACCGCTGTCACCGTGTGGGCGGCAACCTCGGGACTCGCGATCGCGGCCGGGCCGCTGTTGGCGGGCTGGCTTCTCGAGAGCTTCACCTGGCACTCGACGTTCCTGATCAATGTTCCGATCGCGTTGGCCGCCATCGTCGGTGCCGTCGTGCTGGTCCCGCCGTCACGGGCCGTCGACCCGGGTGCGATCGACTGGATCGGTGGACTGCTGTCGGTGCTGGCCGTGTCGACCATCGTGTACGCCATCATCGAGGGGATGCACTTCGGCTGGACGGTCGGGCCTCTGTACTTCGCGCTCGTCGGGCTGCTGTCGGTCGTCGGCTTCGTGGGATGGGAACTGCGCCATCCCAATCCGTTGCTCGACGTCCGGATGTTCTCTTCCCGCATCCTCAGCGGTGCCACCCTCGCGGTGCTGATCTTCTTCCTCGTCACTTTCGGCGCCATCTACTTCGTCGCCCAGTATCTCCAGTTCGCTCTCGGCTACGGTCCGGTGTCCACCGGCGTTCACCTCCTGCCGTTGGCCGGCGCGGTCTTCGTCGGATCCGGAATCACGATGTGGCTCACGCCGAAACTGGGACCGCGCGTCACCGTCACCGCAGGCATGATCGTGGGAACGCTGTCGGTCGTCTCGCTCATCGGGATCGATTCGACGGCAACGTATTCCGACTTTCTTCCGGTGCTGACGCTGCTCGGTCTGGCAATCGGACTGTCCGTCTCGCCCTGCACCGACTCCATCATGGGCGAGTTCCCGGACAGTAAGCTCGGGGTGGGCGGCGGCCTCAACGACACCGCCCTCGAACTCGGCGGATCGCTCGGTATCGCTGTGCTCGGATCGGTGCTCGCCGCGTCCTACCGCCAGGGCATCGAAGGATTCCTGCAGACCTTCCCCGGCAAGCAACCGAACGGCCAGTACACCGGACAGGCGGCGGAAGGGCTTGCGGCATCGCAGGATTCGTTGGCCGGTGCGGTGATCGTTTCCGACGTCATCCGTGACCAGAACGCATTCCTCAGTGGGTTCGCCGACAATCTCGAAGCCAATGCCGTCGCGGCGTTCGGTGACGCAGTGGTGCACACGAGTGTTGTTGCCGCCGTCGTGTTCGGCGTCGGCACGGTGATCGTCGCGCTGCTCATACCGTCCAAGAATGCGACTGCGGCGACGTCGTCGGAGGAGATCGAGTTCGAGCCGATCGTGCCGTTCGTCGCACCGCCGGCGAAGGACCCGGCAGCCGATCGTGAGGTTGCCGAGCTCGAGCAACTACTGGAGCGGCCGTCGGCGAAGCCCCAGAATTCCGGCGCACGGCACGCGTTGCGCACCGCGGAGGAGACCGCACCGATACCTGCGCACACCGTGGCCGAGCCGGCTCTGGTGGACGCCGAGCTCGAGCGTCCCAGCATCTATCAGCTGGCCTCGAAGGTGTACGAGTTCGACGCCTCCGTCGCCCGACAGGCCACGGTGGACAGCAAGTCCGGCGACCGCGTGACGATCCACCAGCTCGCCCTGTCCAACCTGGCGCGCACCCGACGCGTCGAGGCCGAGGAAGCCCTCGACGCAGCCCTCGAACTCAGCGATCTGCCGGTTGCGCCCACACCTCAGCCGCCCGAACCCACCGAGCCGCTGCAGACCTTCTACCAGCGAGCCAGTAAACAACACGCCAACTGCACGGCATTCAAGGAACGCTCGAGCTCCATGTGGGCAATGCCGCTGTAGTCGCACTCCGCCCGCCTCGGGCCCGCCCGCCCGCGCACCCAACCCCGCCCGCGTCAATGGACCATTGCACCGCCGAGACGTATGCAAAGTGCCTTCGACGCGCACGGTGTCCTTGCGTGAATGGACCATTGCAGCGCCGAGACGTATGCAATGGTCCATTGACGCGGCAGGGGGGCAGGGGGGGGCGGGCGGGAAGGGGACGGCTAGATCAGCACCGCACCGTTCGAGGCCGATCCGACCAGCTTGGAGTATTTGGCCAACACTCCTCGGGTGTAGCGCGGCGGCAGTGGTGCCCAGCCCTGTGCGCGGGAGTCCATTTCGGCTGCGTCGACGAGCAAGTCGAGGGTGCCCTTGCCGACGTCGAGTCGGATCTGGTCCCCGTCGCGGACGAAGGCGATGGGTCCGCCGTCGACTGCCTCGGGTGCCACGTGTCCGACACAGAGGCCGGTGGTGCCGCCGGAGAATCGGCCGTCGGTGAGCAGCAGGACGTCCTTGCCGAGTCCCGCACCCTTGATGGCTCCGGTGATTGCGAGCATCTCGCGCATTCCCGGCCCGCCCTTGGGTCCTTCGTAGCGGATGACCACGACGTCGCCGGCTGCGATGGTGCCGTCTTCGAGGGCGTCCATGGCCGCGCGTTCACGCTCGAAAACTCGTGCGGTGCCGACGAAGACGTCGGAGTCGAAGCCTGCGGACTTGACGACGGCTCCGCCGGGGGCGAGCGATCCTTCGAGGATGGTGATGCCGCCCGTCGGGTGGATCGGCTTGTCGAGTGCGCGCAGTACCTTGCCGTCGGGGTCCGGGGGCGCGATGTGAGCGAGGTTCTCCGCCACGGTCTTTCCAGTGACCGTCATGCAGTCGCCGTGCATCAGGCCTGCGTCGAGCAGAGCCTTCATCACGACGGGAACTCCGCCGATGGCGTCGACGTCGGTCATGACGTGCTTGCCGAACGGCTTGACGTCGGCCAGGTGGGGAACCTTTGCGCCGACGCGGGTGAAGTCGGCGAGGGTCAGGTCCACCTGCGCCTCGTGGGCGATGGCCAGGAGGTGCAGTACCGCGTTGGTCGAGCCGCCGAAGGCCATGACGACGGCGATGGCGTTCTCGAAGGCTTCCTTGGTGAGGATGTCGCTGGTGCGGATGCCGCGTCGCAGAAGATCGACGACGGCCTCGCCGCTGGCGTGGGCGAATCCGTCGCGTCGGCGATCGGGAGCGGGAGGAGATGCGCTGCCGGGCAACGACATTCCCATCGCCTCGGCGGCGCTGGCCATCGTGTTGGCGGTGTACATTCCGCCGCAGGCACCTTCGCCGGGGCAGATGGCGCGTTCGATGGTGTCGACGTCGGCCCGCGACATCAGTCCGCGCGAACAGGCACCGACGGCCTCGAAGGCGTCGATGATCGTCACCTGGTGCTCGCTGCCGTCGGACAGGGTCGCGAACCCGGGCAACGTGGAGCCGGCGTAGAGGAAAACACTCGCCAGGTCCAGGCGCGCTGCGGCCATGAGCATTCCGGGCAGCGACTTGTCGCATCCGGCGAGCAGGACGGAACCGTCGAGACGCTCTGCGCTGATGACGGTTTCGACGCTGTCGGCGATCACCTCACGGGAGACCAACGAGAAGTGCATGCCCTCGTGACCCATCGAGATACCGTCGGACACCGAAATGGTGCCGAATTCCAGCGGGTAGCCGCCGGCGGCGTGGACGCCCTTCTTGACGGCCTTCGCCAGACGTTCGAGCGAGAGGTTGCACGGGGTGATCTCGTTCCACGACGACGCGACGCCGATCTGGGATTTGCCCCAGTCTTCGTCGCCCATCCCGACGGCGCGGAGCATGCCGCGCGCTGCCGTTTTCTCCAGTCCGTCGGTGACGTCGCGACTGCGCGGCTTGACGTCGATGTCTTCGGGGGGATTCTGCGGGGTCGTCATGACTCTCCTGAGCGGTCGGCGGACGGTCGCGTCCTCAGGTTCCGCTCCTGAGTCGCATTCACCGTCAACACTAAACCTGTGGTTGCGGCTCTCGATCGGCATGCACCCAACTCGTACGTCTCGAGTGCCCTTCATCGAGTGACGAATGGCCCTGTCGAGCAACACCGGCTCGGGGAGAGAGTGGGTGTGTCACCGCATCGCGGTGGGAGTCCGAGGAGAGACGATGAACGATCAGCCGGATACGGCCGTGGTGGAGATGCTGGTGGAGCTCGCGTGTCGCGCGCCGTCGGTGCACAACAGTCAGCCGTGGAGGTGGATCTACTCCGAGCACGTACTCGATCTGTACACCGACAGCTCGCGCGTGCTCGGGGCGATAGACCCGACCGAGCGACAGATGGTGATGAGCTGCGGGGCTGCCTTGGACCATCTGCAGAAGGCCGCGGCAGCCAACAGGTGGACGACAGAGATCGACCTGTTGCCGACCCCGGGTGCACCGGATCATCTCGCGCGCGTCCGTTTCGTGCACGACGCGCATCCTCGGTCGCACGAGTTCGACCTGCTGACCGCGATCAATCGGCGGTACTCGGATCGGCGAGCGTTTGGGCCGGTGCCGAGCAATCGCGATCTGACGCGATATCTGGGCCAGGAGCACTACGGCACCGAGATGACCGTCCTGTCGACCGAGTCCAAAGAGACGTTGGCGAAGGCATCGACTCTGAGTGCGAGCGTACGTAAGTACGACGCGACGTATCAGGCCGAGATCAGGTGGTGGGCCGGGCACGCGTTCCGATCGGGAGGAATTCCGCCCGAGGCTTTGACGAACCGCGCGGATGCATCCAGGGTGCAGGTCGGACGAGTGTTTCCCGAACCGCACCGGGTCGCCGCGACCGTGACACACGAGCCGGTCGAGGACGAATCCACCGTGGTGCTGCTCGAGACGTCATCGGACGAACGCCTGGATTGGCTGCAGAGCGGTCGAGCCATGTCTGCCTTCCTCCTGGCAGCGACAGCGGACGGACTGGCGACGTGCCCGTTGACGCACATGACGGAACAGTCGGGTAGCAGGCGCTTGGTCGAGTCTCTCGCTGCACGCACAGGGGTGGCGCAGGTGCTGATTCGAGTCGGTAAACCGATGATCGGCTCACCGCCACCCCGAACCCCACGACACGCGGTGGCGTCGGTGCTCTCGGCACCCGCCCGCGCAACGAACAGGAGACGATCATGATTCTCGCAGGACACCAGAAAATCGTTGTCGGCGTGGACGGCTCGCCCGCCAGTATCGACGCTGCCCGCTGGGCGGCCACCCTGGCAGAGAAGGTGGATTCTCCGCTGCTGATCGCCGGGGCAGTGCAGCAGCCCGTGTTCTACATGGGCGAGCCCGCATCGGTGGTGCCGAGGGAGGTGTGGGACGAGCAGCGACGCGCGGCCGAACGCGTCGTCGCCGACGTTGCCACCGCGGTGCTGGCCCATCATCCGAATCTGGCCGTGACCACCTCGGTGGAGGAAGCGACCGCATGCACGATGATGGTCGGGTACTCCCGCACCGCGCGCATGCTCGTCGTCGGCAACTCCGGTTCCGGCCCGATCGTGTCGGCGTTGTTCGGGAGTACGGCGCAGGAGACCTCGAATGCGGCCCTGTGTCCGGTGATCGTCTGGCGGGAGGGAGTCGGCACCGTCGACGCACCGATCCTCGTCGGTATCGACGGCAGCGCGACGAGTGAGGTGGCCGTCGAGCAGGCCTTCGATCTGGCGTCTCTGTTGGGTGTGCCGATGATCGCCGCGCTTGCCTGGAGCTCGTTGTCCCAGGGGGCAGCGCTCTCCCTGCCGGGATCGCCCGACAGTGCCGAGATCGAGCGCGAGCAGCGAATGCTGCTGTCGGAATGTCTTGCCGGATGGAGCGAGAAGTATCCGGACGTATCCGTCGAACATATTGTGCAACAGGGTAATCCAGCGCATCTGTTGATAGACCTGTCCAAGCGTGCCGGCCTCGTGGTAGTCGGTAGCCACGGACGAGGAGTGGTGGCGAGGGCACTGTTCGGATCGACCAGTAGCAACCTCACGCGGCACGCGCGCTGCCCGGTGATGATCTGCAGAGACACGACGACAGCGGGGACTCGACGATGACGAACGACGCACGAGCAGCGGCAGGCACCCGGCGGATGGAGACCGATTCCATCACCGTCGACAGTCCGGCATCGACAGGGTCGACAGTGTTTCCGGTGACCACCGCGTCGACCGGCGGCAGCGTGTACGCGGTGATGATTGCCGAATACGGACCGCTCGCCGGAACCTCCCCGGACGGACACGATCTGAGAACAGCGGTGCTCGGCCGGTGGCCGGGGGTGCGCGTGTTCGAGCGGCGCAGCACCGGTGTCAGCGGGGCCGACCCGCGCGGCTACGAGACCTTCTACGTCGAGCTCGAATCGAGCGGATGCCGCACCGATATCGATACCGACGAAGTATCTGCCCTGTTCCACCCCTGACCGACCCGACGGCTTCCCATCGAGACAGGAACACATCATGAGCAATTCCACCGACCGCGTGCTTCCCATCCTGGTGGGCATCGACGGCTCCACCGAGGCCGATGCCGCAGCGCTGTGGGCCGCCGCCTACGCCGCGAAGACACATTCGTCCGTTCGGTTGATTCACGCTGTCCCCGAGGGGGATTGGTACGGATCGGCAGCGTTCGTCGACGGCGGTGCGCTCGAGCGGGACCTCCGCATGATCGGGCGAAAGCATCTCACCCGCGCGGCCGGAGCGATGCACGACGTTGCACCCGACGTGTCCGTCGACATCGTCAGCGTCGACGGCACCATCGCGTCGTACCTGTCGAATGCCGATGCCGAATTGATCGTGCTGGGATCGAGGAAGTCGAGTGCACTACGAGACCTGACGTTGGGCAGCAACACCCTTCGGGTCGTCACGCACGCCCGTTGCCCCGTACTGCTGGTGCGTGGTGGTGGGGAGAGCGTCGATCCCGGCCGGCCCATCGTGGTGGGCGTCGACGGAAGTGAGCAGTCGGATCGAGCGTTGAGTGCAGCGCTCGAGTTCGCCCAGACCGTCGGTGCACCGGTGGTCGCGGCGAACTACTGGGGATTCGCGGCCCAACCCGGTCTGGGAACGGGATTCGAGGAGATCGACTGGGTGAGCATTCGCGCGCACGAAAAGCATTGGCTCGAAACGCATGTGGAGAAGATGCACGAGAAGTACCCCGATGTTGCACTGACGACCGTGAGCGCCCAATCGAGCCCGACACGAGGCCTGCGCGCGATGTCGGCGTCGGCGTCGATGCTCGTGGTGGGTTCTCGGGGTCGAGGTGCTCTGCGTGGGACGATTCTGGGGTCGGTCAGTCAGAATCTCGTTCACCACGCCGACTGCTCGGTGCTGATCGTGCGATGACCCAGTGCGGTGAGTCACGCGCTCCGACGCGAGGCAGGTGGTGGTGAGCCGATGTCGCAGTGCGGGGGACAGTTCGACGCGTCCTCGCCGGTGCCGCGAATCAGTACCGCCGCGATGACCGCACCGATCACCAGCAATCCGGCGCACATCAGCATGGCGGTGTGGAAGCCGTCCGAGAACACCTCCGGCGCAGCGTAATCGGATCCAGCGATACCGGCGAGCGCAGGGAGCGCGGCTACGGCGAGCAGTTGGCTGGTGCGGGCCACGGCATTGTTGACTCCAGACGCGATTCCGGCACGATCGGTGGACACCGCGCCCAGAACCGCTCCGGTCAGCGGGGCCACCAGAGCGGACAGTCCGAGCCCGAAGACGAGAACCGCGGGCAGAACGTCTGTGGCATAGCTGGATCCGGGTCCGATGCGCAACATCAGCAACAGCCCCAGTGCCGAGAGCAGCGGCCCGACGGTCATCGGAACACGAGGTCCGATGCGTCCGGCAATTCTGCCCGCGCGGGCGGACAGGACGAGCATGAGAGCGGTGATCGGCAGCGTGGCCACCCCGGCCGCGATGGGTGAGTAGCCCACGGCGAACTGCAACTGCAGCACCAGAAGAAAGAACACGCCGCCCAGAGCCGCGTACACGGCGAAGGTGACGAGGTTGGCCGCCAGGAACACTCGGGAGGCGAACAGTGACGGCGGAACCAGTGGATCGTGCGAACGACGCTCGATCACCACGAACACCCCGGCCGCGACGACACCCAGAGCGAGCGCGAGAGCATGTGACTCGATCAGACCGTATGTGAGCAGACCCAGCGCCGCCGCGACGGTCACCGCTCCCGGTACGTCGAGTCGGCCGGATGCGTGCGGATCTCGGCTCTCGGGAACATGTTTCGCTGCCACCCACACGACCACGACGGCGAGCGGGATGTTGATGAGGAACACCGAACGCCAGCCGACGGCGTCGACCAACCAGCCGCCGAGCAACGGACCGACCGCGGACGCGACACCGCCGAGACCCGACCACAGACCGATCGCAGCTCCTCGGTCCTCGGCCCTGATGGAGGCCGAGATCAGCGCGAGGGAACCCGGCGTCAACATGGCCGCCCCGACTCCCTGCAGCAACCGCGCCGCGATCAGTACCTCGATGCTGGGAGCGAGCCCGCACAATACCGACGCGGCCGCGAACCAGACGGTGCCCCAGACGAACACCCGCCTTCGCCCCAGCCGGTCACCGAGGGACCCGCCCAGCAGAATCAGCGAGGCCAGCGTCAACGTGTAACCGCTCAGCGTCCACTGAAGACCGGTGACGCCCGAACCGAGATCGCGACCGATCGCGGGTAACGCGATATTGACCACGGTGGCGTCGAGCATCGCCAGAGCCGAACCGAGCACCGTGGCTGCGACGATCCAGCGCCCCCGAGCGCTCGAGACCGAGATGTCGGTGGCGGTCACAACCGTTCGACGCAGACGACGAAGTTGCGTGAGTCCTTCTCGAATCCGTACAGCGCGGGGTCGGGGCAGTCGTCGACGGACGAGGTGCCCTGCAGGATGGTCACGACGCGGCGGGTGTCGGCACCGGGGGTCGCGCAGTCGATCCGCTGAGCGAATTCACCGACGAGGTCCATGCATCCGCCGACCTGCCAGTCGATGTCGAGGCACAGGGCTCCCTGTTCGATGTCGAAGTAGGTCTCGTAGTAGTACTGATCCGCATCCGCGGGGCACTCGGCCGAGGTGGGCGTCTTGGCGAAAACGACGTAGTTGGACTGCGGAGATCCGCAGGTCGCGTTGTCGATGGCCGCCTCGTCGACGGTTCCGCCCAGTGCCACGCACTCGCCGATCTCCACGTCGATGTCGACACTGCCGCCGTCGTCGATGTCGGTTTGCGGTGTGGTGGTGGGAGGGTTGGTGGTCGTGGTGGCGGGAATGGTGGCACCGGAGATGGCGACGGCGGTACCGGACACCTCCGAGGCACACCCGGCGAGTATCAACGCCGCGCACGACGACAACGCCAGCACGAGAGCGCGGACCGAACGACTGGATGACGCCATGGTGAGTCCTGCCCTCGTAGGTTCGACCGTGCTCGTGTAGAAAATATCGGACTCGCTCGTCGGCTGCATGAGGCAGGATGAACTGCGTGGATCTTCCTCTTGCCGTGCCGGTCGCACCGATGCTCGCCAAAGCCGCGAAAGTGGTGCCCGCACAGCCCGAGGACGGGCCCGCGGTGTGGTCGTACGAGCCGAAATGGGACGGGTTTCGCGCGATCGTCTTCCGTGACGGAGACGAGGTAGTGCTGGGGTCACGTGGCGGTAAGGACCTGGCACGCTATTTCCCGGAGTTGGTGGAGGCGATCAAGGCCGAGCTGCCCGAGAAGATCGTCGTCGACGGCGAGATCGTCGTGCCCCGCGAGAAGGACGGATCCACTCGTCTGGACTGGGAGTCGCTGTCCGAACGGATTCATCCCGCGGCGAGTCGGGTGACCATGCTCGCGGAGAAGACTCCCGCGCAGTTCATCGGCTTCGACCTGTTGGCCGTCGGCGACGAGGACCTGACGGGTGAGCCGTTCTCGACGCGGCGAGCGAGACTGCTCGACGCGGTGGGTACCGGAGGCACGAGCTGCCACGTCACCTCCGCCACCGACGACGCGGCGGTGGCCGAGGATTGGTTCGAGCGTTTCGAGGGTGCCGGACTCGACGGTGTGGTGGCCAAGAAGCTCGACGGTCTCTATCTGCCGAACAAGCGCGAGATGGTCAAGATCAAGCATGCGCGTACCGCCGACTGTGTGTTGATCGGCTACCGAATCCACAAGTCCGGCAACGGTATCGGATCTCTGCTCCTCGGTCTGTACGACGGTGACGACCTACGCATGATCGGCGGCGCGTCGGCCTTCACCGACAAGCGACGGCTGGAACTGCTCGAAGAACTCGAACCGCTCCGGCTCGGCGACGACGTCACGTACGACGGTGAAGCGACCCGCTGGAATTCGTCCAACGACCGCAACTGGATCCCGGTGCGCATCGAGCGGGTCATCGAGGTGGCCTACGACCAGATGGAAGGGGCTCGGCTGCGGCACGTGGCGCGGTTCCTGCGGTGGCGACCCGATCGTGAGCCGCGCTCGTGCGCCTACGACCAGCTCGAGGTTCCGGTGCGCTACGACGTCGCCGACGTCATCGCCGGGGGACGGTAGCCATGGCCGCGAAAACACCACCGGCGTTCGTGCAGGCCGGCGAACGCGAAGTGCGGGTGTCGAGCCCCGAACGCGTGATCTTCGAGGCCACCGAACGCACCCCGGAGATCACCAAACTGCAGGTGTGCGAGTACTTCGCGGCCGTCGGGGAGCCACTGATGCGGGCGATCGGTGACCGCCCCACCGCGATGGAGCGTTGGCCCGACGGCTATCGCGAGGGGATGCGATTGGCACTCGGCCCCCAGGACAAGGAGGGCGACGGTTTCTATCAGAAGCGGTTGCCCAAGGGTGCGCCCGAGTGGATCGAGACGGTGAAGATCGCGTTCCCCAGCAAGCGCACCGCCGAGGAGCTGTGCCCGTCCGAATCCGCGTCGCTGGTGTGGGCGGCGCAGATGGGCACGCTGACGCTTCATCCGTGGCCGGTGCGACGACCGGACGTCGACCATCCCGACGAGCTCCGGCTGGACCTCGATCCGCAGCCGGGAACCACGTTCGCCGACGCCCTGCGAGTGGCGGACGTGACCCGAGAGCTGTTGGAGGAGCTGGGTTTACGCGGCTACCCGAAGACGAGTGGTAATCGGGGCATTCACATCTACGTCCGCATCGAGCCGCAGTACACCTTCGAGCAGGTGCGCCACGCGGCCATCGGCCTGGGCCGCGAACTGGAACGGCGCGACGACGGAGTGACCACCAACTGGTGGAAAGAGGAACGCGGAGAACGCATCTTCATCGACTACAACCAGAACAATCGAGACCGAACCATCGCCAGTGCATGGAGTCTGCGGGCCCGGCCGGGTGCGACGGTGAGCACTCCGATGACGTGGTCGCAGTTGGCAGAAGTCACCGATCCACGTGAGTACAACCTCGTCACGGTGCCGGAGCTGGTCCAGGACGGAGACCCGTGGGCCGATATGGACGAGCAGGCCTACTCCCTCGAACCCCTTCTGCAGCTGTGGGAAACACTGCCGGGCGGGGAGCTGAACTTCCCGCCGGATTACCCCAAGATGCCCGGCGAACCGCCCCGAGTGCAGCCGTCGAAAAAGGTCGCCGAGCACTGGGATGCGGAGGGGAATCGCACGGAGAGCTGACGGAGTCGGGCAAGGTTGCACACTACGACGCCGTATCGACGGGATTCAGTCGACGCGGGTGCGTTCTGTGCAATCCTGCCCGGGTGGTCGCCATGGCGATGTCGCTGTCGCGACTGCCTTCACGGAAATCCATCACTCGACGCGTGCATGTTTTTTCGCTTCGCGATCGGCCTTGATTCCGCTCAGGGTCAGGACGACGGCTCCGCCGAGTGTCAAGGCCACCGAGAGCGTCAGCATGGCCGTGGCGGGGACAGAGCCCAGGACCAGTAGCCCCGCGATCAACACCGCTGATGCGAGGCACTGGGTGGCGCCCGCCATCATGTAGGGATATGCGGCTCTGTGGCCGGCGACCCAGGCTTCCTTGCTGGACTTGGTGGCCCGCGTTTTGATGCCGATCAACGAATTGGGTTCTTGGTCCGGGTCTTTGGTCACCAGTGCGGTCACGTACACCGTCAGCGACAACACGAACAGTGTCAGCGCGATCGCTCCGGTTATCGCGCGCGCGGATTCTGCGTCCACGGTCGATCCCTTCTGTTGCCATACGCCTCACTGCAGCATACCGTCCGGTCTACTTCGAGCCGCCGGGCAAGGTTGCACACTACGAAGCCGTATCGACGGGATCCGGTCGATCGAGCCGTGTTCTGTGCAACCTTGCCCACGACTCACATGGATTCGAGTTCCCGGATCAACGTCGCCGCATCGTATGGTCCGATGTGCCTGGTCAGGTTCTTGTCGCCGCGTCCCAGGTAGAATGTCGGGGTGCCGTCCACGTCCGAGGACGAGGCGTCGAGTTCGTCGTCCTCGACGCGAACGACGTGATCGCCGGTGCGGATGTCGTCCTCGAATTTGTCCATGTCGAGGCCGAGTTCTCGTGCGTAGCCGTCGATGTCGTCGGGTTCGAGAGCATCACTGTTGCGGAACAACAGATCGGCCATCTCCCAGAACTTCCCCTGCGCTGCGGCGGCCTCGCTGGCGTACGCGGCGTAGCGGGCGTGCGGGTGATAGTCGTCGAGCGGCAGGTGTCGGTAGACGTAGCGCAGGTCGTCGCCGAAGTGTTTGCGTACCTCGGCGACGCTGCCGGTTGCCTTGCTGCAGAACGGGCATTCGAAATCCGCGTACTCCACGATGGTCAGTGGTGCGTCGGCCGGACCGCGGATGTGATCGCGCTTGACGTTCACCGGGCGCAGAATGCGCAGGGACGCCTCGGCTTTCGGTGGATGAATCTTCTCGTCGATGCGGAACAGGAGCCAGCCCAACACCGCCGCGATGACCGAGGCGGCCAACACTCCCACGCGTGCCTCGTCGGCCAGGAGTTCGTCGTCGAGGGCGAGGTCGATGATGAACAGGGAGATCGTGAACCCGATGCCGGACATCGCCGCACCACCGGCGATGTGCGACAGCGTCAGTCCCGGAGCCAGGGACGACGGCCGCAGTTTCGCGAAAACCGCAGAGGCCGCGGTGATTCCGACGAGCTTGCCGAGGACGAGGCCGGCGATGATGCCCCACGTGAGCGTCGAGGTCGATGCAGCTTTCAATGTCTCGGAGCTCAGCACCACGCCGGCGTTGGCGAGCGCGAAGATCGGCACGATGATGAACGCCGTGTACGGCTGATAGAGCCGCATGAGACGTTCGTTGACCGACACCGCGCGATCGAGTCCGAGGCGGGCCGCGCGGGCGTATTCGGGATTGGGCGACTGCCGGAACGCGCGCGTCAGATCCGACGCGCGTTCGACCTCGGTGCGTCGCGGCGGGTAGACCGGAAGGATCAGCGCGATCATCACTCCGGCAAGCGTGGGGTGCACTCCGGACTCGTACATTGCGACCCACGTGAACAGTGCGACGACGAAGTAGCCGACTCCGCGCCACACCTCGAGCCGGCGCAGCAGGAAGATCAGTCCGAGCCCGACGAACGCCAGGATCAGCGGCACCACGTCGAGGTTGTCGGTGTAGAAGAACGCGATGATCGCCAGCGCGCCCACGTCGTCCGCGACAGCGAGCGTGAGCAGGAAGATGCGCAGCCGCGCAGCCTTCTTCGGTCCGAGGACGGCGAGCGCCCCGAGCAGGAACGCAGTGTCGGTGGAGATGACGACGCCCCAGGCCTGGGCAGCGGGCCCGGACGGATTGAAGGCGAGGAACAGCAACGCAGGCGCGGCCAGGCCGGCAACGGCAGCGACGATCGGAATAGCGGCACGGGATCGGTCGGTGAGCTCGCCCATCGCGAACTCGCGCTTGACTTCGAGGCCGACGACGAAGAAGAACAGCGCCATGAGCCCGTCGTTGACCCAGTGGGCCAGGTCGAGAGAGATGCCGTGCTCGCCGATGGTGATCGACAGCTCCGTGTGCCAGAACGACTGATAGGTCTCGCCGAAGGGTGAATTGGCCCAGATCAGCGCGATGAGTGTCGCCGCGAGCAGAAAGCCCGCCGCCAGGGTCTCGCTGTTCCTCTCGCCGCGAGCTCGCGAGATCCGTTCGACGAAACGCGCCATCGGCCGATTCGTCGGCGTGATCTGATCTGCCATCTTCCGGCCCGCGTCCTCTCGGAGATTGTTGTGAAGCAGTCTGTACCAACGCGGCGGTCGGCGCTTTGCTTCCACGCAGGTGGGAGACCACAGAGTAACGTTATTGCGCCGCCGAATCCGCCGCGCGGCGAGAGATGTGCACGACATATTCGACAAACGGCATTAGTCCGCACATAAACGGGAATACGAGTCCGACTCAACCCCTGCCACGAAGGAACATCCATGCGTGATTTCATCTGCCGCAAATGCGGACAGAAGCTGTCGTTCGAGAACTCACTGTGTCTGAGCTGCTCGAGCGCACTCGGCTTCCATCTGCCGAGCAGAGCCCTGCTGGTGCTCCCGGACAAGGCCGACGACGGTGTCGCCGAGGCAGAGGTGGACGGGGCCACGTGGAAGATGTGCGCCAACCTCAACACTGCGCGCTGCAACTGGCTCGTCGACACCGCCGACACCGACGAACTCTGCGTGTCCTGCCGGCTCACCCGCACTCGCCCCGCCGACGACGACGTCGACGCGATGGCCGCCTATGCCGACGCCGAGACCAACAAGCGTCGCGTCGTACTCGAACTGACCGAACTGGGACTGCCCATCGTGGGCCGGGACGAGGACACCGCGACCGGCCTGGTGTTCGATCTGCTCTCGAGCGCAGAACAACAGGTGATGACCGGCCACGACAACGGCTTGATCACCCTCGACCTCGCCGAGGGAGACGACGTGCACCGCGAACAGTTGCGCGTCGCGATGTCCGAGCCGTATCGCACGCTCGTCGGGCACTTCCGGCACGAGATCGGCCACTATTACCAGATGGTGCTGGTCGGAGACGGTGAGCATCGCGCGGCCTTCGAGGAGCTGTTCGGGGATCCGGATTCGAGCTACCAGGACGCCCTCGACCGCCACTACAGCGAAGGCGCGCCCGAGGGCTGGGAAGACAACTACGTCTCGTCCTACGCCACCATGCACCCCGCCGAGGACTGGGCCGAGACGTTCGCGCACTACCTGCACATCCGCGACACCCTGGACACGGCCGCAGCGTTCGGTATGGCCCCGGCCGGTTCGACGCTGGAGAGCCCGTTGCCCGGTGACGTCGGCTTCGATCAGATCGTCGACTGGTGGTTGCCGCTGTCGTGGGCGCTGAACCAGATCAACCGATCGATGGGACACCAGGACCTCTACCCGTTCGTGCTGCCGCCGACCGTCGTGAAGAAAATCGGGTTCGTGCACTCGCTGATCGCACCCAGCACACTCTGATGCCCCGCTAACGGTCGTTGAGCTTTGCTTTCAGGGGCGTATCCTGTGTTGTCGGCACACCGCCGATGCCGGGATGCGCCCCTGCGCAGTAGCAGGGCTGGTGCAACATCAGGACGAGGTGACGACCATCAGCGAGCAGACAATGGATTCGACGGGCACGCGCTCGCGGGTCACCGATTTCGAGCTGAGTCGACGACTGGCCGAGGTGGCCGAGAAGCTGCGGCGTCAGCATTCGGATCCGGATCGAGTTCTGGCCGTCATCACCGAGTCCGCGGTGGCCAATGTGCCGTCCGCCGAGTTCGCGTCCATCACCACCGTGCTGCAGGGCAAGTTCGTACACAGCGCCGCGCTGTGTGGGGAGCCCGCCGGCCACTGCGACAAGATTCAGGAGCAGCTGGGCGAGGGACCGTGCCTCGAATCGGCAATCGAACAGACGACCATCAGGATCGACGACATGGACAGCGACACCCGTTGGCCGCAGTTCGCCGACGCGGCGTCTGCGCTCGGGGTCAAGAGCATGATCTGCTTCCAGCTCTACGTCGAGGGAGTCAACTTCGGCGCGCTGAACCTGCACTCCACTCGTACCGACGCGTTCAGTGCCGAGGCCGAGTCGATCGGTTCGCTGTTCGCAGCGCACGCGGCCATCGCGTTCTCCACCGCCCGCGAGGAGCAGCAGATCAGGGCCGCGTTGACCAGTCGAGACCTGATCGGTCAGGCCAAGGGCATGTTGATGGAGCGCTACAACCTGAACTCGCAGGCGGCATTCGCCTTGCTGGCCAAGCTGTCTCAGGACACCAACGTCAAACTCGCCGATCTCGCCGAACAGCTGGTCATCGACGCCGCGAAATCGACCGACTGAGCCCTGTCCCCTGGAGGTCGAGCGCAGTCAGCGCACATCGAGGCCGTCGGTGCTCGCGACCGACACCGCCGGACCGTCCGAGGCGACGAAGACCTCGATCCGAACGTCCTCGTCCAAGTACCGACTCAGTAACGCCAATCCTGATGTTGCAGCGATGATCTCGTGCACACGATCACCCGAGATCGGATAGTCGTCCACGTCGTGACGCCAGTGCGCGGCCACCAGAGTGCCCCCTGCTTCCAGGTGATCGACTGCGCGAGTCATCGCCGATGCGAGATCCGCGGCGTCGAGGTAGTAGCCGACCTCGCTGACGACGATCAGATCGAACGTCTCCTCGGGTGTCGGCAATGCCGACCAATGGTCGGACAACGACCACAACGCGAATTCGACTGCGGCAGTCTCACCTACACGCGCGCGGGCCGAATCGAGAGCACTGTCCACCACATCGGTCGACACCACGTGATCGCACCGGGTCACCAACTGTTCGGTGAGCACGCCGATGGAGCAGCCGGGTTCGAGGGCTCGCCGATAGTGCGGCTTCGGCAGCGAGGCCATGGTCAATGCGTACTTGCGCCGCTCGTACCACTTGCTGTCGAGCATGAACGGATCGTCCTTGGCCGCATAGACATTGCGGAAGTAGTCGGCACCCAAGCTGGTCGGAGAACCGTGGCTCGTCCGAGAATCCATGCTCATGCGAACACCACCTCGAACGGTCGCCGGTAGCGGGCCAGTATGTGCGGCGGCAACACCGCTCGATCCGCGGGGTGATCGGACAGGGGCCGGATCTGGGAATCGAACTGCTCGATCGACGCGCGCTTGGCGTCGAGAGCGTGCGGCGGGAGATCGACACGGCGGCATCGTGTCCACGGAACTGCAGGATGGTTCGGAGTTGCCCAGTGCCACATCCAGATCGGGTACTCGACCACCGGTATCCCGACGGCGTTCGCCGCAGTGAGACAGGCCCGCGCGGTGGCTTCGTGGTCGGGATGACCGTCTCCGCGCCATGGCGTCAGGCACCAGGTGCCCGGGGTGGCGTCGAGCAACGGCATCAATGCGTCGGCCACCGCACCCTCGTGCTGCTCGACGGCACCGTCGGCGATCTGCAACCGCGTCGGAGAGTGGTCGATTCCCAACTCCGCCAACGCGCGTTCGGACTCAACGGGGCGTCGTGCCCGCAGATCCTCCGCCGTCACCGTCGGGGAACCGGGGTGCGAGCCGTCACCGTCGGTCACCGCGACCACCCTCACGTCGACCCCTGCCGCGGCCGCCAACGACAGTAGGCCACCGACGCCGAGCACCTCGTCGTCCGGGTGCGGGGCGACGACGACCATCGTGACGACGTCCTTCCACTGCAGACCGGGGATGGACCAGTCGGCCGACATCCAATCCGACTCTGCGGTACCGACATCGACTTCGGCGTCGAATGCGTTCTCTACCATGGGTTGTCCTCCTCGGCGATGTCCTGCCCGAGGGCTTCGAGATCGCGTTCGGCGTGGCTCTGCCTCAGATAGACGGTCAGATCTGCGACGCGCCGCGCATGCTCGGCATCGCTGCACAGCGGGCCGGCACCGAGAGCGCGACCGACGCGGTCGATGCACTGGGTGGCCGCGTCCTCGACCACTGCCCGCACGATGCGGGCTCGGGTCCGGGCTCGACCGGAACGGTCGAACGGATCGGCGTCCACTTCGGCGGCCGCGGTGGTCAGTGCGCTCGACGCCGCACCGAGTGCCGCTGCGATGGCACCGAGATGTGCGGCACGGTGCGGGTCCGGCCTGGTGCGGACGGCGGCGTGCAGCGTGTCCGCCACTGCGCACGCGCTACCGAACCAGGCGGCCGACACCCCGATGGCACCGTGCCAGAAGCCAGGACGGGTGAGGTAATCGGTCGGTCCGCCGACCGCAACGGCCGGGACGCTGTCGAATGCAACCGAGCCGGAATCGCTTTCGCTCATCCCCACGGCATGCCACGTGTCGGGTACCGGAGTTGCGCCCGGATGTGTCAGATCGACGGCGAACAGCCGCGGACTTCCCTCGACGCGCGCAGTGACCAGAGCGTTCGTACACAGTGACGCACCCGAGCACCACGGCTTCGTTCCGGTGAGAACCCAGCCCGAATCCTCCAGCACCGCCTCGAGAATCGGAGCAGGCGGTTCCGCAGCCCACACTCCCCAGATCTGACCGCGCTGTGGCGTCGGGCCGTCGAGTTCGTGCAGGATCGCGATCGCGTCGGTATGCGCTTCGGACCACCGGCCCAGCACCGTGTTGTGACGGCTCAGGGCGGCGAGCGACTGCCAGCGCAGATCGGTGTATCCCGAGCCGGGCAGTGCCAGGTCGAGACGACCGTCCGCCTCGAACGCCAAGAACGCATTGCGCAGACCGGTGTCGACGTCTGCGCGGCCGGTGGATTCGAGAAAATCGGTCTCGCTCATGCGGTGGCCTCCAGGGAACGTAGGAATCCGGCCATGCCGTCGGGTGCTCTGCCGCTGAGGCGACCCGACGTCGTGACAGGGATGTCGCACACTCGACGGCACTCGATGCCGCCGAGCTCGAGGCGTCGGACCAGATCGTGGTCCTCGCCGGTGGTCAAAGGTGCAAATCCCCCGACGGAGAAGTACTCGGTCGCTCGGACGCCGAGGTTGGCGCCGTGCACGTGTGGGTGGCCGAATTCGTGCCGGTAGTGCGCGTCGTACGACGATCGCAACCCGAGGTTCTCCTCGACGTGGCCCTCGAAATCGACCGCCACTGTTCCCGCTATCGCTCGAGCGCCCTCGGCGGCATGCCGGAGATGGCCGAGCAGCCAGTTCTCACCCACCCTGGTGTCCGCATCGGTGGTGACGAACCAGGTGGCGTCGAGCCGACTGCCGTCTCGCGAGCCGGTCGCGAACCCGGCGGCTCGGGCCGCTCCGACGTTCCGATGGGCTACCTCGATCGCCGACACCGACGGGTGACGTGCGGCGATGTGCGCCGAGTCGTCGGTGCAGGCATCGAGTACGACGACCGTCGAGACGGTCACCGCCGCCACTTCGACGGCGCGGCGCTCCGCCCGGGACAGGGCCGTCAGACAGGCGTCGAGCAGATCCTGCTCGTTGTGTGCGGGTACGACGACGACGATGTGACTGACTGGGGTACGGGGGAAAGCATCGGAGATCACGGTCCACCCTTTTCGGACACCGGACGAAGAAGAGTCCGTTTCGGAAACCGCCGGTGTCTGGACGGGATGTGCTCCCCTCGCACATACCCGTTCCCCGGCTGCCGACACATGCGTCCTGGCCTGCAAAGACAGTGCTCGGGACCGGTTGCGGGAAGATACTCGTACTCGCGGTTTCTTTCGCCCGTTTCAGAAATATCCGATTAGCAAATGTCGGGGCGGTATGTGTTAATGGGCTTTGCTCACGCACAGCTCTGTCGGTGGGCATCGCGACGCAGCACGAAGGATGGTCGGGTTACATGGCATCACCGGTTCGCACACGCAGATTCGCCCGTATCGGCGCGATCGTTGCAGGTACAGCCCTTGCTGCGTCCGCCGCATTCGGTTCGGCACAGGCCGCGCCACTGTGGCCCGGCGGCCCGGACGTCTCCATTCCCGGCATGCCGGGGTCCTCGGATCCGGCTGCGCCCGCTCCCCAGCAGCAGATCGTCCCGCAGCTCGCGCCCGCGAACTTCGCCGATCCGAGCATCAGCCCCTCCGGCGGCGAGGTCGTCGGAGTCGCGCAGCCCATCGCCATCCGCTTCGACGAGGCAATCGGTGATCGTGACGCCGCACTGCGAGCCATTCGCGTCACCACGAACCCGTCCCTCGACGGCCACTTCTACTGGATCAACGACACCCAGGTCCGCTGGCTGCCCAACGAGTTCTACCCGGCGCACACCCAGGTGACCGTCGAGGCAGGCGGAGCGAAAGCCGAATTCTCCACCGGCGACTCCATCATCACCACGGCCGACGACAACACCAAGCAGATCACCGTCACCCGCAACGGCGAGGTCGTCCGCACCATGCCCACCTCGATGGGCAAGGTCGGACACGAAACCCCCAACGGCACCTACATCGTCGGCGAGCGGTTCCGCGACATGTACATGGACTCGTCCACCTACGGCGTCCCGATCGACTCCGAGGAGGGCTACCGCACGTACGTCGAGTACGCGACGCGCATCTCCTACAGCGGCATCTTCGTGCACGCGGCCCCGTGGTCGGAATCGCAGCAGGGCTACTCCAACGCCTCGCACGGCTGCCTCAACGTCAGCACCGAAGACGGCAAGTGGTTCTTCGAGAACGTCCAGAAGGGCGACCCCGTCATCGTCGTCAACACCGACGGCGGCACCCTGAGCGGATCCGACGGTCTCGGAGACTGGAACCGCTAGAGCGGCTTCGCCGCACGTGAATGGAACTTCGTAGCCCACTACGAGTTTCCGCTCACATAGGTTGGTCTGCCCGACGGTGAGCGTTGGGGCCCAGTTCACTGTTCGTTAGCCGAGGCTGAGCACAGTCCTCGCAGTGAGTGCAACAACCGAACGAGTGCTGCCCAGGGCACGCGAGAAGCGTTTCTTCTCGCGGCCGTGGACCGATTACGCTCTGTTCCTGATTCTGGTGGGCCCCAACCTGGTTCTGCTGGGCGTGTTCACATATCGGCCGCTGGTCGAGAATTTCCAGTTCTCGTTCTTCGACTGGAACCTGTCCTCGCCCACCTCCACGTTCGTCGGCTTCGACAACTATCGCGAGTGGGCCTCCCGCGAGGACACCTGGCAGATCGTCGGCAACACCGTCGTGTTCACTGTCGCCGCGGTGGTGGGCTCATTGGTTCTCGGCCTGGTGCTGGCGCTGCTGCTCGATCGAAAGCTCAGGGGCCGCAACTTCGTTCGCTCCGCCGTCTTCGCCCCGTACGTCATCTCGGGTGCCGCGATCGGCATCGCGTTCCAGTTCGTCTTCGACCCCAACTTCGGGCTGGTCCAGGATCTGATGCGACGCCTCGGCCTGGGCGCGGTTCCGGACTTCTATCAGGACCCGAAGTGGGCGATGGTCATGATCACCGTGACCTACCTGTGGAAGAACCTGGGCTACACCTTCGTCATCTACCTGGCGGCCCTGCAGGGCGTGCGCAAGGAATTGATGGAAGCGGCCGAGATCGATCAGGCGAGCCGCTGGACCACGTTCCGCAAAGTGCTTCTGCCGCAACTACGTCCGACGACGTTCTTCCTGTCGATCACGGTGCTGCTCAACTCGCTGCAGGTCTTCGACATCATCAACGTCATGACGCGCGGCGGCCCGCTGGGCACCGGCACCACCACGATGGTCTACCAGGTCTACGAGGAGACGTTCCGCAACTTCCGAGCCGGCTACGGTGCCACCGTCGCGACGATCCTGTTCCTCGTGCTGTTGATCGTCACTCTCGTGCAGGTACGAATCATGGATCGAGACGATCAGCGATGACTGTGACCGACAAGCCCGATACGGCGACGCCGGAGAAAGTGCCAGGGCCGCGCGATCAGCAGCGTGCGCGTCGCAGCGCGAACATCCTCGGATACGCGGCCATGTTCGCCGTCCTGCTGATGATCGGGCTGCCACTGTTCTGGATCCTGATCACCTCCTTCAAGGATCGACCGGATATCTACGTGCAGCCGGTCACGTGGTGGCCCAGCGTGTTTCACCCGCAGAACTACGACGAGGCGACCACGGAGGTGCCGTTCTTCACGTACCTGCGCAACTCCATCATCATCACCACGGCCGTGTCGTCCATCAAGTTCGTCCTCGGGGTACTCAGCGCCTACGGTCTGGTGTTCCTGCGCTTCCCGGGCAAGAACATCGTCTTTCTCGTCATCATCGCCGCGCTCATGGTGCCCAATCAGATCACCGTCATCTCCAACTACTCGCTCATCTCCGAGTTGGGTTGGCGGAACTCGTTCCAGGGCATCATAATTCCGCTGGCCGGCGTCGCCTTCGGTACTTTCCTGATGCGCAATCACTTTCTGTCGTTGCCGCCGGAGATCATCGAAGCCGCGCGGATGGACGGTGCCGGGCCGGTACGGCTGATGTTCCGGGTGATCCTGCCGCTGTCGGGCCCGACCATGGTGGCCTTCGCCATCATCACGATCGTCACCGAATGGAACGAATACCTCTGGCCGTTCCTGATGTCCGACGACTCCTCGGTCGCACCGCTTCCGGTGGGATTGACGCTGCTCCAGAACAGCGAGGGCTACACCAACTGGGGCGCGGTGATGGCCGCGACGGTGCTGACCATTCTGCCGATTCTTCTCGTCTTTCTCGTCCTGCAACGCCACATGATCAAGGGCCTCACCTCCGGTGCGGTCAAGGGCTGATTCACCTCACTATCAGGAGTCGAACACCATGGCACACATCATCAATCGGCGTGGCTTCCTCACGCTCACCGGCGCAGCTGCGGCCGCCGCAGCCCTCGCGGCGTGCAGCGGCCCCGGGTCGGGCGGGTCGGGCGGCGAGGCTGTCGAAGGCGATGCGAACACCATCAACTTCTGGTCGAACCACCCGGGCAAGTCCCAGGAGTTCGAGAGGGAACTGATCTCGCGCTTCCAGGCGGAGAACCCAGGCCTGACGGTCAATCTCATCGACGGTGGCAAGAACTACGAGGAGGTGTCGCAGAAGTTCAACGCGGCGCTCTCGGGCAACGATGTGCCCGACGTCGTCGTGCTCTCGGACGTCTGGTGGTTCAACTACGCGCTCACCGGTGCCATCGAGCCGCTCGACAAGCACTTTTCCGCAGCAGGCGTCGACCAGTCCGATTACGTGGATTCGCTGCTGGCCGACTACAACTGGAACGGCAACCACTGGGCCTTGCCCTACGCGCGTTCGACGCCGCTGTTCTATTACAACAAGGCCGTGTGGCAGCAGGCCGGACTGCCCGATCGCGGGCCGGCCACCTGGCAGGAGTTCGACGAGTGGGGCCCGCGCATCCAGGCCGTCGTCGGAGACGGCAAGCTCGCTCACGGTTGGGGTAACGCCGTCGACTACCTCGGTTGGACGTTCGAGGGACCGATCTGGACGTTCGGCGGATCGTACTCCGATCAGTTCGAGCTGAAGTTCGACGACCCCAATACCATTGCGGCAGGCAAGTTCCTGCAGGACATGATCCACACGAAGAAGTACGCCGCGGTGTCCAACGACATCGCCAACGACTTCGCCGCGGGCATCCTGGCGTCCACCATCGCCTCGACCGGCGACCTGTCCACCATCAAGGCCGGTGCCGCGTTCGAGTTCGGTACCGCCTTCCTGCCGGCCACCGACGGCACGCCCGGCTGCCCCACCGGTGGTGCCGGCCTGGCCATCCCGGCGAAGATCTCGGAGGAGCGAAAGGTGAACGCGCTCAAATTCATCGACTTCGTCACCAACGGTGCCAACACCGCCTACTTCTCGCAGAACACCGGTTACATGCCGGTCCGCAAGTCTGCGCAGCAGGACCCGTCGGAGATCGCATTCCTCGAGGCGAACCCCAACGCGAAGACGGCCGTCGACCAATTGGCGCTGACTCGCTCGCAGGACTACGCCCGCGTGTTCGTCCCCGGTGGCGACAAGATCATCGGCAGCGGACTCGAACAGATCGCGCTGCAGAACGCCGATGTCGCAACGACGTTCGCGTCCATCTCGGATCAGCTGCAGCAGATCATCGACCGCCAGATCACCCCGAAGCTGCCGAAGTAATGGCCGCCGTTCACTACGCCGGTGTCTCGCACCGGTACCCGGGTGCCGATTCGCTCGCTGTCGACAATCTCGAACTCGACATCGCGGACGGTGAATTCATCGTTCTCGTCGGGCCTTCGGGCTGTGGGAAGTCGACCAGTCTGCGGATGCTCGCCGGTCTCGAGTCCGTCGAAAGCGGCCGTATCGACATCGGCGGAGTGGACGTCACCTCGCTGGCTCCGCGGGCCAGGGACGTTGCGATGGTGTTCCAGAACTACGCGCTGTACCCCAACATGACCGTCGGCGACAACATGGGATTCGCGCTGCGCAATGCCGGAATGAGCAAGTCCGACACCGCAGCACGAGTACTCGACGCGGCGAGGATGCTCGAGCTCGAGCCGTTGCTGGGTCGCAAGCCCGGCAAGCTCTCCGGCGGGCAGCGTCAGCGAGTGGCCATGGGGCGCGCCATCGTGCGTCAACCCAAGGTGTTCTGCATGGACGAACCGCTGTCCAACCTCGACGCCAAGCTGCGAGTGTCGACCAGAGCCCAGATCGCCGGTCTGCAAAGACGACTGGGCACCACGACGGTGTACGTCACCCACGATCAGGTCGAGGCCATGACGATGGGTGATCGCGTCGCAGTGTTGCTCGACGGGAAGCTGCAGCAGATCGCCGCTCCGCGGGAGCTGTACGACAACCCCGTCAACACGTTCGTGGCGGGATTCATCGGGTCACCCGGAATGAATCTGGTCGACGCCCCCGTGCGCGACGGCGCGGCCGTACTCGGCGAGTTGCGTATCCCCGTCCAGTCCTCGGCGGGTGAGCGCGTCGTTGTCGGTATTCGCCCGGAGTCCTGGGATCTGGTGGGCGAGGGCAGTGGCCTGCAGCTCACCGTCGAGCTGATCGAGGAGCTGGGTGCGGAGTCGTTCGTCTACGCCTCCGCGCCCAGCACCGACGGCGGTTGGTCGACAACCTCCGGCCGTATCGCGGTTCGTGTCGACCGCAAGTTGTCGATCGCCCTGGCCGAAACCATTCGACTGGTGCCCAAGCTGGACGAGCTGTTCTTCTTCGACTCCGTTACCGGCCTGCGGTTGTCGTAGCCGGTTCACCGAGGTCGATGGGCAGCGTGGCCCATCCGTGCAGGACTCGGGTGTTGCGACGGGTTCCTTCGCCTGCCGAGCGCAGGTGGGGGAATCTGTCGAACAACGCCTTCAAGCCCACTTCGGATTCTGCCTTCGCGAGCGCTGCCCCGAGGCAGTAGTGGCGTCCACCCGAGAACGACAGGTGTTTACCGGCATTGGCGCGGGTGACGTCGAACCTGTCCGGGTCCTCGAACACCAGCGGATCCCGATTGGCACCGGCGAGCACCAGCACGACGAGCTTGCCCTCGTGCACCGTCACTCCCTCGACCTCGACGTCGCGCTTGGCCATCCGTGCGGTCAGCTGTACCGGCGATTCCATCCGCAACATTTCGTCGATGGCCGTCGGCCAGTGCGACGGGTCCTGCTGCAGTACGGCGAGCTGGTCGGGGTTGTCGAGTAGCAGTTGGATTCCGCTGCCGAGGAGGTTGACGGTGGTTTCGAAACCTGCGGCCAACACCAATCCCGCCGTGGCCCTGAGCTCCTCGTCGTTGAGGCCGACGCCCTCGTCCTTCGCGGCGATCAGCTGACTCATCAGATCGTCACCGGGATTGCGGCGCAGTTCTGCGATGTGTTGCGAGAGCCAGGCGTCGAATCCGATCAGGCCGCGCTCGACCTGCTTGAACTGATCCCACGACAAGCCGATGTCGAGACTGGGTGCGGCCATCTCACCGAATTCGAGAACCCGCTGATTGTCCTCGACCGGTACACCGAGGATGCGCCCGATCACAGCAACCGGCAGGCGCGCGCAGTAGCGATCGACGATGTCCACGACCGGGGAGCCGTCGGACAGCTCGTCGAGGAGAGCATCGGCCGTTTCCTGCACCTGATCGCGCATCTTCTGCACCGCGCGGACGGTGAAGACCGAGGACACCAGCTTCCGGTACCTGGTGTGGTCCGGCGGCTCCACCGAGAGCAGTGAGGGCGGCAGGATCGGGTGCAGAGCCCCGGATCTGGTGTGCTGCTCGATCCACCGCAACGGCCCGGGAAGGGTCGCACCCAGCTGCGTGACGCGGAAGTCGTCCGAGCGCAGCAGGTCGAACGCCACCCGGTGATGCACGGTGATGTTCGAGATCCGAGTCTTCACCAGCGGCGCGGTGGCGCGCAGCTTCTCGTAGACCGGCGTCGGATTGGCCCGCGTCACCGGATCGGCCACCAGCATCGCCTGCGGATCGCCCGCAGCCGCTGCTCGTTTGGCCGCGAACCGAATCACCCCGTGAGCAGCAAGCCAGCGTGCGTATTCCCTCATCAAAATTCCCTCCCCGATTGCCCTACCTGGAATTACCAGATCTTGACGCGCTTCCCCGGGTCCAAGTACAGCGCATCTCCGGGCTGTACGTCGAATGCTTCGTGAAAACTGTCGAGATTTCGCACGACGCCGTTGCAACGGAACTCCGGCGGCGAGTGCGGATCGACGGCGAGTCGGCGGATCGCCTCGGCGTCGCGAGCCTTGGTGCGCCACACCTGCGACCAGCCGAAGAACACTCGCTGCAGGCCGGTCAAACCGTCGAGCACCGGTGCTTCCTTGCCTTCGAGCGAGATCTCGTACGCGGCGACGGCGATCGACAGACCACCGAGGTCGCCGATGTTCTCGCCGATGGTGAACTCGCCGTTCACCTTGTGGCCGGGCAGGGCCTTGGGCTCGAACTCGTTGTACTGCTCGATCAGGGCCGTGGTGCGCTTGCCGAATTCGGTGCGGTCGCTGTCGGTCCACCAGTCGACCATGTTGCCGTCACCGTCGTACTTGGCACCCTGATCGTCGAATCCGTGGCCGATCTCGTGGCCGATCACCGCTCCGATACCGCCGTAGTTGGCCGCGTCGTCCGCCTCGGGGTCGAAGAACGGTGGCTGCAGAATGGCTGCGGGAAAGACGATCTCGTTCATGCCGGGGTTGTAGTACGCGTTGACGGTCTGGGGCGTCATGAACCACTCGTCGCGGTCGACGGGTCCGCCGAGCTTGTCGAGGTCGCGCTGGTAGTCCGCGGTGTAGCCGCGGCGGTAGTTACCGAGCAGGTCGTCGGCGCTGATCTCGACGCCCGAATAGTCACGCCACCGATCGGGGTAGCCGATCTTGGGGGTGAACTTGCCCAGCTTGTCCAACGCCTTCTGTCGAGTCTCCGGGCTCATCCATTCGAGCTCGGAGATGTTGCGGCGGTACGCCTCGGTGAGATTGTCGACCAGCACCTTCATTCGAGCCTTGGAGTCGGCCGGGAAATGGCGTTCGACGTAGAGCTTTCCGACGGCCTCACCGAGCACGTCCTGCACCAGGGAGACGCCGCGCTTCCAGCGCTCGCGGTTCTCCTCCGTTCCGGTCAGCGTCGTTCCGTAGAACGCGAAGTTCTCGTCGACGATCGCGCTCGTCAGAAACGGTGCCCGTGAATGCACGACGCGCCACGCCAGCCACGCCTTCCACGCTTCGATGTCCTCGGAATTCCACAGCGAGACGAAAGTGGTGAGGAACGGAGGCTGCCGAACCACGATCTCGGCGAACTGCTCGGTGGTTGCGCCGAGACCGGAAATCCAGGCGGCCCAGTTGAATCCGGCACCGCTCTTGACCAGCGTGTCGAAATCGACGAGGTTGTAGCTCTTCTCGGCATCACGCCGGGCGACGACATCCCAGTGACCGGCGGCAATCTTCTGCTCGAGGTCGAACACCGTCTGCGCGTCGTACTCGATACCGCTGAGCGCGAACATCTTCGAGATGTGCGCGATGTAGCTCGCGCGGATCTCGGCGTACTCGTCCTGGCGGTAGTACGACTCGTCGGGCAGGCCGATTCCGGACTGGCTGAAGTGCACGAGGTAGCGGTCGGACTGCTTGGCGTCGGTGTCGACGTAGTGCCCGATGGCCCCGCCGACGCCGGTGCGCTGCAGGGAGCCGAGAACGCCTGCGAGGGTGACGAGGTCGGTCGCGTCGGAGATGGCGGTGAGCTCGTCGGCGATGGGTGTCACGCCGAGCTGCTCCGCGCGGTCGGCATCCATGAAGCTGGAGAACAGGTCGCCGATCTTCTGCGCGTCGCTTCCGGCGGGCGGGTTCGCGGCGGCGGACTCTTCGATGATGGTCTGGACGTCGACCTCGGCGCGGTCGTACAAGGTGCGGAACGCGCCGTCGACGGCGCGGTCGGCCGGGATGGCGTATTCGTCGAGCCATTTGCCGTTGACGTGCACGAACAGGTCGTCCTGTGCGCGTGTGTTCTCGTCCTGGTAGCTGAGATCGATGCCCGAGTTCACTACTGAAGTCATCCGTCCATCTTTACACTCTTGCGCTCGATTGAACGGGTGTTTAATGTGCTGTACATGCGTACAGCGTCGGAGGATCTCAGCACCAGGGCTCGAATCCGTGACACCGCGATCGGCGTTTTCGGCTCGCAGGGTTTCACCGCTGGCGTGCGGTCCATCGCCACCGCGGCAGGTGTCTCTCCCGGGCTGCTCAACCACCACTTCGGGTCCAAGGACGGCCTGCGCACTGCATGCGACGAGCACGTCCTGCGGGTGATCCGGGAGTCGAAGGCCGCCTCGGCCGCGCCCACCGCGATGATGGAACAGCTCGCGGCCATCGACGAGTACGCACCGCTCGTGGCCTACATCGTCCGCAGTTTCGCCGCGGGCGGCACGTTGGCACGAGAGTTGTTCGAGCACATGGTCGCCGACGCCGTCCGCTACATCGACGACGGTGTTCGCGACGGCCGTTTCACACCCAGTCGAGACCCTTCGGCACGCGCCCGATTCCTGACGCGGCAGAACGTCGGCGGACTGCTGCTGTACGTGCAGATGGCCGGCCCCGACGTCGATTTCCGGGAGGCCCTGAGCGCGCTCGGTGACGAAATCATGCTTCCTGCACTCGAGCTCTACACCGACGGATTGTTCACCGACTCCCAGGCTTTGGACACCTATCTGGAGGCCACGTCATGACCGAAGCAATTTCCGTCGACGGCCTGGTGAAGACGTTCGGTTCGGTCCGGGCGCTCGACGGACTGGACCTGCACGTACCGACCGGTGAGGTGCACGGATTCCTCGGCCCCAACGGGGCAGGCAAATCCACGACCATTCGGGTTCTGCTCGGTCTCGTCCGCCCCACGTCGGGACAGGTGCGGTTGCTCGGCGGCGACCCGTGGGCCGACACCGTGGCGCTGCATCGACGCCTGGCCTACGTTCCCGGCGACGTAACCCTGTGGCCGTCGCTCACCGGCGGTGAGGTGATCGATCTGCTCGGCCGGATGCGCGGCGGACTCGACCCCGCCCGCCGCGCCGAACTGCTCGAACGGTTCTCCCTCGACCCCGGCAAGCGCACCCGCACCTACTCCAAGGGCAATCGGCAGAAGGTCGCGCTGATCTCGGCCCTGGCCTCCGACGTCGAGTTGCTGATCCTCGACGAACCCACATCGGGACTCGATCCGCTGATGGAACAGCACTTCGGCGACTGCGTGAAAGATGCTGCCCGACGCGGAGTCACGGTGCTGTTGTCTTCGCACATCCTGTCCGAGGTGGATGCGCTGTGCAGTTCGGTGACCATCGTCAGAGAGGGGCGGACGGTCGATACCGGGACTCTGGCCTCGATGCGGCACCTGACCCGCACCACTATCACTGCGGTGCTCGACCGAGTGCCCGACGGTCTGGCGACACTGCCCGGAGTGAGCGCGGTGAGCGTGGACCGTTCCTCCGTCACCTGCACGGTGGAGAACGACGTCCTCGCGGCGACGATGCACGTGCTGGCCGACGCGGGAGTGCAGAGCTTGTCCAGTTCCGCGCCGACGCTCGAGGAACTGTTCCTGAGGTACTACGCATGAATGCCATGACCGGAACGGGGGCGTTGCTGCGGTTGTATCTGCGCCGCGATCGTCTGGTGGCACCGGTATGGATCGTTCTGCTCGGCGCGCTGCCCTTGCTCTACGCGGTCAGCTTCGAGGGTCTGTATCCGACGGCGGCGGATCGTCAGGCCTTCTATCTCGGCACGCTGTCGGCACCGGCACAGGCAGCGCTCGTCGGCCCGATCTTCGGCAGCGATCTCGGTGCCCTGGTGTCGTGGCGCTCGGGGCTGGTGTTGGCACTGGTTCCGCTGGCGGCGATCCTCACCGTGGTTCGGCACACCCGCGGTGAGGAGGATGCGGGTCGGACCGAGCTGATCGGGTCGACGGCCGTGGGACGGCACGCGGGCCTGGCGGCAGCGATGCTGGCGGCGGGCGGCGGGGTGGCGGCGACGGGCGCGTTGTCGTCGATCTCGCTGTGGGGATTCGGGCTCCCGGTGGCCGGGAGCGTCGCATACGGGGCGTCGGTCGCCGTGGTCGGAGCGGTATTCGTCGGCTGTGCGGCCGTGGCGGCACAGGTGGCGTCGGGGGCGCGAGCGGCTCGCGGTTACGCCCTCGGCGTGCTGGCCGCGGCGTTCGCAGCGCGTGCAATCGGCGACGCAGGCTCGGGCACCCTCTCGTGGTTCTCGCCGATCGGCTGGTCGTCGCAGGTGCGGCCGTTCGCCGACGAGCGGTGGTGGCCGATGCTGCTGTCACTGACGACCGCCACAGCGTTCTGCGTCGCCGCGTTCGCCGCTGCGAATCGACGCGATCTCGGTGCCGGCTTGCGGGCCGGACGCCGCGGCCGTGCAGCGGCCCTACCCTCTCTGTCCGGGCCGATCGCTCTCGCGTGGCGTCTCTCGCGCGGGACCGTTGCCGTCTGGACCGTCGGGCTCGCTCTGTTCGGCATCGCCATCGGATCGTCCACCGGCGGGATCGGTGACCAACTCGGCAGCAGCGCTGCCATCGGTGACGCACTGGAGAAGTTCGGTGGCAGCACCGTCGAACAGTCGTTCATCGCCGCTGTGCTGAGCATCGTGGGCGTCGTCGTCGCCGCGTTCGCCGTCTCGGCCCTGCTGCGGTTGCACAGCGAGGAAGAGGCGGGCCTGGCCGAGATCGTGCTGGCCACCGGCGTCTCGCGCGTGCGATGGCTGGCAGGTCACCTGCTGTGCGCCGTCCTCGGCGCAGCGTGGCTGCTGCTGGTCGTCGGTTTCACCATCGGGCTGACGTACGGGTCGGCCACCGGCGACATCGCAGGCGAACTGCCGTCCGTCCTGGTCGGTGCACTAGGTCAGCTGCCGGCCGTATGGGTGGTGACGGCCATCGGCGTGGCACTGTTCGGCGCTCTTCCTCGATTCGCGACCGTCCTCTGGGCCGTTCTGGCCGGTTTCGTCGCGCTCGGCCAGGTCAGGTCCGTGGTCGGCTTACCTCAGCCATGGCTCGATCTGTCGCCCTTCACCCACGTTGCGAGACTGCCGGGAGCAACGCTCAGCCTGGTGCCGATCGGCTGGCTCGTCGCGGTTGCCATCGTCGTCGGCATAGGAGGTTTCACAGCATTCCGGCGAAGAGACATCCGAGGCTGACGGCGGTCGAATAGCATTCTCCGTGGCCGATATGTCCGGCCCGGTCCGACGACGAAGCGTCCGGTCCGGTGATGGTCGGCTGGAACGTGCATGGAGGTTATGTGCAAACGACATTCCTGCGCACCTGGTGGAACCAGCCGCACAGCTACGAGTCGGTTGTCAGTTACCTTGCGCTGCACGGTGCGCTCGCGCCGTATCGCCTCGCTGCAGCTCTGAGCACGTTCACGTACGGACTCGGTGCTGCTGCGCTGCTCTGGCTCACCGACGCCCCGCCGACCTCGGCGATCGCCAGGTCGGTCTTCGTCGTTGCGATCGTGTCGACACTCCTGGTCGGTATCGCCTGGCTGAAGGCTCCGTGGCCGTCGAAGCGCGTGTCGGTGATGTTCGCCGCGTACTCGGACATCGGAGTAACGCTGGTTCTGTTGTCCTACGGATCGCCGCAGACCGCATTCGTGGCCCTCGCGATGCTCGCTGCCAACAGCGTGTACGTCCAGCTCTTCCACAGTCCGAAAGTTATGGCGCTCCACCTGCTGTGGGCCGGAGCGGCCGTGACGCTGTTCTTCGTGCTGATCCTGCTCTCGCCCGAGGCCGATCACGGTCTGGCGGTCGCGCAACTCGTGGTGCTCGTCCCCATCACGTTCATGGGCCCCACCTTCTTCCAGTACCTGCTCCTCAAACTGCAGGTCCAGGCGCAGTCGGCCAACTTCGACCCGCTCACACAGGTGCGCAACCGACGAGGGCTCGACGAGGCACTACCGGTGTATTTCCTCGGTGCGACCGATGTGTCGGTGATGGTCGTCGACGTGGACCGATTCAAGTCGATCAACGACAGATTCGGTCACCACCAGGGCGACGCCGCCCTGCAGCTCGTCGCACGCCGGTTGACCACGGACGGTGTGCTGGTCGCGCGGGTGGGCGGTGAAGAATTCGCGGTGGTGACCAAATCGGCCGAGAACGAGGCCCTCGCACTGGCCGAGAAGTACCGATCTGCCGCCTACTTCGCGGACGACCCCGCACCCTTGACAGTGAGCATCGGCGTCGCGCACTGCACGTATCCCGTTGCCGAAGGCATCGGTTTCGACGTCGTCGAACTCACCACACTGTTGCTGCGACGTGCCGACGCGGCGATGTACGAAGCCAAACAGCAGGGCGGCAACCAGGTGGTCGTGGCGGGCTCGACGCCCCGAAACGATCGGACTCCGTCAGGCACCGAGACGTGAGTGCGGCGACGCTGCGACTCAGTTAGGAGTCGAGTCGTCGTACTGGTTCTCGACGTTCTGCTGGAATTCGTCGGCACATTGCTGTTGCGCCGCAGTATCGCTGCCTGCGTTGCTCAGGCAGTCGGTGAAGTCCTGGCCACCCACTGCGTTGAACAGGCCGACGCCGACGACGACGAGAACGATCGACAGAGCTGCGGCCACGAAGCCGAGAATGATCGCGACGAGCGACACGGTGCCGTTGGTGGCGGTGCGCTTCTTGTACCGGGACCGTCCGATGAAGCCGAGAACGATGGCGATCAGGCCGAGAAGAATTCCGCCGACGATGGTCCAGGAGAACAACACGCCCAGAATCGCGAGGACCAGAGCCACGGTGCCGACGGTGTTCTTCGGTGCTGTCGGCTGTTGCTGGTACCCGCCCTGCTGGGGGTACTCACCAGGTGACGGATAGTTTCCGGGCGGGGGATAGTTTCCAGGCGGCGGATTCTGATTCGACACGTTGAGTACCTCCGAAATCGGCGATCGTGAACGCTGGGAGTGTATGCGGGTGGCTCCGGTGCGCACAGGAGCCACGTGCTCCCGTGATCAACTTGTCATCGAACACGTATGTCAACCGCCGAGTCGCGAATGCATCTCCCAGATCAGCACCTCGGCCGGCTCGGTAGCGGTGATACGTTGTCCGCCAGTCGAACTCATGCGGACGGCGTCACCCTCCCAGAGCTCGCCCACACCCTCGAGCGTGACGGTGCCGCGCGCGACGAACAGGTGCACGAACGGGGCGTCGGGCACCGTTACCGAGGTTCCGGGCAACAACCTCGCCGCGTGCAGCGCGGCCGACTTCTGGGAAATCCCGATCGCAGCCTGACCGCGGTGCTTGTCCATCCCCGACGCGACGGTGACCAGCCCGCCTCGCAACAATTCGTCGCCGATCTCGAGCTGCTCGTATCCGGGAGTGGCACCGGGACTGTTCGGCAGCACCCACATCTGCACGAAGCGAACGGGTTCGGTGTGCCGGTTGCCGTCGATACTCCAGGAGTCGTTCTTCTCGGAGTGCATGATGCCCTTGCCTGCGGTCATCCGTTGCGCGAGGCCGGGATGGATGATTCCGGAGTGCCCGATGGAATCCTGATGCACCAGCGAACCCTGCATCACCCACGTGACGATCTCCATGTCGCGATGCGGATGTGTCTCGAAACCTTGACCGGCAGTGACGATGTCGTCGTTGTTGACCAGCAACAGTCCGTGATGGGTGTTGTCGGGGTCGTAGTGCTGGCCGAAGGAGAACGAATGTTTCGAGTCCAGCCAGGACACACGGGTTTTCGATCGATCACCGGCGCGGTGTACGTCGATGTGGGCGGTCAGCGGAGCGGACATGTGACCACTCTACGAGCATGTCTGTGCACCGGCGTACGACCTGCATAACGTTCGGGTGTCTTTGCGGTCGGTGTGTGAGCCTCGCCGGGAGTGGGTAGGTTTCGCTGCGTACGGTCACAAGCTCTGCAAACTCCCCCGAAGGCGGCGAGAGATTCTCATGGTCGGTTCCAGCTCGAGTGTCGCACGCACGGTCGAAACCCAGCTCGAGGATGCTCTGGCGGCGTGGTTGCCAGGTCAACGGTGGTTCGGCGCAAAGGGTTCGACGGTCGGTGCGGTGCGGATCGTCGCACGCGACGTGCTTCGGGACGAGCCACATTTCGCGGCCGAGCATCTGCTGGTGGAGGTGCAGTTGACGCAGGACGGTGCGGCCGTCACACAGACCTACCAGGTGCCCCTCGGTTTTCGGACCGAACTGACCGACGACCTCCGACCGTGGATACTGCCCGTGGCAGGCGAGGTGGCGGTGTTCGACGGTTTGCGCGACCCCGAGATCATCGGCCTGTACGGGGATGCGCTTGCCGCCGGAAAGGCCACGGGCAGCATCGAATTCAAGATCGTCGACGGTTCGAGTGTGCCGAGCGGTCTGCGTGGTCGGGTTCTGGGGGCCGAGCAGTCCAACACCTCGGTGATTCTCGGTGATCTGCTGTTGCTCAAGCTGTTTCGTCAGGTGCCGCCGGGCATCAGCCCCGATGTGGAACTGCATCGCGCGCTGGCGGAGGCAAGGAGCGTCAACGTCGCACCACTTCGGGGCTGGCTCGAAGCCGAAGTAGGCGGCGAGCCCACCACCCTCGGCATGGCTCAGGATTTCGCCGCGAACTCCGCCGAGGGCTGGACCGCGGCACTGGCCAGCGTGCAGGAGGTGTTCGATTCCCCGCAGACGCCGATCGAAGACCTGCCCGCCGATTTCGCCCCGGACGCGCATCGAATCGGAGCAGCTGTGGCGCAGGTGCACCACGACCTGGCATCGGTGCTGGGCACCGCCGAACGGTCGGTCGAATCGACTGCCGTCGAGGAGATACTCGCTCGCATCTCCGGAGTGGCACGGGTGGTGCCGGAGATCGCGCAGTACATCCCGGCGGCGACCGCTCTGATCTCGCGGGCGGAGGCGTCGAACAGCACCACGGTGCAGCGCATCCACGGCGACCTGCATCTGGGTCAGGTGCTGGGCACTCCGGAACGGTGGCTGCTCATCGATTTCGAGGGTGAGCCGGCGAAGACCTTGGCCGAGCGCAGGCAGATGGACAGCGCCTTGCGTGACGTGGCGGGAATGCTGCGCTCGTTCGACTATGCCGCCAACCACCTGCTGGTCGATCTGCCCGAGGACCAGTCGGCGCGAGAGCGTGCCGAGAAGTGGGCGGCCCGCAGCATCGCGGCATTCTTCGACGGATACGCCTCGGTGGCTGGGCACGATCCCCGCGAGGAGGCCGACCTGTTGCGTGCATACGAGCTGGACAAGGCCGTGTACGAAGTTCTGTACGAGGCGCGCAACCGACCTACCTGGCTGTCGTTGCCGATGCGCGCCGTTGCGCGCCTGGTGAGCTGATCGGTGAGTTGATCGGTGCGCTGGGGGTGCACGTCGACGGGCCTGTCTACGACAAGTACCGTATTGCCTGACACGGGAGGCAGGACATGAACGGTATCTTGGCAATTTTCGGCATCGCGGTGGTCGTCATCACCATCGTCGTGGTGGTCGTGCTCGTTGCGGTGTTGTTCGTCGCATCGATCAAGCCCAACAGTCTCAACATCGACCTGGACCGCAAGAAGCGCGCTCGGGAAGAAAGTTCCACGAAGGCCTGAGACTTCCGTCACGCCCGAGACCGATTCGTTCTCGGGCGGAGTTGTATCGAGTCGAAGCGCCGACCGACGCTTCCGGTTCTACAACTGGAGTCCTCGTGAGCACTTCCCTGAAAGCTCCGGCCGCGTCCGGGTCGTCGGGCTGTGCGCCCCGCATCAGGTCGCGGATGCTCGGCGAGTCGGTGCTCGCTCAGTTCACGCGCTTCGTGATCGTCGGGGTATCGAGCAACGGTGTGTACGCCCTGTTGTTCGTCGCCCTCGCTTCTCTCGGATCGTTCACTGCCAACCTCGCAGGTGTGGCCGCAAGTACCGTGCTCGCCAACGAGCTGCACCGCCGTCACACCTTTCATGCGGCCGGTCGTGTCGGCTGGTTCCAGACGCAGTGGGAAGCCGGGGGACTGGCCCTGATCGGGCTTGGTCTGAGTACCGCCTCACTGGCCGCAGTGCACATCCTGTTCCCGGCAGCGCCGACGTACGTCCAGGTTCTGGTCGTCATCGCTGTGGGTGGCATCTTCGGAGCCGCCCGGTTCCTCGCACTCCGTGGCTGGGTGTTCCGTCCGGCGACGCTCGCGTCCTCGGGTTCCGGTCTCGCCGCTCGCTGAGCTGTGACGTTGCACCACTGCGTGCAGACATCGATTGCTACCTCTAACAGAATCCGGGCAAGCCTCCGCGTGTTGCGCATCGATCGCCCTAGGCTTGCGAGCTGACGTCAACGCGAGGAGGCATCTCGATGGCCAGGGATCTGACACAACTCGAGCTTCTGCAAGAGCTGGTGCCCACTGCCGAGGACAATGTGAACCGTCACATCTCGATGGCGCGGGAGTGGCACCCTCACGACTACGTCCCGTGGGACGAAGGTCGTAACTTCGCCGCACTCGGCGGCCAGGACTACGACCCGGAGCAGTCCAAGCTCTCCGACGTCGCACAGGCCGCGATGATCACCAACCTGCTCACCGAGGACAACCTGCCGTCCTACCACCGTGAGATCGCCGAGAACTTCTCCCAGGACGGTGCCTGGGGAACCTGGGTCGGTCGCTGGACCGCCGAGGAGAACCGCCACGGCATCGTCATGCGCGACTACCTCGTCGTCACCCGCGGCGTCGATCCCGTCGCCCTCGAAGAAGCCCGCATGATCCACATGACCAACGGCTACGTCTCGCCCGCCGGTGCGGGGGTCGGTCTGCTGCACTCGGTCGCCTACGTGACCTTCCAGGAACTCGCCACCCGCGTCTCACACCGCAACACGGGCAAGGTCTGCGACGATCCGATCGCCGACCGGATGCTCCAGCGCATCGCCGCCGACGAGAACCTGCACATGATCTTCTACCGCAACATCACCGGCGCAGCGATGGACATCTCGCCCGATCAGACGTTGCAGGCTGTCTCGGACATCGTGATGAACTTCGTCATGCCCGGTGCCGGGATGCCGAACTTCCGCCGTAACGGTGTGCTCATGGCCAAGCACGGAATCTACGACCTGCGTCAGCACCTCGAGGACGTCGTCTGGCCGGTGCTGCGCAAGTGGAGCGTGTTCGAGCGCAACGACTTCACCGCACGCGGGGAGAACAAGCGCGAAGAACTCGCCGCGTTCCTCGAAGACCTCGAGCGGCAGGCCACCAAGTTCGAGGAGATGCGCGATCGGTCCCTCGCCCGCGAACGCGCGAAGGCCGAAGCACGCGCGTCCTAGTGCAGCGAAGCCGCTGTTCAGGTCGAGTCGGTTGCTCGGTATCGGTGAACCGGCCTTCCGGCGCGGCCGTATTCGAGTCGGACCGTGAGGACCCCCGTAGAGGCATAGTGCTCCAGGTATCGCCGCGCGCTCACCCGCGACAGACCGGCGAGGTCTGCGCATTCACTGGCCGATACCTCGCCGCCCTCGCGAACTGTCCGTAGCACCAGCGACCCGGTTTCCTGGCTCAGCCCCTTCGGCAGGCTCGGGCCCGCGGACGGACTCGGTGCCCCGAACAGCGAGTCGATCACCGACTGGTTCATGCCTTTCGAGCTCGACAGCGCACGAGCTCGTCTGCGGAAGTTTCCGAGTTTGTCCAGTAATTGTGGGTACTCGAACGGCTTCACCAGATAGTCGGCCGCTCCACCGTGGAGGGCACGGCGCACGGTGTCCAGTTCTCGGGCTGCGGTGACGACGACGACTGCCACGCCGTTACCTTCGCTGCGGAGGCGTTGCAGCGCGTCGAGACCCGAACGGTCCGGGAGATGGACGTCGAGCAGCACCAGATCGGGTGCAAGCGTGCGGACTGCAGCGACTGCATCTGCCGCGGTGTGAACCACGCCGACGGTGCGAAAACCAGGGGTGGCATCGACGAATCGTCGGTGTATGTCTGCAACCATGAAATCGTCGTCGACGACGAGGACTTCGTAGGTGCGGTCCGATTCACTCATCTGTCCCGTCACCTCCGACGCCTGCCACGCGCGCGTTCCCGTGTCGCGGTGATTCGTGGTCGTACGGAATACGGACGGTGAATCGTGCACCGCCGGTTCCCGGAGCATCGTCGACCTCGGCGGTGCCACCATGCTGGGTGCTGACGATCCGGACGAGCGCGAGTCCGATGCCTCGCCCTCCCGGTGTCTCCGTCTTCGATGTGACGCCGCGCGAGAAGATTTCGGCGCGCATGCTGTCGGGAACACCTGGTCCGGAATCGGCGACCTGCATCTCGATGCCGTCGGAATCATCGATGTCGACCACGACGCGGGCACCCGTGCTTCCGGTCGAAGCGTCCACGGCGTTGTCGATCAGGTTGCCCAGCACGGTGATGATGTCGGTGGCGAGCATGGGATCCAAGGTCTGCAGCCGAGAGGTCGGATTCAGTTCCAGCGCAACACCGGTCTCGGCAGCCAACGATGTCTTCGCGATCAACAATGCCGCGACGGCCGGGTCGGAGATACTTCGGGTGACGGCGTCACTGATTTCCGCTCGACGGCGTGTCAGCGCACCGACGAAGTCCGTCACTGCGTCGTGGTCGCCGAGTTGAGTCAGACCCGAAATGGTGTGCAACTGGTTGGCGAATTCATGAGTCTGCGCACGCAATGTGTCGGTGACCGACTTGTGGGAGGACAGCTGACTCTGCAGCCGAGCCAGCTCGGTGCTGTCACGCATGGTGGTGACCGTACCGATACGTCGGCCCCTGCTCGAGGCCGACCGCCGACTGAGCACCAGCATTCTCGTCGCCGTCGGGAGCACCACATCGCCGCTGTCCTGGGCGTCGATCAGGTACCGGCGGACAACTGGATCCAAGGGAACCTCGTGAATACTCTGGCCGATCACCGTGGCTGCACCGGAAGCATGCTCGGTCAGGCCGAGGAGTTCGGCGGCGCTGTCGTTGAGGACCGTGATCACACCCTCCGTGTTGACTGCAATCACCCCCTCACCGATGCTGTGCAGCAACGCTTCTCGATGATCAGCGAGACTGGCGATCTCCTCGACCTCCAGCCCCCGTGTGTGGGTCTTGATACGCCGAGAGAGCAGCAAGGAACCGATGAGCCCGAGGACTGCTCCGAGTCCGAGATACAACAGCAGCGGTGCCCCGGCATCGGCGACGAGGCGCCAGGTGGACGGGTACGTCGAGCTGACGGCAACCACGGCCAGAACCTCGCCTGTCGGCGAGAGAACCGGGACGTGACCGGAGATCGATTCTTGTCCGTCGACCCGGACATCGCCGGTCCAGGCCCGTCCGTCCTCGGCATCACTCGCACCGAGTTCCCCGGCGATCCCGACGCGATCCGGAACGGAGGAAGCGACGATCACGGATCTGCCCACGTCGGTCGCGTCCAACACGACGACGTCGGCGACGGATGCCCCGGACAGGTCGACGGCCCGGTCCACCTCCGGTGCCAAGACCTTGTCTGCTTCGACGGATGCAACCTGTTCGCGGACAACAGGAGTCGAGGCGAGGTTCTCGGCGACGGCGAGTAGGCGTCCGCCCTGGGTGTCGCGGAATTCCACACCGGCCTGGTGCACCGAGACGCCTGCTACCGCGACCAGGACCACGGCGACGACGACCAGCTGCAACAGCAGAACCTGGCCTGCCAGGCTGCGCGGTGCCGGTCGTCGTCGCATGTGCCTCATGATGCCTGCAACCCCCTCCGACCGTGTCGAGTACGGAGTCAGATCGACGCCAGGACGTACACGACCGACGACAAGGCGAACCCGACGAGCGAGATCAGGGTCTTGATGACACTCCACGTCTTGAACGTCGTCGGGACGTCCATACCCAGAAGCTTGCCGATGAGCCAGAAGCTGGCGTCGTTGACATGGGGGAAGATCGACGACCCTGCAGCGAGGGCGAGAATCATCGCGACCGTCTGTACCGGGTTCAGCCCCGCTGCCATGATCGAAGCACCGAGGAGCCCGGCCGACGTGGTGATGGCCACGGTGGCAGTGCCGAGGGCGATGCGCAGGATGGCTGCGACGGCGAAGGTGGAGACGATGAGCGGAAGGCCCAGGTCGCGAAGCGTCTCGGCGAGGGCGTCACCGATGCCGCTGGCGAGCAACACCGCGCCGAACATCCCGCCGGCCCCGGTGATGAGTACGACGGGAGCAATCGGCTTGAGCGCGTTGTCGAGCAGATCTTCCACGAACGTGGCCGTGCGGCCGCGACGAAGTGCGAGCACGTAGATCGAGACCATGACCGTGATGAGCAGGGCAACGGGTGTGGATCCGATGACCTGCGGGACGGTGACCAGCGGCGAGTTCTCGTCGAGGCTGCCGGTTCTGGCCGCTGTTGTGAGCGCCGTGTTGGCGAAGATGAGCAGCAGCGGAAGCATGAGCAGCGCGATGATCACACCCGGCTTGGGAGGGTTCTCCACCGTCTCCACCTGCGGGCCACCGCTCAGCAGATCCGGCACCGGGAGATAGATCCGCTTGCCGATGAAGGTGCCGTACAGATGCCCGGCGATGAACCAGGTGGGCACTGCCACGAGAATGCCGATCAGGATCGTCAGTCCGACGTCGCCGCCCAACAGGATGGTCGATGCGACGGCACCTGGGTGCGGCGGCAGAAACACGTGCATGGTCGACAGTGCCGCTGCAGCGGGCAGGGCGTACAGCAGGACGCTTCCACCGAGCCGCCGAGCCACGCCGAAGATGATGGGGAGCATCACCATGAAAGCGGCGTCGAAGAAGATCGGGAACCCGAACAGCAGCGACGCGACTCCCAGCGCGAACGGGGCGCGTTTGTCGCCGAACTTCCGGACGAGCGCACTGGACAGCGCCTGTGCTCCACCGCTGATCTCGGCGAGCCGGCCGAACATGGCACCCAATCCCACGAGAAGCGCAACTTCACCGAGGGTGGTACCGAATCCGTCGATCAGTACGTCCTGGATCTCCGAGATCGGAATGCGCGCAGCGAAAGCCGTTCCGAGAGAGACGATCACGAGTGCCAGAAGCGGATGTACCTTCAGCTTGATGATCATCAGCAGTAGTACCGCGATGGCGATACCGGCGATCGACAGCAGCGCCGTTGTGGAAAGGGTTTGGACCCATTCGTCCACGAGATGTCCTTCCGTGATTCGATCAGCGCACGGCGAAACCTCGCAGTGCACTGTTGGACGCCGACCTCGATCGGCAGTTCGGGGTGGTTGTTACCGGGTGATGCCGAATTCGGCCAAGGTGGTTCTTACTCGAATATCCTCTGTCGCAATGAATTCCGAGAACTCATCCCCAGTGAGGAACGAGTCGGTCCAACCGCGCAGAGGCATCGCGGCCTGCCATTCGTCCGTGTCGCGCATACGGGTCAGCGCGTCGACCAAGCCGTTCCGGGCCGAGTCCGAAATGCCGGGTGGAGCTACGAATCCGCGCCAATTGGTGAATTCGAGCGGGATCCCGGACTCGGTGAGTGTCGGGGCGTCGTACGCGGCGGTGACACCGCGGGACCGTGCGTCGGGCGGCTTCGATACTGCGAGGATGCGAAGCGAACCATTGTCGACTTGATCGATGTACTCACCCGCGCCTGCCACGCCCACGTCCACAGTGCCGTCGAGTACTGCCGCGAGGAGATCACCGGCACCGTCGAACGTCACCAGGTTCAGGGCCTCGGTGTCGATGTCGGCTGCACGGGCCAACTCCACGGTGAACAGGTGATCGGGCCCGCCCAACGCAGAGCCCACGCCGACGACCACCTGCTGCGGTCCGCGACGCCAGGCGTCGAGGAAGCCATTCAACGACGGCATCGGTGAGCCCGATCGAACGACGAGAGCCTCCGGTTCGTCCACCAGCCGTGCAAGTGCGGTGGCGTCCGACAGTCCCCAAGGTGCCTCGGCCACCTGCGCGACTCCGACAACACCCACCCCGACCATGCCGATCAACGCACTGTTGCCGGTCTCACGAACGAGCCTGGCCAGCGCGACGGAACCGCCACCGCCGATGACGTTGAACTTCTCGATGGGCCCGGTCAAGCCGTGCTTCTCGAGAATGCGCGACGCGGTTCTGGCAGTCACGTCGTAACCGCCGCCCGGAGTGTTGGGAATGAGCATCCGTAGATCCGACGGAGTCGTCGACCGACCGAAGCCGGTACACCCGGCCGAGAATGCCATCGGCAACGTCGCCAGGCACGCCAGCGCGCGCCGTCGCGTCATCGAGCTCGGTGGATTCGTCATCGTGCTTTCATCTTGACCCACGGCCGTGACCGCCGTCACCCATAGGTAACCAATGATCACAAAGTTCTTTGTGGTCCTGCGGTGCTTCGGCGTTGCCGCATACTGGGGTGTGAACGAATTCTGGGACCGCATTTCCGCGGTGAGTCCTGATCCGCCGGTGTGGATCGTCCAAGTTGCCGCGCTGGCCGCTCTTGTCATCGTGGTACTGCCGCAGACCTGGCGCATCGCTCGCAATGTCGTGACCATCGCGCACGAGGGCGCGCACCTGTTCGTTGCGCTGATCACCGGCCGACAGCTGATGGGCCTGCGACTGCACTCCGACACCTCGGGCGTCGCGATCTCGAAGGGCAAGCCCACCGGCCTCGGCGTCATCGCGATGACCTTCGCCGGCTACGTAGGGCCGTCGCTGCTCGGTCTCGGTGCCGCGTTCGTGCTCGGAACCCAGCATGCAGTCGCGGTGTTGTGGATCGGCGTCGTGTCGATTGCGTTGATGCTGTTGATGATTCGCAACATCTACGGGCTGCTCTCGCTCGTCGTCGTCGGCGCTGCCCTGTTCGTCGTGTCCTGGTGGGGCACCGGAGAGCAACAGGTCGCTGCGGCGTACTTCATCACGTTCTTCCTGCTGATCGCCGGTCCGCGTCCCGTTCTCGAACTGCAGAAATCACGCAGCGCAGGACGGGCCAGGGATTCCGACGCCGATCAGCTGGCTCGGTTGACCTTCCTCCCCGGCATCGTCTGGGTCGGCCTGTTCCTGCTCGTCACCGTCGGCTCACTGGCATTGGGGGCGTGGCGAATTCTGATGCCGGTGCAGTGACGGGAAGCCGGGTGGTCCTACCGGTCTACGAATTGTCGGTCAACATCCTCACCAGTCGGGCCACCCGATCTGCGCGGGTCTGCTCGCGCGCCGCGTTGTCGATCGGCATCAACAATTGGCGCCGTTCGCTGGCGCGCTTGCGCTCCCAGGCCGCTGTGCACTGTGCGTTCTCCATTGCCTCCTCGAGGTCTTTCGGAACCGGCACCAGATCGGGGTCGGCCGGCTCGAATTCGCACGACAACAGATCACCGATGTTGACGCCCAATCGGCGCTGAAGGCCCGCACCGACATAGACGAAGGACCCGGGCATCACATCTGCATCAGCCTTGTTCAGTCCCAAGTTGAGGCTGAGGCCGTCGATCGAACCGTCGATCCGGCGCGTCGGCCATCGCTTCGCGGCCTCGACCAATTCTGCCGGGACTCGGACGATGGCATACGTGTTCTTGCCCCACGTCAACGGTTCGAGCACTCCGTCGAATCGAATGCGATCACTCACGATTACCTCGCATCGTAGACACACCGCTGAGGGAAAATTCGCCCACGATCGCAGCATAAACGAACGATCTCTGCGGAATGGAGACTCGCATCGAACCCCCTTGCAGATCGAGAACCATTAGATTCGAGTCGTGAACCTCTCCGAGGTATGGACCGCATACATGGCGATGCTTCGTGAACGTGCGCCCGTCACCGCCGCCTCGATTCGGCCCCCACGGACATTGGATGAGCGAGAGGCCGCGGAACGTGAGACCACGCCGTGGACGTCGGAACTGCGAGAGTTCTACGGACTGCACGACGGGCAGCACGAAACCTACGGCGAGGACTACGTTCCGGTCGGCTCGGTGTTGCCGGACTTCACTCTCTGCTCGCTCGACCGAGCTGTGGATCGGCACCGGTTCAGTCTCGAAAATCTGCATCCGATCGACGATCTGGGTGAGGACTGGCCGGCCGAAGTGCTTGCTCAGGAGGCAGGTGAGACGGCCGAGATGTTCGTCCCGGCATATGTTCCCATCGCCGAAGACGGTTCAGGCAGCACACTTTACGTCGACACGCGCCCGGGTGCTCGGCAAGGCTGTATCCGCAGTTTCTCGTACGATTCCGCAGACCAAGGCGCGCCCTGGTTCAACTCGCTGACCGAGTACATCGCAGCGGTGCACCGCAGCGTCGAGACCGGATCGGCGATCTACGACGACGTGACGCCCACGTTCGTGGAGGGCGTGCTCCATTGGCGTGACCCCGCGTTATCGGAGGGATCGATGGCATACGCGGCTACTCTGCCAGTCGTTCGAGTGCCATTCCCGCTCATCGATTTTCGACCATCGCAGCTCTCGGACGACGACGATCTGATCGATCTGGATCACGTGCGCCGCACCGTCATCGAGACCGCTCGGAGGCTGCATCCGCAGGCCATGGTCGAGGACGCCCGAGCGGTATATCGGCAGGTGCCGCGCGTGCGCGGTGCCAACATGAATTGGTGGGTGTCGATGGATGGATCGGAGGTGGTCTACACCGCGATCGTCACCGGAGAAGATCACGACGTCGTCGTCCTGGAGCTTCCATCCGGGGGATGCGTCTTCGAAGTGGACGAGTGAGACGGGCGCTGGCCTGATCCCGACGAACGAAGGGATACGCATGGCCGTCATGGACGACGCACCGAGAGTGCATGCCGAGACACGTGCGCAGTGGCGCAAGTGGTTGTCCGCCCATCACGGAGCTGCGGAATCGGCGTGGCTGGTGTCGTGGAAGAAGGCCACTGGAAAACCGGCGATCAGCTACGACGCCGCCGTCGCGGAAGCGCTCGCGGTGGGCTGGGTGGACAGTCGACCCCGCAAGCTGGACGACGAGCGAACCATGTTGTATTTCTCGCCCCGCAAACCCGCGAGCGCGTGGTCCCGTCCGAACAAGATCCGTATCGAGGCCCTTCGCGAAGCAGGCCTGATGCTTCCGGCGGGAGAGCGCGCCGTCCAGGCTGCCGTGGCCAACGGAGCATGGACCGTTCTCGACGAGGTCGAGGATCTGATTGTTCCCGAGGACCTGGCCGCCGCCTTCGCCGAACACGTTGATGCGGAAAATAATTGGAACCAGTTTCCGCCGTCCGCGCGTCGCGGGATTCTGGAGTGGATCGTGACCGCCAAGCGGCCCGAGACCCGAGCCTCTCGAGTGCACGAGACTGCTCGGCTCGCTTCGATCGGCGAGCGCGCAGCTCGATGGCAACCCAAGCGGGACCGACAGCCGGGGTAGCCGACCGTCACACGCGAAGCGATCCTCGAAAGATGATGTCCAGCAATCGGCGTCGCGCCTCGGTAGGCGATAGCTGTTCCTCCAGCACGTGAGAGGTCATCGAGGTGATCCCCGCGATGACAAGCCCGGCCAGCATCTCGACATCCACATCGGCCCGAAGACGTCCTTGCCTGCCCAGAACCGACAGCAGCCCGTGTACGTCTGCGCGGAACCGTTCGATGTGTCCGGTGACGGCCTGCGGCGGCGATCCCAGTGCGGCCGCCGTGAGCAGGGCCCTCGTCGGGGATTCGACGAAATAGTTCAACTGCAGGTCGATGTAGTCACCCAGCACCGTCATCGGATCCGACCCTGCGCCCCGGTCCAACACGTCCTGAAGCCGCGCCTCGACGCGCACCACTTCCTGCTCGACCCAGGCTTCCAGAATCCGAGGCACGTCCGGAAAGTAGCTGTACAGAGTAGGTCGGGACACCTTCGCACGCGCGGCTACTGCGGACATCGTCATGCGCCCGGTCCCCTGCTGGCCGGCCAATTCGATCGCGGCGAGCATGATCCGTTGGCGAGCGGACAGCTCTTCGTCCGTCTTCACAGCGTTCTCCCCACCACTCCTTGTCAGCAGCCTTACAACCTGTAAGGCTATCGGTCATGGCACGCACTCCGCACCCGGCCGTCGCGACCGAGCATCCTCTGTCTCCGGACAGGCTGAGGCGACTCCGCATCTGGAACCTCTCGCTGTCCGCGCTGCACGCTGTTCAGGCCATCGCGGTGCTCGTCATCGCATCCGACTTCGCCATCGATGTGACCACCGCCTACCCCGCGGGACCGCCGGGAACGGTGGTTCCGCAAGCGCAGGAAGCGTTCGCGGTTCCCATCGGTATCGCCGTCGCCGTCTTCCTCGCACTGGCGGCGGTGGATCACTTCGTCACCGGGGTTCCACTACGAAAGTCATACGAACGCAACCTCTCTCGCGGTATCAACCCGTTTCGATGGCTCGAGTACAGCGCCAGCGCCACGATCATGGTGGTCCTTATCGCCCTGTACGCCGGCATCACGCAGATCAGCGCGCTGATCGCGATCGTGGGTGCCAACGTCGCGATGATCCTGTTCGGTTGGCTCCAGGAGCGCTTCAACCCACCTGGACAGCGACCGGACCTCACCGCGTTCTGGTTCGGCTGTGTCGCCGGTGCCGCACCCTGGGTAGCGATCACCGTGAACCTCGTCGGTGCCTCGGAAGTTCCCGGGTTCGTCTACGGAATCTTCTTCTCGCTGTTCGTCTTCTTCATGAGCTTCGCGGCCAACCAATGGCTGCAGTACCGAAGGATCGGGCCGTGGCGGGACTACGCATTCGGCGAGTTCGTCTACCTCGTACTCAGCCTCGCCGCGAAATCTGCTCTGGCCTGGCAGATCGTTGCCGGGTCGCTCGCATGATCGGACGCGGAAGGTCACACCCGGGGTCCTTCGACGACGACGTGGTTCTCATCACCGGCGCGACATCGGGCATCGGTGCCGGACTCGCCACCCGGTTCCACGCTCGTGGGGCCCACGTCGTCGTCACCGGTCGCGACAGCGTGCGCCCGAGTGTGATGGCCGCGGAGCACCCCGGCATGACGCCGATCGTCATGGACGTCTGCGACCCGGAATCCGTGGGCCGCGCGATAGCGGAGATCGCCGGTTCGATTCCGCATCTGACGACTCTGATCAACAATGCCGGAGTCCAACGCCCACTGGACTTCTCGGCGCACGAGCAGCCGGAGAGTGTCGACATCGCCGACGAGATCGCCACCAATTTCACCGGCCTCGTGAACGTCACCTCGGCAGCGCTGCCCCTCCTGCGCCGTGCTCCTCGCGCGAGGGTGGTGCACGTGGGCTCCGGCCTCGGTTTCGTTCCGCTCACCGGCGCTCCCGTGTACTCCGCGACCAAGGCAGCCGTGCATTCGTTCACCGTCAGTCTTCGGCATCAACTGCGCCGAACCACCGTTCAGGTCGTCGAACTCGTCCCGCCGATAGTCGACACACCGTTGCACCGCAGCATGGACAGCGCGCCGCCGATGGCGATGCCGTTGGAGAAGTTCCTCGACAAGACGATGGCCGGACTCGACAGAGGCCGCGACGAGATCGCCATCGGACTGGGCCGAGTGTCGATCATCGGGTCGAGGCTTGCCCCGTCGGTCTTGCTCGGACTCGTCAATCGAGGCAGTCCACCCCGCTAGAACACCACCCACAGCAGTGATGCCAGGGCGAAGATCGCCAGTCCCAGTGTCGTTTCCATGACGGTCCAGGTCTTGAGGGTCGTCTTCTCGTCCATGCCGAAGAAGCGGCTGACGAGCCAGAAGCCGGAGTCGTTGACGTGGGAGAGCACGGTGGCTCCAGCGGCCAGGGCGAACACCAACAGCGCGATCTTGAAGTTGCTCAGATCCAATTCGGCCACCTGCACCGAGATCAGTCCTGCGGTCGTGGTGAGCGCGACGGTGGCCGAGCCCTGCGCGACGCGTAGCGCGGTGGCGATCAGGAAGGCCTGCAGCAGAATCGGCAGTCCGATATCGGACAACGAGGAGGTGAGCGACTGCCCGATGCCACTGGCTCGCAGCACTCCACCGAACATGCCGCCGGCACCGGTGATCAGGATGATCGAGCAGATGGGCCCGAGGGCCTGATCCATGTACTTGGCACCGTCGGCCACCGGGAAGCGCCCCGGCGCGAGGATGAACAGAGCCAGCAGCAGCGTGATGAGCAGCGCGATCGGTGTCTGACCGATGAGCGTCAGCGCTGCGGCCCAGGTCTCGTCTCCGGTCAGCACACCCGACGTGGTCAGTGTGTTGACGACGGTGTTGAGAGAGATCAACACCAGAGGCGTCAGCAGAATGAACAGCACCGCACCGAACTTCGGAGCCGGATCGCGCAGCGCGGCCATTTCCTTGTCGTGCTCTTCGGAGCCGGCAGCGCCGTCGGAGAAGAGATCTGCAGGCAAGGTGTGGAACCGCTTGCCGAGCTGGGTACCGACGAGGTACGAGCCGACGAACCAGGAGACGACGGCAACGGGAACGCCGACGAGCAGTACCGATCCGATGTCGCCGCCGAGGAGTTCGGTGGCAGCGACCGGACCGGGGTGCGGAGGAACGATGGCGTGCATCGCGGCAAATGCGCCTGCGGTCGGGAGGGCATACAGCAGCACCGATCCGCCGAAACGTTTGGCGACGGTGAAGATGATCGGCAGGAAGACGACGAGGCCCGCGTCGAAGAAGATGGGGAAGCCGAAGATGAGTGCGGCGACACCGAGCGCCAGAGGTGCGCGTTTGGCCCCGAATCGGTTGATCAGGGTATCGGCCAATACCTGTGCACCACCGGTGATTTCGAGCAGTCTGCCGACCATCACGCCGAGCGCGACGAGCAGCGCCACCGAGCCGAGCGTGGAACTGAAGCCCGAGAGCAGGGCCGACGGCACGTCCGCCAGCGGGATCCCGGCCGCGACGGCAGTGACCGCGCTGACCAGGACCAGGGAGACGAAGGCGTGCAGTTTCACCTTCATGATGAGGAAAAGCAGGATTGCAACGGCTGCGGCGGCGATCAGCAGCAGAGCTGTCGTTCCGTATGCCGGTTCGATCGGATCCATCGGTATACCTCGTTCGCTCGGCTCGAATTCTGACCATAACGGACACTCGGGACGTCGCGCGGGGTTACGAGCGCTGGTTGTGAGTCGGCTTCGGACGGGTGGAGTACGGTGCGGGTATGAGTGATGGGGATCACGTACTGGGTGGGGACGGCTCCGAAGAACCGACGAAGGAGCAGCTGCGCGAGCAAGCGCAGCGGTACGCCGCGGCAGCGCGCCTGAAGATGAAAGAGCGTCGGGAGAAGTCGTCCGGGGGCCTCGGAGCGGTGGTTGCCGAACGCGCAGGCGGCTGGGACCTCGACGATCAGAACACCGTGGCGATGGACCGGCAGCAGCGACTCTGGAACGGGGTGATGGACCGCTACTTCCGGATGGAGATCGACGGTTGGGAGACCATCCCGGAGTCTCCGGTGCTCGTCGTCGGCGTGCATTCGGGTGCGCCGTTCGTCTGGGACGCGTGGACCGTCGGCGCTCAGTGGTGGCGGCACTTCGGTGAAAGACGCATTCTGCACGGCACCGCGCACGATGCCTTGATGGCGTTCCCGTTGATCGGAAAAGTCTTTCGATCCATGGGGGTGCTTCCCGCGGCACCGGACTCGATGTCGACGGCACTGGCCGAGGGCCGAGACGTCATCGTGTGGCCGGGCGGCGAGGTCGATTCATTGCGGCCCTGGAGCAAACGGGACGAGGCGACCCTCGGTGGCCGAACCGGCTTCATCAAGCTCGCCATTCGGATGGGTGTTCCCATCGTGCCGGTGGCGACGGTGGGTGGGGCAGACGCGATGCCGGTGCTCATTCGCGGCGACAAGCTGTCGAAAGCGTTGAAGCTGGACAAGATTGCGCGGTTGAAGGTCTTTCCGATCGCGATCTCGCTGCCGTGGATCATTGCGCCCGCGGCGTTACCGCAGATTCCGTTGCCCGCGAAGATTCGCACTCGTTTCATGCCGCCGGTCGAACTGGACCACGATCCGGCGCGGTGCGAGGACGAGGCGTACGTCGACGCCAAGTACGACGAGGTGCGCGCGAGCATTCAGTCCGGGATGGATGCCCTGGCCCGCAAACGAAAGTTCCCCGTCTTCGGTTGATCGACCGCCGCAGTGGCATCGCGGACCGAAGCTGACCGCGATCGTTTCTAATGTCTCCGTCGTAGGGATTCACCGCTACGACGAGGGGCGTCACAGATGATCGAAACTTCGGGATTGACCAAGACTTTTCAGCAAGGCAAGAAGACCGTCGAGGCGGTGCGCGGCATCGATCTGACGATCGGTGAGGGAGAGTTGGTGGCTCTGCTCGGCCCCAACGGGGCAGGCAAGTCGACCACTCTGCGGATGCTGACCACGTTGCTGGCACCGACGTCGGGATCGGCCCGCATCGCCGGATTCGACGTGGGCGAAGATCGGGACCGAGTGCGCCGCAGCCTCGGCTACGTGGGACAGGGCAACGGTGCGGGCCACAATCAGCGCGTCCGGGACGAGCTGGTGGTGCAAGGGCAGTGCTACGGCATGACGCGTCGCCGATCAGGCAGTCGCGCAGACGAATTGATCGAGGCACTCGAACTCGGCGAGCTCGCGACTCGTACCGTGTCGACGCTGTCCGGCGGGCAGCGTCGACGACTCGACATCGCACTGGGTCTGGTGCATCGGCCGCCGTTGCTGTTTCTCGACGAACCGACCACGGGCATGGACCCGCAGAGCCGGGCGAATCTGTGGGACCACATTCTTCGGCTGAGGCGAGAGATGGGCACCACCATCGTGCTCACCACGCACTATCTCGACGAGGCCGATTCGATGGCCGAGCGGGTGATCGTCGTCGATCGCGGCACCGTCATCGCCGACGACACCGCCGCCGCACTGAAATCGGAACTGGCAGGTGATCTGATCGTCCTCACCGTGTCCGACGCGTCGGCGCTGGCTGCGCTTCTCGGCGGTGTTGCCGGTGTCAGAGACGTGACGGTGGCGGGTTCGCGTCTGAACATCCGGGTCGAGCGGGCCGAGGTGGTTCTTCCGGATCTCCTGCGGCTGAGCGAGTCTCATGGCATCAGGGTGCTGACGGCGGATACGACGCGACCGACCCTCGACGACGTGTTCCTCGGCCTCACCGGGCGCAGTCTTCGTGAGAGCACCGCGACGGATTCCGCATCTCTCGAAACCGCAGGCACGGCAGGAGAACTCCGATGAACGTTCTGTCGGGAAGCACATTGGTGATGGGCCGCGAACTGCGGCCGATGGTCCGCGATCCGTTCACGGTGATCTTCAGTCTCATCCAACCGTTGATCCTGCTCGCACTGTTCGGCCCACTGCTCACCGAGGTGCCCGGCCTCGGGGACGGAAGCGTCTGGGACTGGTTCGTTCCGGGGGTCCTCGCGATGATCACCATTTTCGGAACCTCCATGACGGGCTCGAATTTGTTGGCGGAGCTGCAGCAGGGGTCTCACGAACGGATGTTGGTGACCCCCTTGCCGCGATCGGCGCTGCTCGTCGGGCGCGCGTTCAAGGAAATGGTCCCGCTGGCTGCGCAGGCCGTCTTGATCATCCTGGTCGCCTTACCGCTCGGCCTGTCCGTGAATCCGGTCGGTGCCGCCGTGGGCATCGTGTTGCTCGGCGTGTTCGGTGTCGGTCTGGGCGCGTTGTCCTACACGCTGGCTTTGGCTGTGCGCGGCCAGGATTGGGTGTTCTGGTCGATACAGCAGACTCTGATGTTCCCGCTGCTCATCCTGTCGGGCACGATGCTGCCGCTGACGGCCGCACCGGGGTGGATGCAGTTCCTGGTGAACATCAACCCGCTCGGGTACCTGGTCGATGCCGAACGTGCACTGTTCGCGGGCGACTTCACAAGTTCGACGGTGACGGCCGGTGTCTTCGCGGCCGTGGCTACCGCTGCGGTCGGACTTACCGTCGGGATCCGGGCTATGGGTTCCTCGCGGGTGTGAGGCTAAGCTCGGCTCATGGATCGGCCTGCGGTAATTCTCGAAAACGATGTGACCGTGTACGACTTCTATCTGCGTCATCAGCAGAATCGTCAGGTCGCGAGGTTGGCTTATGCCACCCTGGCCAGGCGATTCCGCCCGAGGGTGTCGTATCCCGACGGTGCCCGTGAGGAGTTGCGTCGTCTCGTCTACGACAACACGCGTCTGCTCATCGCGGTCAATCATCTGACCGAGAACGATCCGTACACCCTCGCAGCGGCGGCATGGGCGTCGCCGCTGCGTCCGGTCATCGGTCGCACCCGGGTGCTGGCCAAGGACGAGCTGTTCCAGGAACCCAAGCAGCGCAAGCGAATCGACATGATGGGCGGTATCCCCGTCTTCCGCGGCAAGAATCACGGCATGCGGGCCGTCAGCGCCGCGGGCAACCGCATGATGGACGTCAGTGCCGAGCGAATGAAGCGAGGCGACGATCTTGCGGTGTTCCCCGAGGGGACCTGCAATCTCGAGGATCCGACGACGGTGCAGCACGTCGGCAGCGGTATCGGCCACATCGCGATGCGGGCGCGCAAGCTCGGGGTCGAGCCGGTGCTGATCTGTATCGGTCTGAGCTACGGTCCCGGTGCGCCGAAGGTGAAGCAGGCGAGCGTCTACATCGACACGCCCATCACCGATTTGCCCGAGAAGCCGATCGACTTCACCCGGGTGGTGGCAGAGGGAATGCAGAAGGCACTCGACGGAGCGGTGGCTGCGTACTGATCGCATTGTCGGTGTTGATAGAAACAGAGGACAGTTATCGAGTTCGGCGTCGTAAGGGAGATATTCGTGAGTGATCAGATCAAGACGGCCATTGTCACCGGTAGTGCACGGGGAATCGGTGCTGCGGTAGCCAAGCGGCTGGCCAAGGACGGTTTCGGAGTTGCCGTGGTCGACCTCGACGAGGCCGCGTGCAGCGACACCGTCGGCGCGATTCAGGCGGCAGGCGGGCAGGCAGTGGCCATCGGTGCCAACGTTGCCGACGAGGAATCGGTGCAGACCGCCGTCGATCGCATTGCCAGCGAATTCGGTGCGCCGACCGTACTGATCAACAACGCGGGCATCACTCGCGACAACCTGCTGTTCAAGATGACGGTGCAGGACTGGGATTCCGTGCTCGGCGTCCACCTGCGCGGATCGTTCCTGATGACCCGCGCGGTCCAGAAGCACATGATCGACGCCAAGTGGGGCCGCATCGTCAACCTGTCGAGTACGTCTGCTCTCGGCAACCGCGGACAGGCCAACTACTCCGCAGCCAAGGCCGGCATGCAGGGCTTCACCAAGACCCTCGCCATCGAGCTCGGCAAGTTCGGCGTCACCGCCAACGCCATCGCCCCGGGATTCATCGAGACCGAGATGACGGCAGCCACCGCAGAACGCGTCGGCATGCCGTTCGAGGACTTCAAAGCCGCTGCTGCGTCGCAGATTCCGGTCAATCGCGTCGGACATCCCGATGACATCGCGCACCTGGCGTCGTTCTTCGTCAGCGAGGGTGCCGGCTTCATCTCGGGTCAGGTCGTCTACGCCGCCGGTGGGCCCAAGGACTGACCTCTCCTGAACGCGTGAATGGACCATTCACCAGCCCAGACGGGTGTGAATGGTCCATTCACTCAATACGGGTGACGATCTACGGCGTCGGCATACCACCGTTGACGTTCAGTGTGTCGCCGGTGACGTAACCCGATTCGGCCGACGACAGATAGATGTACGCGCCGGCGATCTCGGCGGGCTGTCCTGCGCGTCCGAGCGGTGTTTCCTTGCCGAATTCCGGCAGTGCCGACGTCGGCTGGCCGCCGGCTGCCTGCAGTGGTGTCCAGAACGGTCCCGGCGCAACGACATTGACGCGGATTCCCTTCGGTGCCAACTGCTGTGCGAGGGCCTTGCTGATGGTGTTGATGGCCATCTTCGTGGTCGCGTAGTCCACCAGTCCGGGTGACGGTGTGTATGCCTGGATCGAGCTGGTGTTGACGATGGTGGAGCCGGCGGGCATGTGCGGCACCGCTTCCTGGATGATCCAGAACAGTGCGTAGACGTTGGTTTTGAACGTCTTCGACGAACTGCTGCTTACCTGCGACGTTGATCAGCAGGTCGAGGCCACCGAGCTCGTCGACGGCAGTGCGCACGATGCCGCGCGCGGCCTGCTCGTCGGTGAGATCTGCCGGTGCCAGGACTGCGGTGCGGCCGGCATCGCGGATCAACTGCGCAACCTCCTGCGCGTCCTTCTCTTCTGCCGGTAGGTAATTGAGAACCACGTCGGCACCCTCGCGTGCGATGGCAATGGCTGCTGCTCGTCCGATTCCGGAATCGGCACCGGTGATCAAGGCCTTGCGGCCGGTGAGGCGTCCGGATCCACGGTATGTCTGCTCACCGTGGTCGGCGAGGGGCTGAAGATCTGCGGCCAGGCCGGGCGGATCCTGGTGCTGCTCCGGGAAGCCGTCCTGGCGGTACTGCGTGACGGGGTTGGTGAAGGTGTACTGATCGCTCACTGTGGAATCGTCTCCGAATACGGTGAAATGCGTGAAGAACCTCTGCTTGATTCCGTGTATCTCACGCATGCCCCGAAGCGGTCGGCCACAAACTGTGACCGACCGGACCGGCCCTACGAAAAACTCAGGGCAGTATCGCATCGACGTAGCCGCCGTCGACGCGTAGAGCGCCACCGGTGGTCGCAGAGGCCTGCTCGGAGCTCAAGTAGACGATCATGTTGCCGATCTCCCTCGGCTCGATCAGGCGTCCGATGAGCGATTGTGGCCTGTGCTCCTTCATGAACTGCGCCTGCGCCTCGTCCCAGGGGAGGTCGTCGCCGACGAGCTCGCCGACGAACTTCTCGACGCCCTCGGTGTGGGTGGGGCCCACGATCACGGAATTGACCGTGACTCCGCTTCCTGCAGCAGCTTTCGCGAATCCACGGGTCACTGCGAGCAGGGCGGTCTTCGTCATTCCGTAGTGGATCATCTCCTCGGGAATCACGACCGCGGAATCGCTGCAGATATTCTGGATTCGGCCCCAGCCCGCCTCGGTCATCGCCGGCAGATACGTGCGGATCAGCCGGATTGCCGAGAGCACGTTCACCTCGAAATAGCGTCGCCATTCGTCGTCGTCGATGTCGAGAGCGGGTTTGGCTCCGAAGATGCCGAGGTTGTTCACCAGAATGTCGACCACCGGCACCTTCGCCAGCAACGTCTCGACTCCGTCGGCCGTCGCGAGATCGGCAGCGACGACGATCACCCGCGCACCGGGCACTGCCGTCAGCAACTGTTCCTCGGCCGAATCCAGCGCCGACTCGCTGCGGCCGTTGAGGACCACGCGCGCACCGGCGCGGGCCAATTCGGTGGCAATCGCCAATCCGATGCCCTGACTGGAGCCGGAAATCAAAGCGGTGCGGCCGTCGAGATCGATGTTCATGAAGCCTCCCAGAGTTGTGGAACGACTCCAGTGTGCGCCTTTCGAAGACGTGAATGGTCCATTCACCGGCCCTGACGGGGGTGAATGGACCATTCACGCAGAAGGGGGCGGGGGACTACTACGAATACGAGTAGAAACCCTTACCGGTTTTGCGACCCAGCATTCCGGCGTCCACCATGCGCTGCAGGAGCGGCGGCGGCGCGTAGTGCGGTTCGCGGAACTCCGCGTACAGCGACTCTGCGACCGCGAGGGTGACGTCGAGGCCGACGGTGTCGGTCAGACGCAACGGTCCCATGGGGTGTGCGCAACCGTTGACCATGCCCTCGTCGATGTCCTCGGCGCTGGCGAAGCCGGACTCGAGCATGCGGATGGCCGAGACCATGTACGGGATGAGCAGTGCGTTGACGATGAATCCGGCTCGATCACCGGCGCGAATCGTCTTCTTGCCCAGCGTGTTTCCGGCGTAGTCCGTCACCGCTGCGACGGTTTCCTCGCTGGTCAGCAGGCTGACGACGATTTCCACCAACGGCAGTACCGGCACCGGGTTGAAGAAGTGCACGCCGACGACCTTGTCGGGACGCTTCGTCGCGTTGGCCATCTTGATGACCGGGATCGACGAGGTGTTCGTGGCCAGGATTCCCTCGGGCTTGACGATGGAATCGAGCTTGCCGAACAGGTCCAGCTTGAGCGACTCGATCTCCGGTGCTGCCTCGACCACGAGATCGCGGTCCGCGAAATCGCCGATCTCGAGTGTCAACGTGATTGCAGCGCGGGCCTTCTCGGCTGCGTCGGCTTCGATGCGACCGGATTTGACGGCGCGAGCGAAGGACTTGTCGAGGCGAGCTTCTGCGGCGTCGGCCGTCGCCTGGCTCGTCTCCAGGATCAGTACGGAACTGCCGGAGCGAGCACACATTTCGGCGATGCCGGCACCCATGGTGCCGCCGCCGATGACGCCGACGAGGTTGATGTCGCTCATTTGAGCAGCGCCCGCGACATGACGACACGCTGAATCTGGTTGGTGCCCTCGTAGATCTGGGTGATCTTCGCGTCACGCATCATGCGCTCGACCGGGAAGTCGGTGGTGTAGCCGGCACCGCCGAAGAGCTGCACGGCGTCGGTGGTGACCTCCATGGCCACGTCCGAGGCGAAGCACTTGGCAGCCGCGGAGATGAACCCGAGGTTCTTCTCGCCGCGCTCGGCGCGGGCTGCGGAGCTGTAGACCATCAGGCGGGCGGCTTCGACCTTCATCGCCATGTCGGCGAGCATGAACTGCACTGCCTGGAAGCTCGAGATCGAGGTGCCGAACTGCTTGCGGTCCTTGGTGTATGCGATGGCCGCGTCGAGGGCACCCTGTGCCAGGCCGACGGCCTGTGCGCCGATGGTGGGGCGCGTGTGGTCGAGTGTTTCCAGCGCGGTCTTGAAGCCGGTACCGGGCTCGCCGATGATGCGATCGCCGGGAATCTTGCAGTTCTCGAAGTACAGCTCGGCGGTGGGCGAACCCTTGATGCCGAGCTTCTTCTCCTTGGGGCCGACGACGAATCCCTCGTCGTCCTTGTGCACGATGAACGAGGAAATGCCGTTGGCACCCTTGTCGGGATCGGTCACGGCCATGACGGTGTACCAATCGGACTTGCCGCCGTTGGTGATCCAACACTTGGAGCCGTTGAGGATCCAGTCGTCACCATCGGCCTTGGCGCGGGTGCGCATGCTCGCCGCGTCGGATCCCGCTTCGCGCTCGGACAGGGCGTACGACGCCATCGCACCACCGGCGAGGGATGGCAGAACCTGCTTCTTGAGTTCCTCGGAACCCTTGAGGATCAGGCCCATCGTGCCGAGCTTGTTGACCGCGGGGATCAGCGAGGACGAGCCGCAGACGCGTGCGACCTCTTCGATGACGATGCAGGCAGCGACGGAATCGGCACCCTGGCCGTCGTATTCCTCGGGAACGTGGATGGCGTTGAAGCCGGAAGCGTTGAGCGCTTTGAGTGCTTCCTCGGGAAAGCGGGAGTCCTCGTCGACCTCTTTGGCGTACGGAGCGATCTCCTTCTCCGAGAGCGCCCGAATGGCTGCGCGCAGTTCGTTGTGCTCGTCGGGCGATTGGTACAGATCGAAGTCGGGATTTCCGGCCATGTCGGCCACGCTCCTCGGTGTGTCGGGGGTGGCACTGCCCACGGAGGGCACTCAGTGCCAAGGATTGCCCCAGTGTACGTCTGAATTCGGCTCTGTTCAAGACCGGGTCTCCGGCATCCGGCACTCAGTGCCATCGCGTCGGGTACGTCAGGTGCTTGTGTGATCGGCCAAGGCGTCGACGACTTTGCTGACGGACGTGCCCCGGGGGAACGACGCGACGACGATCTCACCTAAGAACTGCGCGCGCACTTGCGCGAGTGCCGAACGCAGATCCTCCACGGACGTCGGGAGGCCGTCGCGGATCATCCGACGAAGGATGTAGTTGTGCGTCGCGGTCACCGTGGCCGAGAACTGCAGGATCTCGAGGTGAGGGTGATCGGGCAGAACACGCTGCAGATAGTCGACGAAGAGTCTGTCGTAGCGAAACACGGTGACGATTTCTCGATCGCGCAGTGCGGGGATCTTGTGCACCACCTGGTAGCGCAGGCGCGACATGTCCTGCCAGTCGGAAAACCGCTCGTACACCAACTGCGCGGCGTCGCACACGGCCCGCCAGGGATCGCCCTCGTTCGCTTCCAGGAATGCGTCGGCCTGCTCGAGCAGTATTTCGTGATCGGCGAAGACGACGTCTTCCTTGGCGCGGAACTGACGAAAGAATGTCCGACGCGAGATGCCTGCGGCACCGGCGATGTCGTCCACCGTCGTCGACTCGTAGCCCTTGACGGAGAACAGGTCGAGGGCCGCCGTGGCCACGGTGAGCCTGAAGTCGGTGGATTCTTCGGGGTCTCCGCGCATGGGAGTGAAGGTAGCCGAGTTTCGGGACGGGCAGGGAGGTCGTCCACTTCGGTCTGTTGATTGCTAGTGTTCGCAAGTAGCCTGCTCCGCGGTGGCGGGTGCCACGGGAGGACTTCATGGCCACGGATTCGAGCCGGCCGCTCTACAGAATGAAAGCCGATTTCTTCAAGACGTTGGCGCATCCCGCGCGTATTCGCGTGCTGGAGTTGTTGAGCGAGCGTGAGCACGCCGTGTCCGAGATGCTTCCGGAAATCGGCATCGAGCCGGCCAATCTGTCTCAGCAGTTGTCCATCCTGCGGCGCGCCGGTCTCATCGAAGGCACGCGGGAAGGCCTGTCGGTGTCCTACACATTGACGTCGCCGAAGGTGGCCGACCTGTTGGTCGTCGCGCGGGAAATACTCACGGGAGTGGTGGCCAACCAGGCCGAGCTGCTGGACGGCGAGTCCGGAGCACGTACCTGACTCGACGGCCCGAGATGGTCTGGCTCACGTCCCTGTTCACCTGATTCATTACTTGCTAAACTTAGCAAGTAGATCGATCAGGATCGATGACTTCTCAGAAAGCGTCACATGTCCGAACCGACGAAACCTTCCCGCACGACCGACGCCGTCAGGGCTGTGACCGCGCTGCTGCCCAGGTGGAGCGAGTGGAAACCGGCCTTCCGCGCACCCGGCGCGGATCTGCTGGCCGGGCTGATCGTGGCCCTGGTCGCGTTGCCTCTGGCACTCGGCTTCGGCGTCAGCACCGGGCTGGGTGCGGCGGCGGGTCTGACCACGGCGATCATCGCGGGAGTCGTCGCCGCGGTGTTCGGCGGATCGAGATTTCAGGTGTCCGGGCCGACCGGCGCCATGACGGTGGTGCTCGTGCCGATCGTCGCCGAGTACGGGCCGACCGGAGTGCTCGCCGTCGGGCTGATGGCCGGAATCATTCTGCTGGCGCTCGCCGGTGCAGGCGTCGGACGAGCCGTCCGGTACATGCCGGCACCCGTCATCGAGGGGTTCACCGCAGGTATCGCCGTCGTCATTGCGCTGCAACAGGTTCCGTCGGCCCTGGGTATCACCGACGCCGAGGGCGAGAAGGTGTGGCAGTCCGCGTTCGACGCGGTGCGCTCGTTCGTCTCGAATGCGAGCGTTCTGACGCCCACCGTGGCCGTCACGGTCGCGATCGTCATGCTGGTCGGCGGCCGCTTGGCTCCGAAAATCCCGTTCTCCCTGGTTGCGGTCGCCGGAGCAACGGTGGTCACTCAGTTGTTCGACCTCGACATCGCCCGCATCGGCACCATTCCGTCGTCGTTGTCCGCCCCGAGCCTGAGCTTCTTCCACCTCGGTGACGTGACGGCGTTGTTGGCACCGGCGTTCGCCGTCGCCGCGCTGGCTGCACTGGAATCGCTGCTGTCCGCGACCGCGGCGGACTCGATGGGCGTCGGCCCGCGGCACAATCCCGATCGTGAGCTGTTCGGGCAGGGACTGGCCAACATCGCCGCGCCGTTGTTCGGCGGGATCCCCGCCACCGGTGCCATCGCCCGTACTGCCGTCAACGTTCGGTCCGGAGCGCGCACCAGGCTCGCCGCGCTCACCCATGCGGTGATCCTCGCCGCCATCATGTATTCCGCCGCGGGCTTGGTGGCCGACATTCCCCTCGCGGCTCTGGCCGGGGTGCTCCTGGCGACGACCGTGCGAATGGTCGAAACAGCCTCCATCCGAGCAATTTCCCGCGCCGGTCGCGGCGACACCGTGGTGATGGCGTCGACCTTTCTCGTCACGGTTCTGTTCGATCTGGTGACGGCTGTGGCGGTCGGCGTCGGGTTCGCTGCGGTGCTGGCACTGCGCGCCGTCGCGCGATCGGCCACGGTCGAGCAGGTACCGCTCGATGCACTCGACGCGGTCTCGAAGGAAGAAGAAGGCCTGCTGCGCGAACACATCGTCGCCTACCGGATCGACGGTGCACTGTTCTTCGGAGCTGCGCACAGCTTCCTGCTCGAGCTCGCCGACGTGTCGGACGTGAAAGTGGTGATCCTGCGCATGTCGCGAGTGACCACCATCGATGCCACCGGAGCTCTGGTCCTCAAGGACACGATCACCGAACTCGAACATCGCCGCATCACCGTCCTCATCTCCGCAGCCAAACCCGAACACCTGCGTCCGCTGACGGCGCTGGGCGTGTTCACCACCAAGGACGACGAAGCGCGCCGTGTTTTCGAGACCACGCCGCAGGCCATCGCCTACGCGCGCACGTTGGTGACCGAGGCAACCGCGCCTCGCGGGTAGGGTCGTAGATCACACTTGCGTAGGAAAGGACCCGCTCACCGTGGCTCTCGTTGCCGGAATCGACTCCTCCACCCAATCGTGCAAAGTCTTCGTTCGTGACGCCGAGTCGGGGGAGTTGGTCCGCCAGGGGCGAGCCGCCCATCCCGACGGTACCGAGATCGACCCGCAGCGATGGAAAGATGCGCTCGACGAGGCTATCGCTGCCGCGGGCGGACTCGACGACGTGGACGCGGTGTCGGTGGGCGCGCAGCAGCACGGCATGGTCTGCCTCGACGACAACGGATCCGTGGTCCGTAAAGCCCTGCTGTGGAACGACACTCGATCGGCGCAGGCCGCGACGGACCTGGTGTCCGAGTTGGGCGAAAAAGAAGGCACCGACGGCGGGCAGGCCTGGGCCGACGCCGTCGGAGTGGTTCCGTTGGCTTCGATCACCGTCGCCAAGTTGCGATGGCTCGCCGACCACGAGCCCGAGAACGCCGATCGCACTGCGGCGGTGTGCCTTCCGCACGATTGGCTGAGCTGGCAGCTCGGCGGGGCATCAGGGCTCGACGCTCTGGCCACCGATCGAGGCGACGCCAGTGGCACCGGATACTTCTCCGCGGCCACTGGCGAATATCGAACGGATCTGCTGCAGTTCGGTTTTCGGGGTCGTAACCCACTGCTGCCCCGCGTGGCTGCGCCGAACGAGGCGATAGGCCGCACGTCGGGTGGGGCACTGATCGGGCCGGGGACCGGAGACAATGCCGCGGCAGCCCTCGCCCTCGACGCTCAGCCCGGCGATGTGGTGGTCTCGATCGGCACGTCGGGTGTCGTATCTGCCGTGACCTCGGTTGCGGCCGCAGACGGTTCGGGTCTGGTCGCCGGATTCGCCGACGCCACCGGCCGGCAGTTGCCGTTGGTGTGCACTCTCAACGCTGCTCGCGTCCTCGATGCGACAGCGCGGATGCTGGGCGTCGATCACGACGAGTTGTCGCGGTTGGCGCTGTCGACGACGAGCGACGGTGTGGTGATGGTGCCGTACTTCGAGGGCGAGCGCACTCCCAACCGTCCCGATGCATCCGGTGCAATTCACGGTCTGCGACTGAACAATTCGACGCCGGGCCACCTCGCGCGAGCGGCCGTCGAGGGACTGCTGTGCGGTTTGGCCGACGGTATCGACCATCTGCGTTCGCAGGGGGTCGAGACGAAGCGGGTGCTGCTCATCGGCGGCGGTGCGAAGTCTGCGGCATTGCGCGAGTTGGCCCCGGCCATTCTCGGCGTTCCGGTGATCGTGCCCGAGCCGGGTGAATACGTCGCCGACGGTGCCGCGCGCCAGGCGGCGTGGACACTGGCCGGGACCAGCGAGCCGCCGACCTGGGCGCAGGCAAAGTCGAAGACATACGAGGCCGACCCGACCCCGGCGGTGCGGGAGCGCTACGCCGAGTATGCGGCTGCGCCGCAGTGGCGTGGTTGAGTGCCGCAGAGGGCACTTAACCGCACCACTGCGCGTAGCGCACTAGGGAATCAGACGCGCATCTCGGTATCGCTGAATCACCGAGGCAATGGCATCCGGGGTGGATCGGAAGCCGAGGAAACCGGCCTTCTTCGACTTGTTCATGTCGGTCAGGCATTCCATGTCGCGGCCGAGGTCACCGTCGGTGTGCCACCACGACGCCAGGCGGGAGACATCGCTTTCGACCAGATCGTGCTTCTCGGCGATGCGCTTCCACGTTGCGGCCGCGTCGGACATGCGGGATTCGAGCGGACGCGGCTCGCTGTCGTAGCCCTCGGGCTCGACGCCGAAGTGCGCGGCGAACTGCGGCCACAGCCAGCGCCAGCGGAAGACGTCACCGTTGGCGATGTTGAACGCCTCGTTGTGCGCGTTGTCATCGGTCGCAGCCCACACCATCTGCTCGGCGAGCAGGTCCGCGTCGGTGAGGTCGGTGAGCCCGTTCCACTGGGTCTCGGAACCGGGGAAGACGAACTTCTCGCCCAGCTCCTTGCAGATCGACGCGTACACGGACAGCGTCAACATCATGTTCATCGCGTTGCCGACCGCGAATCCCGAGATGGTGTGCGCGCGGTGCACGCTCCATCCGAATCCGAACTTCTCGGCACCGGCGAACAATTCGTCTTCCTGCGCGTAGTAGAAGTTCGGGGTGTCGAGGCGATCCTCGGTCTCGTGGAACGGCGTCTCGGCCATCACTGCCTCGCCGTAGGCGTCGAACGGCCCGAGGTAGTGCTTGAGGCCGGTCATCAACGCGACGTGCTTCACCGAGTCGAGGGGGCCGAGCACGTTCAGCACGTTGCGTAGCGTCGCCGAGTTGACCTCGATGTTCTCCTGCTCGGAGTCCTTCTTCATCCATGCGGTGAAGAACACGACCTCGGGGCGCAGGTCCGTCAGCGCCTCCTCGAGCGAGGCCGGGTCGAGCAGATCGGCGGCCACACCGATGACGCCGTCGACCGGAGTGCTGCCACTACGGCTGAGTCCGTACGTGTCCCAGCCTGCGTCGAGAGCAACGCGGCACAAGGCTTGTCCGGAGATGCCGGTGGCACCGACGATCAAGGCGCGGGTGTTGTTCGTAGTCATCGACACCGACTACCCGATCGACGCGTTCCGACACGAGATGGCGATTCAACTCACTATTTCGTGAGTTAGGCGAGCGCCGACACCTGCTGGACAACGAGCACGAGCGCGCCGACGGCGGAGACGCTGATCGCGACGATGCGTAGGCGTCGACGGTCGAGCACGCGGTTGACGAGACGGGATAGCAAAAATCCGAGAACGGTCGCCGGGGCCAGGAACACGAACAGCGTGGCGGTATGGGCATCCACCGCGCCGGCGACCGCGAGTACCGCCAGCGAGATGATCGAGCCGACGAGAAAGAAGCAACTCATGGTGCTGCGCAGTTCGGCTCCGGTGTTGCGTTGCCACACCAGGGCCATCGGCGGTCCGCCGATGGAGGTGGCCGTTCCCAGAATTCCCGACGCGGCCCCGGCCACTATCAGATTTCGTCTGTGCGGCAACGGGACCCAACCGAAGGACGTCAGTGCGACGCCGCCCAGCACCACCAGCGCGAGCAGGATGGCCAGTCCGCGCTCGGGCAACAGCACGAGCAGTAGTGCGCCCACCACCGAACCGGGCAGCCGACCGGCCAGCGCCCACCCTGCACCCGAGAGGTCGAGGGCCGTGCGATCACGAACCAGGACGAGCACACTGACCACGACGGCCAGCATGATGAGCGTCGCCGGGATCAGGCCGGGGTCCACGATCGCCACGATGGGCGCGGCGAGCATCCCCATGCCGAATCCGATGGACGCCTGCATCGCCGATGCGAAGAAGATGGCCAGGGCGACGACGACGAATCCGGTGATGCTCAGGTGTGTCGCCATCACGTCCCGGCGGCGACGAGGCCGAGATTGCCTGCGACGAGGGGATAGTGGCATTCGGCGATGTGATCGGCCTCGTCCGCGTCGAGCGCAACCGGGGGTGCCTCACTGGCGCAGAGTTCGGTTGCCTTCCAGCAGCGTGTTCGGAACCGGCATCCCGACGGCGGATTCAGCGGCGACGGTACCTCGCCCTTCAGCAGAATCTTTGTCCCGCGGTTCGACGCGTCGAGAGTGGGTGCGGCCGACATCAACGCCGCGGTGTACGGGTGGGCGGGCCGATCGAATACTGCCTCGGTGGCGCCGGATTCGACGATGCGCCCCAGGTACATCACCGCAACACGGTCGGCGACGTGTCGCACCACCGACAGATCGTGCGAGATGAACACGTAGGAGATGCCGAGTTGCGTCTGCAGATCGTTGAGCAGGTTGAGCACCTGCGCCTGTACCGAGAGATCGAGTGCAGAGACCGGCTCGTCGCAGATGATCACGTCGGGGTTCAGCGCGAGCGCCCGCGCGATGCCGAGGCGTTGGCGCTGACCACCGGAGAACTCCTGCGGGAAGCGGTTCTCGTCGCTCGGGCGCAGGCCCACCAGGTGCAGCAGTTCGCGGACCCGTGCCGAGCGATCGCGGCGAGTCTTGTACAGGCCCTTGTGGGTTCGCCACGGCTCGCCGATGATGTCGCCTGCCGTCATGCGTGAGTTCAGGGAACCGTACGGGTCCTGGAACACCATCTGCACGCGTCGACGCCACGCGAGGAGTTCCTTGCCGCGCAGCGCGAACGGATCGATGCCGTCGAAGGCGACCGTGCCCGAGTCGGGTCGTTCGAGCATCATCAGGGTGCGTGCGAGAGTGGATTTTCCGCAACCGGATTCGCCCACCAGGCCGAGGGTTTCGCCACGCCGCAGGTCGAGATCGATGGCGTCGAGGGCACGGAGCTTGCCGCGGCCGACGTCGAAGGTCTTGTTCAGACCGCGCACGGTCAGCAGTTGCTCAGACATGGCTGGTTACCTCGTTCGGGAAGTGGCAGGCCGACATTCGGCCGGTACCGACGGATTCGAGCGGCGGGCGAGCACTGACGCAGATGTCGCGGGCCAGGGGGCAGCGGGCCTGGTACACACACCCGTCGGGAATGGAATGCAGGTCCGGTGGCGTGCCGCCGATCGACTTGAGATCCTCACCGCGGACGGCGTGGACGGGCACCGAGTCGAGCAGTCCCTTCGTGTACGGATGGCGCGGTTCACCGAACACCTCGGACACCGGTCCGGTCTCGACCACGTTGCCCGCATACATGATGGCGACCCGATCGGCTTCCTCGGCGACCAGCGCGAGGTCGTGGGTGATCAGCACGACGGCCATGTCGTGTTCGGTACGTAATTCCTTGAGCAGAGCCATGATCTGGGCCTGGACCGTCACGTCGAGCGCGGTGGTGGGTTCGTCGGCCAGCAGTACCGACGGACTCAGTGCCACGGCCATGGCGATCAGCAGACGTTGGCGCATACCGCCGGAGAACTGGTGTGGGTACGAGTCGGCGCGTGATTCGGGCTCGGGAATTCCCACTCGGGTCATCAGCGCGATGGCTTCCGCGCGTGCTTGCTTAGCGGACATACCCCGGTGAATCCGAAATGGTTCGGCCAGTTGAGTTCCGACGGTGTAGACGGGATTGAGGGCCGTCAGTGCGTCCTGGAAGACGATGGCCAGTTCGGTGGCGGCGATGGTGCGCCGCACCTTGGTCTTGGCGGTGACCAGGTCCACCTCACCCATCTCCACCGAGCCGCCGGTGATGTCGGCGATGGGCTCGAGCAATCCGACGATGGCCTGTGCCGTCATGGACTTACCGCAGCCGGATTCACCGAGCAGAGCGAGGGTTTCACCGCGTCGGGCGGTGAAGGTGACGTTGTCGACAGCGCGAATGACGCCGGACGGAGTCCGCAGATCGACGGTCAGTCCGCGAACGTCGAGGGCGACGCTGCCGGTATCGGGTCGCTGGGGTGCGGTTGCCGGTGCGCTCATGAAACGACCTTTCGTACGGGGAGCAGGCGAGACCGCTTGGAGCGGGGGACGTTGAGTCGCCACCGCTGCGCCGGATCGGTGGCGATGCGGGCCCAGGCAGCGAGCACGGTGGCCGAGACGGTCGTCAGCACGATGGCCAGACCGGGGAAGAACGAGAGCCACCAGGCGGTCTGCAGGTAGGTGCGGCCCTGCGAGACCATCAGTCCCCACGAGACGTCCGGTGGCTGAATGCCGATGCCCAGGAAGCTCAGTGACGATTCGGCGAGAATGACGAAGCAGAAGTCCAGGGTCGCGACGGTGAGCAGGGTCGGGAGCAGAATCGGGGCCACGTGCCGTCTGATCACCGATCCGCTCTTCGCACCGAACGTACGGGCGGCATCCACGAACAACCGACTCTGCAGTTCCGCGGACTCGGCGCGGGCGGTGCGCAGGTAGATCGGAATGCGCGTAACAGTGAGGACCAGAACGATGTTCGCGGCACTGGGCGAGAAGACGTAGAGCACCACGACGGCCATCAGCAGCGACGGGAAGCTGAGGATCACGTCGGCGACGCGCATGGCCGCGGTCTCACGCCAACCGCGATGGAAGCCGGCCCACATGCCGATGAACGAGCCGATGATCGCCGAGAGGATCACGGCCGGAATAGCCACCGAGAGTGTGGTTCTGCTGGCCACGATCAGCCGGGCCAGCATGCTGCGTCCCAGCGGATCCGTGCCGAGGATGTTCATCCACCCGGTGTCGAGGGTGAACGGCGGCAGATTCGAGCGGTCCAGATCCTGATCGGTGGCAGCGTCGCCGACGAGCATCGGGCCGAAGATCGCGGTGAGGAAGACCAGTACCAGAATCGCGGCGGCGACGGTGGCGACCCTGTCGCGCAGCAGCAGCTTCCACAGCGGGGCCGACGCCTTGCGGGCTTCCACCGGAACCGACGGTGGAACATCCTCGGGCTCGGATGTTTTCGGTGCTTCGAAGTCGAGTGACATGTTCTTACCTAGACCTTCACCTTGTCGCGAACCCGGGCGTCGAGCAGTGCGTAGCAGGCATCGATGACGATGTTGAGCACGAATATGCTCACCGCGGTCAACAACACGGCCGCCTGCAGAACAGCGAAATCTCTCTGCAGGATGGCGTCGATCATCAACTTTCCGATGCCGGGCCAGCCGAAGATGGCCTCGACGACCACCGCGCCGTTGACGAGCCCGACCATGAGGTCGCCGGCAACGGTCAGCGCCGGTGCAGCGGCGTTGCGCAGAGCGTGGTGGGTGACGACCCGAAGATCGCCTGCCCCTTTGCTTCTGGCCAGTCGCACGTACGGTGCCGACAGCGCCGAGACCATCGCGCCGCGTACCACCTGAGTCAGTACGCCGAGAGGGCGAATGAGCAGGGTGGCGATCGGCAGTACCCAGGAGAGCATTCCGCTGTCGACGCCCGAGGTGGGCAGCCAGCCGAACAGGATGGCGAAGACGTAGACACCCATGATGGCGAACCAGAAATCGGGGATGGACGCGGCCGTCATCGACAGCAGGCTCGAGATGCGATCGGCCAGCGAGTTGGGTCGGTAGGCAGCCCAGCACCCGATGATCACAGCGCCGAGGATGGCGAGGAACATCGTCGCGAACGCCAACTGCAGCGTCGCGGGGAACGCGCGTAGTGCCATAGCCGACGCGTCCTCACCGGTGCGCAGCGACTGCCCGAAGTCGAGTTGCACGACACCCTTGAAGTAGTCCATCAGCTGCGTCAGCACCGGCTGATCGAAGCCGTTGGTGGCGCGGAACGCCTCGCGTTGGGCCTGGGTTGCAGATTCGGGCAGGTACAGGCTGGTGGGGTCGCCGGTGAGCCGAGCGAGGAAGAACACGCCCAGCAGAACGACGAACAGCGGGATCAGGCTGGTGTAGATCCGTCGGCGCAGGAATCTGAACATGTCAGGGCCTCTCGGTGTCGGCGCGGGTCATGGCGGCCAGGTGCATTTCGTCGACCGTGGCCGAGTTGGGGGTGTAATCGACCGAGGATGCCTTGGCGAGCACCCCGTTCATGTGCGCGATGTAGGCCATCTGCATGATGTCTTTCGGTTCGTCGGCGAACACCTGCGCGTAGGCGGCCTGCCTGTCCTCGCCGGTGAGAGCCCCTGCGGCAGCGATCTTCCGGTCGAATTCAGCTGTGCCGTAGGCACTCTGGAATCCGTCACTGGTGAAGTACTGATCGACGGTGAACGCGGAGTCGCCGGCTTGATTGCCGTGCTGAATCACCAGCAGATACGGGCCGACGTCGGGGAACGGCCGCTCCTGGTACTCGGCGGTGCCTGCGGCGTCCATCATTTCGATCGTGACGTTCATGCCGATCTTGGACAGTGAGTTCTGGATGACCTCTACCGTCTCGTTGATCTTCGGGAACTGCCCGGTGCGTCCGATCAGGCGGATCTCGGTATCGACGGGTACTCCATCGGCCCGGGCCTCGTCGATCAGTGTGCGGGCCTGGTCCATGTCGTAGGGCCACGGTGTCAAGTCCTCGTTGAAGCCGACGACACCCTCGGAGATCAATTGTTCTGCAGGGGAACCGAGTCCACGGAACAGTGCCTTGACGATGCCCTCGCGATTGATGGCGTAGTTGATCGCCTGGCGTACGCGCATGTCGTCCAGGGGCGGTTGCATGGCCTGGATGCGCAACGCCGTGGTTTCGTTGTTGGGGTACGCGACTCCCAGATCGCCTGCACCGTCCTCCGGTCCGACCGAGGTGGCGATCTCGGCCTCACCGTTGGTGACCATCGAGGCGCGGACGCTGCCCTCGCTGCGCCACTGGTACTCGGCCCTGGCGTACTCGGGCTTCGGGCCCCAGTAGGTTTCGTTGCGCACCAGCGAGAGCTTCTGGCCGTAATCCCAGCGCTCGATCGCGAACGGTCCCGTTCCGATCGGCTCGCGTACCCGCTCGGTGTAGCTCGAGGTGCGGGGCACCATCTCCACGAACGAGAGCCGAAGCGGCAGAATGGGATCGGGCTCGGGCGACTGCACGGTCAGCGTCATCGGGTCGACTGCGGTGACCACCAGGTTCGCGTCGCCGAAGACGTATCCCTCGACGTTGCAGCCCAGTTCGGAATTGACGGTGCGATCGATCGAGAACGCGGCGTCCTCGGCCTCGAAGGGACTGCCGTCGCTGAACGTCACGCCGGGGTGGATGGTGAACGTCCATTCGGTGTCGGAGGTCTGCTCCCACGAATCGGCGAGCTTGGGCTCGAGATCGCCGGTGCTGGGGTTGCGTTCCATGAGCGGCTCGGTGATGTTCGAGCGCGTCACCACACCCACCGACGTGAGCGAGACGTCGCAGGCTTCGAGGGTCGGCGGCTCCTGCGGCAGAACGATGCGAAGAGTATCTGCGCGGGCGGCTCCGCCGTTGTTGGAGTTGGCGACTGTGCATCCGCTCGCGACAAGTGAAAGTGACAGCGCGCCAACGGCTATTGCGGCGACACGGTGGGTCCGTCCCTGCTGCACGAAGAGTGCAGGGCTCATGGTGGCCTCCAGTGGGAAAAAGGATCCGCGTCTGCAAGTCGCAGCCGAATCTGTGACGGTAGACACACGGTATGAGCGGGTCATCTCCACCGTCAACCGGACGAAATCGACTTTTCGTCCAGTTCTGTGGGTCACAGTGACGGCTTGACTGCGGTCCGAGTCACAGCATTGCTGGACTGACCAGGCAAGATGCATGACAACCCCGGCAGAGCTGCATCGGCGACGCGTCGTTCATGCCGTTTGGGTATCGGTCCATGTTATTTCCGTGTTGGACAGGTATTCGAAGGGCGGCATACCGTACAGGAAACGCGCACGCTCCACCATCTCGCGAGGAGAACCATGGTCACCGTCAGCTCGCAGAAAACCTCTGTGTCTCAATCCGATTCGCAACGAAGCGGTCGAGTTCTCCGAGTGGGACCGCTGAAGCCGTCGTTGATGGACACCCTGGTTACCGAGTACGACGCGCTGGAACTGCCCGAGGGCGACGATCGCGACGAGTTCCTGTCCGAGCACGGTGCGTCGATCTCTGCGGTGGTCACCTCCGGCCGCACCGGCGTCGATGCCGCCTTGATGGCCCGGTTGCCGCAGCTGGGAGCGGTGGTGAACTTCGGCGTCGGCTACGACACCACCGACGTCGACGCGGCAGCCGAACGTGGCATCGCCGTCAGCAACACCCCCGACGTGTTGACGGACTGTGTGGCCGACCTCGCCGTCGGTCTGGTGATCGACACCGTGCGCGGCCTGTCCTCGGCCGAGCGATTCGTGCGCGCCGGCCGCTGGCCCACCGAGGGCAACACGCCGCTGACGCGTCAGGTCACCGGAAAGCGTGTCGGAATCATCGGCCTCGGCCGCATCGGCTCGGCAATTGCCGATCGGCTCAACGGTTTTCGCTGCGAGATCTCGTACCACAATCGCAACGAGATAGACGGTTCGCCCTACGTTTACGCTGCCAGCCCGACAGCGCTCGCCGAGAACGTCGACGTACTGATCATCGCCGCATCCGGCGGTTCGGGGACTGCGCATCTGGTGGACCGCGCAGTGCTCGAAGCTCTGGGACCGCAGGGGTACTTGATCAACGTGGCCCGCGGGAGCGTCGTCGACGAGGAGACCCTCATCGAGTTGCTCGCAGCGGGGCAGCTCGCCGGAGCCGGCCTGGACGTGTTCGCCCACGAACCGGACGTGCCCGACGCTCTGGTGGCGATGGACAACGTGGTGCTGCTGCCGCACGTGGGTAGCGCGACGGTGGAGACGCGGGCCGCGATGGAAGCGCTCACGCTCGAGAACCTCGATCGCTTTCTGGCCGACGGCACCCTCGTCACGCCGGTGACGCGATGACCGTCGTCGTCGGCTACTCGCCGACCACCGAGGGAAAAGGCGCACTGCCGTTCGCATTTCGCGAGGCACACATGCGTGGGACGGACCTGATCGTCGTCGCCGAGGACAGCAGTGCATCCGATGCCGACTTCGGTGCGGCCGTCGAATCCGCCCGCGAGGAGGCGTCGGCCATCGGCGTGACGACGAAAATTCACGACAACGAGGCCGGCCGCTCGCACGCCGACAATCTGATCGACCTGTCGTTCGAGGAGCAGACGCAACTGGTCGTCATCGGCATCAGGCGTCGATCACCCGTCGGAAAGCTGTTCATGGGCAGCATCTCCCAGCGCGTTCTCCTCGAGGCGCACTGCCCGGTGACGGCCGTCAAGCCGCCGGTGGGGACGCCGCGTTGAGTGCGCTTCATCGGCGGGTCCTGCCGTGTCGAATCAACACCGCGATACCCAGTCCGATCAGGGTCAGAATCAATGGTGCAACTATCGCCATGTTCGAGCCGATCGCAGTGAACAAGATGAACGCCGCGAGAGCCGCGAGGAAGTACACAGCAGCGAAACGCGGTGTCCAGAAAACAGTGTCCATCGGGCCCTCCTGAGTGAGAAGCGATGTGGCGGCGTCCGAAACCTTTACCGGAAGCCGCACTGGTAAATCCTAAGTCAAAGTAACGACCGTCCGCCACCCCTGTCATGCAGACGATCCATCTATCCAAGAATCTCGCGTAGCGATTTCTCGAACCTCGCTGGTGCTCGAATTGGCATGTCGATTTCGTGTCGGTGGGTCGGGCTACGGTTTACGTACTCACGGGGGAGAGAGTGGCGGGAGCGTCCGGCGATCTGACGCCAACGGCTCGGCAAGGTCCCCACCCACGATGTCTCGACCCCATCTGGAAGGAACCTGCCAGGTGCCAGCACAAGCCTGGATCACCCTCATCGTCGGTTTGATTGCCGTCGTCGGCGTGGTGGGAACCGTCAGCCAGCGCACTCGTGCGGACAACCGTTCTCAATCCTGGCTTCACTAGTCCGTTGGACACGTGTCCGGAGTATTTCTGCGAAGTGCTCTCGTCTCGCAAAGTGCTTCGTGGCGCGGATGAGGTTGAAGGCGCGCCAACACCAGGCAGGTCGCGCTGAGGCAGAACCCCCGACGAAGGTGCGAGAAGGGGTGTCTCAAGGTCTGGGTGGAATTGTTCGTTGATTGCGTGACCGCGATGGACGTGGTCGCCTGTGAAGGCATCGAGGTCGGCGGTCCGACTATCGGGCACCTGCCAATGGAATTGGCAGGTGCCTCAATGCTTTAAACAATCTCGTCCAGCCATCTGTCGATGACGCGCTTGAGGACATCGGGTCGAAGGCGCTTGACCTCTTCGATTTCGGTAACCCTTTTTCTGACCTTCGCAACCCACTCGGACGGGAAATTGAACGGCAATCGTTCGGAAGTGCGTGGCGTCCGTACCGGGGTTTTGCTTAGCTCCTCGGTCGGAAATAGGTCGAGCAAAGACATCATCTGGCGCGGGGTGGGTGCGAGCGGTTGCCCGGCGACTCCCCACTTCAGAATGGAGTTTCCGGCGCTTTCCACACACAAGCCGTCTTTGTGCGCGAAGTCGTGCCGGATTTGAGAGAGCTCGTAGAAGAACTCCGACTTCACATCGTTCCTGTCCCAACCGTGGCCTTCGGCGTCAGTTCCGTGTGCGGTCGCAAGTCTTTCCCGATACACGTCTTCCCACATCGCAGCGATGGTGCCGAACCATTGGCCATATGCCATCCGGTACAGGGGTGGAGGTGTGCCACCGCTGAACATCTCAGCAAAAGCGGCGGCTTCGTTTCCGGGTGTCATGATGGAAGGGGGAGCGGTCATCAGGCTCGATAACATCGACATGGGAACTGCACCATCAGTATTTGTGCTCTGCAGCTTCATTGTCGGCACATTCAGGTGGTCACCGACGGCCTTGCCGTTGTCCTTTGATTCACGCCACTCAACGATTTTCGTCGACAGCGCGTGGCACGCGGTCAGTGTGAGCAGCAGCGCGACCCGGTAGCTCTCGGCGAATTCGGCGATCACTTCGTCGACCGTTTGCACGCGTAGGGAGGGGTCCCCATCCAGGGTTGTCGCAACCGATCCAGCGGCAGCTCGTAGCTCATCCAATGCGTCGCGCAGCTCACCGTTCGTTTTAGGGAGGTTAGGTTTGCCCAGTGAATCGAACTTGTGCAGAGCCGCCGCCAGCGGAGCGATGGCTAGCGCGATGTGTCCCGCGGGCGCATCGCCGTCGAGAGCTTCGATCTGGTCCGCGAACACGCCTTGGAGCGTTCCTACGATAGTGGCCATGTTTATCCGTGCGTCGCGGTCGACGGGTAGGCCGCCCGTCAGCATTTGATCCGTGGTCGAGTGCACGGAGCGGGCGTTCGCGAGCCAGCGTTCGCGACGGTCGTGGAGTGCCATTCCCACAGGATAGACACTGCGCATGTGACGGGATCCGTGTTCGAGGACTGGTGAAGTTCTGTTCGGACAGTCGGTCCGCGTGTCTGGCGCAGGTCGCTTTACGGTCGGTAATACCCTGCAGGTATGAGGCAAGGTCTGGACCGAGCGCAACTCAATATCGGTTGAGGTGAATCGTGGCGGTCGGCTGGTTCGTGAGATTCTACGATTTCAGCCGCCCGTTAGTTCGAGTTGACGTCGCGGGGATCGCCTTCGACGATGTACTCGCACTAGCCAAAGCCAACGGGGCCAGACATGGAACGCCTTACTTTCTGAGTCCAGGGGGCAGGGCAGATGGCCGACTCAACGCTTTTTGGCGCTCGCCGGTGCTTTGGGGCGCAGCAGATAGCACAGTCCGTCGCTACGCCCTCAGCATCAAAGTCTGGTTGGACTTCCTACACGCCGTGGACGTCGAATGGACCGCGGCCACCTCGAACGACCTCGCAGTGTTCAAGAACTGGCGGATGTCAGTAGAAAGCAATCCGGATCCTGTATCTGCCAACACATTCCGGTTGGACCTGGCTGCCGTGCGGAAGCTGTATCTGTGGGCTGCAGACGAGTGCGGCGTGGCGAATCCCGTGCGGAGCCATGTGCTGTCGGGCGGCTACCGAGGCGAAACTCGGCTGGACGCCACGCCTTCGGATATCCGCACGTCAGACGTCAAATGGATGACTCCTTCGGCATTTCGGCAATGGCGCACCATCGGTTTGAGCGGATACACGCGCGACGGCCAGCAGCGTGAACGGTGGGTTGGACGCACAGAGGACCGCGACGTCGCGTACGCAGACGGGCTCTACGGTGCCGGGCTGCGGATGGGGGAGTGGGCCAGCGTGCTCACGTCCGAAATTCCCGGGGTCTCGACGGAGCGACTACTGCGTCTCAGGCTCGCATCGGCCTGCGCAAAGTCCGGCGTCTCTCGTCCCTACTGGTTGCGGCGAGCGGTCTTACAGGCTGTTCGGTTCTACATCGAGGACGGTAGCCGTCAGGCGGTAGTGGCAGCAGCTCAGCGCAATGGACGGTACGACGTCGTCCCTAATAAATGGGTGGTCGATGAGATCGGTTCGAACGGCATCTTGCTGGCAACCGATCAGGACGGGGTGCGACGTCGGGTGAATGTGGACAGCGTGGGTCCTTCGTTGCGGAGTCGACTGTTCATCCGTACTCCGGCGGGATTGGAACCGATGATGTTGTTCCTCAATATGGATGGTCTTCCGCGACATAAAGCAGCTTGGTACAACACCTTTCGTGATGCGAACAGGCGAGCGGCAAAGGAGCTGGGTGACCGGTCCGGGAGGCTGTGGTGTCGCCCGCACATGCTGCGGCACAGCTTCGCGCTGCGGTGGTACTGCATTGCGACCTTCGTCGCCTGGCAACGAACCGACATGCTCACCGTCGCCGAGCGCCGAGATTTCCGCAACCAGCTGGGCGACGTCTGGTTCTTGTTGGCGACGTTGCTCGGGCACCGAAGTGCGGAAACTACCAGGCAGGTCTATCTGGAGCCGTTTCAAGGGTTGCAGGTCGAACAGCTGGTGGCGCTGATGGACGCAGACGATCGGGACGCGCTGGAGCGGTTGGCCGGCGCTGTCGGTGCCGGGCATCCGCGTGTCATCGAGGGGATCGGGCCGTGACGGTGGGGAGGCCTGCTACGCCGCCTCCGGCGGGGTGGGTGGCACCATTTGTATGCGGTCCAGAGCTTCAGGTGCCGTTCATCAGTGAGGATGGGACGCAGCGCGCCGTCTTCGATTTCGATCGCCTGCCCTGTGACGTCAGGGTGCGAAAAGAACTGGCGACGTGCTTCACCGCCGTGAACGGGCCGTTGGGGACGAGCCGTCGCGTTAAAACTGCGCAATCTTATTGGGGCACAGTGCGGTTCGTCTCGAAGTGGCTGGCGAAGACGCGCCCGGGACTACGGTCGCTGAGCGAGTTGACCGCTGCGGACATCGAGATGATCTGCATGGCGCTGCGGTTGCCGAGTGGGGACAAACGTTGTTACGAGTTTCGGGTGCTTCTGCGTGCCGGCACGGTGCAGCTCCGACCGGGCGTCATCGACAGGTTCGCTCAGTTCGATAAAAAGGTTCGATCCGACCCCGCGCAGCCGTATTCCGACGTCGAGTTTCAGCGCATCACAACGGTATTGCGCGCGATGGTTCGGAACGCGAAAAGCCGGCTGCGTGAACATCGTCAGCTGGTCACGGACTACCGAGCCGGAAAATTCGATGATCTCGATCGAAACGAACCACGCGTGGTTCTTGCCGAGGTGCTCGACTACTGCATGCGGACCGGCTCACTTCCCCTGACCGGCATACGCACACCGAAGCGATCCGCCAGGGCGTGGCAGGCGTATCTCGTCGGCGGCAGCCGTCCCCTCCACACGCTGATTCACCTGACCGCTGGGGAAGCGTGGGCATTCGCGATGTTGCTGGCCGCGACCACCGGACACAACCGATCGGTCATCGAAGCCCTCCCTGCCCGTCACCATCTCGCGACCGCAGCGGACGAGCCTCAGATTGCCCTGGTCGAGATGAACAAACCCCGCAGAGGCCGGCGAGCTCGAATGACCGTTCCCCTGACCGGCGTGCCGCCTGAGCTACGTTCGCCCATGGCCGACCCCCGACCACCGCGCATTGCAGAGACGTCACTGACCAGTGCATACGGAGTGTTCACCCTCCTCCTCGACCTCACCGAGCCCGGCAGAGCAGTCTTGAACACCCAGTGCGCGTTCGTCTACTACAACCCAACCCCGCCCGCCCGGGGCGCGGTCGTATTGAGCGATGGACTGCCCGCCGACGGGGACCACCGCCGTTGCCATCCCCGCTGGCTTCGGCCCTGGCTGACCGGAAACGAACAGGACGACGCACTGCTCCTCGGGATTGGCTTCAACCGTATGCGCAAGACCTACCTGGAGCGGACCCGGACGCCGACCGCGCACACTCCAGCAACATTGGCCGGCTACCTCTCCCGGATGGACACTGTCCGCTTCGAGGGATTTCAGATCGTCCACGAAGCATTGGCCGAACAAGTCGAGTCGGCGCTTGCGCGCCGTGAGATGACACTCGAGCAGAATGCGATGGTCGCGGGCGACGATACGGCGTTGGGGGTATGCACCGACTTCACTCATTCACCTCTCGATGGTGGTCGGACATGCTCTCAAAACTTCCTCAGTTGTCTGGACTGTTCCAATGCCAGAGCGTTACCTCGGCATCTACCCATGCAGCTCGCCGTCCTCGACGCGCTGCGCGACCTCAGAGCCGCTCTGACAGCCCACCGATGGGCACTCGAATACGCCGGTCGTGTCGCGCAGATCGAGGACATGATCAGCGCATACGAGCCTGCACAAGTACGCGTGGCCCGCGAGAAGATCTCCGACGATGAGCGCCGCCTGGCTCTGCGATTACTGGACGGAGTGTTCGACACGCCATGAGTCGGCCAGCATCGGCATCTGCGCCCGAATTTCCCGTAATCGACGGCATTGCAGCAGTTCCCGATGCTCCCGTGTTCCACCGCAGGCCATTGCACGAAGTCGGGTCGATCGGTGCACCTCGGTTCGGTGACGATTTCTGGGACCTCACACCCGCGATGCATCTCAGACACCGGAAAGTGACCGTGAACTGGCTGGCATTTCCCGCCGAGTTCCGTGAACCGATGAAGCTTTACACCTTCGCGCTGATCAACGTCACAAACCGTTCCCCACGGCTCGTCGCCGCCAACAGCGGATTTCCATCCCTTCCGACGATCAAGCACGACCTGCAACACTTGCGACGTTTTGCCGGGTGGCTTGTCGGACGCGGCTATCACAGGTTCGATCAACTCCACGACGATGACCTCGACGACTACGCCAGGCTCGTACTTTCCAGAGAAGATACTTCGGCGAGGGTCAAACGCTCGTTGTTGTGCGCAGTCATGAGACTGCACGCATACCGGGAATACCTGCCAGAACACTGTCGACTGCAGGTCGTTCGTTCTTTGTGGGGAGCAGCCACCGCAGGTCAGATCGTAGGCGTTTCAAATGCAAGCAGATCGGAGAACGCAACATCTCGCATCACCCCGGATGTCATGGGAGCACTGCTGTCCGCCGCGCTCGTCACCATCGACGTCATCGGCCCTGACATAGTCGGTACCGCCATCACGGTATCGACCATGCGCCGAATTGCCCACGAAAGCATTGGCAGGCAACAGCCATCTCGATGGGGTAAGCCTGATCTGGCCGGCGCGACAGCGAGGTTCGAGACCCTACTTCCGGCGTTGCGGGAGGCGAAGATCCCTATACCTGGGATCGGAGGCAGCGCCCTCGGCATAGATGTCGAAGGCCTTGCGGTCGGCAGCTTCATGGACACGACAACCCTCAAGGGGATGGCCTCACTGATCTCCGACATTGCGCAACAACGGATCCCGACCACAGTGGACCTCCTGCGAGTAACAGACTTTTCAGAGATCACTGGCCACCGATGGCGGGATGAACCCGTCGGGGCCCGTGAGTTGCTCAAACTGATCGACCACGTCGTCGCAGCGTGTTTGGTACTCACCACCTACTTGTCGGGCATCAGGCCAGGGGAAGCGCTGAATCTCAGACGCGGTTGCATCAGCCGCTCGAAAACCCTCGAGCTCGTATTCCTCTCGGGCACCCAAGAGAAAACCCAACCCGGTCGCCGCGAACGCTCACCTGCGACCATTCCGTGGGTTGTCACCGAGCACGTCGGCAGGGCCATCGCTCTCCTGGAACAACTGGCTCCAGGAGAACTACTGTTCCCCTACGCCGGGAGATACACGCCAGATGCGTTTCAGCACTCCAGTTCTCGTGTTATGTCCGCCAGTCGTGCAAACCAGCGAGTGCGTGCTTTTGTCGAGTGGTTCAACACCGACATTGCCGGGACAGTCGGACACGAGCAGATAGCCGCCGACCCCCATGGGCCGATCACGCTGTCTCGATTTCGCCGTACATTGGCCTGGCACATCGTCCGCCGACCGGGTGGACTCATTGCCGGAGCAATTCAGTACGGGCATCTGCGAACTCAGATCACCCAAGGTTATGCCGGTCAGGCTGATGCAGGATTCAACGACGATGTCGGATTTGAGGAGTTCTTGCTGCGCTGCGAGACCATCCATGCGGACCACCAACGACTACAATCTGGCGAACAAGTTTCCGGCCCAGCGGCCAGCAGTTACATCGGCAGGGTCACCGCTGCCCGAGAATTCCTCGGGCACAGCGTGAGTTCCCCAGCGCAAGCACGGGCGTTACTCGCCAACGAAACCCTGCAGATTCATCACGGAGCGTTCCTCACCTGCGTCTACCGAGCTGAGACAGCAGCGTGTCGAGATGCGGCCCAAAGCGATACCGCTCCGGTCTGGCGGAAATGCAAGCCCAGCTGTCGCAACATCGCTCGAACGGACCAGGACATCGATGCTCTCGAAGCGCACAACGATGATTTGATCAGCGACCCGCTCCAGCTGCATCTACCGCTTCCGCTGCGGGCGCGTCTCAACGAACGCACAACGTCGAACTCGGCGATCATCTCCGACCATCGAGGCACGGCGACATCAGCATCCAATCTGCACAAACATCAACCACAGGCGGAAACGTGGACAAGCGAGTTCTGATTCAGAAAGCAATCGCAAACCTCATCTCGGGGAACCCGACCTGCTCAGACGGCAAGCTTACGGTCAGCAACCTGGCGAAGGAAGCAGGTTTGCACCGGCAGAGGCTCTACGACGAGTTCCCTGACCTGGTCGAACACTTTAGAACGCAAGCGGGGTCATTCGCCCCGGTCGGTGTCCAAAAGCAGCTGCAACTCGCAGAATCAGCCATCGAGCAACTCGGCAAACGTAATGACGAACTTGTCCAGCAGATTAAGGAACGCGAACTGCGAATAGAAGTCCTTTCTGCTCTCGTCGTCGAACTGACCCTCCAGCAGGAGCAGCTCAATCTGGTGTATCTGCGTCCGAATCAGGCTGGGCGACATCCCTAGGCGCATCACCTGAAGCTTCCCTGGACGGCCGACTTCGCTATCGATCCTTGGCACGACCTGTCTCACACGTCTCCCAGAAACCAGTACTTCATCGCGGCAAACGTTTTGCGAGGTAGCGCATATTTCTAAGCTGTTCGACATGGCCATTGATTTCCGAGTCCGACCTCCCGTCGACGACGATGAGCTGTCGCGACTGCATCACGATGCGTTCGGCGGGGTCTACGAGTTTGTGCCGTGGAGATCTCGGCTGGAGAGGCACAGCAAGTCATGGATTTGTGCCTTCGATAGTGGGGAGCTCTGCGGGTTCGTGCACGCAGCATGGGACGGAGGCAAGCACGCGTTCCTGCTCGACACCGCGGTTGCTACACGATGGCGACACCAAGCAATCGGGACCCAGCTCGTCTCCTACATCGTTTCCGATTTACGAACCACCGATGTCGAGTGGCTACACGTCGACTACGAGGCACAACTCGACGAATTTTACTCAATTGCATGTGGATTCGATTCAACTTCCGCTGGGATACTACGACTGAAGTGACCGAGTCGACGAGATTCACACCACGGATTCGCGAGCACTATTCTGGGTTGTCCCCGCCTGCTAACCAGACTGCCAGCTCTCCGGTGGCGGCAAGCCGAAATCTCGACTACAGGAAAGCGCCGTACGTGACACTTGAACCTGATAGCGACCCGAGCCACGAAGAGCGTCCATGGAACATCAACATTCACTACGACGGATTGCTCGACTCCTTGGTTTCTTCCGACGCGCACGATGTCCTCGACGTCGGATGCGGTGACGGGTTCCTGGCCGCCCGCTTGGCCAGGCGTATTGCGCGGGTAACTGCCTTGGACGTCGATGAACCGGTGCTGCAACGCGCCGAGGCGCGGTTCCCGGACGTCCCTGTTCGGTGGATGAACGGTGACGTCGCGATCGTAGATCTGCCCGAACACAGCTTCGACGCAGTGGTTTCCAATGCCACCCTTCACCACCTAGGCGATACCCGCGCCGCGCTCCGCCGGTTGTCCGCGTTGGTGCGTCCCGGCGGGACTCTTGCTCTGGTGACCTTCGTCAAACCATCAGCGCGCGAAGCCCCGTATTGGTTTGCCACATGGGTTTCCACCGCAGTTGTCAAACGGTTGCGGGGCAGTTGGAGGCATACCGCACCCGTCAGCTGGCCTCCCCCGGAGACCCTCCGACAACTTCGTAATAACACCCACGCCGCTCTTCCCGATGCCCAAGTACGTCGACTCCTCTACAACCGCATCCTTATCACCTGGCGAGCAAGTCCAAGCAGCTGACTATAAGTACCTGCCCGCGGGCCGCGCAGCACACGACAGCCGATCCTGGGTGATCTTTGATAGCTCCCCGGACACAACTGTCCAACAGTGAACCTGGCAACGCATCACCTGGTGCCTCGAGAGGACCGTCAGCGAGAACGACGACGAAGCCGCACTCGGCTGGAAAGTGTTCGGCACCGTTGCCACGACTCCGTTCATCGCGCGCTCCGATCGCGACACGCTGCAGGCGATCGCAGATCTCACCGTGAAGCCACAGGACGACCTGGCGGAACCTGCCGAAACCGGCGACAATGAAAACGACACAGAGACGGAGGACCCCCGATGACCACCACCGAGAACCGCCCCGCGGGCCGTGGACGCTCGATGAAAGTCCGGTCCGCAGCCGCCGAAGCATCCATCAAGCTCCGCGAGTACGACAATAAGCCCGTCCCGCAATGGCTCCGTGACGTCGCAGCTGGCAAAGACACCAAGCCGCCCAAAGATTGAGCAACCCACGAACCCGACAAGGCCCGCTCCCAACCAGGTGCGGGCCTTCGTTGGCTTTCGAGGCGCGCCGTATTCACACGAGCACTCGACCGAGACCGGCTTCGGGCACTGTCGAACCACGGCTCGATCAGCAGGAAATAATCACGACCACTCCCGCGCCGGCAGCACATCGGTCATGAAGCGGTGCAGTGCCGGGTTGTCGTTGTCCACTCGCCAGGCGGCGTCGAGTTCGACGGGACGTTCCTTCACGGTCCGAACCGGCCGGAACACAACACCTTCCGGCCGCATGGTCGACGCGGACTCCGGCACCAATGCCAATCCGATGCCGGAACGAACGAGCACCAGCATCGTGTGGACCTGGGTCACGTACTGCACGTAGCGCGGAGACACCCCGACGATGGTGAAGGTACTGATCAGCAGTTCGTGGAAGTACCGCGCATCGACCGGTGAATACATGATGATCGGCTGCTCGTCGAAGTCCTCCACCGACAGTTCGCTCTTCTCGGCCAGCGGATGAGTGTCGGGCATCGCCGCGATCAACGACTCGTGCAGCACCGGCCGCGACGCGATGCCCGGACGCTTGAGCGGTGGCCTGGCCAACCCGAGATCGATATCGCCGACGGCCAAGGACTCCATCTGCACCGCCGAGACCATCTCGCGCAGAACGAGTTTCACGTCGGGCAACTTCTCGCGTGCGGCGTCGAGCAACTGCGGCAGCACCGCATGCGCCGATGCGCCGGTGAATCCGACGACCACAGTCCCCAGGTCGCCGGTGGGGACGCGTCGCACCGTCAGCAGTGCTCCTTCGGCGAGGTCGAGGATGCGTCGCGCCTCGGGTAGAAAGGCCAGGCCTGCTGCCGTCAGAGTCACCGATCGGCTGGTGCGGTCGATCAGCTGGACCCCGACCTCGCTTTCGAGCTGTTGGATCTGCCTGCTCAGGGGCGGCTGCGTCATGTGCAGACGCTCGGCAGCGCGGCCGAAGTGCAGTTCCTCGGCGACGGCGATGAAGCAGGACAACCTGTTGAGCGAGAACATCGATTCATTCCTTGCATCGCGCTGGCGGTTCCGGCATGCCTTGTCATATCAATCTAGCGGAGAGCCGACAGTGGCGACGAGTAGCAACCTTCCCTCCGGTAAGAGTAGAGTCGCCCGCGCAGGACGTCCCCTGCACTCATCGAATGGAGCCGTCGTGTCTCGAGCTGCCCAGGTGCCTGCCACCGCCGTCGAAGACGTCTCGGTGCTGGGTGCATTGCGCTCGCCGAAGCGGCTGAAGACCGAAGTGCTCGCAGGCCTGGTCGTGGCGCTGGCGTTGATTCCGGAGGCCATTTCGTTCTCGATCATCGCCGGCGTGGATCCTCGCGTCGGGCTGTTCGCGTCGTTCACCATGGCCGTCACCATCTCCATCGTCGGGGGCCGGCCGGCAATGATCTCCGCGGCCACCGGAGCGATTGCCCTGGTCGTCGCCCCCTTGGCGCGCGAGTACGGCCTCGACTATCTGATCGCAGCAGTGATTCTCGGCGGAGTACTGCAGGTCGTGCTCAGCGTTCTCGGTGTCGCCAAGTTGATGCGATTCATTCCGCGCAGCGTCATGGTCGGATTCGTCAACGCGCTGGCGATCCTGATCTTCAGCTCCCAGGTGCCGTATCTGATCGGGGTGCCGTGGTTGGTCTACCCGATGGTCGCCGTGGGCCTGCTCATCATGTTCTTCCTGCCCAAGCTGACGACCATCGTGCCGGCACCGCTGATCGCGATCGTGATACTCACCGGCGTCACACTCGTCTTCGCGTTGGCGGTTCCGGATGTGGGCGACGAGGGCGAACTGCCGTCCTCGCTACCGTCGTTCCTGATTCCGGACGTGCCGTTCACGTTCGACACACTGTCGATCATCGCGCCGTTCGCGCTGGCAATCGCGCTCGTCGGCCTGCTGGAGTCTCTGATGACGGCCAAGCTCGTCGACGACATCACCGATTCGCATTCCGACAAGACCCGCGAGGGTTGGGGTCAGGGTGTGGCGAATCTGGTCACCGGATTCACCGGCGGTATGGGCGGCTGCGCGATGATCGGCCAGACCATGATCAACGTCAAGGTCTCCGGTGCGCGTACGCGGATCTCGACATTCTTGGCCGGAGTCTTCCTGCTGATCCTGGTCGTCGGTCTCGGCGACATCGTCGCGCTCATTCCGATGGCCGCACTCGTCGCGGTGATGATCATGGTCTCCATCGGCACCTTCGACTGGCACAGCATTCATCCGAAGACGTTGCGGCGCATGCCCAAGAGCGAGACCCTCGTCATGGTGGCCACGGTCGCGGTCACCGTCGTCACCCACAACCTCGCGTACGGCGTGTTGGTCGGTGTGGTCACCGCGATGGTGCTGTTCGCTCGACGGGTCGCCCACCTGACCGAGGTCGTCGATGTGGCCCATCCCGACGAGGACACCCGCGTCTATGCGGTGAAGGGTGAGTTGTTCTTCGCGTCGAGCAACGATCTGATCTATCAGTTCGACTACGTGGGAGATCCGAAGAACGTCGTCATCGACATGTCCGAGTCGCACATCTGGGACGCATCGACCGTGGCGACCCTCGATGCCATCACCACCAAGTACGCCGCGAAGGGCAAGACGGTGGAGATCGTCGGCCTGAACGCGTCGTCGATCGAGCGGCACGACCGCCTCAGTGGAAACCTCGGTGCCGAACACTGACTAGGGTGGGCGATCGAGGAGAGGCGGCACATGGCAGACGACGGCATGCACATGCAGATCGGACAGGTAGCTCAGAGAACCGAGCTGTCCATCCGTACGGTGCGTCACTACGACGACGTCGGCCTGGTCACGCCCTCTGCTCGGACCGTCGGCGGCTTTCGGCTGTACACCGAGTCCGATGTCGAACGCCTGCTCGTCATCCGTCGGATGAAGCCTCTGGACTTCACGCTGGCCGAGATGAAGCAGCTACTCGAATCCCTCGACGTTCTGGGCGATGCGAACGCGACCGACGACGATCGGTCGTCGGCCGCGGCTTTCGTTCGTGAATGCCACGCCAAGGCAGAGGAAAGCTGCCGCACGTTGCGGCGGCAGCTCGCCTACGCCGAGGAACTGACCGAGGTGCTGTCGACTCGCGGGGCAGCAGCCCGGAGCGAGTAGGTTCGGCTCTAGCGGCCGAAGCTACTGCATCCAGGTCGAACCGGAATTCCCGCGAGGCGGTCGTCCAACCACGCGAATGCACCGGGAGCTCCACTGCCGGCAACGATGCTGTGCTCACCCAGGTATTCCTCGAGGCGGACGTCGGCTCCGCGTGAACACCACTTGTCGAACACGGCCTCGGGACCTTCCTTCGGAATCCAGAACTCCTGCTGTCCGTGATACAGGAACACCGGTGCCGTCGGGGTTCCGCCGTCTCCCAATCGATTCTGATCGGCAACCGCGCGCGCCAGCGGCGAATCGAACGCATCGGGAGTGATGGACAGTGACTCGATGCGGATCGGAGCAACGATTCCCAACGGTGCAATCCCGACGATGCACAGGTCCTTCGACGCCTGTGCGAGCCGCCACCCGTCGTCGTTGTAGAGCGACAGCATCTCCGGGTACTCGCGCGCAACGCCCATCGCTGCCGCGAGGAACACCGCCGACGCTGCGTTGCCGTTCATGGACTGACGTAGCAGCGCGAAGTCGGTGGGCGTTCCGCCGAACGCTGCGCCGACGATGTTCAGTTCGGGGGCGTAGGCCGGAGCCTCCTGCACGGCCCAGCCCGATGCGATCGCCCCACCCGAGTAGCCCGTAATACCCAGGGGCGCGGTCGGGTCCAGGCCGAGCGCGGCGGTCGTGACCGCACCGCGCAGACCGTCGAGTACGGCGTGCGCCGCCATCGGTCCGACGGCGTACGCATGGCGTGGCCCCTGATGGTCGGTGACTACGACGGCGTAGCCCCGCGCCAGAAGCAGCTGCACGGGTGCCAATTCCGGAGCGATGCCGCGTTGCATGGTCCACGATGGCTCACACGTGGCACCGAGCGAATCGATGGCCATGTTGTAGGCAACAACAGGGCGCGGACCCGGCGAGGTCCAGGGTGCGGTCGGGACGATGACGCTGGTGACGATGGCAGCGGGGCGGTCCTTCGCGTCGGTCGAGGCGACCAGCAGTTGGGTGGTGGTGACCGGGGTGACAAGTGGTCCGACGGTGACGCTGCGGGTCCGCAGAACTGTTCCGGGAGCGGCTGTTTCGTATCCGGGCGGCGGAACGACCCACGGATCGTCGAGCGGTGTCGCGGCGATCGATTCGGCGGTTCGCGGTGGATTCTGGAAATCGCCGAGTGGATCGGCACCCGCCGACCATTGCCCGCCCGACACCACCAACGAAACCGCAGCGACCGCCGCTGCACACCGACGGCCGAACTTCGCAAACTTCCCCATCTGAGACCCCCCGGTCCAAGTTCCGGATCGTTACCGGAGCTTTCCAAACGACTCTAGGGGCCGGAACCATCTACAGGGGCCGAACGCACTCTTTTCTCGGATCGAACCATGATGAAATGTTTCAGCGTCACGTCACCTCGCCACTGACAAGAGATCCTCTAGCCGTCGACGACCACCGGGACGATGAGGGGCTGACGGCCCAGGGTCTGCTTGGCCCATCGCGCCGATTCCTGCACGATGCGCTTCTCGATGTGCTCGCGTGAGGCGACGTTACCGTCGCTCTCGCGGGTCAGAGTCTTGCCGATCGCCTTGGCGAGTGAGTCGAAAGCGTTGGCCTCGTGGGCGAATCCGCGTCCGATGAAGTCGACGTCGTCGACCAGCAGGCCGGTGTCGGGGTCCACGATCGCGATGACCGTCAGCACGCCCTCGTTCGCGAGCAGGCGACGTTCCGCCAGCGAATCCTCCGTCACACCGCCGACGGCACTGCCGTCGACGTAGATCAGTTCGATGGGGACGGAGCCGGTGATCTGCGCGACGCCGTCGAACAGGTCGATGACGCTTCCGTTCTCGGCGATCAACACTCGATCGCGGGGAACGCCGGTCCTGATCGCGAGATCGGCGTTGGCGCGCAGATGTCGCGACTCACCGTGTACGGGAAGCACATTGGCGGGTTCGAGGATGTTGTAGCAGTAGACGAGCTCACCTGCGCTGGCGTGACCGGAGACGTGCACCTTCGCATTTCCCTTGTGCACCACGCGTGCACCCTTGTCGACGAGACCGTTGATGACGCGGTAGATCGCGTTCTCGTTTCCGGGAATGAGGCTGCTCGCCATCAGCACGGTGTCGCCGTCGCCGACCTTGATCTGATGCTCACCCGACGCCATCCGCGACAGCGCCGCGAGAGGCTCGCCCTGCGATCCGGTGCAGATCAGCGTGATCTTGTTCGCCGGGAGTCTGTTGAGCTTCGGTAGATCGACGACGAGCCCGTCGGGCACATCGAGGTAGTTCAGATCGGTCGCAATCTTCATGTTGCGCACCATCGATCGGCCCACGAACGCAACCTTGCGGCCCTGCGCATGCGCGGCGTCGAGTACCTGTTGAATGCGGTGCACGTGACTGGCGAAGCTCGACACGATCACGCGCCCCGTCGTTTCGCGGAACACCTTCTCGATGGCCGGGACCAGATCGCGTTCGGAGACCATGAACCCGGGAACTTCGGCGTTGGTGGAGTCGACGAGGAGCAGATCGAGCCCTTCCTCGCCGAGGCGTGCGAAGCTGCGGAGATCGGTGATCCGGCCGTCCAGCGGGAACTGGTCCATCTTGAAGTCGCCGGTGTGCAGCACTAGCCCGGCGTCGGTGCGAATGGCGATGGCGAGACCGTCGGGAATCGAGTGGTTGACGGCGATGAACTCGAGCTCGAACGGGCCTTCCTGACGGGTTTGGCCCGCCTCGACCTCGATCAGCTTTGTCGAGACCTTGAACTCCTCGAACTTGGCAGCGAGGAAGTGCAGTGTCAGACGTGACGAGATGACGGGGATGTCACCGCGCTCGCGCAGCAGGTACGGGACGCCACCGATGTGGTCCTCGTGACCGTGGGTGAGGACGATCGCGACGACGTCGTCGAGACGATCGCGGATGCAACTCCAGTCGGGGAGGATGACGTCGACGCCGGGCTGGTGCTCTTCGGGGAACAGGACGCCGCAGTCGACGATCAGCAGTTTTCCGTCGTATTCGAAGACGGTCATGTTCCGACCGATCTCGCCGAGACCGCCGGTCGCGATCACGCGAAGGTGCCCTGCCTGGAGCGCGGAGGAGGATCGCTTTCTCGGTGCGGCGGGGGATCTGCGGTTCCGTGGTGATCTCGACATGCCTCTTACGCTACGGGGGGCCTCCGACCTGGTGTCGACCCCGGTCCGAAGACTGCCGATTTGCGTCAACTCTACTGTTGCGTAAGAGTAGGGATCAGTTTCCCGACTGTTTCTCCCCACCTGATGTGTGCGGGACGCGTGAGATGCCCATCGGGCTCCACGAACAAAGCCTTCGGGCGCAGCGATGCGCCCACCCATGGATGAGAGCGGCCGTTGGTCGGCACGTGAAGTCCATCGATCACGAATGGAGAGATATGAGCGACTCCGCCGAGCGGATTCCTACCGTCATGGGTGCCCTGCGGTCCCCCCGAATGCTCAAAACCGAGGTGCTGGCCGGCCTGGTTGTCGCGTTGGCGCTGATTCCCGAGGCCATAGCCTTTTCGATCATTGCCGGTGTCGATCCGCGAGTGGGCCTGTTCGCGTCCTTCACGATGGCCGTGTCCATCGCGTTCCTGGGTGGTCGTCCCGCGATGATCTCCGCGGCCACCGGTGCGATTGCCCTGGTCATCGCCCCGGTCGCCAAGCAGTACGGCCTCGACTACTTCATCGCCACCGTCATCCTCGCCGGCGTCCTCCAGGTGGTTCTCGGGGTCCTCGGCGTTGCCAAGCTGATGCGCTTCGTTCCTCGCAGCGTCATGGTGGGCTTCGTCAACGCATTGGCAATTCTGATCTTCACCTCGCAGTTCCCGTCGCTCATCGGAGTTCCGTGGCTGGTGTACCCGCTGGTGGCCGTCGGTCTGCTGATCATGTTCCTGCTCCCCAAGGTCACCTCCGTCGTTCCCGCACCTCTGGTCGCCATCGTGCTGCTGACCGTTGCCACGATGGTGTTCGCGCTGAACGTCCCCAACGTCGGCGGCGAGGGCGAATTGCCGTCGAGCCTGCCCGCACTGCTGTTTCCCGACGTTCCCCTGAATCTCGAAACTCTGAGCATCATCGCTCCGTACGCGTTCGCCATGGCCATCGTCGGACTGCTCGAGTCGCTGCTCACCGCCAAGCTCGTCGACGACGTCACCGACACTCACTCGAACAAGACCCGCGAAAGCTGGGGCCAGGGCGCAGCCAATGTCATCACCGGCTTCTTCGGCGGCATGGGTGGTTGCGCGATGGTCGGCCAGACGATGATCAACGTCAAGGCCTCGGGTGCCCGGACGCGCATCTCGACGTTCCTCGCCGGTGTGTTTCTCTTGATCCTCGTGGTCGGACTCGGCGATGTCGTGGCGTTGATTCCGATGGCCGCTCTGGCGGCCGTCATGATCATGGTCGCGATCGGGACGATGGATTGGCACAGCATTCATCCGAAGACGTTGCGGCGCATGCCCAAAAGTGAAACGGCAGTCATGCTGGCAACCGTGGTCGTCACCGTCGCCACCCACAACCTGGCCTACGGAGTCGTGGTGGGAGTGGTCACCGCGATGGTGTTGTTCGCTCGACGGGTCGCCCACCTGACCGAGGTGGTCGATGTGGCCCATCCCGACGAGGAGACTCGGGTGTATGCGGTGAAGGGTGAGTTGTTCTTCGCGTCGAGCAACGATCTGGTCTATCAGTTCGACTACGTGGGGGATCCGAAGAACGTTGTCATCGACATGTCCGAGTCGCACATCTGGGATGCATCGACCGTCGCGACCCTCGATGCCATCACCTCGAAGTACGAGGCGAAGGGCAAACATGCCCGGATCATCGGCCTGAACGCCGCATCTGCCGAACGGCACGTTCGATTGAGTGGGCAGCTGTCCGCCGGGCACTGACGCAGCAAGTCCGGTTCCGAAACCATTGCGGAATCGCGCGTCATCACTTTAAAGTGATGACGCGCGTCATCGGATCGCGTTTCGTGCGGGAGGGGTTCGTCAGCATGCACATTCACACCGCGGTGATCATCGGCAGCGGTTTCGGTGGCCAGTGCGCCGCGAAAGCACTGCTCGATCGGGGAATCGACGACCTCGTGATTCTCGAAAGGCGTCCCTTCCTCGGTGGCACGTGGAAGCAGAACCGCTACCCGGGTGCAGCCGTCGACGTGCAGAGTCCGCTCTACTCGATTGCGTCGGAGCCGTTCGAGTGGACGCGGATGTTCGCCGAACGCGAGGAACTCGACCGATACACCCAGCACGTGCTCGATTCCAACGGGCTGCCTGCCCGAACACATGCGAACACGGATGTGCAGAAGATCGAATGGGTCGGTGATCACTGGGCGATCTCCACCTCGCGCGGCGAGTATGCGGCGAAGTTCGTGGTCAATGCCTCGGGACCCCTCAGCACTCCCGTCGTGCCGCTGTTCCCTGGCCGAGAGAAGTTTCAGGGCAAGCAGTTTCACACGAACGACTGGGACACCGGGTACGACCACGACGGCAAGCGGGTGGCCATCGTCGGCAGCGGTGCCAGTGCCGCGCAGGTGATCCCTGCGATCCAACCCGACGTGGAGCAGCTGCACGTTTTCCAGCGCACCCCGCACTGGGTGATGCCCCGTCACGATCGCGAATTCACGCCGTGGCAGCGCAGGTTGCTGAAGTTGGAACCGATCCGCAGGCTGGTCCGCGCGGGGATCTACTGGAGTCTCGAAACTCGCATCATCGGCTTCAAGTACTCGCGGACGATGTTGAAGGCGGTGGCGCAGCGAACTGCGTTGAAGCACATCGAGTCTCAGGTGCCGGATTCCGAGCTTCGAGCGAAAGTAACCCCGGACTACGTCATCGGGTGCAAGCGGGTTCTGCTGTCCAACACGCTCTATCCCGCGCTGGGGCAGGCGAACGTCACCCTGCACGACAAGAACGACGGCATCTCGGAAATCACCGAGACCGGAATTGTCACCACCACAGGCGAACACGTCGATGTCGATCTTCTGGTGTGGTCCACCGGATACGACGCCACCGACGGAGTCATCTCGTACCCGGTGATCGGACGTGACGGCCGGGCCCTGTCCGACGTCTGGGATCCCTACCCACGTGCCTACCTCGGCACCACGATTCCCGGATTCCCCAACCTGTTCGTCGTCACCGGACCGAACACCGGAATCGGCCACACCTCTGCGATCTTCCTCATCGAGGCGCAGATGGAGTACATCGTGCGGGCCGTCGACGCCGTCCGGCAGGTGGGTGCGACGGCCATCGAGGTCACCGCAGCTGCCGAGCAGGAATACACCGACACGATTCATCGCGAGATGGAGGGCACCGTCTGGAAGGACGGTGGCTGCCACAGCTGGTACCAGTCCAAATCCGGGCACGTCGTTGCCATGTTCCCCGGGTTCAGCTTCACATTCCGCCGGTGGGCCAAGCGTTTTCGACCCGAGGCTCATCACATCCACCGGTCGTCCACCGAGGCGACGACGAAGGACGAGGTATCGGCATGAGCAAGCACACCGGCCAGGTCGCGCTGATCACCGGCGCGGCAGGCGGTATCGGTTCCGCCGTCGCCACCGCGCTGCATCGACGTGGTGCCTCGATCGTTCTGGTCGACATGAAATCCACCGATCTCGAATCGGTGGCGGCGAAGCTGGGCAACCAGCGCGTGGCGATCGCGTACGCCGACGTCACGGTGCGCGAGCAGCTCGACGCAGCCGTCGCAACCGCGATCGACACCTTCGGCACGCTCGACGTAGTGATGGCCAACGCCGGAATCTCCAGTGGTGCACAGGCATCGACCGTTCGCTCCGTGGACGACGGAGTCTTCGAGCGGGTCATCGGCGTCAACCTGATCGGCGTGTGGAACACGGTGCGGGCCGCTCTGCCGCACATCGTCGAGTCCGGGGGCTACGTGCTGCTCACCTCGTCCACGTACGCGTACCTCAACGGCCTGGCGAATGCGCCGTACGCGGCTTCGAAGGCGGCGGTCGAGCAGCTCGGTCGTGCTTTGCGCGCGGAACTTGCGGGCACGAAAGCGACGGCTGGAGTGCTGTATCCGGGATGGGTGGCGACGCCGATCGCCGAGGTCGCGTTCGGCGGTGACGACGTGGCGACGGCCATGATCGACCGGGCTTTTCCCTCGCCGCTGCTCCGTCCGATCACGCCGGACAAGCTCGCGCGCGTGGCCGTTCGAGGTATCGGACGGCGGGCTGCGCGTATCGCCGTCCCCGGTCGCTGGATCCCGATCTCGATACTGCGCGGCATCGTGAACCCGATCATGGACGCCGCGATGGAGCGGGACGCCGAATTGATCCGTCTTACTGCCGAATTGGATGCCCGACGGTCATGAGCACGGTGTCCGAAGCCGCAGGTCGCGCCTACGGCGGTGAGAGCGCGGCCGACCGCGATGATCGCCGGCGGCGGCAGCTGCTCGACGCCGGGCTACGGGTGTTCGGCAGCGTCGGGTACCGCGCCGCGACGGTCCGCGGACTGTGCCGCGAGGCCAAGATCGCCGATCGAGACTTCTATCGGCATTTCGACAAGACCGAGGACCTGCTGCTCGCCGTTTACGCCGAATGCATTGCGCACCTCACCGATTCGGTATCAGACGCAATCGTGCAGGTGGACCGGGACGGTGATCTCAGGGATGTTGCGAAGCAGTTGCTCGACCCCTTCTTCCAGGTCATCGAAGATCCGCACCTGGCCCGAGTGGTGTGGATGGAGGTGCTCGGGGTCAGCCCCCGAGTCGAGCAGACGTACCTGACGGTGATGCAGCAATTCGGAACACTGCTGCTCGGCTACCTCCGTACGTTCGCGGGCGATGTTCCCTCGGGCCCCGATCTGGATGTCGACCTGCTCGCCACCGCGGCCATCGGCGGCATCAGCCACACCGCGATGACCTGGTATCAGAGCGGCTACGCCGCAGACCGACGCATCGTCGTTGCGACCATTGCGACCATGCTGGCCAACATCGTCGCGCCCCTCGCCCTGCCGACCACACGATCTACCTGATGCGCAACGCCATTCGTGGACACAGGCGAACGGCATCCGCGGCTCGTTGTGCGTCGCTTCCTTCGAGGACGACGGTGCTCCCACCGTGGCGGGCGAGTGGATAACCCCACTCGTCTCTGATGAGAGTGTCGGGGAGCAGTTCGGTGCACACGCCGCGTCCGTCGCAGCGTGTCCAGTCGATGTGCAGGACCGCCCCACGTCGGTGGTCGGTGGTCATCGGATCCGTCCTCGGTGAATCTCGCACGTGTCCAGTCGATGCAGGTGTACGTCCTGAGCGAAGACCGACATCGCCGATCGGATCAGGCGGGCGGTTCCGTCGGGGTGATGGCACGCGCCGCGGCCGTCGACCAGTCGCGTGTAGCGCGCGATCTCGGTGATCGCGCCGTCGGCGTCGTCGCCGATCGACAGTCGTGAGAACGCGTCGGCCAATCGCGGCAGACCGTTGAGGCAGGGACCGCATTGCCCGGCACTCTCGTTCGCCAGATAGCGGACGAACTCGGCGGTGGCCAGCAGGCCGCACGAGCCGGTCCCCAGGACGTGGACGATGCCTGCGCCGGGGCGGGACCCGATGTCTGCCAACGATTCCTGGGACATGGTGCGCCCGGTCAGCGCGTCACGGTCTACCCAAGTGCCGTGAAATCCGCCGAGTAGCACTGCTCGCACCGAGCGTAGGTCGACGCCCGCACCATGGGTGAGCATCTCCTCGATCGACGCACCGAGAGGGACCTCGGCGACGCCGGGGCGTCGCACTGCGCCCGAGTAAGTGACGAGCATGGTGCCGGGCTCCGATGCCGTTCCCCGCGAACGGGACCACTGCGGTCCCAATCGCTCGATCAGGGCGATGTGCGCGAGGGTTTCGACATTGAGCACCAGGGTGGGTCGTCCACGAACCCCGGCCTCCGACGCGCGTGTCTTCTTGTCCCGGGGTAGTGCCGGACCGCCCTCGATCGCAGAGATCACCGCGGACTTCTCGCCGGAGACGAAGCCGGGAGCGGCCGCGATCACCTGGATCTTGGTGCGATCCCAGCCGGTACGACGTCGTTCGTCGACGGCCGCCTGGACGGCGTCGACGCGCGCCGGGGGCGCATACAGGTAGCAGTCTCGGGCACGGATGGCGGACGCTGTCGCGGCGATACCGTCGAGCACCAGATGCACCGACCGATCGAGCAGCACACGGTCTTTGCGGCTCAACGGTTCTCCCTCGGCAGCGTTGGCGACGAGTACTGCCTTGCGGCCGGTGATCGAGCGCATCTTCGCGCCGGTGGGAAATGCCGCGCCGCCGTGCCCGAGGAGGCCGGACCGAACGACGGCATCCACCAGGGACCCGTCGTCGGGTGGACGTGCTCCGTAGAGCTCGGTGTGACGGCGCAGATCGTTCGTGCCGTCCTGTGCGAGCAGCGACTCGGCGAGATATGTCGGTGCGGTCATCGGCTTACCTTCACTCTGGTGTGCTGGTGTTCTTGGAAGTTGCGGCGCAGTCGCCAGGTCGTGGCCGAGGCGACGACCACCGTGCAGGCGAACGCGGTGGCCAGGAACCATCCGCTCCCCGAATCGGTTCCGTTGCCGAGAGCGTGGGCCAACGCGATCGGCCACAGTGCGTACGACAGCCAATGCACTGCCCGGAAAGTGCGGAGCCCCAGTCGGTGTCGGAGTAACCCGGTCAGAGTTATCGCGATCAGCAGATCGAATGCGAGGGTGCCCAGTCCGAGCCAGAACGGCTTGTACGCCCCGGCGAAGGGAGCGATCGCGTCGATCAGGTGCAGTTGCGCATACGGGTCGAAGAACAGTGACACGATGTGAATGCCGACGAACATCGATCCCAGAAGTGCGGTGCTGCGGTGCAATTCGACGACCCCGAACCGGGGCACGGTCAACAGGGGTCGCCCCGACCGAGTGAGGATTCCCGATGCCACCGCGAGGGTCAGCAAGACCAGGGCGGCCATGCCCGAGCCACGGCCCAGTGCCCATAGTGCCTCACTCATGATCGGTCCTCTCCGTCGTCGGGCCAGTGGCCGCTGTGGATGATCGTGCCGTCGGCGGCCACCGACCGGGCGGGCAGTCCGATCCGGTCGAGCCAGGCCGTCGCGGCCGGCCCTCGAACGATGCACGCGGTACTGACCGTGTTGGCGGTGAGAGCGCTGGAGGCAATCACTGTCACTGTGCGCCAGAAGGGTTCGGCCGGACGCGCCAGCTGCGGATCGAGAATGTGATGGAGCATCTGCCCCTCGTGCATCCAGCGTCGTCGGAGGGTGCTCGATGTCGCCACCCCGGTGTCGGATCCGATGACGACGACGGTCGAAGGTTCGCCCTCACCGTCGCACACCTCGATACGCCAGCCGTCGTCGGGATACGGCCCACTGGTGGCGATATCGCCACCGAGGGAGACGAGCACGCCGGTCCCGAGCTCGTCGTGTACTGCGCGGGCACACCGATCGGCCGTCAGTGCCTTGGCCGTGGCACCCAGGTCGAGACCGACGCCGTCGGGGATCGTGACGTGATCCTCGCCCAGGGTGACCATCGACTAGTCGCTTTCCGTGATGAATCCGGTTCTGCTGATGGCAGATTCGATCTCATCGCAGGGCGGGACCGTCGGACCGAGATCAGCGAAATCTCGGTCGTATCCCAGGTGCACCAGTGCCGAACCGACGGTGGGATCTACGTCTCCGCCGGTCAGTCGCGCGGCGGAGAGTGCGGCCTCGAGAAAAGCGTGCAGAGTCGGGCTGATGGAGGTGGGACGACCGCCGGCCCGCGCGAGCATCGACAGTTCCGAATCGGGCCTGAATCTGCTGCAGGCGGCATCGACCGCGGCGAGTTCGGCACGCACGATGCGTTCTGCGTGTTCGATGGTGCCGGGTTCGGTGACCGACAGCTCGGCTGCGCAGCCCCACACCGACCAGCTCCTGGAGGCCGTGGTCGTCCCTGCAGCGACGCCGGTCACGATCCCTGGGTCCTGGCGTGTGTGGCACCGGAGCCGGATGTGGTGCTGGGCGTCGTGACGCGAGGGGCCGAACCGAATGTCGGTGCGGTGGCTGCATCGTCGCTGTCCACCGTGTCGGCCACCGTTGCCGTGGACTCGGGTTCGTGTGTGTCGAGGTACGCCAGTGTCGCGGTTCCGCCGAAGACGGTGATGCCGAGGGCTGCGATCGCCGCAGTCGCGATGCGGGTGCGGCGGTACCCCTGCTCCGGTGTGTTCATGGAGACCAGTGTGCGGCGGTGGAGCTGAAGGATCGCTGAAAGATCCTGCACGGATGGGCCGTCGATCTGATGTACTCGTGTTCCCTGCCGCCCCAACGATTCGAGAGGGCGTTGTGCGAGTACTACTGGTCGAGGACGAGAAACTCCTGGCGGAGACCATCCGTCGTGGTCTCGATGCCGAAGGATTCGTCGTGGAAGTCGAGTACAACGGCATCGACGGCTTCGACAGTGCGGTCACCGGCGATTTCGACGCGATCGTGCTCGACATCATGCTGCCGGGAAAGCAGGGGTACGACGTCGTTCGAGACCTGCGTAAGCAAGGGGTGTGGACGCCGATATTGATGCTCTCGGCGAAGGACGGTGAATACGACCTGGCCGATGCCTTCGATCTCGGTGCGGACGACTATCTCGTCAAGCCGTTCTCGTTCGTTGTTCTCGTCGCTCGGCTGCGTGCCCTCGTTCGACGGGGTGCACCGGCGCGCCCGGCGGTTCTGACGGTCGGGGACCTCGAGCTCGACCCCTCTCGCCACCGCGTGACCCGGCAGGGGACGGAATTGGCGCTGACTCCGCGGGAGTACAGCGTGCTCGAATACCTGATGAGGCGAAACGGCGTGGTGGCGAACAAATCCGAGATCGTACGTTCGGTGTGGGACGCCAACTACGACGGAGACGAGAACATCGTGGAGGTCTACATCGGCTACCTGCGCAAGAAGGTGGATCTCCCGTTCGAGACCAGACTGATCGAGACGGTGCGTGGTGCCGGTTACCGCATCGCCGCGGGGCACTGACTCCTGATGCGCCTGCACACAGACATGCTTCGGCCTCGATCGTGGACGGTTCGCGTGCGATCGGCGGTGGCGTCGACGCTCGTCGTGGCTGTGTGCCTGATCGCGGCGGGTGGTGCGCTGGTCGGTGTCCTCTACTCCTCGCTCGAGAGGTCGGCCGTGTCGGCGGCCTCTGCCCGCGTGGCGCTCATCGCTCAACAATGGGAATCCGAGGATCGAGACGACGACAGGGGGCCGCGCGTCGAGAACTCTCTGCTCGCGACGGATGGGCAGGTGGGCATCGTGCAGGTCGTCGACGCATCGGGGGCGGTGCTGGAGAGTTCACGCGGTGATGCGACCACACCGCTGACGACGCAGCAGGTTCCGTCGTCGGGGGTGCAGGACCTCGGCCGAGTGGATATCCGCGGAATCGGTGAGTTCTGGGTGTTCGCGACGGGAGTGACGTCGGCTCGGGGCGGGGCGACCGTGGTGGTCGGGGCCGACCGGGAGCCGGTCGAGAAGGTGGTGGGCACGGTGGCGCTCCTGCTCGTCGCGGTCGGTCCCTTCGTCGTCGCTCTGGTGGCCTTCGCCACGTATCGGCTGGTCGGTGCCGCCCTGAGTCCGGTGGAGGACATCAGGTCTCGGGTCGCTTCGATCTCGGGAGCTCGACTGATCGAACGTGTTCCGGTTCCCGACACGCACGACGAGATCGCCCGTCTCGCACTCACGATGAACCACATGCTCGAGCGGCTGGAGGCGGGCCAGCGCGCTCAGCAACGCTTCGTCAGCGATGCCTCACACGAATTGCGGAGTCCCTTGGCGACGATCACGGCGGCATTGGAGTTGGCGGAGGCGAGACCCGAACTGCGCGATGCGGCGCTGGTGAACGATTCGTTGCTTCCCGAGGCGCGGCGGATGCGCCGGCTCATCGAAGATCTGTTGGTTCTCGCACGGTCCGACGAAACCGACGCTGCTGCCGTCTCCGGTGACGTGGATCTGGAGGATCTGTTGTACGAGGAGGCCAAACGTGTTCAGGCCACGTCCGATGTAGCGACGGAGTTGTCCATCGTTCCGGTCCGAGTGAGCGGCGACCCCTACGCGTTGGCCCGCATGGTGCGCAATGTCGTCGACAATGCCGTTCGGCACGCGGAATCACGAATCATGCTGTCCTGCTCGGTGTCCGGAGATGATGCGGTGATCGTGATCGACGACGACGGTCCGGGAGTGCCGGTGTCCGAGCGGACGCGAGTGTTCGATCGCTTCGTTCGGCTGGACTCGTCGCGAACCCGGGACGAGGGAGGTGCCGGTCTCGGCCTGGCGATCGTCGCCGATACTGTAGCCGCGCACGGCGGTAGCGTGCGGGTGACGGATGCCGCCACCGGGGGAGCTCGATTCGAGATCAGGCTTCCCCGGTGAGGGTCTACTGCACCGGCACAACCCTTTTCAGGAACGCCAGTTGTTCCTCGACGATGGTCGGGAACAGCGGCTGCACGTAGGGGTCGAAGTGCCCACCCTTGTGGATGTGCACGGTGGCGTCGGGAATATTGCGCGCGACCTTCTGGCACACCGCCGCCGGCGTGATGGCGTCCTCCGACATGATCTGCACCAGTACCGGACAGGTGATCTTCGACGCGGTCCTACCCGGCGAGTACAGCCCGATGCGTAGAAGGATCCGTGCTGCAACGGTTTCGGGGTAGGCGCCGGATTGGAGCCCGGACTCGGCGAGAAGTTTGTCGCGACCGGGCGCGGCGTCGGGCGTGGCCATCACAGCGACATCACCGGGGTAGCCGACGGATTCGACGTAGCGGGGGGACTTGCCGCGCACTGCGCGAATCTGGTCGATCACCGCCGATGGGGCGAGCTTCACGGTGCGCCGAAGTCCGGTGGCGCGCACGGCTGCGATGCCGTCGACGTGCGGAACCTGAGCGATGACAGCGGCGAAATTCTCTCCGGCACCTGCCCTGGTGAGCACGTGTCCGCCGGCGAAGGAGGTGCCCCAACCGACGATGCGAGCGGAGTCCACACCGTCGAGAGTCCTGGCGTAGGCGACGGCGTTGGTCCAGTCGACGAGCTGCTTGCCGATGTCGAGGAGCTGCCGCGGCTGGCCGTCGCTGTCGCCGAAGTGGCGGTAGTCGAAGACGAGAACCGTGTAGCCCGCGCGGGCGAAGATCTCCGCATAGGCGAAGAGGCGAATGGCACGCGGGGTGCCGAATCCGTGGGCCATCACCACGGCCGGTGTGTCGGCGGTGGCTCCGGTCGGCCGATACACCGCAGCGGCGCAGCGCACTCCCTCGGAGTCGAACCATTCGTCGGTGCGGGTGTATCCGGCCTGGTCGTCGGCGCTCATGTGGTGGTCCTTCGTCTGGTCCTTGATCGGCATTCAAGAAGCTAGCACTGTCTTGAATGATGATCAAGATAAGATGTCGACATGCCGCGCAACCGTCGACCCGTCGATCGCGCCGAGAAGCGCTCCGAGATCGTGAGCGCCGCTCGGTCGCTGTTCGTCGACGACGGCTACGAGCACACGCCGATGGGGCGGATCGCGACTGCGGCCGGAGTGACCACCAATACGATCTACTGGTATTTCGGTGACAAGGACGAGCTACTCGTCGGGGTGCTGGACGAGATTCACACCGATGCGCTGGCTCGGTTCGCCGCGCTCACCGGGCTCTCGGTGAACGAGCAGGTCCTCTGGGTGGTGGAGGAGCTGGAGAAGTATCACCGGCTGGTCGACACAGTGCACTCCCGCACCTCGGTATCCTCGTGTCTCGACAAATGGCACAACAATTTTCACTCGTTGTGGGAGCAGTGGATCGCCGCCGAGCTACGCCGCGAGGAGGTCGGTGAAGCCGAGATCGAACCGACGACTCGCATGATCGTCTTCGTCGTCGAGGCCATGTTGACGCACCCGCAGGACGAGGCGTCGAAACGCGCCATCATCGATCTGCTGTTCCGCAAGGTCGGCGTCTGACGGTCGTCGGATCGCTGGAACGTCAGTCGTGCATGGTCGTTCGGTTTCGGCCCAGTTTCTTCGACTCGTACAGCGCTCGGTCGGCGCGCTCGAGGGTCGCGCGGGCGGTCTCTCCGTCCTGTCGACATGCCACCCCTACCGAGATCGTCAGGTCCGCGGGCAACTCCGTCCGCACTCGATCGATGGCGGTGCGCAGCTCGGCACCCGTGCCGGTGACGCACAGCACGGTGAATTCGTCGCCGCCCGAGCGGCTCAGCAGATGCTGCGGCGGGAGGCAGTTGCGTAATGCATCCGAGACGGTGACGAGTGCGTGATCGCCTGCCGCGTGCCCGAAGTCGTCGTTGATCACCTTGAAGTGATCGATGTCCACCACGGCGACGGCGTCGATCTTTCCGCTCGCGACCGTTCCCGGCCGAGCGTCCAGCTCTCTGGTCAATCGCCGCCGATTCGCGAGTCGGGTCAGATCGTCGATCTCGGAGGTCGATGCAACGCTCTGGACCCAGGCCGCAGAGATCGCGATTGCCACGAGGACGAGCTCGGCGTTGACCACCAGAACAGGGTGCAGGTCTCCCACCACGAGGCCCAGGTACGCGATGTAGCTCGCGTTGAGAACCGTTGTACGCCAAGCGATACGGTTGGGCAGGACGATGAACGCCGGCGTCACCAACAGTAGCTGGAGAAAGATCCCGGACAAAGCCGCGATCTCGCCGCCCGCAGCGGTGCAGAACAAGGCGATACTCGTCAGGCCCGACAGATGCATCAACAGGTACAGCCGCCGGGAAAGTACCGGTGCTGCGGCGATCATGTAGACGCCCAGTGCGCACCACAGCACAGCCAACGCACACAGGACCGCGGCGGCCCGGGGGGACGCCGCGACGACGATGACGACACCGACCAACCCGCTGACGAGGCAATTGACCCCGGACGTCCGCGCTACCGACGCAGGAGAGTACTGCCAGCCACTGTTCACACCACTAGCCTCTCGCACGGTCCCCACGACCTGCTGGCGAGTTTAGCCCCCTACCAGCGTGGGCACGTGTTCTCGAAGCTCGGATCGATGCTCTGCATGTAGCCGGTGTCGTCGCGATCGCGGATACCGCAGTCGAGGTACTGCTGATGCAGCGCTGCGAGGGCGTCCTCGTCGATCTCGATGCCCAACCCCGGCCCGGTGGGCACGGCCACCGCACCGTCGACGACGTTCAACACCCCGGGTACGACGACGTCCTCGTTCTTCCACGGCCAGTGCGTATCGCAGGCGTAGGTCAGATTGGGCGTCGCCGCGGCCAGGTGCACCATGGCGGCCAGACTGATGCCGAGGTGGCTGTTCGAGTGCATCGACAGACCCAGCTCGAAGGTCTCGCAGATACCGGCGAGCAACCTCGATCGTTGCAGGCCGCCCCAGTAGTGGTGATCGGACAACACCACCTGCACCGAATCCTTCACCACCGCGGGCCGTAGATGATCGAACGCGACGACGCACATGTTGGTGGCGAGTGGCATCTTCGCCTCTCGCGCGACCTCGGCCATCCCGTCGAGTCCTGGTGTCGGGTCCTCGAGATACTCGACGATGCCGTCGAGCTCGGCGGCAACGCGGATGGAGGTGTCGACGGTCCACGCTGCATTGGGGTCCAGCCGGAGCGGTAGCCCGGGGAATGCCTCCCGCAGGGCCTTGATACCGGCGATCTCCTCGTCGGGCGGGAAGACGCCGCCCTTGACCTTGATGGCCTCGAAGCCGTACTCGTCGATCATCTTTCGAGCCTGCCGAACCAGGCCTTCCGGATCGATCGCCTCACCCCATTCGTCGGGCTGCTGCCCGGGATGCGCAGCCCACTTGTAGAACAGGTACGCGCTGAACGGAACCGAATCGCGCACCTTGCCGCCGAGCAGATCCGACACCGGTCGTTGCAGTACTTTTCCCTGGACGTCCAGGCAGGCGATCTCGAAGGGTGAGAACACACGGTCGGTGGTGCTGGCCGTGGTGATCATTCCGGCGACGCCGTCACCACCGGTGATCGACAGGGTTCCGAGTACGGAGTCGACGGCGTCACGAATCGCGTTGAGTGCGAACACGTCCAGGCCGGTGATGGCCTGGGCCGCCGCGTCGAGACGAGCCAGGTGTGCGGTGTCGGCGTACGTTTCACCGAGTCCGACGACGCCTGCATCGGTATCGAGCTGGATGATGGCGCGCAGTGCGTACGGCTGATGTACACCGACGGTGTTGAGCAACGGAGGGTCGACGAACGCGATCGGGGTGATCCGAGCGCCGGTGATCAGAATCGGATCCTGCATCAGTGCACCGCGAGCTCGTCCGCCAGCGCGGCCCGGCCGGCGGCGACGATCGCGGTCAGTTCCTCGAGGTGCGGTGCACTGATGTCCACCAGTGGCGGACGCACGGGGCCTGCCGCGATGCCCTCCATCGTCACGCCTGCCTTGATGAGAGAGACGGCGTAGCCGGGAACCTTGTCGCGCAGGCGAACCAGCGGGTGGAAGAACTCGCGCAGCAGTGCGGCTGTGAGCTTCTCGTTTCCGCTGTCGAGGGATCGGTAGAACGCCAGCGCAAGCTCGGGCGCAAAGGCGAACGTTGCCGAGGAGTACAGCGTGACACCGATGGCCCGGTAGGCCTGCTGCGAGACCTCGGCGGTGGGCAGGCCGTTGAAGAACTGGAAGGGCTTGCCCGACGGTTCCAGCGCGTCCAGTACCGCGCGAACGATGCGGCCGACCTGATCGAGATCACCAGTGCCGTCCTTGAATCCGACGACGGTGGGCAGCTGCGCCACCTCGACGGCCGAGTCCTCGGTGAAGCGAGCGTTGCCGCGGTTGTAGACGATCAGTGGCAGATCCGAGGCGCCGGCAACGGCCTTGGTGTAGTTGACCAACCCGGCCTGCGGCATCGTCACCAGATAGGGCGGGAGCAACAGGATTCCGTCGGCTCCGTTGGCCTCCGCGCTCGCCGCGAATGCCTTTGCCTGGGCGACGGATCCGCCTGCACCGGCGTACACGGGTACGCGGCCGGCAACGACGTCGACCGCGGTGCGCACGATCTTGCCGAACTCCTCGCTTTCGAGAGCATGGAATTCGCCGGTGCCGCACGCGATGAACACTCCACCGGGTCCCGCATCGACACCCTTCGCGATGTGCGCGGCCAGCAGGTCGTAATCGACCTCACCGGCGGCAGTGAACGGGGTGACGGGGAAGAACAGGACTCCGTCGAGCATGGTGGTCTCCTCGAGAACTAGGTGGGGGTGAGTCAGTCTTGGGTGAGCTGGCCGTCGACGCGGCGGAAGATGCCCTCTGGGTTGCCGTCGGCAATTGCACTGGGCAGCAGAGACTTCGGCACATCCTGGTAGGAAACAGGACGCAGGAAGCGCTCGATGGCCAGAGATCCGACCGAGGTGGTGCGGGAATTGGAGGTGGCAGGGAAGGGACCGCCGTGGACCATTGCGTGGCCTACCTCGACGCCGGTGGGCCATCCGTCGAACAGGATGCGGCCTGCCTTGAGTTCGAGAACCGAGAGGAGTTTGCCTGCCTCGGCGTGATCGGACTCGTCGGCATGGACAGTGGCGGTCAGCTGCCCTTCGAGGAGCGCGGCGACGTCGCGAACCTGCTGTGCATCGGTGCAACGAACGATGAGGCTCGACGCGCCGAACACCTCGGCCTGCGCTGCGTCGGAGGTGAGGAACGTATCGGCGTCGGTGGCGAACAGCGCTGCGCGGCAGGCGTTCGGGGCCTGTGCGTCGGTACCCCTGGCGAGCTCGGTCACGACTTCGCTCAAAGTGTCGACGCCCTCGGCGTAGCTCGCGGCGATGTTCGGGGTCAGCATCGTGGTGGGTGTGGACTCCTGGACAGCGGCGGTTGCTGCCTCGGTGAAGGACTGCAGGCCGGGGCCGTCCACGGCGATGACGAGACCGGGGTTGGTGCAGAACTGGCCCGAGCCCATGGTCAGCGATGCGACGAAGGCGCGGCCGAGTTCGGCTCCCCGGGCGGCGAGTGCGCCGTCCAGGACGAACACGGGGTTGATGGAACTCATCTCGGCGTACACCGGGATGGGCTCGCGGCGACCGGCCGCCGCGGCGACGAGAGCCGTTCCGCCCGAGCGTGATCCGGTGAAGCCGACGGCCTTGATGCGAGGGTCCGTCACCAGAGCGGTACCGAGTCCGCGGCCGGAGCCGAACAGCAGTGAGAATGTGCCCGAGGGCATTCCGGTGGAGGACACCGCGTCGGCGATTGCGCGGCCGACCAACTCGGACGTTCCCGGGTGGGCGTCGTGTGCTTTGACCACTACGGGGCATCCGGCTGCGAGGGCGGACGCGGTGTCGCCGCCGGCGACGGAGAAGGCGAGTGGGAAGTTGCTGGCTCCGAACACTGCTACCGGTCCCAGGGGGATCTGTCGCTGGCGGATGTCGGCGCGGGGGAGGGGCGCGCGTTCGGGCTGGGCCGGATCGATACGGGCTCCGTTCCAACTACCCTCGCGCAGAACGGAAGCGAACAGACGCAGTTGCCCGGTGGTGCGGCCGACCTCGCCGGTGATGCGGGCCAGCGGAAGCCCCGACTCGGCGACGGTGCGCTCGATCAGGGTGTCGCCGAGCGCTGCGATGTTGTCGGCGATGGTCTCGAGGAACTGCGCGCGGGTCTCCGAGGACGTGGCCCGGTAGTCGGCGAATGCGTCGGCCGCTGCGGCACAGGCCTTCTCGACGTCGTTGTTGTCTCCGTGCCCATAGGCGGGTTCGAGATCTCTGCCGGTGCTGGGGTCGATTCCGTGAATCTGCGCGCCGGCACCGAATACCGGGACGCCGGCGATGATCATCCGGCCGGTGAGATTGGTGGACTGTGTCGTCGACGCTGTCATGGGGTGACTCCTAGGGCTGTGATGCGGTGCGTGCACTGACGCCGAGGCGTGACCTGGCTCATAGCTCACCACGGTAGAAGGGCGATCGATACATGTCCAAGTCTAAAAAAGTCGTATTCGATCCACTCTCGGTATCGATCGCGCTGCCAGGTGTGATGGGCTCCCGTTGTGCGTACCGATGCCACTACTGCATCGGTCGATGCGCAGATGGTCTTGGACATGAATCGATCGGGAGTCCTAGTCTCGTCTGTGAGCCGAGTCACCGATGGCGTATGAGAGAGGTCGGACATGAGCGTCCCCACGAGCACCCCCGTCGTCGCCGAGATGCGCGTCATTCCCATTGCCGGTCACGACGACATGCTGCTGAACCTCAGTGGAGCCCACGCCCCGTACTTCACCCGCAATCTGGTGGTGCTCACCGATTCGGATGGGCGCATCGGCGTCGGTGAAGTGCCGGGTGGAGAGGCGATTCGGCAGACTCTCGACGATGCGCGGGTACTCGTCGAGGGCCAGGGCATCGGACGGTACAACGCCGTGCTGGCCGAGATGCGCCGCACGTTCGCGGATCGTGATGCCGGGGGCCGTGGCGCGCAGACCTTCGATCTGCGGATCGCGATTCACGCTGTGACCGCGGTGGAATCGGCGTTACTGGATCTACTCGGCCAGCATCTCGGCGTCAGCGTCGCCGCGTTGCTGGGAGACGGTCAACAGCGTGACAAGGTTCAGGCTCTGGGCTACCTGTTCTTCGTCGCCGATCGCACCAAGACCGACCTCGCCTACCGTGGTGCAGCCGACGAGGCCGCCGGGGCAGACGACTGGATGCGCATCAGGCACGAGAAGGCCATGGATCCCGAGTCGATCGTGCGCCTCGCCGAGGCGGCGCAGGCCCGATACGGATTCCAGGACTTCAAGCTCAAGGGTGGTGCGCTGCCCGCCGCCGAGGAGGCCGCTGCGGTGCGCGCACTGGCCGAGCGATTCCCCGAGGCTCGAATCACGTTGGACCCCAACGGCGGTTGGTTGTTGAAGGACGCCATCGAGACGTGCCGTGGACTGCGCGATGTCCTGGCCTACGCCGAAGACCCCGTCGGACCGGAGGGCGGATTCTCCGGTCGAGAAGTGATGACCGAATTCAAGCGCGCCACCGGGTTGCAGACCGCGACCAACATGATCGCCACCGACTGGCGCGAGATGGGCCACACCATCCGATCCGGTGCCGTGGACATCCCGTTGGCCGACCCGCACTTCTGGACGATGGCCGGTTCTGTCCGCGTAGCGCAGCTGTGCGATGCGTGGGGTCTGACGTGGGGTTCGCACTCCAACAATCACTTCGACGTGTCACTGGCCATGTTCACCCACGTCGCCGCGGCCGCTCCAGGAACGATCACGGCCATCGACACGCACTGGATCTGGCAGGACGGACAGCGAGTGACCAAAAAGCCGTTCACGATCGAGGACGGCTACCTCACCGTGCCCGACAAGCCGGGTCTGGGTGTCGAGCTCGACTTCGAGCAGATCGATGCGGCGCACGAGCTGTACCAGAAGGAAGGTCTCGGTTCCCGCGACGACTCCATCGGTATGCAGTACCTGATCGAGGGATGGACGTTCGACAGCAAGCGGCCGGCCCTGGTGCGATGAGTTCCGGTGCGCGGATGAAGATCGTCGTCGGCGACCGTAATGTGCTGCCGCATCGGGAGCAGTTCGAGTCGGGTCTGCCCGCCGATGCCGAGGTGGTGTGGTGCGTACCGTTCGACGAGAGTCGGGTCATCGACGAACTTGCCGACGCGGACGTCTACGTCGGCGGCAAGTTCAGTGCGGCCATGGGTGCCGCTGCGCCGAATCTGCGTATGGTGCACGTCGCGGGCGCTGGAACGGACAATGTCGATCGTTCCGGATTGGCAGACGATGTGCAGGTGTGCAACACGTTTCACCACGAGCAGTCGATTGCCGAGTATGTCGTTGCTGCGACCGTGATGTTGCGACGTAAGTTTCTGCAACAGGATCGGGCGCTGCGCGAGGGGCGGTTCGTGACCGCCGTCTACGACCCGACCATCGCGCAACCGTTGTCGCTGAGCGGTGCCCGCATCGGATTTGTCGGCTTCGGGCATATCGGTCGAAGAACCTGGCAACTGTTCCAGGCCTATGGGGCAACCGGCGCTGCGGTCACCGGGAGTGGACGAGCTCCGGATGAGGGCCTCGAATGGGTCGCTGATGCAGGGGGTTTGACGAGGCTCGCCGATTTCGCGGATGTTGTCGTGGTCTCCGCACCGCTGAACGAGCACACTCGCGGGATGATCGGTGCCGACGAACTTCGGAGGCTGGGTGAGGACGGGATACTCGTCAACGTCGGCCGTGGGCCCTTGGTGCAGGAACAGCCACTGTTCGACGCACTGTCTCGCGACGAGATCGCCGCAGCTGCCATCGATGTCTGGTACCGCTACCCGGGGCCGGACGGTGTGGGCGAACCGAGTTCGCTGCCGTTTCGCGAACTCGACAACGTGCTGATGACGCCCCACTCGTCGGGCGTCACGCACCACACGTTCGTGGGCCGAGTCGCCGATATCGCGTCGAACATCAGTGCATTGGGGCCGCGGGCAGTGGAGCGCTGACACGCAGGTGCGCGGGAGTGGAGCCCGCGGAATGACCCAGGTGCGCGGGAGTGGAGCGCTGACGCGCAGGTGCGCGGGAGTGGAGCCCGCGGAATGACCCAGGTGCACGGAAACTCGACCTCTGCTACGAGTTTTCGTGCACGTGCCGCGAAGCGGCTCTTCCACTCGCATGGGGCGAAGCGGAGCGTACTGTTTCTCGGGTGACAGACGCTCACCAGGCATCGCGATGGTCCGCGATCTTCAGGCCGACGCCGGTTCGGGTCATGGCCACAGGGTTCGCGCTCGCCATCGCGATCGGTGCGGGCGTGCTGTCGCTGCCGGCGGCGACCGTGCCCGGCAGCGAGACCGGGTTTCTGCAGGCGTTGTTCACGTCCACCTCGGCCGTCAGTCTGACCGGCCTGATCGTGGTGGACACTCCGGTGTACTGGTCGGGATTCGGGCAGGGCGTGATCCTTGCCCTGATTCAGATCGGCGGGTTCGGGATCATGACGATCGCGTCCCTGGTCGGTCTGGTCCTTGCCGATCGAATAGGTCTGCGCGGCAGGCTCAACGCGGCCGCGGAGGTGCGTACCTCGGGGCTGGGTGATGTCCGGAGCGTCGTCGTCGGCGTGTTCCGCACCAGTCTGATCATCGAGAGCGTCGTCGCGACAGCCCTCGCGGCGCGCTTCTTCCTCGGATACGACGAGTCTCTCGGTCGTGCTCTGTGGCTGGGGACCTTTCATGCGGTCTCCGCGTTCAACAACGCCGGCTTCGCGCTGTTCAGCGACAACATGATCGGGTTCGCCACCGATCCATGGATCTGCATTCCACTGTTGATCGCGGTCGTGTTGGGCGGCATCGGATTTCCGGTTCTCTTCGAGATCGCCCGTCGAGTTCGGTCCCGAGCCAAGGGCGGTCGCTCGCCCCACCGCTGGTCGCTGCACACACGACTGACGCTGACCGTCACCGGAGTTCTGTTGGTACTCGGACCGACGGTCGTGATGCTCTTCGAGTGGTCCAGAACGCTGGGAGGATTCGGCTTCTGGGACAAGATGCTCGTCGCGACGTTCCAGGGAATCATGCCCCGAACCGCAGGGTTCAACAGCGTCGATTACGCGGATGTCGACAACGCGACCCTGCTGGTCACCGACGTCCTGATGTTCATCGGTGGTGGCAGCGGCGGAACCGCAGGCGGCATCAAGGTCACCACGTTCGCACTACTGCTGTTCGTCATCCTGGCCGAGATCCGAGGTGACCGAGAGGTGACGGTGTTCGATCGTCGGATCGACGCGCGCGTGCAACGTCAGGCGTTGACCGTGGCACTGATCGGCGTCGCGTTGGTCATGCTCCCGGTCGTCGCGTTGCTGGCGGGCACGGACTTCGACCTCGACGTCCTGCTGTTCGAGGTCGTCTCGGCCTTCGCCACCGTCGGTCTGTCGACCGGTATCACCGCACAGTTGCCCGGGTGGGGACAGATGATCCTGATCGTGCTGATGTACCTGGGCCGCATCGGTTCCATCACTCTCGTCAGCGCCCTCGCCGCCCGCGACCGCGGTCGGCGCTACACGCTCCCCACGGAAAGGCCGTTCATTGGCTAGGAAACCGTCCTCCGACGTCGTCGTCGTCCTCGGCCTCGGCCGCTTCGGCAAGTCGCTGGCGCTGGAACTGATGGGCCAGGGCGTCGAGGTCCTCGGCATCGACACCGACGAGGCTGTGGTGCAACGTGTCTCGGACCGACTCACACACGCGGCCGTGGCCGACACCACCGACGAGGAGTCGTTGCGCCAACTGTCGGTTCACGAGTACGACCGCGCAGTCGTGGGCATCGGATCCGATCTCGAGGCAAGTCTGCTGACCGCGTCCGCGCTGATCAACCTGTCGGTGTCCAACATCTGGGCCAAGGCGATCAGCAACGCGCACGCCAAGATCCTCAACCAGATCGGCGTGCACCATGTGGTGCGGCCCGAGCACGACATGGGTAAGCGCGTCGCCCATCTGGTGCGCGGCCGAATGATGGACTACATCGAATTCGACGACGGTTTCGCCATGATCAAGACCTCTCCGCCCGCCTCCATCATCGGAAAGAAGCTGGGCGAAAGCGGAATACGCACCAAACATCGCGTCACCGTCGTCGCGGTCAAGCGACAGGGCGAAGGATTCACCTACGCCACGGCCGACACGGTGATCGGTGCGGGCGATACCGTCATCGTCTCCGGTCAGGTTCGAGACGCCGAACGATTCAGTGAGTCGACCTGAGCGATTCCAGCGTCTCGCGTGCTCCCCGCTCCTGCAGAGACGACAGTTGTTTCGTGTACTCGGCCACGAACCGCTCGTTGTCGATCAGATCCCCGAACACTGCGCGGTTGGCGATGAACGCCGTGGGGTTCTCGCGCTGACTCTGCGCGATCGGCACCAGTGAATCCTTGAGCTGGTCGACGATCTCGATGGGCTCGCCGGACTCGTCGACGGCCTCGGCGTATCGAGCCCAACTGGCCACCACTGCGGTGGAGCGGGTGATCTCACCGCCGGTCTCGAGGTTCTTGCGGATGACAGGTAAGAGCCACTTGGGGATTCGGTCCGAGGACTCGGCGCACAGGCGAGCGACGGTATCGCGGATCTCGGGGTTGGAGAACCGCTCGATCAACGTCTTCTTGTAGTCGGTCAGATCGATGCCGGGGACCGGCTGCAGCGTCGGGGTCGCCTCCTCGTCCATGTAGGCGAGCAGGAAGTCGGCGAACAGCGAATCCTGGCACACCTCGTGGACGAGGCGATAGCCGCTGAGGTAGCCGAAGTACGCGAGCGCCTGGTGGCTGGCATTGAGCAACCGCAGCTTCATCAGCTCGTAGGGGGTGACGTCCTCGACCACCTGCACGCCCACCTCTTCCAGCGGTGGACGGCCGAGGGTGAAGTTGTCCTCGAGCACCCACTGCGTGAACGGCTCGCCTGCAACGGGCCACTGATCGTCGATGGCGTAGCGCAACGAAAGTTGCTCGGTCACTTCCGGTGTCGTGACCGGCGTGATGCGATCGACCATCGAATTGGGGAACGCGCCCTCGGCTTGGATCCAGTCGGCCAACGCCGGGTCCTTCAGGCGCGCGAACGCGGTGAACGTCGACTGCGCCATGTGTCCGTTGCCCTCGATGTTGTCGCAGGACATGATGGTGAACGGTGCCATTCCGCGGCTCTTGCGTCGAGCCAATGCTTCGATCACGAGGCCGAATGTCGTTGCGGGAACAGCGCCGTCGGCGAGGTCGGCGACGATGGCCGGATTGTCGGCGTCGAACTCGCCCGTCGTCGCGGAGAAGTTGTAGCCACCCTCGGTGATGGTGAGCGAGACGATCTTCGTCGTGTCGGCTGCCATCTTCTCGATCACGGCCTCGGCGTCGTCCGGTGCGAAGAGGTACTCGACGATGGAACCGATGACGCGGGTGTCCCACGTGCCGTCGGAATGCTTGAGCGCCAACGTGTACAGGCAGTCCTGTGCCTGCATGACGTCGTTCATTCTCCGGTCGCCGGGCAGTACGCCGACGCCGCAGATTCCCCAGTCCAGCGCCTGCCCCTGCTGCAACAGACGGTCGACGTACATCGCCTGGTGGGCGCGATGGAAGCCGCCGACACCGAAATGCACGATGCCGACCGTCACCTCGGATCGGTCGTACGTCGGAACCGCGACGTCCTCGATGAAGTCGGCGAGGTTCTGCGAGTTCAACTTCATGCGTCGTTCTCCTTCGAAAGTCCTGGAATCACTACGGCTTTGATGCTTCCGGGTTGCCTGTCTGCGTTCAATGCATCCTCGACGCCATCGAGCCCGAATCGCGCCGTCACCATCGCGTCGAGATCCACCATGCCCGACGCCACCAGCGCGCGTGCGATCGGCCATGTGTTGGCGTAGCGAAAGACGCCGGTGAGCAGCAATTCTCGGTTCTGGATCAGCGAGATCGGCAGCGGATAATCTGATCCACCCATGCCGACGAGGACGACCGTGCCTGCGGGCCGGACCGCGTGGATGCCGTCGATCACGGCTCGGGCCGCACCGGACGCGTCGATGAACGCATCGACCGTCAGGGAGCGCACGTCCTCGGCGGCGGGGTCGAGCACGCGAGTCGCGCCGAACCTCTGCGCGTTGGCCCGGCGGGAAGCGTCGATGTCGGTGACGATCACCTCGGTGGCACCGAACGCGCGCGCGACCTGCGCGGTGACGAGCCCGACGGGCCCCGCTCCCGCGATGAGCACGCTCGAGCCCGCGGAGATCCGCGCTTTCTGGGCCGACGCGATGCCCACCGACAGCGGTTCGAAGAGCGCAGCAGCCTCGTCGGAGATGTCGTCGGGGACGTCGTGGGCGAAGGTCGATTGGATCAACACGTACTCCGCGAGCGCGCCGTCGATGGGCGGCGTCGCGAAGAACTCCATGGCCGGGCACAGATTGTAGCGGCCTGCGCGGGACTGAGCGCTGGTGGGATCGGGGCGCTGCGGCTCGATGGACACGCGCTGCCCGACGCGGGTGTCGGAGACGTCGTTGCCCACGGCCACGATGACGCCCGCGGCCTCGTGCCCGAGTACCAGGGGGCCGTCGACCACGTACTCGCCGATGCGCCCCTCCCGGTAGTAGTGCGCGTCGGAACCGCACACCCCGACCGCCGTGACCTGTACGAGGACCTGATCGGGCGCGGGGGTGGGGACGGGCCGTTCTTCGAGTCGTATCTCCTGTGCTGCGGTGAGGACGCTGGCCTGCATGGACTGTGGCACGGGCCGCCCGCCGTCGGGGGGTGTTGTGTAGATCACACCTTAATGTTAGCTTAGTGAGCAGATGAGCACGAGCTGAGCATCTGCTCACAACTTGGGAGGCGAAATGGATGGATCGTCATCCGGTCCGGCGGGGTCGAAGTCTCCGCGGTCCGGAGAGGATCTGCGCCTGGCTCTGCGCGCCGCGACCATGTACCACCTCGAAGGCGCGACTCAGGCCGAGATCGCCGTGAAGCTCGGTGTCTCACGCCCCACAGCAGGGCGGTTGGTTGCACGCGCTCGCACCCAGGGACTGGTGACCATCGAGATCAACGTTCCCGACGACCTGCAGGGCACCGTGCACGCCGACATCGAGCGTGAACTCGAAGCGCAGTTCGGGCTGACCGAGGTGCTCGTCGTCTCGGACGTCATCGACGGCACGGACGCCGGCTACGGTTCCCTCGGCCGGGCAGCGGCGACGCTGCTCTCTCGTCGGCTCCAGGACAAGGATGTGCTGGGCTTCACCTGGGGACCCGAGACGGTGGCGGTCGCCAGCTCGCTCAAGACCAGGTCCACCAAATGTGCTGCGGTGGTGCAACTCGACGGTTCCATCACCTCGGCCGACTACCAGACCGGCGTCGAGTACACACTCGGACGGTGCGCTGCGTACCTGCAGGCGACACCCATCAGGCTCAATGCGCCGCTGTACGCCGATCAGGCTACTGTCGTTGCGTTGGAGCAGGACTCCGTGATCTCTCGCGCACTCAAAGCCGGGACCGATGCCGATGTGATGATGTACGGCATCGGTCCCGTTTCCACGTCCACCACATTGTTCGAGGGCAGCTTCATCGACCTCGAGGTGCTCGACGAACTGCGCCGACTCGGTGCGGTCGGTGAGATCGGCGGACGGTTCTACGACGCCGACGGCAAGGACACCGGCGGATCACTCCCCGGCCGAACCGTGTCGGTGGGGCTCGACGCCATCAGGGCCTGCGATCGGGCGGTGCTCGTCACGGGCGGAAAACGAAAACACGAAGCGCTGCTCGGTGCACTGCGCGGTGGACTGGCATCGATCTTGGTCACCGACATCGAAAGTGCGCGTTGGCTTGTGGATCGATCCACATCAGCGTCGAATGGAAAGGTATCTCAGTGAAAGTTCTACCGAAGGTGGTTGTCGCGACCTCGCTCGCGACGACCTTGGTGGTGTCCGGATGTGCCGGTGCCGGCTCGTTCGGTGGTGATGGTGACGGTACGACGGTCACCGTCGCGATCGTCTCGAATTCGCAGATGTCCGATGCCATTTCGCTTGCTCCGGAGTTCGAGGCGGAGAACCCGGGTATCAACCTGAAGTTCGTGTCGCTCTCGGAGAACGAGGCCCGAGCCAAGATCACGGCCTCGGTCGCGACCGGCGGCGGTGAGTTCGACGTGGTGATGATCAGCAACTTCGAGACCCCGCAGTGGGCCGAGAACGGTTGGCTGACCAATCTTTCCGAGTACGCCGACGCCACGCCGGGCTACGACGAGGACGACTTCATTCCCACGCTGAAGGAGTCGCTGTCGTACGAGGGCAGCATGTACTCGGTGCCGTTCTACGGTGAATCGTCGTTCCTGATGTACCGCAAGGATCTGATGGAGCAGGCCGGTATCGACATGCCTGCCGAGCCCACCTGGCAGCAGGTGGCCGACGCCGCAGCCGCTCTCGACAGCCCGGGCCTGTCCGGAATCTGCCTGCGCGGCAAGCCCGGCTGGGGTGAGGTGCTCGCACCGCTCAACACGGTCATCAACGCGTTCGGCGGCCGCTGGTACGACGAGAACTGGAACGCCCAGCTGAACAGTCCCGAGGTACGCGAAGCCGTGCAGTTCTACGTCGACACCGTGCGTGAGCACGGTCAGGCCGGCGCGGCGACCAGTGGGTTCAGTGAGTGCGGAACGCAACTCTCCCAGGGCAACACCGCCATGTGGTACGACGCCACCTCGGCCGTCTCGGTCCTCGAGGACCCGTCGTCGAGCAACGTCGTCGGGCAGATCGGTTACGCCAAGGCCCCGTCGGCGGCCAAGGGCGACAACGGTTGGCTGTACTCCTGGGCACTGGGCATCCCCAAGACCAGCGAGGCACCCGACGAGGCATGGAAGTTCGTTTCGTGGATGACCAGCAAGGAATATCTGAACAAGGTCGGTAACGAACTCGGGTGGGAGCGTGTGCCTCCCGGAAGTCGACTCTCGACCTACGAGATTCCCGAGTACGCGGAGGCGTCGGCGGCCTACGGTCAGCTGACCCTCGACTCCATCGACAGTGCCGACCCGAACGACCCCACCGTGGATCCGGTTCCGTACACCGGAGTCCAGTTCCTGACCATTCCGGAGTTCCAGGACCTCGGTACCCGGGTCAGCCAACAGATCAGTGCCGCGATCGCCGGACAGATCAGCGTCGACGACGCGCTCGACCAAGCGCAGCAATACGCCGAAGTGGTCGGCAGGACGTACCAGGAGGACCAGGGATGACCACCACCGAAGAACGGACGGCTCCGGCCGAACCGGAGAAGTTCGTACCGAGACCGAGAACCATCTCCAAGGCAGAGGGGTGGCGTCGACGCGGGCCACTGTTGCCGGCGTTGGTGTTCGCCATCATCGTCACGCAGATCCCGTTCCTGTTCACGCTGTACTACTCGACGCAGTCCTGGAACCTCGTTCGTCCGGGTTCGCGTGAGTTCAACGGTCTGAACAACTACATCGACGTGTTCCGCGACAGTCAGTTCCGCGAGGTCGCGATGAACACCGTGATCATGATCGTCGGAACCGTGATCATCTCGGTGGTCCTCGGCCTGGCCCTCGCTCTGCTGCTCGATCGAAAGTTCATCGGACGAAGCCTGATTCGCACGCTGCTGATCACCCCGTTTCTCGTCACCCCGGTCGCCGGTGCGCTGATCTGGAAGACGACGATGTTCGATCCCGTCTTCGGCCTGATCAACTTCGCGCTGAGCCCGTTCGGAGTCGGTGAGATCGACTGGGTGTCGCGGTTCCCGCTGGCCGCGGTCATGACGAACCTCGTGTGGCAGTGGACGCCGTTCATGATGCTGCTGATCCTCGCCGGCCTGCAGTCCATGCCGAAGGACATCGCCGAGGCTGCGCGTGTCGACGGGGCAGGCCCGTTCAAACTCTTCCGTGAGTTGACGTTGCCGCACCTGCGCCGCTTCATCGAACTCGGCACCGTCCTCGGTGCGATCTATCTGGTCAACACCTTCGATGCCGTCTACATGATGACCTCCGGTGGACCGGGAGTCGCGTCGGCGAACTTGCCGTTCTACATCTACCAGCGTGCCTTCCTCGGCTTCGACATCGGTCAGGCCGCGGCCATGGGCGTCGTCACCGTGGTGGCAACCATCGTTCTCAGCACACTGGCGCTGAGACTGATCTTCAAGAGCTTCAGCGCAAACGAGGAGGCGGCGTGATGAGCACGGCAACCACGAGCAAGAAGAAGGCCGTCGCGCAGACCTCCGACGGGCAGGAGATCCGGAAGAAGAGCAAGTGGGGCCCGGGCACGATCTGGTCGTTCGTTGCCTGGGTGGCCGGTATCGCCTTCTTCTTCCCGGTTCTCTGGATGGTGATCACCGGCTTCAAGCAGGAGGCCGACGCCTACTCCAACCCGCCGAAGCTGATCTTCACCCCCACCCTCGATCAGTATCGAGGTGTCCTCGAGAGCGGCATCGGCACCACCCTGCTGAACTCGGCGTTCGCGACGATCGTCTCGACGATTCTCGTTCTGCTGCTGGGTGTTCCGGCAGCATTCGCGCTGTCGCTGCGGCCGGTGAAGAAAACCCAGGACGTGCTGTTCTTCTTCATCTCCACCAAGATGCTGCCCGTCGTGGCCGTCATCGTTCCGCTGTACGTCATCGTCGGTGACATCGGCATGCTCGACAACATCTGGGCACTGGTGATTCTCTACACCGCGATGAATCTGCCTATCGCCGTGTGGATGATGCGCTCGTTCTTCATGGAGGTGCCGTCGGAACTGCTCGAGGCCGCCAGCATGGACGGTGCGTCGCTGTGGACGTCGGTCCGCGAGGTGATCCTGCCGCTCGTCTCTCCCGGTATCGCAGCGACGTCGTTGATCTGCGTGATCTTCTCGTGGAACGAGTTCTTCTTCGCCGTCAACCTCACTGCCGTTCAGGCCCAGACGATTCCGGTGTACCTCGTCGGATTCATCACCGGCCAGGGCCTGTACTGGGCCCAGCTTTCCGCCGCTGCGACGTTCGCAGCACTCCCCGTCGTCCTTGCCGGATGGTTCGCGCAGAACAAGCTCGTGCGCGGTCTGTCCTTCGGCGCCATCAAATAGGAGAAAGTCTCATGGCTGCAATCACGTACAAGAAGGCATCCTGCGTCTACGAAGGTGCCGATTCGCTCGCCGTCGATTCCCTCGACCTCGACATAAAGGACGGCGAGTTCGTCGTCCTGGTCGGACCGTCCGGCTCCGGCAAGTCCACCGCACTTCGGATGCTCGCCGGTCTGGAGGAGATCGACGGCGGCGCAATCGAAATCGGCGGCAAGAACATGGTGGGCGTCCCGTCCAAGGACCGCGACATCGCCATGGTGTTCCAGAACTACGCGCTCTACCCCAACAAGACCGTCGGCGAGAACATGGGCTTCGCGCTCAAGATGCGCGGAGTGAGCCTCGAGAAGCGTCAGGCACGCGTGGCCGAAGCGGCCCGTCTGCTCGATCTCACCGAGTACCTCGATCGCAAGCCCGGCAAGCTCTCGGGCGGCCAGCGTCAGCGAGTTGCCATGGGCCGCGCCATCGTTCGTGAGCCGCAGGTGTTCTGCATGGACGAGCCACTGTCCAACCTCGACGCGAAACTGCGGGTGCAGACGCGTACGCAGATCGCGGCGTTGCAGCGTCGGCTCGGCACCACGACGGTCTACGTCACCCACGATCAGGTCGAGGCCATGACGATGGGTGATCGCGTCGCCGTCCTGCGTGGTGGCAAGCTGCAGCAGTTCGCCTCTCCCACAGACCTGTACGACCACCCCGTCAACGCGTTCGTCGCAGGATTCATCGGCTCCCCGGCGATGAACCTGATGACGGTACCCATCGGCTCGGGCGGCGTGCAGATCGGTAAGTTCCTGCTCCCGCTCGAGCGCGACGAGCTGACCAAGCTCGCGAGCCTGGGGATCGACGAGGTCACCATCGGAATGCGGCCCGAGAACATCGGCATCGTCCACGGCGGCGGCGAAGGCTTCGAGGGCAAGGTCGATCTCATCGAGGAGCTCGGCAGCGAGTCGTACGTGTACGCGCACCTCGACGACCCGAAGGTGAAGGGACTCGACGGGGGACCCGTGTCGTTGGTTGCGCGTTCGGCAGTGCGTGCCCCGGCGAGGATCGGAGAGAGCATCGGACTGAAGCGCCTCGACGGAGCAATCCACCTCTTCCACCCGGAAACAGGCGAGCGCATCTAGCGCGGCTGGTACGGCGCTTTCCGCGAGAGGATCAGCGCCGTCAGCAGGGTGGCACCCCAGAGCAGGAAGATGCCGTCGAAGAACAGGTGCCCGTACTTGACGCTTCGGTTCTCGTCCGAGGCGATCAGGCCGATCACCGCTCCGACGAACGACGTTCCGCCCCAGAGAATCAGCAGCACCGAGCCGGGCCAGGATATGCCGAGGACGATCGCCGGCAGCCTGGTCCGGTTCTGTGCTGCCAGGCGCGGCCGGTTCATGTAGGCGAGGGCGGGAAGAATTGCCGCTGCAAGTTTGAGCAGCGTGAGCACCAGCAGTGCTGTTCGCGCAGTCTGCGGTTCGGTCTCGACCCATTCCGTGGCGAATGATCCGACGGTGTTCAACATCCATCGGCCACCTGCAGCCCAGTAGCCGGAAAACGCGGCGTGAACTAACCCCAGCGCACCTGCGATCGCGAAGTATCCGATGGCCACGGTGAGCGAGGCTAGCCGAGTTCTCACCCCCGTTCAGGGGTAGCGCGGGATTGTTCATCTCCCCTACCGTGGCGGTGATGAGCATCACAGGCTACGGAGGAAGCATGGCCGAATCGGCACATACGGCATTCAGGAACGCTCGCGACCTGCTGCTCGACTCCTACGGCGAGTACGACCGCGCCGTAGAGACTTTCGAGTGGCCGTCGTTCGGTGAGACGTTCAACTGGGCCATCGATTGGTTCGACGCGATCGCCCGTGGCAACGACGGCACTGCGTTGTGGATCGTCGAAGAGGACGGCAGCGAGGCCAAGTACAGCTTCGACGACATCGCGCGTCGTTCCGACCAGGTCGCCAGGTGGCTCGAGCAACAGGGCATCGGCCGCGGCGACTCGGTGATCCTGATGCTCGGCAATCAGGTGGAACTGTGGGAAGCGATGCTCGCGGTGATGAAACTGGGCGCGGTGTTGATGCCGACCACCACTGCCATCGGGCCCGCAGACCTGACCGACCGTGTGGTGCGCGGCAATGCGCGCGCAGTGATCGTGAACCCCTCGGACACCGGCAAATTCGACGACGTACCCGGGGACTACCTGCGCATCGCCACCTCCGCTCGAGATGGCTGGGTCGACTATGCCGAGGCTCGTTCTGTCGAGGCCGTACCGTTCGAGTCCGTGACGGCTCCCACCGACCGCCTTCTCATGTACTTCACCTCCGGCACCACCAGCAAGCCCAAGCTCGTCGAACACACCCAGATCTCTTATCCCGTCGGGCATCTGAGCACCATGTACTTCCTCGGTCTGCGTCCGGGCGACGTGCACCTGAACATCAGCTCGCCGGGTTGGGCCAAGCATGCGTGGAGTTGCTTCTTCGCGCCGTGGATCGCCGAGGCGACGATCTTCATCTACAACTACGGAAAATTCGACGCGAAAGCGTTGCTCGAGCAGATCCGCCGGGCCGAGGTGACGACGTTCTGTGCTCCACCGACGGTGTGGCGCATGCTGATTCAAGCCGACCTCGCCGGTGGCGGTGGTTCGCTACGCGAGGCCATCGGAGCAGGTGAGCCCCTCAACCCCGAGGTGATCTCGCGGGTGCAGCGGGAGTGGGGCCTGAACATCCGCGACGGGTTCGGCCAGACGGAAACCACTGCGCTGGTTGCCAATACACCCGGCGCGGTACTCAAGTCCGGCTCGATGGGGAGGCCGCTGCCGGGCGTGCCGGTGGTGATCGTCGACCCCACCACCGGCGAACTCGCCGACGAAGGCGAGATCTGCCTCGACCTGGCGCAGCAGCCGTTCAACCTGATGACCGGATACCTCGGCGACCCCGAACGCAACGCCGCTGTCATGGCCGACGGTTACTACCACACCGGCGACGTCGCATCACGGGACTCCGAGGGCTACATCACCTACGTCGGCCGCACCGACGACGTGTTCAAGGCCTCGGACTACAAGATCTCCCCGTTCGAACTCGAAAGCGTGCTCATCGAACACCCCGCCGTTGCCGAGGCCGCGGTGGTGCCCGCCCCCGACGAGACGCGACTGGCCGTCCCCAAGGCGTATGTGGCATTGGCGTCGGGCTGGGAACCCAACGAGGACACCGCGTTCGAGATCCTCAAGTACGCCCGCGAGCACCTTGCGCCGTTCCTGCGGGTGCGCCGAATCGAGTTCTTCGAGCTACCGAAAACCATCTCGGGCAAGATCCGCCGAGTGGAACTGCGCGCCCGCGAGGACGCGGCCGTCGGACCGCTGGAGACCGAGTGGCGTGACGACCAGTTCCCTGCACTCAAGAGGTGATGTGGCTGTCCACTATTTGCGGTGGGAGGCGGGATCCCGATTCTCGAGGCGAATAGTGGACGCTCAGGTCACTTGTCCCAGAACCGTTCGAGAATCCCGAGCACTTCGGTGGACGCCGCCATCGTTGTCGCGTGATCGAATCCGCGGATGACATGCAATTCGGAGTTCGGTACCAGCGCCGCGGCAGCTCGGGTGTCGTCGAGCCTGGTGCCGTCCTGACTGCCGACGTAGAACAGCGACGGCTGGGTGAACTGCTGCAACGCGTCGTCGGATAGGCCCGGATCGGCGTCGGATGCTCGAATGTACGCGGCCATGGCCTGGGCGTCGTTGGTGGAGAACACCGCTCGCGTACCGGCATCGATCGGGAACATACGGTGGCTGTTCCACGCCTCGAGGAACCCGTCCATGCCACCCTGCTCCAACACGTCTGCGCACCCGGGGAAGAACAGGCGATCGAACGCGCCGGCCTGAGCGCCGTGACTACCGCCGCCGACGGCCAGCGATCGCACTCGCTCGGGAGCCGCTGCCGTCAGCGCCAACCCGGCCCGAGCCCCGAACGAATACCCCAGATAGTCGACGGTCTCCGCGCCCACCGCGTCGAGCACCGCCGTCAGATCGCCGACGATCGTGCTCATCGCATACGCGTCGGGAGAATGGGGTTTCTCGCTGCGGCCGTGCCCGCGACTGTCGATGAGAATCAACTGCCGAGCGCCGCGCAGCGCCTTCACATAGCCGAACGTCCGCCAGATCGTGTGCGTTAGAAAACTGCCGTGCACCATCAACAACGGCGGGCCGGACCCCACCACCGTGTACGCGATCCGTGTCCCATCGTCTGCATTCGAGGCATACTCCACCCCGCAATCCTCCCGAACGAAGTCCACTCAATGTGACATTGACCCCCGAACTGCGCTTGTGGGTCATTCCGCAGGCTCCACTCCCGTCCACTGAATGATGCTCCTATGTCTGTCAAGGGCTGGGTGTGGGCTTCAGTAGGCCGAATATTTCGCGGGCGATGG